>DATKFV010000124.1:0-46992 GCA_035511035.1 Streptosporangiaceae bacterium
TTTCACCATCTAATTGCGGTTCATACCTGGGGCTGGACGATCGCGCTGAATCCCGATGGCACGACCACGATGACCAGTCCGGACGGCAGCCGGGTCTTCCATAGCCACAGCCCGCCTCAGGCGGCTGCCTGACAATTGACAAGGCGGGGAAGTTGTGGCCGCAGAGCAAGCGCGGAATCGGGTCAAGGCGTGCACGGATTGGTCAAGGCGTGCGCGGAGCGTGGTACGAGCCTCGGGTGGATGCGGGTGGATGCGGGTGGATGGGGGCGCCAGGGCGAGCGGCGGGTGGCAGGGCGAGCGGGGGGCGCCTAGGAGCCTGCTGGGCAATGAAAGTCTGGGCGGGAAGAGCGCCGACAAGACCGTCTATGCGGTATAAAGCCAGACCCTTTCGGGTCGGCAACGTGGTCGCTCTTCCCGCTATACAAGCGTGACAGACGGCGGCGCTGGCTGCAAGGGGAACTGGTGGGCTCGGTTGATTTGGAGGCGTAGCGGGTGCCTACGGCGTTGGGGATACAGGTTTCGGCGGACCCGGCGTGATGGCCAGCGACCAGACCAGCAGCAGCCCGGCCGCACCGAGCAGGAACCCGGCCCAGGTCGGCTGGTTCGTCCAGATCCCGACCGAGTCGAGGTAGCCGACCGCGAACCGGCCGCCCGCCATCGCGGTGGTGACCGCGTAGAACGTGTAGGTGCCGGCCAGTGCCCAGCCGGCGATTACCCCGGCCGACGGCCCGAGGGTGGCGCCGACGAACCCGTACACCGAGCCCGAGTGGTGGAACCGCTGGGTCAGCCGCACGAACGTGTACGCGACGAGCAGGACGCCGACGAACGCCAGCGCGAACGCCGACGGCACGGCGCGGCCGACGGTCCCGGCCGTGCCCTGCGGGTTGATGCTCGCCGCCATTGACGGCGCCATCAGGGCGAGCGAGATGCCAATGGCCTCTCAGACGCTCAGGTTCCGGTGAAGCTAGACCCACTCGGTCCCAGTCTCAGTCTCAGAAGTAGCAGCCACCGCCAACACCTCCCAGCACTCATCGTCACCCGATGACCGGTTTCGCGCTAGCGGCAAGCACCTCCTGGGCCCCGAGATAGCCGGCCAGCAGTGCGCTGGCCACCTGGCCCACCAGCTCGTCACCGGGCAGGAACGAGGGATGGTGCAGGCTGAAAGGCCCGCCGGTGCCCAGGAAGAGCATCAGGGTCGGGGCGCTGCCGGTGAAGTAAGAGAAGTCGTCGGCGCCGCAGGACCGCAGCGAGCGATCGACCGTGAAGCCAGCCTCGCGCAGCCAGGGCCAGGTCGCCGTCGTCAGCGCCTCGTCGTTGACCAGCGCTGGCTCGCCCTGGTCGATCGTGACCGTGCCGGTGCAGCCGTGCGCGAGCGCGGTGTACTCGACGATCTCGCGCAGCAAGCCGTGCAGCCGGGGCCGGTCGGCCTCGTCGAGCACCCGCAACGTGCCCCGCGCGATCGCCGCGGGCGGGATCACGTTCGCGGCCTGCCCGGCCTCGACCATGCCGATCGAGATCACGACCGCGTGGGTCGGGTCCGATCGCCTGCTCACGATCTGCTGGAGGGCGACCACCGTCTGGCACAGCGTCAGGACCGGGTCGGCGGTCAGCTGCGGGTAGCCTGCGTGCCCGCCCGTCCCCTCGACCCTGATCTCGAAGTCGTCGGTGGCCGCGTTGACGGTGCCGACGGCGGCGGCGACCGTGCCGAGGGGAAGCTGGTGCTGCAAGTGCACGGCGATGATCGCGGCCGGCTGATGCGCGGCGAGCGCGCCTGACACCACGATGTCTCTGGCCCCGGACGGGATCGTCTCCTCGCGCGGCTGGAGCACGGCCAGCACGGGCGCGGGCAGCTCGCCGGCCGCGTCCGCCCGCCTCGCCGCCCGCCCTACCGCGGTCAGCGCGGCGAGGTGCACGTCGTGGCCGCAGGCATGCATCGCCCCGCTGGTCGAGACCCAGGGAACCCCGGTCTCCTCCGCGATCGGCAGGGCGTCGAGCTCGGCTCGCAGCGCGACGCACGGGCCGTCCGGTGCTCCGATCCTGACCAGGCGCCCGGTTTCCGCCACGATCTCGGCGTCGGCGGCACCGAGAGCAGCGACGACGCGCGCGGCGGTCGCGTGCTCGGAGCCCGACAGCTCGGCGGTCGCGTGCAGTTCGTGCCGAAGGGCCACGGCATCGTCGAGTTCGGCGGCGACTCCGGCCCTGAGCCGGTCGGCCAGGCTGACGGCGCCAGTGTTTGCGACAGCAGTGTTTGCGACAGCAGTGTTTGCGGCGCCAGTGCTGGTCATTCAAGCTCCAGGCCGTAGACCCTGGCCGCATTCTCAGAACCAATGAGCCGCAAAACGCGATCGGCATCCGTGCTCGCCCAGGAATCGTCATTGACGAACCCGTCGATCACCTTGGCCAGGTCACGGCGGAATCCGATCGCGCCGAGGTAATGCAGCTCGGGCAGGCCGAATGCGTCCGACGAGTACAGCATCTTGTGGAACGGGGTGAGCTCGAGCGCCTCGGCGAGGACCGCCGTGGAGCGGGCGCCGACGTGGTTGAGGATCGCGCCGACATCCATGTAGACGTGGCTGAAAACGTTGGCCAGGTAGCCGGCCTCGCGCTGGAACGGGTAGCAGTGCAGCAGCATGACCGGAGTCCCGATGGGCTCGGTCGCGATCAGGAAGTCGTGCAGCAAGGACGGGTTGGACCGGTGCAGCCGGACGTCAGGGTCGCCGAAGCCGACATGGAACTGGATCGGCAGGTGCGTGTCCACCGCCGTCCAGATCAGGTGCCGCAGCAGCACCGGGTCAGCCACTCGGGCGGCGGCCGGATCGGCGTCAAGCTCGCGCAGCACCCGCCCGGCCGCGGCGGCGACCTCGGCTGGCCCGGGCCTGGCCGGGTCGAAGTCGAAGCCGAACCGGTAGGCGACGACCGACTTGTAGCCGACCGCCCGCGCCGCCACGGTCGCCGCGCTCAGCGCGTCCGCGAACGCGCTGCCAAAGCCCTCAGCGGTGGTGCCGCCGGTCAGCACCTGCTCGGCGACGGACTCAAGCCGGACGATCTGACGGGCCGGGGTGTCGCTCACGGCCGCCATCTGCTCCGGCGTGGTGAGCTGGTCGGCCTGGTAGCCGGTGTCGATCAGCCAGAGCGCGACCTCGGCGCCGGTCAGCAGGCGCCGGTTGACCTCGGCGAAGCCGAGCTCGGCCCGGCGGCGCAGGTACTCCTGCGCTGGAGCGGACGGATCGAGGTCGAGCACGGGCGCGCACCAGCGCCGGACGCCGAAGCCGAGCTGGCTGTCGAACATCGTGGTGCCGGCGGGCGGCGGCCAGGGCGCCTCGGTCAGCAGCAGCTCGAAGCCGACCCGATCCAGGTCCATGGTGACGATCCCGTGGACGTGATGGTCGATCAGTGCGATCACGGCAGCTCCTGTTCAACGGTTCCCGCGAAGAGCGCGTCATAGCGCGCCATCCGCGCCAGCGGGGCGGCGCCGAGCCGGTCGACCAGCGCCGTGATGACGGTCTCGATGAGCGCGACCGCCGGGGTGAGGGCGTCGAATGGCGACGGCGAGGCGACGCTGGAGGTCAAGACGACGTCGGCGGAGGCCGACAGCGGCGACAGGTACGGATCGGTGAACGCGATCAGCGTCGCCCCTTGCTGCTTGGCCGTCAGCGCGAGCCTGACCGTGTCGTGCTGGTAGCGGCGGTAATCGAAGGCGACGAGGACGTCGCGGCGCCCGACGTCGAGCAGCGAGCTGATCCGGTCGGCGCCCGCGGAGGAGATGACCCGGACGTTGGGCCGCAGGATCCGCAGATGCGCGGCCAGGTACTCGGCCAGCATCGAGCTGAACCGGCCGCCGATCAGCACCGCGCCCCTGCGCTCGTCGGCCAGCAGCCCGACCGCCTCGTCGAACTCGGCCCTGGGCAGCCGGGCGAAGCTGGACGAGATGCCGCCGCACAGGACGCGCTCGGAGCGGGTGATCACGTCGCCAGTGTCAGCTGGCACAGTGTCACCGGGGGCACTGTTGCCGGAGGCGACGTCATCGGGAGCACTGTGCATGGACAGCGGGGAGGAGAGCCTGGCCGTTACCTCCGACTTGAGCGAGGCCTGGAAGCCGGCGTAGCTGTCGAAGTCGAGCTTGTTGACCAGCCGCACGACTGTGGGCGGGCTGACGCCGGCGTCGGCGGCCAGCTTGGCGATCGGCTCGAGGCCGCCGACCGGGTACTGCGCTAGCAGCACCCGCGCGACCTTGCGCTCGGCTGGGGTGAGGTCATCGCGCAGCTTCAGCCGCTCGGCGACGGTGACCTCGGGCCCTGCTACTTCGGGCCCTGCTACTTCGGGCCCTGCTACATCGGGCCCTGCTACATCGGGCACAGTCACCATCGCCAGCGGGTGCGGGCGACGATGTCGTCCGGGCTGGTCCCGGCGAACAGCTCGGACTCGGCCCGGCGGACGGCCAGCATGGAGTCGAACAGTGGCTCGCCCATCGCCTCGCGCAGCACGTCGCTGGCGGCGAACGCGTCCGCGGCCTCGGCGAGGGACTGCGGCAGCCTGACGATGCCGCGGCGGCTCAGTTCCTCGTCGCCAAGGCCGGCCGGGTCGCCCGCCATCTCCTCGGGCAGCGTCCCGCCCCGGCGCAGCCCGTCGAGGCCGCAGGCCAGCAGCGAGCCAACGACCAGGTACGGGTTGGCGGCCAGGTCGAAGCACTTGACCTCGAGGTTCGACCTGATGTCGTGCTCGCCGTCAGACCCGGTGACCAGGCGCAGCGCGGCCTCCCGGTTCTCCCGGCCCCAGACCTGGTACACCCCGGCCCAGTGCGACGGCACCAGCCTGATGTAGCTGGCCACGCTCGGCGAGCCGACCGCGAGCAGGGCCGGGAGCTGGTCGAGGATGCCGGCCGCGATCGCCTCGCCCTCGGCGGTCAGGCCGTGCCGGCCAGGGCCGCCCGCCAGCACGTTCGCTCCGTCCCGCCACAGGCTCAGGTGCACGTGACCGCCGTTGCCGACGTAGCCGGCGATCACTGACGGCGCGAACGAGGCCTGCCAGCCGAAGCGCTGGGTAACGGCGCGGATGGTCTGGCGCACCAGCACGCTGTCGTCGGCGGCACCCACCGGGTCGTTGGGCGCGATCGACACCTCAAGCTGGCCGGCGGCGTACTCGGGGTGGAACTGCTCAACCACGATGCCTTCGCGCTCGATCGCGGCCACGACCTCGCGGGCGTAGTCCGACAGTTCGATGATCCTCGTCATCCCGTAGGCCGGCCCTTCGCAGGCAGGCACGAAGCGGCCGTCATCGTCGGTGCCGACGGCCCACTCGATCTCGAAGCTGGCCCTGGCGGTCAGGCCCTCTTGGGCCGCGAGGTCGGTCATCCGCCGCGCGAATGAGCGCTGGCAGGCGACGTAGTGGCGGCCCTCCTGGGTGAAGCGGTCGACCGGGGCGAACGCCCAGCCCGGCTGGGCGGCGAGCGGGACGACCCGGTGCAGGTCAGGAACGAGCCGCAGGTCGCCGTCGGGACCGCCGATGTGCTTGCTGGTCGTGATGCTGTCGTCGATCACGAACACGTCGAAGACCGGGGACATGCCAATACCCCAGCCGGCTGCCCGCTCGAACCGGCTGACCGGACAGGCCTTGACCCTGGTGACCCCCGTGTTGTCGACCCAGCACAATGCCACCATCCCGACCGACGCGTCGCCGAGCTTGACCACGACCTCGCTGGCATCCTCGGTGCGCCTGGCCCGGTCTTCCGCGGTCAGGGTCACCGGGCCGTCAGCCGTCCATGCGCTCACTTGGGCACCTCGTCTCAGTGTTGGCTGTCGGGTGTCGGGTGTCGGAAACGTTACACAGCGGTTCTCGAAACCGTCAACGCGTAACAGAACTCTCAGTCCTGCGACAATATTGCGGTGACTGAACGCGAGTCAGTGACCATCTGGGCACGACACTTCGAGACGCCGCTTCGCCGGTTCGTCCGGACCGAGACTGGCAGCGCCGTGATCTTGCTCGGCGCGACGATCGCGGCGCTGGCGTGGGCGAACGCCGACCCGGCCGGGTACGAGTCGGCCTGGCGCACGGTCGCGCTACTGCGGTCAGGAAGCCGCGAGCTCGCCGACAGCTGGCAGGGCTGGGTCAACTCGGGGCTGATGTCGTTCTTCTTCCTGGTGGCCGGCCTCGAAGCGCGACGCGAGTTCGACATGGGCGAGCTACGCGAGCGGCGGAGGCTGGCGCTCCCGGTCATCGTGGCACTCGGCGGCATGGTCGTGCCGATCGCGATCTACCTGGCGATCAACGCTGGCCAGCCGACCGCGCGCGGCTGGGGTGCGGCCATGTCGACCGACACGGCGTTCGCGCTTGGCGTGCTGGCGCTGCTCGGCCCGGGCGTCCCCGACCGGGTGCGGACCTACCTGCTCACATTCGCCCTGGTCGATGACGTCGCCGGGATCATCGTGATCGCGCTCGCCTACAGCGAGCACATCGAGCTGACCGCCCTTGTCATCGGGCTCGGCATCTTGGTACTGGTCGTCGTGGCGCGGCAGCGCAACGTCCGCCGCGGCAGTGTCTACCTGCTGCTTGGCCTGGCCGCCTGGATCGCGTTGTTCAAGTCCGGCGTTGATCCCGTGGTCGTCGGACTGGCCGTCGGCTTGCTCGCGCTCGCGTATCCCGCCGCGCGCCAGAACCTGGAGCAGGCGACCGCCTCATTCCGGCAGTTCCGCGAGCAGCCCACCGCCGAGCTTGCCCGCGAGGCCAGGGAGAGCGTGCGGCTGGCGATCTCGCCGAACGACCGGCTGCAGCAGATCTTCCATCCCTGGACCAGCTACCTGATCGTCCCGCTGTTCGCCCTCGCCAATGCCGGGATCACGGTGAGCGGCAGCTTCCTGGCCCGGGCATTTACCTCCCCGGTCACGCTCGGCATCCTGCTCGGCTACGCGGCCGGCAAGCCAATCGGCACGGTCGGGGCGGCCTGGCTGCTCAGCCGCCTGTCGCGCGGCCGGATTCGTCCTCCGGTCGGGTGGGCGGCGGTGACCGGCGCTGGCGCGCTGGCCGGCATCGGCCTCATCGTCTCGCTGCTGATCGCCTCGCTGGCCTTCCACGGCCCGACGCTGGCCGAGGCGAAGATCGGCATACTCTCGGCCGCGCTGACGGCATCGATCCTGTCCTGGCTGGTTTTCCGGATCACGACCTTGCTACCCAAGCGGCTGCGGGCCCGCGCCCTGACCGGCACAGTCCAGACCATCATCGACCTCGCCGTGCCGGTAGACCCCGACCGCGACCACGTACGGGGCCCCTCCCGAGCGCTGGTGACGCTGGTCGAGTACGGCGACTTCGAGTGCCCGTTCTGCGGCCAGGCCGAGGCGGTGATAAGAGAACTGCTGGCTGACTCTGGTGACCTGCGTTACGTGTGGCGGCACCTGCCGCTCACCGATGTGCACCCGCACGCCCAGCTCGCAGCCGAGGCCGCCGAGGCCGCCCACCTCCAGGGCAAGTTCTGGGAGATGCACGACCAGTTGCTCGAGCATCAGGGTGCCCTGAGCGCCAGAGACCTCCTCGGCCATGCCGCCGTGATCGGGCTCGATGTGGAACGGTTCCTACGCGACCTGCGGCGCCGCGCCGGCGAAGGCAGGATCGCCGCCGACGTGGACTCCGCCGACCTTAGCGGCGTCGCAGGCACGCCGACGTTCTTCATCAACGGCAGGCGGCACCACGGCGCCTACGACATCGAGACGCTGTCGGCGGCGGTCAGCGCCGCCGCTACCAGCCGCGCAGGTCAATCGGCCAGACGTCGGTGACCTCGTCGCCCGCGTACAGGTAGGCGCGCTCGTGGTAGGCCATGGTCGGATCGATGTGGGCCGGGATCAGCCTGACCTGGTCGCCGACCCGACGAGGCGGGGCGAACTCGGTGCTAGCGAACACCGTGCTAGCAAACACCGTGTGCTCGTCGGAGCAGTACCAGACGCTAGCGTCGTCGATGGACGGGTTGCCGTGGTCCATGCCGAGGGTCTTGAGGCCGGCGTTGGCGACCGACCACTGGGCGGAGGTCGAGATGACGGTGGCGAGGACGGTCAGGGCCTGGCCGAAGGGCAGGTGCAGGCGGCCGTAGGCGGTATCCATCAGGGCGTAGGAGCCGGCCTGGATCTCGCCCGCCCAGGTGTTGATGGCGTAGGTGCCGGTGCCGCCGGCCGAGACCAGGTCGCCGCCGACGTCGGCGTGGGCGGCGAGCAGGAGCTCCATCGAGGCGCGGCACTTCTCGGCTCGCTCGGCCGCGTCGGGCAGGCCGACTACGTGGCCCTCGTAGCCCATGACGCCGCGGACGGAAAGGCCTTTCGCGCGAGCGGCGTCGGCTAGGCGGCCCGCCTGGGCCGGGTCGATGCCGCACCTGGGCAGGCCGACGTTGACGTCGATGACGACCTCGGGCACGCCGCCTGATACCGCGGCCTCGATTGTCTGGGGTGAGTCGACCGCGACCGTGACCCGCGCGCCCTGCTCGACGAGGGCGCCCAGCCGGCGGGCGTCGAGTACCTCGTTGGCGAGCAAGATGTCGGCGCCGAGGCCGGCCGCGGCCATGCCCTCGCACTCGCGGATCGTGGCGCAGGTGAAGGAGTGATGGCCGGCCGCGGCCTGGCGCTTGGCCAAGGCGGTGCACTTGTGGGCCTTGACGTGCGGGCGCAGTCTGGGGCCTGGCAGCGCCGCGGCCATCTCGGCGAGGTTGCGATCAAGTACCGCCGCATCGATGATCAGCGCCGGGGTCGGCAGCTCAGCCAGCCTCATAGGTACCTGCGCTGGCGAGTCCTGGCCGCCTGGTAGGCCTGTTCGGCGGAGGTCACCGAGTCAAGGCCGGAGACCTCGGCGATGGGGACGTCCCACCAGGACTCGCTGTCGGGGGCAGGGACGAGCGGGTCGGTCTCGACGTGGATGACGACCGGGCCGCCAGCGGACTTGGCAGCGGACTTGGCGGCGGCCAGGCCGGCCTTCAGGTCGGCGATCGTGGCGGCCCTGATCACGGTCGCGCCGAGGCTCTGCGCGTTGGCGGCGAGGTCGACCGGGAGGTTGGCGCCGTCGAGGCGGCCGGTCGCCGGGTCGCGGTACCGGTAGGCGGTGCCGAAGCGCTGGGAGCCGACGGAGGCGGACAGTGCGCCGATCGAGGCGAAGCCGTGGTTCTGGACGAGCACCACGATAAGCGGCAGCCGCTCCTGGACGGCGGTCACCAGCTCGCTCGACATCATCAGATAGGAGCCGTCGCCGACCATGACGTAGACGTCGCGGTCGGGGGCGGCCAGCTTCACGCCGAGGCCGCCGGCGATCTCGTAGCCCATACAGGAATAGCCGTACTCGACGTGGTAGCCCTTGGGGTCGCGGGTGCGCCAGAGCTTGTGCAGGTCACCTGGCATCGAGCCGGCCGCGCAGACGACGACGTCGCGGGGGCCGGCCGCCTCGTTGACCGCGCCGATGACCTCGGACTGGGCCGGGAGCGGGCTGTGGCCCAGGTGGTAGGCCCGCTCCACGGTCTGGTCCCAGTCCCTGGCCAGCTCCGTCGCGCGGGCGCGGTACGCGGCGTGCACCTGCCACCCGGCGAGACCAGCGGCCAGGGAGCTAATTGCGGCGCGAGCGTCGCCAATGACCGCGAGCCCGGAATTTTTGGCTGCGTCAAAAGAAGTGATGTTCATGTTGATGAACTGGACGCCGGGGGCGCCGAAGGCGCTGCGGGAGGCCGTGGCGAAGTCGGACCAGCGGGTTCCGATGCCGATGACGACGTCGGCCTCGCGGGCCAGGGCGTTGGCGGCGGTGGTGCCGGTGGCGCCGATGGCGCCGACCGACTGCGGGTGGTCATAGGGCAGCGAGCCCTTGCCGGCCTGGGTCTCCGCGACCGGGATGCCAGCGGCCTGCGCGAAGGCGCGCAACTCCGCGGTCGCGTCGGAGTAGATCACGCCGCCGCCGGCGACGATGAGCGGCCGGCTGGCATCGGTAAGCAGGGCGAGCGCCCTGGCGACGGAGGCTGGATCGGGTACTGGGCGCGGGACCGGCCAGACCCGGTGGCGGAAGAGCTCGTCCGGCCAGTCGTAGGCCTGGGCCTGGACGTCCTCGGGCAGGCAGATCGTGACGGCGCCGGTCTCGGCCGGGTCGGCGAGGACGCGCATCGCGCCGAGGAGGGCGTCGGGGAGCTGCTCGGGGCGGTCGACCCGGTCGAAGAAGCGGGAGACCGGACGGAACGCGTCGTTGGCGGAGACGTCGCGCTGGCTGGGGTGCTCGAGCTGCTGGAGGACCGGGTCGGCGACGCGGGTCGCGAACACATCAGATGGCAGCAGCAGGACCGGGAGCCGGTTCACGGTGGCGAGGGCGGCGCCGGTCACCATGTTGGTGGCGCCTGGGCCGACCGAGCTGGTGCAGGCGAGGGTGGACAGCCGGTTGCGCATCCGGGCGAAGCCGACGGCGGCGTGGACCATGGCCTGCTCGTTGCGGCCCTGGTAGTAGCGCAGCGTGCTGTGTTGCTTGCCGCACTGTTGTTTGCCGCACTGTTGTTTGCCGCACTGCTCGGTTAGCTCCGCTTCGAGCAGCGCCTCGCCGAGGCCGGCGACGTTGCCGTGGCCGAAGATGCCGAAGCAGCCTTCGATCAGCCGGTGCTCGGTGCCGTCGCGCTCGCTGTACTGGGCGGCGAGGAACGCGACGATCGCCTGGCCGACCGTGAGCTTCATGCTGGGCTCCTATAGAAGGGCAACCTAGGGTCGACGGGCTCGCTGGCCCAGGTGTCCCTGACCCAGCCGTGCACCGGGTCGTCGCAGATCAGCCACCGGCGCTCGCCGGGGCCAGCCATCACGTTCAGGTAGTACATGTCATAGCCGGGCACCGCCATGGCCGGGCCGTGCCAGCCGTGCGGGACCAGGACCAGGTCCCCCGACCGGACCTCGGCCAGCACGTCGATGGGGCGGTCGGCGGTGCCGTAGACCCGGTGGTAGCCGATCGCGCGGGGCGAGTGCTCGGCCGGGGACTCGCGGCCGCCGTCGGCGAGCTCGAAGTAGTAGATCTCCTCGAGCACGGACTCGCCCGGGCGGTCCTCGTCGTGCTTGTGGGGCGGGTAGGACGACCAGTTCCCGGCCGGGGTGATGACCTCGCAGGCGATGAGGCGGTCGCATTCGAACGCGGACTCAGTGCAGAAGTTGTTGACCTGGCGGGAGCAGGTGCCGGCGCCGCGCAACTCGATCGGTACGCCGGACGCCGGGGCGTAGCGCACCGGCAGGTCACGGTCGGCGCGGGCGCCGGGCAGGGCGTACCGGCCGCCGTCGCCGATCGCCGAGATGCGCACGGTCGAGTTCCTCGGCAGGTAGGCGAAGTCGGTGACGCCCTCGAAGACGCTGGGGCGGCCGGCTAGCTCGATGACCGCGCCCGCGCAGTCGACCACGCAGGAGCCGGACAGCGGCAGGACCAGCAGCTCGTCGGGGCCGGTCTCGAACTCCTCCGAGTCGCCCCGGCCGAGATGCAGTACCCGAAGCGACGTCCAGGCCCAGCCCGCCTGTTCCTGGGACAGGTCGACCTCGAAGTTTCGGCAGGCCAGTGAGCCTCGGGGCCGATGAAGGTTCATGACAGCTCCTCGCCAGCGAGCGCGTCCTTACCAGCGAGCACGGCCTCGACCTCGTCGGTCGTCGGCATCGCGGTCGAGCATTCCAGCCTGGAGGCCACGATCGCGCCGGCCGCGTTCGCGAACGCGACCACCCGGCCCAAAGGCCAGCCTGCCAGCAAGCCGTGGCAGAGCGCACCGCCAAAGCCGTCCCCGGCGCCGAGGCCGTTCAGCACCTTGACTGGCGTCGGCGGGACGGTGACCGACTGCGTCGCGGTCATCGCGAGGACGCCGGCCGGGCCTTGCTTGACTACCGCCAGTTCGACTCCGTGATCGAGCAGCGACCTGGCCGCCGCCTCAGGCTCCGACTCCCCCACGGCGGTCAGCGTCTCGTCTAGGTTGCCGACGGCGACGCTCACCTGGGGCAGCGCGGCCGCCACCTGCTCGCGGGCCGCTTCCCGCGACTCCCAGAACATCGGGCGGTAGTCCAGGTCGAGCACCGTCAGCGGGCGGCGTCCGCGAGCCGCCCAGGCCGCGTGGTGCGCGTCCCGGCTCGGTTGCTGGGACAGCCCGGTCACCGTCGCCCAGAACACCCCGGCCCCCTCGATCGCCGCCAGGTCCAGCTCCCATGGGTAGATCTCCAGGTCGGGCGCCTTCGGGAAGCGGTAGAACCAGAGCGGGAAGTTGTCCGGCGGGAAGATCTCGCAGAACGTCACCGGGGTCGGCAAGCCGGGCACCGGGCTCACGAACGCGTCGTCGACGCCGAGGTCGGTCAGCGCGGCGTGCACGAACCGGCCGAACGGGTCGTCGCCGGTCCTGGTGATCACGGCGGACCGGCGGCCGTGCCTGGCCGCGGCGACGGCCACGTTGGTCGCGCTGCCGCCGAGGAACTTGCCGAACGTCGTGACGTCGGCCAGCGAGAGTCCGGCCTGGAGCGGGTACAGGTCGACGCCGACCCGCCCCATGGTCAGCACGTCGTAGGTCACCAGCCGCGCTCCCGCAAGTAGACCCGGTTCTCGGCCTGCTCGGCCGCCGCCTTGGCGTAGCCTTCGGGGCCCTCGGGCAGCACGTCCTGCTCGACCAGGAGCCAGCCAAAGTAGTCGCCGACCCGCAGCGCCGCCAGGATCTCGTCGATCCGGCCCACGCCCGCGCCGAGCGGGCAGAACACGTCGCCCTCCCAGAGCGCCATCGCGTCGGTGTAGGGGCCGGCCGACGAGGTGTCCTTCAGGTGCACGTGGGTGACCCGGTCCCACCAGGCGTCCAGGATCGCGACCGGGTCGCCGCCGGCCGCGACCAGGTGACCGGTGTCCAGGCAGAGGGCGGCGTCGGTCGAGCTGAGCACGCGGGTCACGTCATCTTGGGTGGCGAACTGGGTGCCGACCTCGTTATGCAGCACGGCCTGGTAGCCGCGGGCGGCGCAGGTCGTGACCACTTGAGTGACCACGGACTCGATCAGGTTCCAACGCTGCGAGTCGTCCGGTGTGCCGATCAGTGCGACCGTGGGCCGGGGCAGGAACAGCTTGTCGACCCCGTCGGCGGTGCTAGCGCGGGGGAACGACCCCCCGGAACCCCCCGTGACCGCGTCGATCTGGTCGCAGACGGCGGCTAGCTCGGCGAAGCCAGGAGCGGCGGCCGAGTCCGAGGCGACGTCGATCTCCACGTAGCCGCCGCAGAGCAGCAGGCCGCGCGAGTCGAGGGCGGCCTTCAGGTCGGGGCCGAGGCCCAGGTAGCCGACCGGGCCGAGGTCGATGCCCTCGTAGCCGGCGGCCTTGACCGCGTCGAGTACCTCGGTCGCGCTGGGCACGCCCTCGCGCTTGCCGACCGTGACCTCGAACGCGCCGTAGCTGACCGGGGCGTTGCCAATCTTGAACACTTAAAGCTCCTTCGCAGTTTGCGACACAGCCATTTCGGCGACCTGCAATGCCGCGACCGCGTCCGCCGCCCGCGCACCCGAACCTTCTCCCGTCCGCACCAGGCAGGCGAAGTCCTCGGCCTGCAGCCGCAACGCCTCGTGGAAGACCACGTTGCCGTCGGCCGGGTCGAGGAACACCGAGCCGGCCGCGCCCTTGGTGCCGTAGACCTCGACCTTGACCATGTCACCGGGCGGGTGCCAGCGACCGAGGCTGACCACCGCCGTGCTGCCGCCGTCCAGCTCGCAGGCGAGCTGAGCGCACTCGGGGTCGCCGTCGACCGTGCCGGGCACCGACTTCGCGGCGTGCACGACCGAGAAGTCCTGCCCGGTCAGCCACCGGATCTGGTCGAACTCGTGCACGCCCATGTCGGCGTAGATGCCGCCGCTGCTGGTGCGGAACGCCGCCGACGGCGGCGCCTCGTCCCACTGGAAGCAGTTCACGGCCAGGATCTCGCCCAGCTCGCCGCCAAGGAGGCGGTGCCGCAGCGCGACCAGGTCAGGCACGAACCGGCGCCAGTAGGCGACCTGGAGCGGCAGCCCGGTCCGCTGCGCCAAGGCGGCGTTCTGCGCCGCCTGCTCGGCGGTCAGCCCGCAGGGCTTCTCGCACATCACCGGCAGGTCCGCCGCCATCACCTCCGCCAGCACGGCGACGTGCTGATCGGTCGGGACCACGACCAGGGCCCCGTCGATGCTGGTCGCGGCCAGCAGTTCCGCCAGCGTCTCGAATGCCGGGAGACCGGAGGCAGCGACCGCCTCGCGGGTCGCGGCGAACGGCTCGACCACCCCGGCGACCTCGACCAGCTCCGAACTGCCCAGCGCCTTGATGTGCGTCCGGCCCATGCGCCCGGCGCCGATCACTCCAATGCGGAACGTCACGCTCTCTCCTTATTCACTTTTGTCGGGGCTACTTCTCGTCGGGACGCAGCGAGGCGTCGGCCATCCGGCCGGTCCCGGTCCAGCGGTCCTCAAGCTCGGCGACCAGGGCGGTCAGCTTGCCGGCGTACTCCTTGATCCAGCCGAGCCGCACCGGGATCACCCGGTCGGCCAGCTCGGACTCGGACTCACCCTGGTCGACCAGGGCCCCGCCCTGCTCGTCGGGGAACGCGAGCGCGTCGAGCGCCCTGATGATCCGGCGGCGCAGGTACTCCTCGGCGCCCGCGACCCGGACGGTGCGGCTGCCGAAGTACGCACGGCCCTGCGCGTCGGTCGCGGTCGCGGTGACGGTCAGGTAAGCGTCGCCGTCAGCGCAGGTCGTGGTGATGTGGGCCGGCGAGCTGCCCGGCGCCGCCGCGCCCCCGGTGACCTTCCAGCTCAGGTCCGACAAGTCCGCGAGCTGCGCGCCGTCGACGTACCAGCTCGCTTGCTGGCCCGCGCCGACCATCTCGCCTTCGCCGATGTACTCGCCCTGGCCGCAGACCGGGCCCCTGATCCGGAGCGGGCAGCAGCTCAGCCGGTCGATCACGTTCGCAGTGACCTGACTGACGGCCGGGTCGGCCAGCCCGAGCGGCCAGTCGGTGGTGCCGACCGAGAACGTCATGCCGCCTGACTGCGCGGTCCTGATCACGATCGCGGCGTTTGCCTGCTCGTAGCCGGCCACCCAGCCCGCCGACAGCTTCCCGACCGCGAGCAGCGTCCGGCCGCCACTGGCGCCCTTGCGGTGCTCGCTCAGCACGGGCGGGTCTGACGCTCGCTTGAGCCGGACTCCGTCGGTCTCGTACCCGATGACCGGGGTGTCAGGCCCGCCGCTGATCCCATCGGGGGGAACGTCGACCCCGTCGAAGATCCAGTGGTCGGCCACGACCGGCTGGTACGCCTCGATCGACCGCCGCCCGTCCCACCAGCCGCCGCCGAACGCCCCGCTGTTGAGCGTCAGCCAGTCCTGCGGGTCATGCACGTGCCACAGCGCCCCGGTCAGCCGGGACGCGACCTCGGGCGACTCGCCCGCCATCTTCGGGGTGAACAGCCGGTCCCCGGCCGCCGAGTACTCGATCTGGAAGCAGGCCACGTCGCCGGCGAAGAAGCACATGCTGCCTCCGGCGTCCACGAACTCGAGTACTCGCTGGCGCATCCGCTCGCTCCAGTACTCGTCATGACCAGCCGACAACAGCAGCTTTGGCCCGTCAAGGCCGACCCCGTCAAGCAGCCCCTCGTCGAAGTGCAGGTCGAAGTCCGTGCAGTAGCTGACGTCGTAGCCGTGCCCCTCCAGCCAGGCAACGAACGGCGCGTCCCAGTGGGCGAACACCTGCCGGCGCGACGCCCGCGCGTACGGGTCGGGCGCGTCGCCCTCCATGACCCGCCCGCCGACTCCCCCGTTGCCAGGCCGCTGCAGGCTGGCGACATAGCCTTGCGCGGCCCAGTCCCGCACCCAGAACGCGGCCGCGTACGTGCTGGCTCCGCCAAGCTGGTTGTAGGCGGCGTAGGTCGCGGTCGGAAGCTTCACCAGGATGGGGCGGGTCGGCTTCCTTTTTACGATCAGCAAAGATGCGTCGCGACGGATAGCTACTTCTGGGCCGGCCGTGACCGGCCCGATCTCGCCATCCGCCGTCACGGGTACTGGCACCGCCAGGTAGACGCCGTCGTCCAGCGCCGCGTCGAGCGGGATCACGTAGCGCGGCCAGCCCCACGCTTCGTCGGGACGGCCCAAGGGCAGGTCGTAGCCGTCGTAGATCGTAGCCGGTCCCGGCACCGGCGTGATCGTCGCGCCGTAGCGGAACAACCGAACGCCGAACCGGGGATGCTCGGTGGAGACGTGCAGGTTCAGGTTCACCCCTGGTCCGACCGTGAGCGGCCAGGCGTAACTGCGGGTCATGAGTTCTCCGGGTAGTGGCAGGCGACGGCGTGCTTGTCGACGCCGGTCAGCAACGGGACCTCGGTCGCGCAGCGGTCGGTTGCCTTCCAGCAGCGGGTGCGGAACCGGCAGCCGGACGGCGGGTTGGCCGGGCTCGGCACCTCACCGGACAGCAGGATGCGCTGGCGGCTGCGCTCGGCCGGCGGGTCAGGGATCGGGACCGCCGACATCAGCGCGGTCGTGTAGGGATGGAAGGGCCGCCGGTACACCTCGTCGGCCGGGCCCTGCTCGACGATCTTGCCGAGGTACATCACCGCGACGTCGTCGGCGACCTGCCGGACCACGGCCAGGTCGTGCGCGATGAACAGGTAGGCCATGTTGTATTCGCGCTGCAGCTCGCGGAGCAAGTTGAGCACGCTCGCCTGGATGGACACGTCGAGGGCGGAGACCGGCTCGTCCAGGATGATCGTCTGCGGGTTCAGCGCGAGCGCGCGGGCGATGCCGATCCGCTGCCGCTGCCCGCCAGAGAACTCGCCGGGGAACCGCACCCCGGCCCCCGGGTCGAGCCCGACACTAGTCAGTAGCTCGGTGACCCGCTCGCCGCGGTGGGCGACCTTGTGCACGAGCAGCGGCTCGCCCACGATCTCGCCGACCGACAGGCGCGGGTTCAGCGACGAGTAGGGATCCTGGAACACCATCTGGATCTGCCGCCGGACGGCCCGCAGCTCGCCCTCAGGCAGGCCGACCAGCTCGGTGCCCCGCAGCTTGACGCTGCCCGAGGTCGGCTCCTCCAGCCGGACCAGCAACCGGGCCAGCGTGGACTTGCCGCAGCCTGACTCGCCGACGAGGGCGAGGCAGCGGCCGGCCCGAAGATCGAGGTCGACCCCGGAGACCGCCTGGATCGTGGCGAACGAGCGGAAGCCGCTGCCGCGGACCTTGAAGTCCTTCCGCAGGTTCCTGACCGCGACGACGACCTCGCCATCGGAGTCCTCGTAGGCCGAGCCGGGCGCGCCTTGCGGCTCGCCCGGCTCGGCTTCGCTGACCTTGACCACGGCCGGCGTGCCGGCGAAATGGCAGGCCGCCACGTGGGCCGAGCCGACGCCGACCAGCGCCGGCTCGGCGGCGCACGGCTCGGCCGCCAGCGGGCACCTCGGCGCGAACGCGCAGCCAGGCCCGTAACCGATGCCCGACGGCGGGATGCCCTTGATGAACGACAGCCGGTCGGTCCGCTCCTCCAGCGACGGCAGCGACGCCAGCAAGCCGGCCGTGTACGGCATCGCGGGATGGGCGAACACGTCGTCGACCTGGCCGACCTCGACCGCCTTGCCGGCGTACATCACCATGACCCGGTCGGCCACCCCGGCGACCACGCCGAGGTCGTGGCTGATCAGGATCATCGACGCCCCGGTGCGCTCCCTGACGGTGGCCAGCATGTCCAGGATCTGGGCCTGCACGGTCACGTCGAGCGCGGTCGTCGGCTCGTCGGCGATCAGCAGCTCGGGCTCGTTCGCGATCGCCATCGCGATCACGACCCGCTGCCGCATGCCGCCGGACAGCTCGTGCGGGTACCGCTGGGCGAGCGCGGCGGGCTCGGGCAGCCCGACCTCGGCCAGCAGGCCGACGGCCCGCTCCCAGGCTGCCTTCTTGTCGGCCTTGCGGTGCAGCCTGATGCACTCGGCGACCTGCCAGCCGATCGTGTACATCGGGTTGAGCGCGGTCATCGGATCCTGGAACACCATCGCGACCCGGTCCCCGCGTACCCGGCGCCACTCAGCCCCGCTGTGCCGCTCGGTACCACGGGGCAGCTCGGTGCCGTCCAGCTTGATCGAGCCGGTCACCTGGGCCGACCTCGGCAGCAGGCCGAGGATCGACAACGCGAGCATGGTCTTGCCCGAGCCCGACTCGCCCACGACGCCGAGAGTCTCACCCCGCTCGATCGCGAGGCTGATGCCACGCACCGCCTGGACCGGACCGCTCTCGGTCGGGATCGAGATCTCCAGCCCGTCGATCTCGAGCAACGCGGCTGGCCGGAGTGGCGGCGCGGCTGGTGCCGCGCCGCCACCACTGCTGCGGTTAATTTGCATAATTACTTGACGTAAAGGGTGTTGTAGTTGATGGCGTCCATGGCCTCGCTGTAGACATACCCGCCAAGTCGCTTGGACACGAAGTCGTACCACTTGGGGTTGAACAGCGGGGCGTACGGCGCCTGCTCGGACATGATCTGCTGGTCCAGCGCCTCGTAAGCCGTCACGCGGGCGGCCCCGGTCAGCGTCTGGGCCTTGTTGAAGGGCGCGATGAACGACGCGGTGCTGAACCTGGCCATGTTGGCCAGCGCGTCGGGAGTAGCAGGGTCTAGCCCTGTGTTGATGATGGCCTCGCCGTCGGGGAAGTCGAGCGACCACGGCTCTATGCCCATCGGGACGTGCGCCTTCCAGTTGACGATGTAGGACGAGTTGACGCTGTTCGGCGAGCCGACGATCTTGACGTTGATGCCGATCGCCTTCAGGTTCGCCTGGATGACCTCGGCCATGTTGATGAAGCCGGGCGCGTCGTTCTGGCACCGCAGCACCAGGGTGACCGGGGTCTTGACGCCGGAGGACTTCATCAGCTTCTTGGCCATGGCCAGGTTCGGGGTGTTCGGGTAGATCGTGTACGGCTTGTAGTCCGTCTGCCCGGCCGGGATGATCTGGTCGCTAACGGCGCCGGCCAGCGGGCCGCCCCACTGGGCCTCGATCGCGGTGCGGTTGACCGCGTAGTTGATCGCCTTGCGGACGTCGACGTTATTCAGCGGCGGTACCTGGTTGTTCAGGAAGATGTAGGTCAGCGACGGGCGCGGCGAGTCGTGCACCTGGCTGGCCAGGGCCTTGTTCTCGCTGATCTTGATGATGTCGGCGGTGGCCAGGTTCGAGGTGTCGAAGTCAAGCTGGCCGGCCATGATCTGCTCGGTCGCCTGGGTGGACTCGTCGCCGATCGTGAAGACGATCTTGGCGACGTGACCGCGCTCGCCGAGGGCCTGGTCGTAGTTCTTGTTGAAGACCATCACGATCTGCCTGGCCGGCTCATAGGACTGCAGCTTGAACGGGCCGCTGGCGTACTTCTCCTCCAGCGAGCCGTTCTCGATCGGCTTCATCGGGGTTCCGACCGGCACTGGGCAGGTCGTCGGCAGCGCGGTCTTGTAGATGAACGCGCCGTCGGGTGCCGACAGGTGGAAGCTGATCGTGGTGGCGGTGGTGACGATGCCGGGGATCGACTTGGCCTTGCCGGCCATGTAAGCCGCGGCGCCCAGGACGTTGGTGAAGTAGACGCCGGTCCCGGTGTTCACCGCCGGGGCCATGAGTCGCTCGAAGGTGTACTTGATGTCGGCCGTGGTGATCGGCTGGCCGTCAGAGAACTTCGCGCCTGGCCGCATGGTGTAGGTGTAGACGAGCCCGTTGTCGCTGAGGACGGGCAGGCTCGCCGTGCCGGGGACGATGTCAGTGCCCGCCGTGCCTGGCTTGTCGGCGTAGCGCACCAGGGTGGTGCACATCGCGTTGGCCAGGCCCCACGTGACCGCGAAGTACCAGCGGTTCGGGTCCATGCTGTCGATCGCGCCCGAGGCCATCGCCCCGGTCAGGGTGCCGGTGGCGACTCCCGCCTTGGGCGGGCCGCCGCCGGTCGCGCCGGTACCGCCGCTGCCGCCGCTGCTGCTGGCCGAAGAGCAGGCAGCCACCAGCGACAGCGCGGTCACCAGCCCGGCGGCGCCGAGCGCCTTCATACTCGAACGGTTCGAAGGAAATCTCATTCTTTGTCCCCCATTACTTGATGTAAAGCGTGTTGTAGTCGATGGAGCCGTAGCTGAAGACATAGCCGCCGAGCCGCTTGGAGACGAAGTCGTACCACCGGGGGTCGAAGATCGGGGCAATCGGCGCTTGCTGGGACATGACCTGGTAGTCCAGGCTCGCGTAGGCGGTCTGCCTGGCCGTGCCGGTCAGGCCGATATCGTCGTTGAACAGCGAGATGAACTTCGGATCCGTCCAGCGCGACATCTGGGCGGGCTGTTCCGGCGTGGCCGGGTCGACCTGGGCGTTCATCACGGCCTCGGGGTCGGGGAAGTCCAGGCCCCACGGCTGGATGCCCATCGGGACGTGCGCCTTCGGGTTGGAGATGTAGGAGTAGTTGACGCTGTTCGGCGAGCCGACGATCTGCACGTTGATGCCGATCGCCTTGAGGTCGGACTGGATCACCTCGGCCATGTCGATAAACCCTGGCGCGTCGTTCTGGGTCCGAAGCTGGGTGGTGAATGGCGTCTTGACGCCTGATTCCTTCATGAGCTTCTTGGCCATGGCCAGGTCCGGGGTGCTGGGGTAGATCGAGTACTTCTTGTAGGCCTGCATGCCGATCGGGATGATCTGGTCGGTGACCGTGCCGGCCAGCGGGCCGCCCCACTGGGCCAGGATCGCGGTGCGGTTGATCGCGTAGTTGATCGCCTTGCGCACGTCCACGTTGTTGAACGGCGGCACCTGGTAGTTCATGAAGAGGTAGGTAATCGCCTGCTCGGGCGAGACGTGCACCTGGCTGGCCAGCGCCTTGTTCTGGCTGATCTTGATGATGTCGGCGGTCGCCAGGTTCGAGGTGTCGAAGTCGAGCTGGCCCGCCTCGATCTGTAGCGTGGCCTCGGTCGCCTCGTCGCCGATCGTGAAGACGATCTTCGCGACGTGGCCGCGGGCGCCGAGCGACTGGTCGTAGTTCTTGTTGAAGACCAGCACGAGCTGCCGGGACGGCTCATAGGACGAGATCTTGAACGGGCCGCTGGCGTACTTCTCTTCCAGCGAGCCGTTCACGATCGGCTTCATCGGGGTGCCGACCGGGACCGGGCAGGTCGTCGGGAGCGCCGACTTATACAGGAACGCGCCGTCGGGCGAGCTCAGGTGGAAGCTGATCGAGTCCGCGGTCGTGGTAATGCCGGCAATCGTCTTCGATTTGCCCAGCAGGTAGGCGGGCGCGCCGATCACGTTCTCGAAGTAATCCCCGGTACCGGTGTCGATCGCGGGGTTCATCACGCGCATGTAGGTGTACTTGATGTCGGCCGGGGTGATCGCCTGGCCGTCGGAGAATCGCGCGCCCGGCCGCAGCGTGTAGGTCCAGTCGAGGCCATGGTCGGTCACGACCGGCAGGTTCGCGATGCCCGGCACGATCTTGACGGCCTCAGTATCGGCGTACCGGACGAGCGTGGTGCACAGGGCGTTCTCCAGGCCCCAGGTGACGGCGAAGTACCACCGGTTGGGGTCCAGGGTGTCGATCCCGCCCGAGGCCATCGCCCCGGTCAGCGTGCCGACGGCGGCGCCCGCCTTCGGCGTCCCGGAACCCGCTGAACTGCTGCTGGTAGAACTGCTGCTGTTCGATGAACACGCGGTGAGCGCGAGCGCTGCCACGGCGGTGACCGCGAACGCGACGTGCTTCCTTGCCATAACTGCTCCAATCTTGACACTCCCGATTTATTCACTTTTTCGTTTTTCCAATCGCCATCGCTAGACGCCGCTCGCCCGCCGCAGGCGCGGATCGAGAACCCCGTGCAGCAGGTCCACGACGGTGTTGGCCAGGACCGCGATGATCGCGGCCACGATGATCACCGCGGTGATCACGGGGTAGTCGAGGTTCTCGATCGCCGACAGGCCGGTGTAGCCGAGTCCGGGAATGCCGAAGACGGTCTCGACGAAGAACACCCCGGTCAGCGCGGTCGCGATGTCAGCGCCGAGCAGCACGGTGACCGTGGGGGCGATGTTGCGGCCGACGTGGGTGATCAGCACGCGCGGGGTCGAGGCGCCCTTGGCCCGCGCGGTGCGCGCGTAGTCCTCGCCGAGCTGCTCGGCGGTCATCGTCCTGATGAACCTGATGTAGACGGCGGCGAACCCGACCGCGAGCGTGATCCAGGGCAGGATGAGGTGGTAGGCCCACTGGATCGGGTTCTGGCCGAAGTCGACGTAGCCCTGGATCGGGAAGACCGAGGTGCCGACCGGCAGGAAGTGCAGGCCGAGGAACTCGCCCTGGGTTGGCTGGTAGCCGAAGATGTAGGACACCAGCGGCGCGAGCCAGAACACCGGAATCGACATGCCAAGGATCGCGAGCACGCGCCCGGTGATGTCGCCGATGCTGCGCGGCCGCAGCCCGCCGTAGCCGCCGATGGGAGCCGCGACCAGCAGCCAGATGACGGCCGCGCCGCCGACCAGGGAGGCCGTCGCCCGCGTGGCCGGCCAGAGGATCTGCGATACCGGCCGCATCTGCACGTAGGAGAAGCCGAAGTTGCCGTGGATCAGGTGGTCCATGAAGATCACGTACTGCTGCCAGTACGGCTTGTTCAGGCCCAGTTCCCTGGCGACGAGCGCGATCTGCTGCGGCGACGCCTCCTTGCCGGCGATCCGCTGGGCCGGGGAGGCGCCGGTGAACTTGGCGATCACGTAGAACAGCAGCCAGGCCAGCAGCGTCACGATCAGCACCTGGATGACGGCGCCGAACAGGCGGTTGATGACGATTCGCCTCATCGGCCCGCCTTCGGGTCGAGCGCGTCCCTGATGCCGTCGCCGAGCAGGTTGAACGAGAGCATCGTGATCACCAGCGCCAGGCCGGGCACGAGCGCCAGGGTCAGGTCGGCCTGGTAGAAGCCTGAGGTGACCGCGTCCGAGAGCATCTGGCCCCAGCTCGCGGTCGGCGGCGGGACGCCGACGCCGAGGTAGGACAGGCCGGCCTCGAAGATGATGTTGTTGGCGATGATCGAGGTGCCGTAGACCAGGAGCGGGCCCCAGACCTGCGGCAGCAGGTGCACGAGCAGGATGCGCCTGGGCCTGGCCCCGACCGTCTTGGCGGCGGCCACGAACGTCATCTGCTTGGTCGACTTCGTCGCGCCCCGCACGATCCGAGCCGGGTAGTACCAGGTGAACAGCGCGATGATGATCACCACGTTGAGCAGGCCAGGGCCGACGACGACGGCGAGGCCGACCGCGAGCAGCAGGTTGGGGAACGCCATGGCGGTCTCGGTCATCCGGTTGACCACGCTGTCGACCCAGCCGCCCAGGTAGCCGGCCAGCAGGCCGAGCGAGATCCCGATGATCAGCGCGAGCACGGTCGCGCTGGTGGCGACCAGCAGCGAGATCCTGGCCCCGTACAGGACGCGGACCAGGGTGTCGCGGCCGAGCTGGTCGGCGCCGAGTATGAACAGGCTGCCGTGCGGGTCGTGGGTGGTGCCGTTGGCCTCGTAGGTCCGCTGCATGACGCCGATTGGCTGGCCGTTGTTCGCGAGCGCGCTCGGGAACTGCTGGTTCGGGCCGTGTCCGGTCAGGTGCGCGGCCAGCGGGCCGCCGATCACGGCCGCGAGCACGAGCAGGATGAGCAGGCTGAGCGCGAACATCGACACCGGGTCGCGGCGGAGTCGCCGCCACGCGGTGGCCCGGAGGCCAGCCGGGCGGGCGGCCGGGCCGCTGGGCTGCAGGTCGATGGCCTGCATGTCGGTGGTCATCGCATGCCTCCGTCCGCCGGCGCCGTCGCAGGCGCCGGCCGGGCCGGCGCCGTCGACTCCCTGATGACGAGCTGGCCGTCGAGCACGCTCGGCCCCGCCTCGCCGGCTCGCGCCAGCACGGCGTCGACCGCGAGCGCGCCGAGCTCTTGCTTGGGCTGGGCCACGGTGGTCAGGCCGGGGTTGGTGTAGGCGGCGAACTGGATGTCATCGGTGCCGACGACCGATAGGTCATCGGGCACCCGCCAGCCGGCCCGGTGGGCGGCGTGCAGCGCGGCCACGGCCGACATGTCGTCGTAGGCGACCATCGCGACCGGCGGTCTGGCGCCGGCCAGGAAGGCCGCGACTGCGGCCTCCCGGTTTTCCAGGTCCGGCGAGCGCGCCTCGATCACCGGCTGCGGCCACAGGCCTGCCTGCGTCAGCGCCTGCCGGTAGCCGATCAGCCGCAGCAGGCTTGACCGGACGTCGGGGCCGCGCAGGTGCACGAAGCTCCGGTGACCAAGGCCGACCAGGTGCTCGACCGCGAGCCGGCCGGCCGCGATGTCAGCGAACGCGATGTGCTTGATCTTCGGCTCGGCCCCCGGCTCCCTGACCCCGAACTTGGTCGCGTCCTGGGCGGCGGCCCCGTGCGATACCCGGCCGAACAGCAGCGCGGGAACGGTCTCGTCGGCGTTGATGACCGCGACGTGCATGCCCTCGGCGACCGCTTGCTGCAGGAGTTCGGGCTTGCCGTTCGGCGACACCGCGATCAGCTCGGTCACCTGCTCGGACAAGAACACGTCGAGCGCGGCCGACTCCAGGTCAGACCGTCCCTCGGCGGCGAAGAACAGCGGCTGGTAGCCAAGCTCGCGTGCCCGCCCCTGTATCCCGAGCACGACCTCGCCGATGTAGCCGTCGCCGACGCTCTGCACGACGACGCCGATGAGCGAGGTTGACTTGGTCCGCAACCGCCGGGCCGCGGCGTGCGGCCGGTACTGCACCTGCTGCGCGACCTCGGCCACGGCCCGCCTGGTCGCCAGGCTGATCGCCGGGTCGTTCTTCAGCGCCCGGCTCACCGTGGCCGTCGAGACGCCGAGCACGGCCGCCACGTCCTTCATCGTGACCCGCTCGCTCACCGGCTCCTCCAGCTGTTCCAGCTGGTCCGGGGCACGGATCGCGGCATGTAGGGGCCCTTTCGGACGCGCGGCAACTCGGATGCGCGCACCGGTCAAGCTGCGGTTATCCGAACTCCACGGGTTGGTTAATCGATTGCAAGTTAAACGATTACAACACCCGAAACAGCACCGTCAACCCCTGAATGCCATATCGTTATATCAACCTGACATACACCGCGTATGTCACCTCAGGCGGTCGAGGAGAGTCACGCAGGCGTGGATGGCGGCGACATGCGGGACGTCGATGCCGTACCGAGCGGCAAGTTCCACGACCGCGCCGGTCAGGCAGCCGACCTCAAGGCGCTTGCCGGCCTCCAGGTCAGCCAGCATCGAGGTCTTGTGATCGCCGACGGCGAGCCCGGCCTCGAGCCGCCGGTCGAGCGAGACGGGGAACCTGGCCCCGAGCCGGTCGGCGACCTGGGCGCACTCGCCGAAGATCGCCCGGAGCAGGTCGACCATCTCAGGCACCTCGCCCAGTTGGCCGAGGGTCGCCCTGGTCAGCGCAGTGACCGGGTTGAACGCGACGTTGCCGGTGAGCTTCAGCCAGATCTGGTCGGCCAGCCGCGACTCGACCGGCGCCTTCAGCCCGCCTGCCGCGAACGCGGCCGAGATCGCCGCGCACCGCTCGCTCTTCGTCCCGTCCGGCTCCCCGATCGTGAACCTGGTGCCCTCGATGTGCCGGATCACGCCAGGCTCGACGATCTCGGTCGAGCAGTACACCACGCAGCCGACGTTGTGCTCGGCCGGGATGGACGCGGCGATCACCCCGCCGGGGTCCACGCTGCGCAGGTCCGGCCGGTACCACCAAGGGATGCCGTTCTGCGCCCAGATCACCGCCGCGCCAGGCGCCAGCAACGGCCCGAGCCTCGGCGCGATCTCGGGCAGGCTGTAGGCCTTCAGCCCGACGAACACCACGTCAGCCCCCGCGACCACGCCGAGGTCGTCGGTGACCGGCGGGTGCGCCTCGAAGTCGCCGCGCGGCGAGACCACGAGCACCCCGTCCGAGGCCATCGCCGCCCCGTGCGCGCCTCGCGCGATCAGCGTCACGTCCGCGCCGCCGCGCGCGAGCGCGGCGCCGACGTACGCCCCGATCGCCCCGGCCCCGAGCACGACGAAGCGCACGGCTAACCCTCCCGTCCAGCCACGAACTCCCCGACCCGGCGGCGCTGCACCTTCCCGGTCGCGGTGCGCGGGATCTCGTCGAGCACGGCAATGCGGGCCGGGACCTTGAACGCCGCGAGGCGCTCGCGGCAGTGGCTCACCAGTTCCGCCGTGGTCGCCTCGCCTCGCAGCGTGACCGCCGCGCCGACGAGCTCGCCGTACTTCTCGTCGGCGACCCCGAAGCAGACCGCGTCCTTCACGGCCGGATGGGCGAGCAGTACCTGCTCGACCTCGGCCGGGGAAATGTTCTCCCCGCCCCGCAGGATCATCTCCTTCAGCCGCCCCTCCAGGTACAGGTAGCCATCCCGCAGCACCCCGAGGTCGCCGGTGCGGAACCAGTCGCCGTAGAACGCCTCGGTGCTGGCCAGGGGGGACGACCCCCCAGAACCCCCTGCGGCGGTCGCGGCCTGACTCCCGGCGTAGCCCGCCATCACCCCCGGGCCCCTGATCACGACCTCCCCGGCCGCGCCCTCGCCGAGCAGCGCCCCGGCCCGGTCCGCGATGGCGATCCGCGTTCCGGTCGGCACTCCGACCGAACCGGGAACCCGCGCCCCCGGCGGCAGCGGGTTCGAGGCCATTTGATGGCTCGCTTCTGTCATTCCGTACGCCTCGAGCATCGGCACGCCGTATGCCGCCTCGGCCCGCTCGAGCAAGGCCGGCGCCAGCGCCGAACTGCACGAGCGCGCGAACCGCAAGCTCGCCGGCGCCCCGTCGGCATCGGCCGCGTCGAGGATCATCTGGTGCAGCGTCGGCCCGGCCGACAGCCAGGTCGCCCCGTGCTCGCGCGCCTGCCGCCAGAACCGCTGGGCGGTGAGGCGGCGCGGCACGATCACCGACCCGCCCGCGCCGAGCGCCGCCAGCGCGGACGCGACCAGCCCGTGCACGTGGAACAAGGGCATGGCGCAGAACGACACGTCATCGGGCCCGAGCCGGTAGTGCGCGGCGATGGTCCGCGCCGAGGCCATCAAGTTGCGCTGGAGCAGCGGCACCTGCTTCGGCCGGCTCGTCGTACCGCTCGTGTGCAGGACGACGGCGACATCGTCAGGCTGCCCAGCCGGGTAGCTGGTCGCGGATTCAACTTCTTGGGCAGCAAAAAGACCGGGAGGCCCATCGCCGGATGGCTCGACCGTCAGCACGGCGATCGAGCAGGCCCCGGCCGCGCTGACCGCCGCCGCCGGCCGGCTCGCCGGCAGCAGGAAGAACCTCGGCCCGATGTCGGTCAGGTAGAAGGTCAATTCGCTATCGGTGTACGCCGGGTTGAGCGGCGCGGCCGCCGCCCCGAGCGCGGTGATCGCGAGCAGCACCTGCACGAATTCGGGCCCGTTCGGCAGGCTGAGCGCGACCCGGTCGCCCCGCTCCACCCCGGCGGCGGCCAGCCGCCCGGCGAGCGCGTCGACCCGGCTGGCTAGCTGACCGTAGCTCACCACGGAGCCGTCCTCGCCCGTGATCAGGGCGGGGCGATCGGGCTCGGGCTGGTCAAGGAGAGCGGCGAGCGCTTCTGGGCTCGACGGGTCAGCTGTCATCGGGCTGCCTCCCTGGCTCGCCTGGCTTGGCGCCATTCCTGTTCGGCCTCGCCGATCGGCGTGGACGGCGGGCCCTGCATGAACGGCCAGATCTCCTCAGCGACCGCCCGCCAGTTCCCGGTCGCGGCGATCTCGCCGAGCACGGCGAACAGGCCGAGGTTGATCCGCTGCAAGATCACGTAAGAGCGCGGGATGCTCACGTACTCGGCCACCGGACTGCGCACGTCGAAGAAGCGGCGCACTACCGCCGATGCGTAGGCAGGAGTGACCGTCCTGCGCTCGTCGACCCTGATCAGCTCGTAGAAGACCGCCAGGTGGTCGACGACCTGCTCGGTCGAAAGCGGCGCGCCTGGTATGAGGAACCCGGCGATCTCCATGTAGCGGCGGAACTCCTCAGGGTCATTCCTGACGGCGAGACTCCGCACCATGTTCATCAGCGGGTCAAGCTCAGCCTCGGTGAAGTGCTTCACCAGCCCGAAGTCAAGGAACGTGACCCGGCCGCCGCCGTGAAACAGGTAGTTGCCAGGATGCGGGTCGCCGTTGAAGGCGTGCAGGTCGTACAGGCTGCGGAAGACGAACCGGTAGATCGTCTCGCCGGCCTGGTCCCGCTCGTGCTGCGGCCACTGCTCGATGTCGGCGAACCGCTCGCCGACCGCAAGCTCGCTGGTGACCACCCGCCGGGTGGACAGCTCGCTGATGACCCGCGGCACGATGATCGTCGGGTGGCCGTGGTAGTACTCGGCGAACAAGGCCTGGTTCTCGGCCTCGCGCCGGTAGTCGAGCTCCTCGAGCACCCGGTCCTTCAGCTCGGCCAGCAGCGCGTCGACGTCCTGGGCGGGCGCGGTGATCTTCAGCATCCGGCGCAGCAGCGCGACGTTGTCCAGGTCAGCCGCGATCGCCTCGGCGATGCCGGGGTACTGCACCTTGACCGCGACCGCGCGGCCGTCGTGGGTGATCGCGCGATGCACCTGGCCGATCGAGGCGGCCGCGATCGGCTCCGGATCCCACTGCGCGAACGCGCGGTCAGGCGGCTGCCCCAGCTCGGCCTCGACGACCTCGGCGGCCAGCTCCGCGCTCATCGGGGGCACGCTGTCCTGGAGCCTGGCCAGGGTGCGGCGCACCGCCGGGGACAGCCCTTCGTCGAGGTAGCTGGCCATCTGGCCGATCTTCATCAGCACGCCCTTCATCGCCCCGAGCGTCTGGGCGACGTCCTGCGCGGTCTCGAGGGCCAGGTCCTGGCGGAGCTGCTGCCTCGCCTCCCCCGCGGCTGCGAACAGCCTCGGCGCGCTGCCCGCGTACCTGGCCCCGCCCCTGGCGACCAGGTGGACGGCGGCCAGACCGCGCTCCAGGCGCAGGTTCCGCCCGGCCTGTGCTCGCTGGCTGCGCGGTGCTAGCTGGCTACGGGGTGCCAGCTGCCTGCGGGCCGCGAACCCGGCGACCACCCCGAGCCCGGCCGCGAGCGTGGCGCCGGCGATCAGCTTTCCCCTCATGTGGTCAGCGTACGTACCCGGCTCGGGGAGCCGCCGACGGGGCTTTGCCGGAAATCTGCGCAACCGGCGGTTTGGGGTGCTAAAAGTTGACGCCTGGAATGGGGAGGGAACCCGCATGAACCGCAATAACGTGCCCTTGGTCGTGGTCGCGTGCGCGATCATCCTGGCGCTGGCCGGCCTGGTGATCGTGATCAAGCTGAAGGACAACTCGAGCGCGAGCACGCCCGTCGCGCAGACGACGGTGACCGTGACGGCCACCCCTTCGGCGACGCAGGCCAGCACCCCGGTGAGCACCCCCTCGGCCGTGCCGACCTCCGCGCCCGCCAGCACGGCACCGCTGACCGACTTCACGGTCTGCACCACCCCGTCGGTCGGCTGCAACGGCGAGATGCGGACCGAGCCATCCCAGATCATCGTGTCCGGTGACGGCTCGGCCTACATCAGCGGGCTGACCTGGACCGGCTGGGGCGGCAGCGGCGCCACCGGCTCTGGCACGCTCAAGCTGGACAACTGCGAGCCGAACTGCGCCCAGGGCAAGTTCACGCCCTATGAGGCCACGGTCACGCTGTCCGACCTGACCTCCTACGGCAGCGCCGGCCTGCAGGGCTACGCGGACATGACGGTCAGCGCGCCTGGCTCGCAGTACGGGACGCAGAGCTACTCCGGGCTGCTGCCCTGACCCTGGCCGTGAGCCGCTGCCTGGCCTCGAGCACGCCAGGCTCGCCTAGGTAGACGGCGTCGAGCACGCCGAGCGCCTGGGTGATCTCGGTCCGGCGGGCCTCCGTCAGCGGCTCGCGCTCGTAGCCGTACAGCCCAGCGGCCCAGTCGGGCAGCGAGGCGATCGTGCCGTCGGCGATGTCCTGCCAGATCTCGGCGATGTCCTCGTCCAGGCCTGGCGGGTCGAGCAGGTAGGCCATCGACTCCCGAGCGACCGGAGTGCACGCCAGCTCGGGCCGCACCGACTCGATGTAGGCATCCAGCTCGCCGACCGTGGACGGCACCTGGTGGCGCGGTACGCCGACTAGCTCGGCCGCCACGACCATCTCGGCCACGTACCGGTCGGCGTCGGCGGCGGGCAGGGCGGTACCGAACAGTGCCCGGGCCGCCAGCGTCGAGTCGACCAGGGCGGCGTGCACCCACAGCAGCAGGGCCGGATCACTGGCCGCGTAGGGCTTGCCGGTGACGTCGTCGGTGCCGGTGACCCGCTCGTGGACGCGCCTGACCCGGCTCGCGACCTTCTCGGCGGCCGCCTTCTCGCCGAAGCTGACCGTCGCCAGGTAGCCCGAGGTCGCGGCGAGCCGGCCGACCGGGTCATCCCGCCAGTCGCTGTGCTGGTCGACCCCGGCCATGGCCAGGGGATGCAGCGCCTGGATCATCAGCGCCCGCAAGCCGCCGATCGGCGATGACAGGTCACCGGCCGCCCGCCAGGTCACGCTCGCCGGGCCGAAGAACCCGTCGTCGGCCGGGTGCTCAGGCACCCCGGCGGCGTAGGCCGCCGCCGATCGCTCTACGAGTCTCGTCGCGTCCGCGTACGTATTCATGTTTTCAGCGTACGACGCCTGCTGACACACTGGCCCGGTGGCGATCACGGTCGTGCGGTACAGCGAGCAGCCAGGCCTATGGGACGGCCTCGCTGGCCTGACCGCCGAGGTCTGGCCCGAGTACAACTTGCACGGTGACCGGGTGAACGCCTACTGGGAGCGGCTGTACGACGAGTTCGCCGCCTGGCAGTTCGCGCTCTACGACACCGACGAGCAGCTGGTGCTGTGCGAGGGGAACACAATCCCGGTGAGCTGGGACGGCATCGACACCGGGCTCGGGCCGGGCATCGACGCAACGATCGCGGGCGGCTTCGCGCTGGCCGAGGCGGGCGGCACCCCGACCGCGCTGTGCGCGCTCGCGGCCAAGATCCCGTCTCGCCACCGGAACCGCCGGCTCTCCGGGGTCATCCTCGAAGGCATGGCCGGACTGGCTCGGCAGGCCGGGCTGCCGCACCTGATCGCGCCGGTGCGCCCGAACCTGAAGGAGCGCTACCCGACCATCCCGATCGAGCGCTACTCCCGCTGGACCCGCGCCGACGGCTCGGCGTTCGACCCGTGGCTGCGGGTGCACCTGCGCCTGGGCGCGCGGCTAGGCCCGGCGATACCTGAGTCGCTGCGGATCACCGGCTCGGTCGCGGACTGGGAGTCGTGGACCTCGATGGAGTTCCCCGAGACCGGGGACTACGTGTTCCCGGCCGGACTCGACCTGCTGCACATCGACCGGCAGGCCGACACCGGATCGTACTGGGAGCCCAACGTCTGGGTCATCCACACCATCTGACCGACCAGCCCAACCCGACTTCCCTAACTGGCCAGCACTCCAGGAAAGGCGACTATCGCTGCCTTCGCCGCTGCCCGATCGGCGGCGAAGTTGTCCTTCCCGCCCAGCCAGTAATCATATACCCGAGCCGGATGCGCCACCCCATTGTCCAGATCCACCCAGCCGCCTATCCGCCCCGCCATTTCGTGGCTTGCCGGTCCCGCGCCGCGCCGGGCCGGGTGCAAAGCCGCCGGGCCGGCTGCACTTTTCATCCGTTCGGGCGGCTACGACCTTCGCATTAAGGACATTCCTGGCCCGAAAACCGTCCCGACGAATGATAAGACGGCGAGCTGGGCCAGCTTTTCATCCGTTCGGACGGGCAATGATCAACTACAAATGATCATTGTACTGGGTTCCAGGCCCGCTACCGGACTGCGAGCCGGGCCGGCCAGCCGCACGCCCCAGCAGAAGGAGCTGTTCCAGCTCGTCATCCAGGGCCTTGACCTGGTCAGGCAGAGGCTGAGATCCGCTCCCGACTTCTGGGTCGATGTCTCGGTCCAGCGTCAGCTTGAGTACCTGCACGAGACGCTGTCGTTCGGGCAGTCACCGACGCCGGAGAAGGTCGACAGCCTGACCCTCAGCATCTACGCGGCCAAGGAGATCGAGACCGTGGACCCGGAGTTCGCCGACCTGCTCTTCAAGGTCAACTACCTGGCCGACCGGATCAGCTGAGGCCCGCTGACCAGGCTGGAGGCGCGGGCCGGACTGAGCAGGCCGAGCTTATACGCCAAAGTCCCGATCGGATATCAGCTGCCGGAGGATCGATTCGAGTTCGTCGCACGGCTGACGCGGCTCGCGGAACTCGATCGTCCTCGTCTCCCTCTTCCGGCTGAACTCCTCGTCCCTGAACGCCGAGTTCAGGTAAGACTTTCTGGCCGCCTCGGGTAGGTAGATCTCCACGATGGGCTTGCTCATCGCAAGGGCCGCCCCGACCTCAAGCTGGACCCCCGGCGAAGGAACGTCGCCGGTTAGGGCGAGGACGACATCGGACTCCGAGATCCCAGTAATGTCCGCTTCAAGGGCCTGGGCAGGCGGGTAAAGGTTCTGTCCCCAGTGCTCGCGAAGGTGAGCACTTATCACCCGGTAACGGTTCTGGCGGAGGAAGTCAATGATCGTCATCAGCTCTGATTTGAACGGACCGTCACCGATGACGTTGTCGGGGCCCACCATACCGGTGAAGGGCGCGGCGACGAATACGGTGCGGCCGCGCCTGGCTGAGGGGAAATAGAAATGGAACTCGTTAGCCACGTCGATGATCGTGTTGACGATCACTAGGCCGGTGATCGCGATGGTGAAGTTCCTGAACGTGTCTGGGGCCGCGCTGGAAGGGATCACGATACCTAGGATGGCGCAGATCAAGCCAAAGGCCAGGTTGTTCGCCGCCCAGGTCTTGCTTCGCTGGCTGTTGGCGTTGTGAAAGAAGAAGAACCAGATCGCGTCGAGGATGAGCAGCACCGCGAGCAGGACCGCGTACTGTTTAGGCGCTCTGATCAAGAAGCTCAGCGCGCTTATGATCAAGGCCTCGCTGATGACCACTACGAAGTCGGCGGCCACGCGCGTCGATATCCTGAATCTGTTGATCAGGCCGAAGGCCTTGCCCGGGCGCCCGCGATACTCTTCGTCGAGGTGTCGTATGTTCCCGTGATAGAACCGAGCCAGCATTACGATCGAGCAAGTGAACAGCAGAACCGGTACGAACTGCAGCCGATTGATGCCGTATATGCCGTTTCGCTCGGTGACCGACATCAGCACTGTCAGGGCGACGACTGCCGCCAGGCCACTGATAATCGTCACCAGCTGATTGAGCGAGGTAGTGGCGGACCGCACGGACTCGTCGACCGAGTGACTACTCGCCATAGCGGGCTCCTCAGGCACGGATAATGACAGAGCCACCATACCGTCGCTCACTCGTCGCCCTGACCGTAAAGCCCATAACGACTTATCAAATGGACAAAGCGTACTATTACTCGATAGAGACCCGGACCATACCGCACCAAAGGCTCAGGCCGCGTACGTCCGCACAATCCGCAGCGCGGCCGCCCCGTGCGGCCCCTGCGCCCGCAGCCCCGACTCCCCTGGCGCCAGCCGCTGCGCCGCGACCCGGCAGAACTGCCCCGCCGGCCCCTCGATCCGCGAAGGCGCGTCGCCCGGCCCGAACTCCCACACCTCAGCCTCAGAAGGCGCCGTCAGCCGGCAGAACACCGGCTCAGGCTGCGACCCGGCCAGCACGAACGCGTAAGCCAGCGACCGGTGCGCCAGCCACGCGATGTGCCGCAACCGGCCCGTATCCGGCCAGTCGATCCCGAGCGGCTCGGTGATGTCGAGCCCGTGCGCCCAGGTCTCGGCCAGCCGGGTCGTCGCGAGCGTGGTCGGCTTGAGAGGCGCCTCGATCCACTGCATCGGCTGGCCAGGATCGGCCGACCGCAGCGCCTCGACCGCCGACCGCCGGGCGGCCCGCCACCGGCCGAGCACCTCCAAAGGAGCGGCCCGCTGCGACCTGACCAGCAGGTCCATCGCGTCGTCCACGTTCACGCCACCCGGCCGCGACGGAAGACCGGCCCCGGTGATCGTGGCGGCCACCGCCTCCTCGCTCTGAGCCAGATGCAGCACGACGTCGGTCACGCTCCAGCCGGCCGCGCCTGACCCGGCCAGCCACTGGTCCTCGTCGAGCCCGCTGAGGACCAAGTCGAGCCGGTCCTGCTCAGCCTCGAAGTCGTCGATTACCGCCATGCCTGCACTATCCCATCCGCCGCCGGCTGCTATAACGACACCATGGACAGGACCGCTCTGCTGATCATGGATGTCCAGCGAGGCATCGTCGGCCGGTTCGGCGACGACGCCGGCTACCTGCGAAGAGTCGCCAGCGCCAGGGACGCGGCCCACACGACCGACGTGCCGGTGATCTACGTGGTCGTCAGCTTCCGCCCCGGTCACCCCGAGATCGCCGCCAGCAACCGTACCTTCTCAGCGGCCGCCGCGGCGGGCGGCTTCGCCCACGACGACCCCGCGACCGATGTCCACCCAGCGGTCGCTCCCGAGCCCGGCGACCTGGTGGTGACCAAGAAGCGCGTCTCCGCCTTCACCGGCAGCGACCTCGAGGTGCTGCTGCGCGGGCTAGGCGTCGGCAAGCTGGTGCTGACCGGCATCGCGACCAGCGGCGTCGTGCTCTCCACCCTGCGGCAGGCCGCCGACCTGGACTACCGGCTGACCGTGCTCGCCGACGGCTGCCTGGACGCCGACCCCGAGGTGCACCGGGTGCTGACTGAGAAGGTGTTCCCCCGGCAGGCCGACGTGACCACGGTCGCCGAGTGGGCCGCCAGCCCGGCCTGATCCCATGACTGACCCCGTTCCCAGAATCGAGTCCGGCGGCAAGCTAGGACCGGTCGACTCGATGAAGATGCCGAGGTTCGCCGGCCCGGCGACCTTCGCGCGACTGCCCCGTATCGATGAGGTCAGCCGCTCCGACGTGGCCGTGCTCGGGGTGCCGTTCGACAGCGGCGTCACCTACCGGCCTGGCGCCAGGTTCGGCCCCGCCCACATCAGGGAGTCATCCCGGCTGCTCCGCCCCTACAACCCGGCCCTGGGCACCTCGCCGTTCGCCCGGCTCCAGGTGGCCGACGCCGGCGACCTGGCGGTCAACCCGTTCAACCTCGACGAGGCGATCACCACGATCGAGCGTGGCGCCCGGGCGCTCATCGAGCAGGTACCGCACCTGCTGACCCTCGGCGGCGACCACACGATCGCGCTCCCGCTGCTCCGCGCCTACGCCGCCAGGCACGGCCCGCTCGCCGTCGTGCACTTCGACGCCCACCTGGACACCTGGGACACCTACTTCGGGGCCGCCTACACCCACGGCACGCCGTTCCGCCGGGCGTCCGAGGAGGGCCTGCTCGATCGCGATGGCTGCATCCACGTCGGCATCAGGGGCCCGCTGTTCACCGACTCTGACCTTAGCCAGGACGCCGACGTCGGGTTCACGCTGATCTCCGCGCCGGAAGCGGACAGCCTCGGCGTCACGGGGATGGCGCAGCGCATCGCCGAGCGGGTCGGCGACCGCCCGGTCTACGTGTCGGTCGACATCGACGTGCTCGACCCGGCTCATGCCCCCGGCACCGGCACCCCCGAGGCCGGCGGCCTGACCAGCCGCGAACTGCTCGGCGTGCTGCGCTCGTTCGCGCGCCTGAACCTGCTCGGCGCCGACATCGTCGAGGTCGCTCCCGCCTACGACCACGCCCAGATCACCGGCATCGCCGCCGCTCACGTCGGCTTCGAGCTGCTGTCCGCGCTCGCCAGCGACGAAGGCCAGGCCAGCCATGGCAGCTGATCGCTACGACGTCGCCGTCGTCGGCGCCGGGATCGTCGGGCTCGCCGTCGCCAGGGAGCTGCTCGCCCGCCGCCCCGGCGCCCGCCTGATCGTCATCGACAAGCAACCCGCCGTGGGCCAGCACCAGACCGGCCACAACTCCGGCGTCATCCACGCCGGCGTCTACTACACCCCAGGCTCGCTCAAGGCCAGGCTCTGCGTGGCCGGCTCGAAGCTCATGTACGAGTACTGCGCATCCAACGGCATCCCGGTCGAGCGGTGCGGCAAGCTGATCGTCGCCATCACCGACGACGAGCTGCCCCGCCTCGCCGACCTGGAGCAACGAGGCCACGCCAACCAGGTGCCCGGCCTGCGCCGGGTCGACGCGGATGAGATCAGGCAGCTCGAGCCCGAGTGCCAGGGCGTCGCCGCGCTGCACTCCCCCGCGACCGGCATCGTCGACTTCGCTGCCGTCGCCCGCGCGATCGAGCGTGAGCTGCGCGCGGCCGGGGTCACGTTCGCGCTGAGCACCGAGGTGACCGGCATCAGGCGGGAACACGACGTCACGGTCTTGACCGGCCCAGAGGGCGAGTTCGCCGCGGGCTGGGCGATCACTTGCGCCGGCCTGTGGTCTGACCGGCTCGCGACCTCGGCCGGCGCCCCCGCCGACCCGCGCGTGATCCCGTTCCGGGGCGCCTACCTGCGCATCTCCCCCGCCCAGCCACCGGTCGTGCGCGGCCTCGTCTACCCGGTGCCCGACCCGGCCCTGCCGTTCCTCGGCGTGCACGTCACCCGGCACATCGACGGCGGCGTCCTGCTCGGCCCGACTGCCCTGCTCGTCGCCAGCCGCGACGGCTATCGCACCGCCGGACCCGGACGTCGCCTCGGGCCGGTGCTCCGCGACGTGACCGCGACGCTGACCTGGCCAGGCTCCTGGGGCGTGGCCCGGCGATTCTGGCGGACTGGGCTCACCGAGATCTCAATGGCGGTCAGTCAAAAGCTATTTATGCAAAAATGCGCCCGCTACGTCCCGGCCCTTGAGTCACTCCCGGTCGAGCCAACTCCCGTATTCGGCATCAGGGCCCAGGCGGTCAGCAAGGGCGGCCAATTGGTGGATGACTTCACGATCTCGCCCACGCCAGGCGCGACCCACGTCCGCAACGCCCCGTCACCGGCCGCGACCTCGTCGTTCGCCCTCGCCAAGGAGATCGCCGACCGGTACGAAAAGGCGTCAGGCTGACGCGGTCGTCTCGGTCACGTCGCTGATCGCGACCCAGCGGTCGGTGCTGGCCGAGCGCTCCATCGCCTCGCAGATCGCCGCGACCCTGACGCCCTGATCGAAGCCAGGCCGCCACGGCGCGTCCGGCCAGCCTTCCAGTAGGTCGGTGACCTGATTGGCGAAGCTGGAGCCGTAGCCGACGCCCTGGCCGATCGGCCACCACTGGGCCGCGTACGGGTGGCTCTCGTGCTCGGCCCTGATCCTGGTCAGGCCGTAGGTGCGCGGGTCAGACCCGGCCGAGCCGTACCACAGTTCGTTCAGGCGGGCGTAGTCGAAGACCAGCGTCCCGGCGCTGCCGTTGACCTCGACGGTGAAGTCGCACGGGCGCCTGACGGCTGACCGCGCCATCTCGACCGTGCCCCGCGCGCCCGAGGCGAACCTGATCAGCGCCGACGAGGCGTCGTCCACGGTCACGTCGGCGACGCCCACTTCGGCACTGTGTTGGGCAGCACGGGCGTCGTCGTGCACCGAGCGCTCCCTGATGAAGGTCTGCGACTGGGCGCAGACCTCGCTGATGTCGCCGACCATCCACAGCGCCAGGTCCAGCAGGTGACTGCCAAGATCCGCGATCGTGGTGCCGCCCATCGACCGGTCGAACCGCCAGTCGAACGGGGTCGCCGGGTCAGTGAACTCGTCCGACAGCCAGGTCGCCCGCCAGAGCCGCACCTGACCGACGGCGCCATCCTCGATCATCCGGCGCATCAGGGCGACAGCCGGCAGCCGCCGGTAGTTGAAGCCGACCGCGTTATGCACGCCCGCCGACTCGACCGCGTCAAGCGCGTCCTTGGCCTGCCGATACGACACGGCCAGCGGCTTCTCGCAGAACACGGCCTTGCCCGCGGCGGCCGCCGCGATCGCGATCGCGGCGTGCGTGCCCGGCGGGGTGCAGACGTCGACTACGTCCACGTCGTCGCGGGCGATCAGCTCACGCCAGTCCGTCACGGTCTGCGGCACCCCGTAGGCGGCCGCCGCCGAGGCGACGGCCGGCGCGCTCCGGCCGGACATGACGGTCACCACCGGGGTCACCGGCAGCTTGCGCAGCATCGGCGCGACCCGGTACCCGTAGCAGTGCGCCTTGCCCATCATCCCGTAGCCGACGATGCCAATCCGCAGCGCGGTGTTCGCAGCCCCGGTGTTCGCAGCCCCGGTGTTCGCAGCACTGGTGTTCGCAGCACTGGCCACTGGCATCAGGCCACTCCTACCGCGAAGGTGGTCGGGTGCGGAATCGGGCGCCCCTCCCGGTGGCATTCGATGATCGCCTGGCAGAGCGCGATGTCGGCGAGCCCGTCCCGGCCCGAGGTGACAGGGACCGCGCCGGTGGCGGCGCAGGAGTGGAACGCCTCGAGCTCACGCCGGAACGCGCTGTCGTAGCCGATGACCTCCTCGCTGCGCCAGGACCTCGCGGTGCCGACCTCGCCGCCCTCGGCGATCAAGGTCGTGGGCTCGTTGCGCAGGAACGGCGAGGGGAACGACAAGGTCACCCGCCGCTCAGGTGCGAACAGCGCGAATTCCATCTCGTAGCGGGCGATGCCGGGCAGGTCGACCCACAAGATCGCGGCCCGCAGGTCGCCGTAGCGCAGCAGGACGGTCACGGCCTGCTCGGAGATGTCGGCGTAGTCGAGCTGGTCGGGCTCGCCGAGCAGCCCGCGCACCGAGTTGATCTCGTGCACGAGCGTGTCGAGCAACACGCCTGCGTAGACCCGGCGCTCCAGGTCGCTCGCCCCGCCGATAGCCGCGGTCACGCTCGCGGCCGAGGCGGCCTGCAACTGACTGGCGACGTCGTCAGGGAGCTTGGCCGGCGGCAGCAGCGGATAGTGCGCGACGTAGGGCCGGAACGGTGATTCCATCGTCGTCACCCGCAGCAGCCGGGCGTCGCTGACCTCGGCGACTTGCTGGGCGAACTTGGTGTAGGCCAGGTCGTAGCGCTTGGGGTAGCCGACCATCAACGTGACCCCGGCCTCGTCGGCGGCGTCGACCATCGCCTGGCCTTCGGCGACCGAGAAGCACATCGGCTTCTCGACGAACACGTGCTTGCCGGCCTCGGCGGCGGCGATCGCGATCGGAGCGTGGCTGCCGGAGGTGAGCACGAGCACCGCGTCGATCGGCGCGGCGATCAGCTCCTGCCAGTCGCTGTAGGCGGCCGGGATGCCGAAGCGGTCGGCGCACGCCCGGGCGTTCGCGCCGACGATGTCGCAGATCGCCGTGACCTCGAACAGCTGGGGCAGTTCAGCCAGGTAGTGCAGGTGCATGACCTGGGCGATCAAGCCCGCACCGACGACGCCGACCCGTAGCCGGGCCGACGAGTCCGCTCCGCTTGCCATCCGTCCCCCCGTGGTTAGTCAGTCGCACCGTGGTTGGTCGCACCGTGGTTGGTCGCACCGTGGTCAGTCGCACCGTGGTCAGTCGCACCGTGGTTAGTCACACCGTGGCTTGTGGCACCGCGGTCTGTCGCCCGGTGCCGCTACCGTGCATGATGTCATGAGAGTATGTCAATAACTAATAACATACGGCGTAGCGATCATGTTGGTCGCGATCATACTAAGGGCGGTCCCCGACCACGGCCCTGGCACTGAGGGCGCATAGTACTGCTGGCGCACAGTACTGCGGGCGCACAGTACTGCGGGCGCGCGGTGCTGGGGTAACGGGGGCAGGCAGGAGGAGGAACCCGGTGCTTGACGAGCAGCGGCGCATCATTGCCGAGGCGAGGGCGCTCAACCCCGCAGCGGTAGCGACGGCAGCGGCCGCGCGCAAACGGCGCTCCTTCCTCGGCCCGACCGGCCGCATGATGGTGATCGCCGCCGACCATTCTGCCCGGGGCGTGCTGGCGGCCGGCGACCGGCCGATGGCGATGGCCAACCGGGCCGACATGCTCGACCGGATCCTGCTCGCCCTTTCCAGGCCGGGCGTGGACGGTATCCTCGGCTCGGCCGACATCATCGATGACCTGCTGCTGCTCGGCGCCCTTGACGACAAGGTCGTGCTCGGCTCGATGAACAGGGGCGGGCTGCCCGGCACCGCGTTCGAGATCGACGACCGGTTCACCGGCTACACCGCCGCCGCGATCGCGGCGGCGGGCCTCGACGGCGGCAAGATGCTGCTGCGCATCGACTCAGACGACCCGGCCACGGCCGCCACGCTCGAGGCCTGCGCGAACGCCATCACCGACCTGGGCCAGCGCGGCCTGATCGCGGTTATCGAGCCGTTCCTGGTCAAGCGCAGCGGCGAGCACCGGGCCAACGACCTGACGCCGGACGCTGTGATCAAGTCGATCGCGATCGCGTCGGGACTCGGGGCCACGTCGGCTTACAGTTGGCTGAAGATACCCGTCGTCGATGAGATGGAGCGAGTCGCTGAGGCGTCCACGTTGCCTGCCCTGCTGCTCGGCGGTGAGGTCGGCGATAAGCCCGACGAGATGTTCGACCGCTGGCGGCACGCTCTGTCGCTGCCGAACGTGCGCGGCCTGGTGGCCGGCCGTAACCTGCTCTACCCCCCGGACGACGACGTGGCCGCGGCGGTGGACATCGCGGTGAGCTTGCTATGACGAGTCCCAGGGTCACCCCCGACCTGATCAGCATCGACCGCGCCAGCCCGGTCCCGCTGTACTTCCAGCTCGCCCAGCATTTCGAGAGCGCGATCAAGTCGGGCGCCCTGGCGGCCGGCGCCCGCCTCGACAACGAGGTCGAGCTAGCCGAGCGCCTGGGCCTGTCCAGGCCCACGGTCAGGGCGGCGTTCTTGTACCTGGCCAATAAAGGCATGGTCGTGCGCAAGCGCGGGGCCGGCACCCTGGTCGCGAAGGAGCGCATCGACCGCGACGTCGAGCTGACCAGCCTGTACGACGACCTGGCCGCCGCCGGCCGCGGCCCGAAGACGCAGGTGATCAGGAACGAGGTTGGCCACGCGACCGAGCAGGTCGCGCAGGCACTCCAGCTCCCCGAGCGCGCCCTGGTGATCTGCCTGGAGCGGATCAGGCTAGCCGACGGCGAGCCGATCGCCCTGATGCACAACTACCTGCCCGCGGCGCTGATCCACCTGCCGACCGACATGCTCGCCGAGCACGGCCTGTACGAGCTGCTCAGGGCATCTGGCATCCGGCCCGGCTCCGCGACCCAGCGCATGTCGGCGAAGAACGCCTCCGCCACCGAGGCCCGGATACTCAACGAGACCCGCGGCGCCGCCCTGCTGACCATGCAGCGCATCGCCTACGACGAGACCGACCGCCCCGTCGAGTTCGGCCAGCACCTCTACCGCGCCTCCCGCTACGCCTTCACCACCCACTTGCCGTCCTCGACGCGCTAGGTGCCGGGGGCTTCTTCTTCGGGTTCGGCGTACCAGCGGACTCGGTCGCCGATGCGGTCGCGCATGCGCCACTTCATGGACTTGGGTTCGGCGTCGATGCGGTCGCTGAGGCGCTGGATCCGGCTGGCGACGAGGGCGCGCTCATCGGCGTTGAGCGCCGAGGAGTCCAGGTTGGTCAGCGAGCGGTCCAGGTTGAGCTTGCTGGTGCGCCATAGGCCCCAGTCGCTCGCACAGAGGGCGGCGATGAAGGGCGCCGAGATGGACGGGACGCCGTTTGAGGCACCGCCGTTTGAGGCACCGCCGTTTGAGGCACCGTCGTCGGCCCTGAGGTCGTTGTGGAACAGCAGGTTGTGGATGTCGCCCTGATCGTTGTCGGTCAGCTTGACGATCTGAAGCTTGGAAAGCAGCAGTTCCTCCTTGGGGACCGTGAGCGGCTCGCGGTCAAGCCGGGCGGTCAGCGGGATGTCGTGGCACATCGAGAACTCGCCGACGAAGACATCCAGGTGGCGGCCGTTGTTGGGGTCGCCGAACAACAGGCGGCGGGAGCCGCGGAGCGCGTTGAACATCTCGTCGGCGACGTAGCCGGCGTCGAGGACGACCTTGATCGCGAGCTTGTGCGAGCCCTTGATGGCGGCCAGGTCGATGTCCTTGACCTCGCGGGGCAGCCTGGGGTGGGCGTCAGGAGCCTGGAGGCGGACGGCGACGCCGCCGAGCGCGCGCAACACGAGGTCACGCGACTGCGCGAGACCGATCAGCCGCTGCGCTTCGGCTACCGGATCGGTGAGCGGCCGGTCCACCATGTTGTCACCCAGTTTGTCGTCATCCAGTTGTCAGGAGGAAGTCCATGCACGTCCCGTCCTCGGCGAGGTCGACGACCGCGCCCCGCAATACGCCTGAAGAGTAGTCGCTGCCTGGATTGATGCAAAGAGTCCGGCCGATCTTCTGCACGCCGCGGGACTCGTGGATGTGCCCGTGCAGGGCGACGCCTGGCTGGTACTTCTTGATCGCGTCGCGGACGGCGTGGCTGCCGACCGGCACGATGCTTGGCCTCCCGCCCCTGATCACCGGCTTCAGCGTGGAGTCGAGCTCGGGGGCGTCGTCCAGGGTCGAGCCGTAGGGCGGGCAGTGGAAGTTCATGATCAGCTTGGTGTCGGGGGCGAGTGGCTCGACGATGTCGTCGATCCGCTTCGCCAGTTCCTCCTCCGAGCACTCCCGCTCGGTGTTCCACGGCGTCGTCGGTACGATCCCGACGCTGGCCATCGTGAAGGGACCGAGCTGGCAGGTCGTGAACGAAGGGAACTCCACCCGGTCCGAGCCGTCGAAGACCGAGTCGGCCTCCCACGGGTCGTCGTTGCCAGGAGTGATGATGATCCGGACCTTCGGGTCGAGCCGCTGCGCGGCGAGGTCGCACCAGCGCTGGGCCTGGGCCGCGATCTCGGTGCGAAACAACTGCTCAAGCGCCTCCGCGTCCCCGGACAGCCGCCGGAACTCCTCGTCGTCCATCTGCACCGGGTAGAAACCGCGCTTGGTGACGTCGGCCGCGAGCTGGTCGTACTGGTCGGCCGGGATCGTGGTCTCCTGGCCGTCGAGCAGCGTCGTCAGCTCGTCGCCCCGGCGCAGCACGGGCACGATCGCCTTGCCGGCGAAGTCGCCGCCGAGCAGGAGCACGTCGGGATCGTAGACCTTGGCGGCCGCGAGAAACTTGCGGAAGCACACCTCGGAGCCGTGGATATCGCTGACGAAGAAGATGCGCAGGATGCGCATCTTCTTCGTCTTGCCGAACAGTGGCATGGGCGCCCTTTTTGCGGATGTGTCCTTTGGTTCTTATTCAGGTGGTAGCTCGTGCATCGCCATTGCCAGGTCGAGCGAGTTGCGGTCACGCCTGACCTGCCGGGCGATGGCGTAGATCACCGGGCCGGCCCCGAGCACTATGAGCAAGGTCAGGATGGACTCCCAGCCGAACTTGCCGTAGACGCTGGTGTGGCTGACGATCTCGAAGATGGTGAACAGGGCCAGCACGGTCGTCGCGGCACCGGTCCACATGACCTTGCGCAGGAACGTGGCCTTGGCCGCGTCATCCAGGCCGGCCGGGGTGATCAGCTCAGGCCGCCGGCCGGGCAAGAACGTCGCGGCGACGCCGCCGGCCAGCAGGATCAGCGCGAAGAACAGGCTCTGTAGGGCCACGATGTTGCTGAGGTTGACGAAGCTGGTCACGAGGCAGAACGCGGCGCCTATCACCAGCACGATCGCGATCGCGATGTTCGGCGCGTGGTTGCGCTCGCCGACCTTGGCCACGTTGACCGGGAGCAGCCGGTCGAACGCCTGGGCGAACAGCACGCGGGTCGTGACGGTGACGAAGGCCAGGTTGACGGCGATCTCGGCGAGCGGGACGGCGGTCGCGAACAGCAGCCGCGCGATCGGGTTCGTGGTGAGGATCATGCCGTAGCCCAAGCCACCGGACACGGAGTTCAGGCTGGTGATCTTCGCGTAGGCAATGGCGGCCGGCGAGCCTGCCTGGGCGGCACCGAGGTTGGCCTGGGACTGCATGAACGGCAGGCCGACGTTGGCCCGCAGCAGCGCCCAGACACCACCCCACAGGATCACGAGCACGACCAGGCTGATCACCGACGCGTACAGGTAGGTGCGGCCAGGACGGCGTAGCTCGCCGCCGACGTAGTAGGAGTAAAGGACGCCGTTGTAGTTGAGCACCATGAACGGGATGATCGCGACCATCGAGGCGACCGAGCTGCCGATCGCCACGCCATTCGCCTTGCCAGCGTTGATGATCGCCTGGTAGGCGCCGGGGTGATGGCTGAACGCGGCGAACGCGGATGAGAAGTCGGAGCGTGAGTTCGCGGCCAGGACGATCATCAGCACGATGAACGCCAGCACCTGCAAGATGATCAGGCCGAAGATGATCCTGGCGACCAGCTTGACCGAGGCCAGCGACAGCAAGGCCACGATCACCATCACGATCAGGCTGACCACGAAGATCGAGCCGTCGCTGCCCACGTGACTGGCGGCGTTGGTCAGGCCGCTGCTGTGGAACACCAGCCCGAGGCCGCTCAGCATGAATGGCGTGAACTGGGCCGCGAAATGCGCGTTGGTGGACAAGATGTAGGTGAACACGACCGCGATGCCGAGCCCGGCGATCGAGCCGACGACCGGCGACACGATGCGGGACAGGTAGACGTACTCGCCGCCGGCGCGCGGGACCGCGCGCAGCAGGTTCCGGTAGGCGAACATGGCGACCAGCCAGATCACCGCCGCTGCGACCAGCGGCAGGAACATGTCCGCCTTCGGAAAGGCGGTCAGGCCCGCGTTGAAGTTGATGAAGGTGTTCACCACGGCGACCGAGGCGAGCGAGATCCCGATCGCGGCCGGCACGCCAAGCTCTCTGACCAGGCCAGAGGTCTGCCGGATGAACAACCGCCCAGTCTCGCCGCCCTCAGCCCGCTGGGTTCCTACGTCACTGCTTGCCATTAGCCGACCTCCTGTCCGTGCCCCCGGCGAAGCCAAACGCGGAGCCGCCGCCCCCGATGGCCTGGGCCAATGCTGCCGAGCGATGGACGCAAACCAGGACCTACCGGCGAGCTCGTGACCATGGTTTAGGTTCGGACATGAGATTGTCAATACCTACGAACATATGACGTTGCGCAACCTGCGCAACAAAGGCGCGAGCATTCGGCTCGGTGAACCCAGCGTGATCGGGCACGGGGTCTTCGCTCTCACGACCGTCGTGCTCGTGCTGTCAACCACGCTCAGGTCCTCCTGAGGCCGGCGGGCCGGTGTCGGCGGGGATGTCGCGCATCCGGCGCAGCGGGGAGAACAGCACCCAGAACCCGGCTGCCCAGCTGCCGGTGACGCTGAGCCAGAGCGTGGGCCTGATGCCGAGCACGCTCGCGCTGCCGAGCACGCCGCCGATGAGGCCGCCGAGCGGCAGCGTGCCCCAGACGATCCACCGGATCGCGGCGTTCATCCGGCCGAGCAGCTCGGGCGGCGTGATCAGCTGCCGGTAGCTGAGCTGGGCGATGTTGTAGACCAGCGCGGTGAAGCCAAGGCCGGCCGAGGCGATGGGGAAGAAGACCAGGCGGGGGCCGGCGGCCGTGAGCGGCAAGACGATCGGGATCGCGCCGAACACCAGCATGGAGAACCAGATGATCCGCGCGGTGCCGATCCACTTGCTGAGCCGGCCGGACAGCACGCCGCCAAGGACGCCGCCGAGGCTGCCGATGCCGAAGAGGAGGCCGATCTCGGCTGGCTTGATGTGCACGACGCGCACCAGGAAAAGGATCTCAAGGGCACCGGACATGGCGCCGAACAGGTTGGCGGTGCCGGTGCAGGCGGCGATCTTGCGAAGGACGGGGTGACTCAGCACGAAGCGCAGGCCGGCGAAGACCTCCTGGCGCAGGCGGCCGCGCTGGGGCTCAGCGAGGGCGCCCGGCTGGGTCGCCGGATTGGTCGCCGGATTGGTCGTCGCCCGCTTGGGCTCCCTGGCCCTGATGAGCAGCAACGAGATCGTCGAGACCGCGTAGGACGCGGAGTCCACCGACATCGCTCCGGCCCGCAGCAGGCTGAAGAGCGCGCCACCGAGGCTGGGGCCGACCACTCCGGCGAAGGCCTGGGACGCGCCGAGCTTGCCGTTGCCCTCGTGGAGTTGGTCGCGGTCGATCAGCGACGGCACGTAGCTCTGGTAGGCGACGTCGAAGAACACGGTCGCGAGGCCGGCCAGCAGCGCGACGGCGAACAGCTGGGCCATCGTGAGCACGCCGAATGCGGCCGCGACCGCGACCGAGCCGATGATCAGCATCCGGGCGACGTCGCAGCTGAGCATCAGCCAGCGCTTGGCCACCCGGTCGACCACGAGCCCGGCCGGCAAGGCCACCAGCAAGAAGGACGCGGTTCCGGCCGCCGACAGCAGGCCGACCTGGAACGCGCTGGCGTGCAGCAGCACGACTGCCGCCAGCGGCAGCGCGACCATCGTGACTGAGGAGCCGACCTCGCTGACCGACTGGCCGATCCACAGCGACATGAAGTCCCTGTGCCGCCACAGGCCGCGCTTGCCGGACGAGCTGGCCTGGGCGTGGGCCTCTGGCTCTGGCTCTGGCCCTGGCCCTGGCTCTGGCTCTGGCTCTGGGAGCAGGCCAGGTCCGGCCGAGTCCGGCGTCACGAATTCCGACATCGCCGCTTCGCCCGCACCGGAGTCGGTCATGGCGCCCATCATCTCCGGAGCCGGACCCCGGTCAATTCTTTTTCGGCTTCCTCGCCTACTTGTCCAGGCCGAGGGTGAACGTCGGCTTCGGGGTCGTATCGGGCAGCCGGTGCTCGGCCGACAGCCGCCGGATGCCAGTGCCAGTCGCCAGGAACTCGGTCGCGTGCTCGCCCCAGACGTGGTTCTTGACCTCGACGGTCACGCCCACGATGCCGGACGCGCCTGCCTGCGCCGCCTCCGCCTGCATGCGGCCAAGGGCGAGCTCGCGGGCCTCGTAGACGCCCTGGGTGAACTGCGGCATCTCCTGATTCTGGCCCGCCTGGCGCAGCGACTGCATGACGCCCTGGTGGGCGATGTGGTAGACGCAGGTGCCAAGCACGAACGCAACCGGGACGGCGCCGGCCGCCAGCAGCCGGAAGAAGTCCTGCGCCGATAGGTCCGAGGTGAACGCCCGGCCGTTCGGTGCCTTGTGCGCGCCGCTGCGGTTCAACGCCCGGACGGCG
>DATKFV010000125.1:0-2661 GCA_035511035.1 Streptosporangiaceae bacterium
CTGCTCGTGGGTGGCGCCGAGGGAGCCGTAGGCGATGTTCTCCTCGATGGTGCCGCCGAACAGCCAGGCGTCCTGCAGCACCATGCCGGTCAGGCCGCGCAGTTCATCGCGGCTCATTTGCGCGATGTTGACGCCGTCGAGCAGGATCGCCCCCGAGTCGATCTCGTAGAATCGCATCAGCAGGTTGACCAGGGTCGTCTTGCCAGCGCCGGTCGGGCCGACGATGGCGACGGTGTGCCCCGGCTCCACGGCGAGCGAGACGTGCTCGATCAGCGGCCGGTCCGCCACGTAACGGAACGACACATCGTCGAACTCGACCCGGCCCCGGACGTCCTCCGGCCTGACCGGCTCGGCCGCGTCGGGCGACTGCTCCGGCGCGTCGAGCAGCGCGAACACGCGCTCGGCGGATGCCACGCTCGACTGCAGCAGGTTCGCCATGCTCGCGACCTGGGTCAGCGGCTGGCTGAACTGCCGCGAGTACTGGATGAAGGCGGTCACCGCGCCGATGGTGAGCGAGCCGCCCGCGATCAGCAGGCCGCCGACGACGGCCACGAGCACGTAGTTCAGGTTCGACATGAACATCATCAGCGGCTGGATCGTGCCGGAGATGAACTGCGCCCGGGAGCTGGCCTGATAGAGCGCCTCGTTCTGCTCGGTGAAGGTCGCCATGGCCTCCTCCCGCTGGCCGAACGCGGTCACCAGCGCGTGCCCGGTGTACATCTCCTCGATGTGGCCGTTCAGCCGGCCAGTGTACTTCCACTGGTTGATGAACTGCGGCTGCGCCCGCTTGGCGAGCTTGCGCATCGCCACCACCGAGGCGGGCACGGTGACCAGGGCGATCAGGGCCAGCTGCCAGGACACGATGAACATCAGCGCCAGCACGCCGACGATCGTCAGCAGCGAGGTGACCAGCTGGCTCAGCGTCTGCTGGACGGACTGCTGCAGGTTGTCGATGTCGTTGGTGACCCGGCTCAGGATCTCGCCCCGGGACTGCCGGTCGAAGTAGCTCAGCGGCAGCCGGGACAGCTTGGCCTGGACCTGGTCGCGTAGATCGAGGACCGCCCGCTGGACCATGCTCGCGGTCAGCCGGCCCTGGAACAGCGCGCAGACCGAGGCGCCGACGTTGAGCCCGACGACGAGGAGCACGATCTGTTCCACGTGGCCGAAGTCCACCCCGCGATGCGACTCGTAGCCGTCGAAGACGAGGTTGATCGCCTCGCCGAGCAGCCGGGGCGCGAGCACCGACAGGGTCACGCTGGCGACGGCGAGGGTCAGCGCCAGGATCATAAACAGCCGGTACGGGCTCAGCAGGCCGAGCAGTCGCCGGCCTGAGCCCTTGAAGTCCAGTGCCTTCTCGGTCGACATGCCGCTCATGAAGCGGGCGGGACCGGGGCCCCGCATGGCAGCGGCCGGGCCCGGCCCGCGCTCGGGCGTCGCCCGCTCCCCGCCCGCTCCGGCGCCCGCGCCGTTCGCTCCCGCTCCCGCGCCGTTCGCTCCCGCGCTCATGCCGCGGCCTCCTGCTCGGTCAGCTGGGACAGGACGATCTCCCGGTAGGTCTCGCTCGAGTCCATGAGCTCGTCGTGGGTGCCGCGGGCGACGATCCGGCCCGCGTCAAGCACCAGGATCTGGTGGGCGTGCCTGATCGTCGCGACTCGCTGCGCGACGATGATCATGGTCGCGCCGGTCACCTGAGTCGCCAGGGCCGATCGCAGTCGCGCGTCGGTCGCGTAGTCGAGCGCGGAGAACGAGTCGTCGAACAGGTAGATCTGCGGCTGGTGGACCAGCGCCCGGGCGATGGCCAGGCGCTGCCGTTGGCCGCCGGACACGTTCGTGCCGCCCTGGGCGATGGCCGAGTCGAGCCCGTCCGGCATCCGCTCGACGAAGTCACGAGCCTGGGCGATCTCCAGCGCGTGCCACAGGTCTTCGTCGGTGGCCTGCTGGTTGCCGTACCGCAGGTTGGTCGCCACGGTGCCAGAGAACAGGTACGGCTTCTGCGGCACCAGCCCGACGGCGGCCGACAGCTGAGCCGGGTCAAGTTCCCGCACATCGACGCCGCCCACCAGCAGTGACCCCCCCGTCACGTCGAGCAGCCTCGGGATCAGGTTGACGAGCGTGGTCTTGCCGCTGCCGGTGCCGCCGATGATGGCCGTGATCCGCCCGGGCAGCGCGGTCAGGCTGATGTCGTGCAGCACCGGCTGCTCGGCTCCGGGAAAGCGGAACTCGACGTTCCGCAGCTCAAGGCGGCCGGGCTCCGGGCCCGCGGGCAGCGGGCTGGCCGGCGCGGCGATGCCCGGTTCGGTGTCGACGACCTCCATGATCCGCTCCGCGCTGACCTCGGCCCGGGGTACCAGCATGAACATGAACGTCGCCATCATCACCGAGGTCAGGATCTGGGCGAGGTAGGTGATGAACGCGGTCAGCGACCCGATCTGCATCGTGCCGTCCGCGACCAGGTGCCCGCCGAACCACACCACGGCGGTCGTGGACAGGTTCAGCACCAGCAGGACCGACGGGAACATCAGCGCCATCAGCTTGCCCGCCCCGAGCGAGACGTCGAATAGCTGGGTGCTGGCGGCGGCGAACCGCTCCCGCTCCTGCGGGTCGCGCACGAACGCGCGGATGACCCGGACGCCCGTGATCTGCTCCCGCAGCACCCCGTTG
>DATKFV010000126.1:0-10481 GCA_035511035.1 Streptosporangiaceae bacterium
GAGGAGGCGCCGCGCTGCCCACCGCAGCCGCCACCCCCTCCAACTCCGCCCTCCCCGCCGCGCTGCCCACCGCAGCCACCGCCCGCACCAACTCCGGCCCACCCCCGCCGCGCCGGCCCGCGCCCCTCCCCCCGAGTCCAAGTCGGCAATCGTTTGCACAAATCTGGCCCGAGAAACTCCTGGCGCCAGCCCCGGATGCCGAGGACTTCCGGGAGCGTTCTCAGCGCCGCCGGGGAGCGTTCTCGTTCTGGGGAGCGGTTTTGTCATATGCCGGGGGCGAGTTTCCCCGCAACGACCGCGCTCCCCGCAGACGCTGAGAACGCTCCCCGATAACGACGAGGAGTCTCCCCCGATCGGCACGGAAGTGATCCCCGATCTGGAAACTCTCCGCCGGTGACGAGAACGCCGCTGGCGCGGCCGACCTGACACCGCGTCGCGCGTCAAGCCAGCTCCGCCTCCCGGCCCCACCTGTCGGCGATCGCTTGCAGTGGAGGATCGTGGTGGATTGGCCGGGCTGGCGGGGCTAGGTTGGTGCGATGCTGGCGGTGCCGGATGGGCTGACGGACGAGATGGTCGCCGTGGCGCTTGAACAGGGGTGGGGAGTGCGGACCGCCTCGCTGAGCTACCTGGCCGTCGGCTTCGGCAGCCATCACTGGGACGTTACCGATGACACCGGCGCCCGGTGGTTCGCCTCGGTGGACGAACTGGACACGAGGCGGTGGTCGCTCAAAGAGCCGCTCGACTCGGTGTTCGGGCGGCTCGATGCCGGGCTGACCGCGGCGGCCGACCTGGCCGGGCTCGGGCTGCGGTTCGTGCTGGCGCCGACGCGGGCGAGGAACAGGCGGGCGTTGCTGCGCCTGGCTGAGCGGTTCTCGGTCGCGCTGACCCCGTTCGCGGCCGGGCAGAGCTTCGGCTGGGGCGACTTCGACTCGGCCGAGCACCGGCGGGCCGTGCTTGACCTCGTGATCGCCGTGCACGGCGCGCCGGCGTCGGCTCGGCGGCACGCGCGGGCCGACGACCTGACGATCGCGTTCAGGGACGCACTAGACGCGGCGCTGGATGGCGGGCTCACGACCGCCGGCGGGGGCGGGCCGTACGGGGCGCGGACGGCGGCGCTGATCGGGGCGAACCGGGCCGCGCTCGCTAGGTTGCTCGGGTACTACGACGCGCTCGCAGAGCGCGCCCTGGCTTGCGGCGGGCCGCTGGTGCTAACGCACGGCGAGCCGCATCCTGGCAACACGATGCGCACGACCGATGGCTGGGTGCTGATCGACTGGGACACGACCCTGGTCGCGCGGCCGGAGCGGGACCTGTCCGTCGTCGACCCCGGCGACGGGACCATGCTGGCCGCATATCACGAGATCACCGGGGTCCGGCCGATGGCCGAGGTCGCCGAGCTTTACCGGCTGCGCTGGGAGCTCACCGACATCGCGATCACGACCGCCCAGTTCAGCCAGCCGCACGATGACAATGCCAACAACGCGGAGGCTTTCGCGCTCCTCGAGCCGCAGCTTGAGCGGCTTAGCCGACGCGATCAGCCACGGAGCGGCTGGTGACCGCTAGCTTCTCGAGCCGTGCCCGCCCCGGCCAGAACCAGACCGCTTCTCGCGCATCCGCATGGTGACGTGCACCGGGGTGCCCTGGAACCCGAACTCCTCGCGCAGCCGCCGCTCGATGAACCGGCGATAGCCAGCCTGCAGGAATCCCGAGGTGAACAGCACGAAGTGCGGCGGCTGCACGCCCGCCTGGGTCGCGAACATGATCTTCGGCTGCTTGCCGCCCCTGACCGGCGGCGGGGTGGCCGCGACAAGCGCGTTGAGCCAGCCGTTGAGGCGGCCGGTCGGGATCCGCGTCTCCCAGCTGTCCAGCGCGGTCTCCAGCGCCGGGACCAGCCGGTCGACGTGCCAGCCGGTCGCGGCCGAGATGTTGACCCGAGGCGCCCACCTGGCCGTGTGCAGCTGGCGGTCGATCTCCCGGTCGAGGAAGTAGCGGCGGTCCTCGTCGACCAGGTCCCACTTGTTGTAGGCGATGACCAGCGCCCGGCCCGCCTCGATCACCATCGAGATGATCCGCAGGTCTTGCTCGGTCAGCGGCTCGCTGCCATCGACAAGCACCACCGCTACCTCGGCGCGTTCGAGCGCCCGCTCGGTCCGCAGCGCGGCGAAGTAGTCGGCGCCCTGGGTGTGGCTGACCCGCCGCCTGATCCCGGCCGTGTCGACGAAGCGCCAGGTCTTGCCGCCCAGCTCGATCAGCTCGTCGACGGGGTCGCGGGTGGTGCCGGCGACGGCGTCTACGAGCACCCGGTCTTGCCCGGCTAGCTTGTTCAGCAGGCTCGACTTGCCGACGTTGGGGCGACCGATCAAGGCGATCCGGCGAGGCCCGCCGGTAACGCCGAGCCGCTCCCCAGGGGCCGGCGGGAGCGCGTCAAGGATCACGTCGAGCAGGTCGCCGCTGCCCCGGCCGTGCAGCGCGCTCACCGGGTAGGGCTCGCCGAGCCCGAGCGACCACAGCGAGTGGACGCCAAACTCGGCCGGGGCGTCGTCGACCTTGTTGGCGGCGAGCACGACCGGCTTCTTGGCCCGGCGCAGCACGGCCGCCACGGCCTCGTCGGCGTCGGTGACCCCGACGACCGCGTCGGTGACGAACAGCACCGCGTCGGCGGCGTCGACAGCGACCCGCGCCTGGGCGGCCACCTTGGCGGCGAGCGCGCCTGACCCCTCGACGGCGGGCTCCCAGCCGCCCGTGTCGACGAGCGTGAACGCGCGGCCACGCCAGGTCGCGTCGTAGGTGACGCGGTCCCTGGTGACCCCTGGGGTGTCCTCGACCACCGCCTGGCGGCTGCCGAGTATCCGGTTCACCAGAGTCGACTTGCCGACATTGGGCCGGCCGACGACGGCGAGCACGGGGGCCGGCGGTGCTCCTGGCTCCGCGTCGGCGTCCGCGCCCTCGTCTGGTCCAGGCTCGGCGGTGGCGAGCAGGTCGAGGCCGGCGTCGCGGTCGTGGTCTGGGTCGAAGTCGTGGGTCATGAGGTTGCTCGTCTCGATCTCGCTAGCCCGACGATGAGCGCGATCACGTCGGCCACGTCGAGTTCGGTCGCGTCGACCTCGATCGCGTCGGCGGCCCGCTGGGATTGCGGGGCGTCAAGCCGGTCACGCGTTGCCTGCTCGCGGCGGGTGAGGTCGGCACTGACCGCCGCTGCCTGCGCCGTCGCCTGGTCAGATGCGGGCGCCTGGTCAGATGCTGGCGCCTGGTCAGATGCTGGCGCCTGGTCAGCGACGAGCTCGGCGGTCCTGCGCTCGGCCCTGGCCTGCTCGCTCGCGGTGAGGAAGACCTTCACGCTCGCCCGGGGCGCGACGACGGTCCCGATGTCCCTGCCCTCGGCCACGATGCCGGTTGAGTGCGCGAGCGCGTCAGCGATGATGGCCTGCTGCTGGGCGATCAGGTGGCGGCGGATGCCGGGGATGGCCGCGACCAGGCTGACCTCGTTGGATACCTGGCGCTGCCTGATCTGCGCGGTCACGTCGGTCCCCTCGACCGTGGTGAACGGCGCGGCCGGGTCGGTGCCGACCTCGATCCGCACGTCGAGCCCACGGGCGACCACGGCGTCAGCATCGGTGACGTCCACGCCGTGCTCAAGCATCCACCAGGTCAGGGCCCGGTACATGGCGCCGGTGTCCAGGTAGCGCAGGTGCAGGGCGGTCGCCACGCCGCGCGCCGCGGTCGACTTGCCCGAGCCAGAAGGGCCGTCGACCGCTATCACCAGGGAGCCGCCCAGCTGACGAGGCTGGGCGGGCACGTCACACTCGCCATGCTCAGGAGCCAGGGTCGGGCCGGCGGTGTCCCGGCTCGCTGCGGCCATTTCGTTCACGCTGGTGATGCTACCGGCCAGCCGTGGGCGGCCAGCGCGTCCGACAGCGGACCGGCGGACTCGGGCCGCACCGATAGCTCGGCCACGCCGACCGGCAGGCCGGATGAGTGCTCGATCCTGACGTCCTCGATGTTGATGCCGGCCGCGCCGGCCGCGACGAAGAGCCGGGCCAGCTCACCGGGCTGGTCCCCGATCACGACCTGCACGATCGCGTAGTCAGGGGCCGGGCCGCCGCGCTTGCCTGGGATGGCGGCCACGCCGTCCCGGCCGGCCTCGAGCAGTTCGGTCACCCGCTTCGCTGCGTCCTGGTGCCCGGCGCCGACCTCGGCCAGAGCGTCAGCGGCGACCCGCAACTGCCCGGCCACCGCGAGCAAGGCCGCCCGCACCGGCACGGCGTTGGCGGTGAGGATCTCGGTCCACAGCTCGGCGTCGCCGGCCGCGATCCTGGTCACGTCGCGCAGGCCAGGCCCGGCGAGGGCGAGGGCGGCCTCGGGCGCGCCGGCGCACTGCGCCGCGACGGCGGCAGCGGCGAGGTGCGGCACGTGGGACACCAGCGCCACGCACTGGTCGTGCTCGGCTGGTGACATCTCGATGAGCTGAGCGCCGCAGGCCTCGATGGTCGCGGCCACCACGGCCACGCAGCCGGGCGAGGTGTCGCCGGACGGGCAGATCACCCAAGGCCGGCCGACGAACAGGTCGGCCCTGGCCGCTGCCGGGCCCGACCGCTCGCGGCCTGACATCGGATGCGCGGGCACGAACGTGGTCAGGTCACAGTCCAGTTCGGCCGCGCGGCGGATGGGCAGTTCCTTGACGCTGGCCACGTCGGTGTAGCAGGTGGCCAGGCCGCTGCGCTGGGCGGCGGCGAGGCAGGGCGCGACCACGGTCGGCGGCGTCGCGAGCACGGCGATGTCGGCCGGGCCACCAGGCAGCCCGCCCGGCGGCAAGTCCGGCGGCAGTGGCTCGCCTGCTCCGAGATCGGCGGCGAGCCTGACCGCGCCGGCATCAGCGTCGGCCAGCCACACCCTGGTGCCGCGAGCACGCAACGCGAGCGCGATCGACGTCCCGATCAGGCCCGTCCCGATCACCACGGCTCGGCCCGGCACGGCCGGCGGCGAGCCGACCGTCCCTGTGCTGGCCGATGCTGGGCCGGCCGCCGCTGGGCCGGCCGCCGCTGTACGAGCCGACCCAGAGCCGGCCGCCGCTGTACGAGCCGACCCAGAGCCGGCCGCCGCTGTACGAGCCGACCCAGAGCCGGCCGCCGCTGACCCAGTCACTGGGCGATGTCCAGCCGCAGGGCCGCGGCCCCGCGCAGGTAGACGTGCTGGATCGCGGCGCGGCTGAGCTCGGTCTCGACGTGCATCATCAGCCGGACGACCCGCGGCATCGCGCTGGGCACGGCGATCTCGGTGCAGCAGAGCAGCGGTACCTCGCCGAAGCCGAGCTTGCGGGCAGCCAGGGCCGGGAACTCGGCGCTGAGATCCGGCGTCGCCGAGAAGATCACGCTGATCACGTCGTCGGTCGTCAGGCCGTTCCGGCTCATGACCGCCATGACAAGCTCGGTCGTCCCCTCCAGGATCGCCTGCCGGTCGTCGGCATCGACCTGGACCGCACCTCTAATCGCTCTGACCTTCACGACCTCTCCCCCTACGCGTCCGTTAACGCGAAGTCTCCACTAGGTACCAAACAGGGCCGCTTCGGGCAAGCCTGCGTGCTTTCGCGGCTGACTACATCCCGACCGCGGCGTACAGGTCGCCGACCTCGGCCGTGGTCAGCTGCCTCGTCGCAGCGGACCTTAGCGAGCCGAGGCTGATCGGCCCGACCTGGATCCTGACCAGGCGGCTCACCGGATGACCGACCTTGGCGAGCATGCGCCGGACGACGTGCTTGCGTCCTTCGTGCAAGGTGACCTCGACGAGCGCCCGCGATCCGGCCTGGTCGACCACGCGGAACCGGTCGGCCACTACAGTACCGTCCTCCAGTTCGACGCCCGTCGTCAGCCGCCGCCCGAGATCCTTAGGCAACGGCCCTGGAACCTCGGCCAGGTAGGTCTTCAGCACCCCGTACCTGGGATGGGAGAGCCGGTGCGCCAGCTCGCCGTCATTGGTCAGCAAGATCAGGCCCTCGGTGTCGTAGTCGAGGCGGCCGACATGGAATAGCCGCTCGCCGCGATCTTCGATCAGGTCAGCGATCGTCCGCCTGCCCCGGTCGTCGGACATCGTGCTCAGCACGCCCGGTGGCTTGTTGAGCGCGAGGTAGACGAGGTCAGCGCTGGTCGGGATGCGCTTGCCGTCCACCCGGATGATCTGGGTACGGGGATCGACCCTGGCGCCGAACCGGCGCACGACCTCGCCGTCCACCTCGACCCGGCCGGCCCCGATCATTTCCTCGCAACTCCGGCGGCTGCCGACCCCGGCGGCCGCCAGCACCTTCTGCAGCCGCACGCCGTCCGGCACGTCCACGAGCGAGTCGCGCTCGCCCGGGTCAAGGCCCCAGTCGTCATCGTCATCGTCGTCCCTGCGAGCCTGGGGACCGTAGCCGGGCGACGCACCGAAGCCGGCCGGAGCGCCGAAGCCGACCTGGGGGCCGCGGCTGGGCTCGGGGCCGCGGCTGGGCTCGGGGCCGGGGCGGGACTGGGCGCCGGGCTGGCCCGCAGGGCCAGCCCGGCCCGCGGGACCGGGACGGCCTAGACGACCCGGACGACCTGGACGGCTACGCTCGCGCACGGCTGAGCCCCGCCTCCGGCTCGTCGTCGACCTGATCAGGCAAGAAGGGCGCCAGGTCAGGCAGCTGATCAAGGCCGGCCAGGCCGAGTCGCTCGAGGAAGTACGCGGTCGTGCGGAACAAGATCGCGCCGGTCTCAGGGTCGGTGCCGGCCTCCTCGATCAGGCCCCGCAAGGTCAGCGTCCGCATCACCCCGTCGCAGTTGACGCCGCGCACGGCCGAGACCTGACCGCGCCCGACCGGCTGCCGGTAGGCCACGACCGCGAGGGTCTCAAGGGCCGCCTGAGTGAGCCTGACCTCCTGGCCGTCCCGCACGAACCGCTCCACCACGGGGGCGAACTCGCTGCGCGTGTAGTACCGCCAGCCGCCCGCCACCTCGCGCAGGTCGAAACCGCGGCCCTCGTCGTCGTAACGCTTGGCTAGCTCGGCCAGCGCGATCGCGATCGTCTCCTTCGGCAGCTCGAGCACCTGGGCGAGCATGGTCGGCGGGATCGGCTCGTCCGCGACGAGCAGGATCGCCTCCAAGCTGGGCTTGAGGTCTGCGAGCGGGAACATCGCCTCGCGGGCTGGCTGCTGATCGCGGGCGCCGGGATCAGCCTCAGGATGGGTGGTCATGGCCGTCCGTCGTCTGGTTTATTTGCATATCTTGAAGGGGTTCGGTCACAGTCGGCCCGCTGGCCGCCTGCTCTAGGTCGCCGGCACCGGCCCTGGTGGCGGCGGCATCGGTGTCGACGTGGGCGGCATCGGTGTCATCCGAATCATCGTCGCCCGTCCACCAGATGTACAAATCGCTGAGCGGCGAATCCTGGACGAAAGACACGCATTTGTCACGGAAGAGGTCAAGCACCGCGAGGAACCTCGCGACGATCTCGTAGGTGTCCTCGCAGTCGGCCGCCAGCTCGCGGAACGAGACCCGGCGATCGAGCCCGGCCCGCCGCAGCTTCCAGGCCAGGATGGCCGCCTGCTCCCTGACCGTCGTCCGCGGCGCGTGCAGGTGCGCGGTCGACACCACCGGCGGCCGCCGCGGGGCCAGCACGGCGGCGGCGATCACGGCGAACTGCTCGGGCCCGAGCCCCAGCAAGACCTCGGGCAGCAACTCGGCGAACCTTGGCTCCATCGGGACTCGCCGGGCGAACCGGCGGTTCTGGGCGGCCATCTGGCCTGAGAAGATCGCCGCCACTTCCTTGTAGGCCCGGTACTGCAGCAACCGGGCGAACAGCAGGTCCCTGGCATCGAGCAGGGCCAGGTCCTCCTCGTCGTCGACCTCGCCGGAGGGCAGCAGCCTGGCCGCCTTGAGGTCGAGCAGCGTCGCGGCCACGACCAGGAAATAGCTGGTCTGGTCCAGGTCCCACTGATCCGACAGCGCGCTGATGTAGCTGATGAACTCGTCGGTCACCGCCGACAGCGCGATCTCGGTGATGTCAAGCTTGTGCTTGCCGATCAGCGCGAGCAGCAGGTCGAACGGGCCTTCGAAGACGTCGAGGTGCACCTCGAAGCCGCCGGGCGACTGCGACTGCGACGGCGGTTGCGGCGGTGCCGGTGGCAGCGGCTGGGCCTCGGCCTCATCGCCTGACCCGCCTTTGAGCATGGTGGTCAATGTCCCTCGCGTAGCCGGCGGGCAAGCAAGCTGTTCTCCCCGCCGGCATCCAAGTCAGCCAGCATGACCGTGAGCGCCTCTCTGACGATCCGGCCGCGATCGGCCTGGATGCCGTAGCCGCGCAGGGTCAGCTTGGCCTCCTCCAGCTCAAGCAGCTCGGAGCTGGATAGGTACACGGTGATTTTATGGCTATGACTCTCCCGGCCGCTGGCCTGGCGCTGGTTGTCGTCCAGCTGATCGGCCCCGACTGGGACGGCGACCGCCGGGCGAAGCAGCTCGGCGATGCCGGGAACCTTTACCCGGCGCGAACCTGACCTGCGAGGTCGGTCCTGCGCCACCGGTCAAGCACCTCCCTGGCGAGCTCCCGGTAGGAAGCCGCGCCACTTGAGCCGGGGTCGAACACCGTGATCGGCTCTCCGGCTACCGAAGCGTCGGGAAATCTCACCGTCCGGTTAATGACGGTATGAAAAACCTTGTCGCCGAAGCCCGCAACGACCCCGGCGAGCACCTCCCGTGTATGCAGCGTACGCGAGTCATACATGGTGGCGAGCAGGCCGTCCATGGTCAGCTTCGGGCTGAGCCTCGTGGACACCTTATCGATGGTCTCCATCAGCAGCGCGACGCCGCGCATCGCGAAGTACTCGCACTCAAGCGGCACGAGCACGCCATCAGCGCAGGCCAGCGCGTTGACTGTGAGCAACCCCAGCGAAGGCTGGCAGTCGATCAGCACGATGTCATAGTCGGGCAGCACGGGAGCAAGGACGCGACCGAGTATGAACTCGCGCCCGACCTCGTGCACAAGCTGGACCTCGGCGCCGGACAGGTCGATGTTGCTCGGCAGCAGGTCCATGTTGTCGACCTTGGTCGGGAACAACACGTCGCCGGCGCTGACCCCGGCCTCCATCAGCACGTTGTAGACCGTCGCGTCAAGCTCGTGCGGCTGGAAGCCGAGCCCGACCGACAGCGCGCCCTGCGGGTCGAAGTCAACCAGCAGCACGCGACGGCCCGCCTCGGCCAGCGCGGCTCCGAGGCTGATCGTGGTGGTGGTCTTGCCGACGCCGCCCTTCTGGTTGCAGACCGCGACGACGCGCGCCGGGCCATGCCGCAGCAGGGGCTCGGGGTCAGGAAAGACCGGAAGCGGGCGACCGGTCGGGCCGAGCGTACCGGTGGACACCTCCGATAGCAGTGACGCTGCCACGACTACTGCACCTCCCAGGCAGCCAAGCACGCTGCTAGCTGCCGCCTTCCGGACTCTAGGGCCTGCGCTTTGACCACGGCAAGCCGACTCACCGTTTACAGGGAAATCAGCGTCCTATCCCATGAGACCTATTGGATGCAAATAGAACCGCTGGATGTAGTGCGGACGGTAAGACCCGGTCGCTCCCGGTCGGCACTCCGTGCCCGCGGAATGGGCGCGTCGCCCAGATCAGCCAAATGGCGGTTGCCCTGCGCCCGGGTGCTCCCGCCGAGCTCCGGAGTCTCATGATCGCGCTAGTCCGAACGGCGTTCGAGGCCACCCCATTCTCCGTGATCTTCGACATTTCGTGCTCACGGTAGTCCGAGCGGGTGGCCTCGCCACCCCAGATCCTCCGCGATCATGGAAAATCCTTGATCACGGACGATCGGCCGAGTGACCACGCTCGCAACTGCCGTGATCAAGAACAAACCTTGATCACGGACGATCGCAGGGGTCGGCGCGGGACGCCGGCGCGAGGGTCCGGCGCGGCGCGAGACGCCGGCACGGGCGAGGGTCCGGCGCGGCGCGAGACGCCGGTGCGGCGCGGTTGCCGGCGCTAGCCGAGGGCGCGGGGGTGTGCGGCTGCGTAGACCTCGCGGAGTTTGTCTACTGTGACCAGGGTGTAGACCTGGGTCGTGGCGACCGAGGCGTGGCCGAGCAATTCCTGGACAACCCTGACGTCCGCGCCGCCGTCGAGCAAGTGCGTGGCGAACGAGTGGCGCAGCATGTGCGGGGACATCTCGTCCAGGCCGGCCTTGGCGGCCGCGGCGCGCAGCGCCCCCCAGGCTCCTTGCCTGGTGAGTCGGCCGCCCCTGGCGTTCAGGAAGACGGCGCCGCTCTGCTGGCCGCTGCGAGCGCACGCCGCCAGCGCGGGCCTGGCCTGCACCAGATAGGCGTCGAGCGCCCGGCAGGCGTAACTGCCGAGCGGGACGACCCGCTGCTTCCCGCCCTTGCCTGCCAGCCGGACCGTGGCGATGCCTTCGGCGCCGCGCTGGCCGGTGGTGTCCAGGTCGTCGACGTCGAGCCCGAGCGCCTCGGAGATCCGCGCGCCCGTGCCG
>DATKFV010000127.1:0-43487 GCA_035511035.1 Streptosporangiaceae bacterium
GCTGGAACGAGCGGGCCACACCGCCGAACCCGCCGCCGCCCGGTGCGCCACCCTCGCCGAGCTCACCGCATACGCGGCATCTCATGGCATAACACTCACACCCAAGATCAAACCAGCGCGTTAATAACCGACAAGCCCTAACGAGCGGCCTGGACCGGCTAGCTGGACCGGGGGAGCAAGTGAGCCGCCAGGCCGCGCCCGCGCAGCCAGTGATCAGGAAGAACAGCCCGGACGCGATGGAGAACGACAGCACGTCGAAGGTGGCGAAGCAGATGAACGCGGCCGCGAGCGATGCCATCAGCGACCGGCCAAGGTCCCTGGTCTTCGTATCGGCGGCGCCCTTGCGTACCTTCGAGGTGACGTACCAGCCACTGGCGAAGACGGCGAGGACCGCGAGCAGGCCGATGATCCCCGTTTCGATCAGCGACGTGACCAGCTGGTCGTCGACGTAGAAATAGGTCTGCGGATCGAACGTGCCCAGGCCCTGGCCGAACCAGGGATGGGCGGTGATGAACGGCGCGGCCAGCGACCAGGCACTGGCCCGCGACGTCGTGCTCGTGTCGGTGCCTAGCTGTCCGAAGGTCATCGTGAAGCTGTGCAGCACGCCGGGTGCTGCCAGCCAGAGCGCGGCCGGGATCGCGATGAGCGCGAGGTAGGCGCGCCGTCGCTGCCTGGCCGGCCAGGCTGGCCCGAGGATGAGCGCGATTACGATCAAGGCAAAGATCCCTGACCTGGACACGGTCATCGGGATGGTCGCGGCGATCACGGCGACCTGCAGCCAGCTCAGCAGTCGCCTCCGACCAGGTCGCGAATACCTCGCGTAGTGGATGGCCAGCGGCAGGCTCATCGTCAGCACGGCGCAGAACTCGAGCGGCTGGGCGGCGGTCGAGTTGGCCCTGATCAGGCCGGCCCGGGTCATGAGATCGGTGACCTGCTGATGCACGGCCAGGCCAGGGATCGTGATGTACCTGGTGAGGTCGGTTCCGGTGACGAACTCAGCGAAGCCGATGACCGCCATGATGGTCGCGCCAGCGACCACCCGGCGCAGCAGCACGGCCAGCCGGTCTTCGTCGCTGACCCCGTCCGCCGCGATCAGCATGACGCCAAGCCAGCCCGCCAGCAGGATGAGCCCCCGGTTCGCGGCGTTGATCTCCGTCCCCGACATCATGGCGCGGCTCGCCGAGACGTAGGAAGCCAAGACTGAGCAGCACAAGCCGATTGAGGCGGCCCTGACTGGCTGGCGGCCTCGGTACAGGTCAGCGTCGGGGTGTTGCTTCACCAGCAGGTACCAGGCCAGCAGGATGGCGGCGAGCAGCGTCGCCGGCCGGCCGGCGGCACCGAACGCGCCTACCACCAGGTCTGACGGTATGAGCATGAGCAAGAACAAGAAGATGCTGAGCGCGTCCGTGGCGTCGAGTCGCGGCCCGCCGAGCCTGGCCGCGATCGGACGCTTCAGTTCCGTGGCTGACGGTGTCATCAGGTGCCTTTCGGTCGGCTGCGCCCGGGTTAGAGCGGCACCAGGCGATCGGAGCAGCGCAGGCAAGCCGGGCGGCGGGCCGGCCGCGCCAGCGCGACGACGGCCGGCCACGACTCGCGGTGCCCCCTGGGGATCCTGGATAGCTCGTTCGCGAGCGTCACCGCGTAGTAGCACCAGGACGCGACGACGCCGTGACGGCGCCGGTAGAGCCGGACCCGGTTGACGATCTGCATGGCGTGAGTCGTGCCGTCGCGACCCGACTGACCGCCGATGTGCGTCGCCATCGCCGTGGGCACGTACCTGGTCAGCAGGCCAGCGTCGCGCGCCCGCAGCGAGATGTCGGTGTCCTCGGAATAGAGGAAGTAGGACTCATCCCAGCCGCCAAGCTGGTCGTAGCAGTGCCGCGACATCGCCAGGACCGCGCCGATGGCCCAGTCGACGGTTCTTGGCCGGTCGTAGGCGTCGCGTTCAGCCACGTACTCGGAGAAGACCGGCAGCCTCGTGCGCGTGAGGCCAGCGGCCCGCAGGATCGTCGGCTCACGCCGCAGCGATAGCTCGATCCCGCCCTGCGGTGACCGCACTTGCGGGGCCACGATCCCGATCCCTGGCTCGCCGAGCGCGCTCAGCAGCGGCGGGACTGACTTGGAGTGCAGCACGACGTCCGGGTTGAGTATCAAGATCGCCAAAGCGCCAGGGAACTCGGCGATGCCCCGATTGATGCCGCCCGAGTAGCCGACGTTGGATGACCGCACGACGTGGCAGTCGCCGCGCGCGCTGACCAGGTCGGCGGTGCCGTCGGATGACCCGTTATCGACCACGACGATGCTGGCGGCCACCCCGTCGAGTGCGGCCGGGAGCGAGTCAAGCAGGTCGCCGACGACGTGGGCGCTGTTATAGGTGACGACGACTACGACGAGGTCAGGTGTCATGTCGGACTAGTCGCAGATGCTGAAGCTGGCAGCGGTGGTCGATTCCCAGGTGTTGTCGGACCAGACGTCTTGCGACCCTTGCGGGTTGAACTGCGCCGCGCAGCCGTAGTAGCCGCCCCTGGCGTAGTACATCGTGCTGATCTCGTTCCCCGTGATCACGATGTCGCTGGCCGGGGGCCCGTCCGGCTTCTGCCCGCCGTAGATCACGTATCCGCCGCCTGCCAGCAGGTTGTCGACGATGCGCCGGTTCCGCTCGGCGCCGAAGTCCTCGAACAACCCGATCGCATCGGTCTGGCTCCGATTGATGAGGATCGTGTTGTGCTCGATCGTGAGCAAGCCGGTGCCGCCGTTGGACATCACGCCGTTGGTATGGTCGCCGGGCAGGTAGCCAGGCTCGTGGATGTAGTTGTCTTCGACCAGGCCTGACTCAAGCTGGATGCCGGTCTCGAACTCGGCGATGTTGTCGTAGGCCACGTCCAGTCCGGTCGAGTCACCGAAGATGTCCTTGATCCCGGCCATCATGCGGCCCCGCGATGTATTGATGCCGCTGATCGTCGAGTCCTCGATCGTGACGTCGCTGGTGTTCCGCAGGCTGATCCCGATCGCGTTGGGCCCGCCAACCGTGACCTGGACGTCCTCGATCGTCACGTTCGACGCGGTGACGTTGACGTTGTACGGGATGGACAGGTCGCTCAGCACCGCACCTGAGCCGTAGACGTCGACCCAGCCGCGCGGGTCGAATCTCCAGCCTGGGCCTTGCGACACCTGCCCTGGCACTGATCGCAGCGTCGTTCCCGCCGGCACTCCGGTGTCGGACGCGGCGGGGAAACCTGTCTGTGCCCGAGCGGTCACTCTCGGTGCGGACGGCACGACAAGTTGCTTCGACGGCACCCCGAGGAAGCCGGCGAGGACGATGGCAATGGCGGCTATGACTGTCATTGCCACCCCCGCGAAGACCGCGGCGAGGATTCGGCGGGCATTCAGTGTCACCGTGACCCTTCTGGTTCGGCACGATATGCGCTCGCGCGATTACTAACAGTAGGCAGAGTAGTTGGCCACCGGGGTTCGCGGGGCTAGAACGGGCAAGCGCCGGCTGGATATCCCGGCCAAGTCCGCGTGATCTGGCTCCAGGCGCCCTGCCGCTCAGCCGGCGCAGCCGGTGATGGTGCCGGCCGGGTGGCAGTTGTCCGGGCTATTGGCGGTGACCAGGGCGTGCGAAAGGCTCACGACCGTCTCGTCGTTGTAGATGCCGCCGCCGGCGCCGGAAGCAGAGTTGTCCTCGATCCGGCCGCCGGTGACCGAGACGGTGGACGGCGGCTCGGGCACGCCTTCCGCCGAGCTGACGATGGCGCCGCCGTCCTGGCCGGCCATGTTGCCGTCCACGATCGTGTCGATCAGCGTGAGCGACGCACCGAAGCCATTGTCGTTCTCGTTCGCGAAGGCGCCGCCATCATCGGCGACCGAGTTGTCAGTGAGGGTGGCACTGGTGATCGACGCGGCGCCGTTGTTGTAAAGCCCGGCGCCGAAGACCGCGATATTGCGCGAGAAGGTGCTCCTGATCACCGACAGGTTGTCGCTGTTGGCAATGGCGCCCCCGTCCGCGCTCGCCTCGTTCGCCGTGAACTCCGACGCTGAGACGTTCAGCACCGCGTTGCCCTCGTCAACGTTAGCTAGCCCCGCGCCGGCGAGGGCACGGTTGTCGCTGAAACTGCTGCCAGCGAGCGTCGCGTTGGTCGTGTTGAAGAAGCCACCGCCGATCGCGGCCGTGCCGTTGCGGCTGAACACGCAGTCGGTGATCGTGGCGGTGCCGTAGTTCATGACGCCGCCGCCGCCGGCGATGCCGCCGCCCTGACTCGCGAAGTTCCGGGCGAAGGTGGCACCGGTGACGGTCAGCACGTTGGCCAGGTCACCGAGCTGGGCATCGTTGAAAATGGCGCCACCGAGATCACTAGTATTGTCAGCGAAAACTCCACCATTTACGGTCAGGTCACCGTAGTAGTTATCGATGCCGCCGCCGCCGAAAGGAAAGCTGCCGTTACGTATGTTGAGGTCATTGATCGTGACGTACGCGTAGCTCGTCGGGCTGTCGATCGTCAGGTCGCTGAAATCCGGCGTGCCGGCCGCGAGGCTGCGCTCGATCGTCGCGTCATCGCCATCGATCGTCATGTTCGCGGCCACGTTGGGCAACGCGGTGCTCAGCACGTACAGGCACCCGCGCGCTAGCTTGATCGTTTCTCCGTTGACTGCCGACGAGATCGCCTTCGACAGCGCGGAGACACTGCATGGCAGGTAAATGACCTGCTTGTCGACGGCGAGCGCCATCGGCGCAGACGCGAAGGTCACGGCAATTCCGACCCCGGTGACTGCCGCGACGGTACGTGCGCGTTTCATTCCCATTCCCCCGCTGTGTTCATTCCCCACTGTGTTCATTCCCCACTGTGCACTAACGCCAGGCGTAGCTGACCGCCATTGCGTTTCCTTAATCAGGTTAGCGGCCCGGCGAGTCCCAAGAACTGCCGATGGGCGAATCTGGTCTCCAGGTGACATGAGGCGCGGTCGGATCAACATGTCATTTGTTAGTCGAACGGCTGATGTTGCCTTTGATCTGGGCCACTTCTTGACGAGCGCCCTGGCTAGTCCATCAGGCGGAAGCCGCTGAGCGAGTCGTCGGGAGCCAGGCGATCGGTGATCCCAGGAAGGTCCGCGACGTCGCGACGCACGATAGCGGGGTTGCCAAACGCGACGACGCCCGCGGGGATGTCCCTGGTGACCACCGAGCCGGCGCCGATCAGGCTGGCCGCGCCGATCCTGACGTGCGGCAGGATCGTCACGTTGACGCCGATCTGGGCGCCGCGCTCGATCTTCGGCCCGCCCATCAGCGCGGCCGACCGCTCGTCGCCTGGATACAGGTCATTGGCGATGGTCACGCCGGGAGCGAGGAACGCGTCGTCGTCGATCTCCGTGTACTGAGCCACGTAGCAGTTGCAGTGGATCTTCACCCGGCTGCCGATGCGGCAGCCATAGTCGATGACGCTGTTGCTCCAGACGCACACGTCGTCGCCGATCTCGCAGTCCTCCCTGATGACCACGCCGTGCCCGGTCGCGAGCCCCCGTCCGATGACTGAGCCTCGATACAGGGTCGTGCCTGACCTCAGCCTCGGGCCAGGCCCGAGGCTGAGCGGCTCGCCGCTACCCCGGGGCGATGGGTAGCCCACGATCACGCCGCTGTCGAACTGCTCAGCCGTCAACGTGACCGCCTGCTGGGTTAGTAGGCTCTGGGTTAGTAGGCTCCGGGTTAGTAGGCTCCGGCACCGCTGACCACCGCTGAGCAGGTCTTCCACAGGATCTGCAGGTCCAGGGCCAAGGACCAGTTCTCGACGTAGCGCATGTCTAGCCGCACGGTCTCGTCCCACGACAGGTCGGACCGGCCACTGACCTGCCATAGCCCGGTGATGCCTGGCTTGACCGCGAGTCGCCTGCGCATCAGGCCGCAGTATCGCTCAGCCTCCTGCGGCAGGTGCGGTCGCGGGCCTACGAGCGACATGTCGCCAGTCAGCACGTTGATGAGCTGCGGCAGTTCATCGAGCGACCAGCGGCGCAGCCATCGTCCTGTCCTCGTCACGCGCGGGTCACGGCGGATCTTGAACAGCACGCCGCTCCCTTCGTTGTCCTGCGCGTAGCGGGCCTTCAGCCGTTCGGCGTCGATGCGCATGGTGCGGAACTTGTACACGGTGATGTCCCGGCCATCCCGCCCGACCCTGGTCTGCCGGAAGAAGACCGGACCCGGGTCGATGCACTTGATGGCCAGGGCGATGCCGGCGAACAGCGGGGAGAGCAGCACCAGTGCCCCGGCGGCCACCGCACGGTCGAAGACGCCCTTGACGATCTGCTTCCCGCCGTTCAGTTCCGGGTGGTCGACGTAAAGCAGCGGCAGCCCGGCGACCGGCCTGATCATGGTCCTCGGCCCGGCGACATCGAGCAGGATCGGCGCCACGCACAGGTCGGTTCCCGTCTTCTCCAGCGCCCACGCGAGCTCGCGCAGCCGGTCGGAGTCCATCTCCTGGCAGGCGAGCACGGCGACCGTGTCGGCCGCGTAGGCGCTGACCGCCGCGGTGACGCTGTCCAGCGTTCCGACGACAGGGACGCCGGCCAGGTGATCTGGCCGGTAACCGCTCGTCACGCACGCCGCGACGACTGACAGCCCGTGATAGCCGTCCCGGCGGAACGTGTCGATCAGGTCGGCGACCGCGGCCGGGTGACCGACGGCTACGACCCGGTGGGTGCAATGGCCGTCGCGGCGCACCGCGTGCAGGTGCTTGCGCAGCTGATACCGGCCCGCCAGGTCCGCGGCGGTCGCCCCAAGGAAGGTGAACGTCACATATTCCCTGGAGAGCTGGAGTTGCGTCAGGTACGAGATGATCATCGCGATGATCGCGAGACTTGCCCCGGCATTGATGACGCGGCGGAACTCGTCCGAGCCGAGCCCGATGACCCGCGAGTCGTAACCGCCGGCCACGAGCGCTGATATCCACCACAGCACTGGCGTGGTCAGAATGAGGATGACATAAATAACTGGTATCTGATTAAGGCCGCCAAAGCGGGCGATCGCCGTCAGCGTTCCCGCGCCAAGGGCGCAGGCGCCATCTATGAGGGCCGCCCGGCGAAGATAGGAGGAGGTCCACGATCGAGTGGCCGATTCCCTTGGCCGGACGGCAACGGTTCCCTGCTCGGCATGCGCACCGATCGCTTGTTCGGTCACGCTCATACCCGACGCCACTACTCCTCAGTCTCGGTAAAGCTCCCCGTTGGGTACCAGATCGCCCGCTTGGGCAGGTCATTCCGTCGGTGCACTCCGGCCCGATCGGCCCATTGCGTCGACCCAAGTGTTAATCCTAATTAATATCAGCCGTCTCGCGGTCACGTGACTTGCATCGGCGTGCCTGGCGAATTAATTCTGCCTCAGAACACTAATTAGCCGCTAATTATCGCGTCCTGTTTGCTTTGGGAATGAAGTGCCATAATCGTGGCGTGAACGGCCTGCGCGCGGCCGGCCCAGCTGTGCTCGGCGGCGAACTCCCTGCGCTTGGCCATGACCTGCGGCGTCCGCGCGGTGGCGGCCGCGGCGTCGACCTGGTCGGCGAAGTCCGTGGTGCCCGTGGCGACGCCCACCAGGTCGGTGCCGAGCCAGCGGGTGGCGGGCAGGTCGGTCGCGACCACCGCCCGCCCGGCCGCGAGGTACTCGAGCGTCTTGAGCGGGAAGCTACCCCGGTTGAAGGCGGAATTGGCATAGGGCACGAGGCCGACGTCGATTACCCGCAGGTAGCCCGGCAACGCCGAAAACGGCTTGGGGCCGACCCAGCACACGTTCGGCCGGCTAGCCAGCGCGGCGAACCGCCCTGGTGCGAACGCCGGATCCTTGGGCCCGACCAGCAGCAGCGACCGTCCTCGGTCGGCCACGGCCTCGAGCAACGCCAGGTCCGTCCGCTCGTTGATCCGGCCGATGACGCCGGCGACAGGACGCGGCAGCGCCACGTCCGCTGGCAGCGGGGCGTTGTCGACGTCGAGGTACGCGGCGACGTCGGTGCCGAAGGGGATCAGCACCGGGTCGAGTCCTCGTTGCCTCCAGGTGTCCGCGACGAGCGGGTTGGCCGCCACGACCAGGTCGGCCGCCGCGGCGATCCGCCGCTCCCGCTGGTCGAGCAGCCTGGCGTTCTCGCCGAGCAGCGCGGCGCCACCGACGAAGTCGTCCTTGGCCCAGTAGACGCTGACCCGCTCGCCACACGCGCCCTTGACCGGGTAAAGCGGCCAGCCGGTGATCAGGGCGCCGACGCTGGCGCCCAGCTTGGCGACCGCGCGGCGCATGGCCCGGCGGGTCAGGGCCGTGGTCAGGTCGGCCATCCCCGGCCGGGAAGGGAACGGCGCCACGACGGGCGTGAGCCTGGCGATCCTGGCCTGCGGCACGGTGAGCCTCGGCCCGGCCAAGGCGGCCGCCGCCTCTGGCCGCCGCAGCGGAGTGAGGCGGGACATCGGCGGGTCGACGAACAGGACCGGCGCCAGTCGCGACAGCGCCTTGGCCAGATGCCAGTCACCCATCGGCATGCCGTCGAACTGGGTCGTCGCGCACAGCACGATCACGTCGTCCCAGGCACCGTCAGGCTCGGTGGTCGCCGTCATGCCTTGTCGGCCTTGAGAATGGCCGCGGCGCCGCGGCTGCTCTCGTCCCGGAGCCAGGTCGAGTAGTCGCCGCGCGCGATCGGCCGGCGTGCGGCCGTCCTGGCGAGGACGGTGACCATGGTGAAGCAGGCCAGGCTGGGCAGCAACGAAGGCTCATCGCGGGCCAATCGCACCAGGTCGGACAGCCTGGTGCGCTGACTGGACGCCGGCGCGGATGGCGTGCGCTCGATTTGCGCGACCCCGGTGGCGGCGCGGACGCGCCGGCGCACGAGGTCGGCGAAGCGTCTCGGCGGGTAGTAAGTCACCTCAGCGCCCGCCGCGATGCTGCGCTCGGCCGGGCTGAAGGACAGCGATGCCGCGAGGTCGTCGGCCATCAGCGGGGGGAGCGCCGCCAGGCGCCGATGGCCTTCCTCGCTGACGGCGAAGGCGCCCCGGCCGAACAGTTCGCCGCGCACCTGCGGCAAGCGCGTCCAGACGTCGTAGTACCGGCGGACTGACCACGGGCAGCCGTCGAGCGCGACCACCCGCCGCGGTGCCGTGGCCAGCGCCGCCGGCCTTCGCAATTCCGCCTCGAGCGCGCGGATGTCGGGCAGGCCGAGCTCGACGTCCGCGTCCACGTAAATACGCGGAAAGCTGGCCGCGGCTAGGTCGCCTGCCTTCAGCGCCAGCTGCTTGGAAGCGTCGGGAATAGAGATGACCTGTACCGATTGACCAAAGGATCGGGCAATATCAGCCGTATCGTCGGTACATCCATTAGCGATAACGATTATGTTCAGGTCTGGTATCGGACTGGTTGGCACAATTTGCCTGAGCAGCCTGCCGATCGTTCGGCTCTCGTTGTGCGCGGGGATGATGATAGTCGTCACGGACGAGCAGTATGAATGACTGCTCGGATCACCCGCCCGCCTTTTTGCTAATTCTGGGCCTAGGCCTTTAGAATTCGGATAGGCTGCAGAACCGCGGCCAGCCCGCCCTGGGTTATCGAACGTACCGTTGTCGAATGTACCGTTATCGAATGTACCGTTTTATCGCCGATATACGCGAGATGGCATCCATTAGTCAGGGAGGATGAAATCCGACAGCCAGCCGAACGCGGGCCAGTAGGACTCGCAGTGGTCGGAGCTGGGTACTGGGGTCCCAATCTGGTCAGGACGGCTCTCGCGACCCCGGCTCTTGACCTGCGATGGCTCTGCGATCTCGACGTCGAGCGGGCCAGGAAGGTGCTTGGCCGCCAGGCCAGCGTCAGGCCGACCGAGAGTTACGCCGATGTCCTCGACGACCCCGGGGTAGCGGCGGTCGCGATCGCCACGCCGGCCGCTACTCACTACGACCTGGTGCGGGCGGCCCTCGCCGCCGGCAAGCACGTCCTGGTCGAGAAGCCGCTGACCGACTCCGTGGCCGAGGCGGCGAAGGTCGTCAGCCAGGCCGCCGAGGCGGGCCTGACGCTCATGTGCGATCACACCTACTGCTACACCCCGGCCATCGCGCGAGTCAGGCAGGCGATCACCGAAGGCGAGCTTGGCGAGCTGCGGTTCATCGACTCGGTCAGGATCAACCTCGGGCTGGTCCAGCCCGACGTCGACGTGCTGTGGGACCTGGCCCCGCACGATTTGTCGATCCTCGATTTCGTGCTGCCGCCTGGCACCGAACCGGTCGCGGTCGCGGCGCACGCCGCCGATCCGCTCGGGTGCGGGCGGGCTTGCCTCGCCTACCTGTCGGTGTGGCTGTCCAGCGGCGCGATCGCTCACCTGCACGTCAACTGGCTGAGCCCGATCAAGGTCAGGACCACCATCTTCGGCGGCTCCCAGCGCACGATCGTCTGGGACGACATGAGCCCGGCGACCAGGCTCATGATCCACGATCGGAGCGTGGAACGGGTGCCAGGGCGGGAGGCTGACCTTGATGAGCGGCGCCAGCAGCTCGTCTCCTACCGGATAGGCGACATGCGGGTGCCCACCCTGCCGGAACGGGAGGCGCTGCTCGCCGTCATGGCCGAGTTCGCCGACGCGATCATAGAGCGCCGGGCCCCCCGCACCGACGGCCGCAGCGGGCTCCGCGTGCTCCAGGCGCTCGAGGCCGCCACCATGAGCGCTGAGAACGGCGGCGCCCGCGTCGCGGTCGACGCCGCCGACTATCGGTGACCCCCGGCGCCGATGAGGGATAAGCAGCAGGGGAGGCACAGGAGGCGCGCGGACAAGGGATCATTGCCCGGCCTCGCCTCGCGAGCGCTCGGCTGGAGCTTCGCCAGCAATCTCATCGCCAGGGTGGGCACGCTTCCGATCGGCATCGTGCTCGCCCGGCTGCTCGGGCCCCACGCGTTCGGCACCTATGCGGTCGCGCTGGTCGCGCTGGTCGCCCTGCTGAGCTTCAACGACCTGTCGGTCAGCCTCGCGATCGTGCGCTGGAAAGGTGACCCGGCGCAGATAGCGCCGACCGTGGCCACCTTGTCGGTGGCCGCCAGCCTGCTCATCTATGCCGCCTGCTACCTGATCGCGCCCAGCTTCGCCTGGGCCATGGGCGCGCCCGCCGCCACCAGCGTCGTCCGGGTCCTCTCGCTGAACGTGGTCGTCGACGGCCTGGCCGCGGCGCCGGCGGCGATGCTGCAGCGCCAGTTCCGCCAGGATCGCAAGATGATCGCCGACCAGGTCAACAACTGGCTCGGAGCGGCGGTGTCGATCGTGCTCGCGTTCGCCGGCTTCGGCGCGATGAGCCTGGCCCTCGGCCGGGTCGCCGGCGGAGCCGCGTCCGTCATCTTGTTCTTCATCTTCTCGCCCGTGCGCTTCGGCTTCGACCGGACCAAGGCGAGGGCGCTGATGAAGTTCGGCCTGCCGCTCGCCGGGTCGAGCATCGTCGCGTTCGCGGTCGCCAACGCCGACCAGCTCATCGTCGGCCATGTACTCGGCGCTACCGCGCTTGGCTTCTACGCGCTCGCGGTCAACCTCGCGGGCTGGCCGGTCACCATGTTCTCGCTGCCGACCAGGAGCGTGGCGCCCGCCGTGTTCTCCCGCCTGCAGCATGACAAGAAGGCCATGCGCAGTGGCTTCGTGTCGGTGGCCGGGCTGCTCGGCGCGGTGACGATCCCCTTCTGCCTGCTGCTGGCCGGGGCCGGCCTGCCGATCGTCGCGATCGTGTACGGCCAGCGCTGGGTGCCAGCCGCCGCCGCGCTGACCGGGCTCGGCGTGCTGAGCGCGCTGCGGGTCGGCTTCGAGCTTTGCTATGACTACTTCGTCGTGCTGGCGAGGTCGCGGACGGTGCTCGTCGTTCAGGTCGTGTGGCTGGTGGCGCTGGTACCTGGCCTCATCGTCGGCACCGTCGCCGACGGCATCTCGGGCGCGGCGTTCGCGCAGGCCGCGGTCGCCGGATGCATCGTGCTGCCCTGTTACCTGCTCTGCCTGGCCATGGTCGGCATCAAGGCCACCGCCCTGGCCAGGCGGCTATGGCTGCCGGTCACCGTGGCCGTCGTCGTGGCGGCGGCGGCCGCCGTCGCCGCCCGCTTCATCAGCACCGACCTGATCGCCCTCGGGATCGGCTGCGGGGCCGGGCTCGTCGGCTTCGGCCTGCTCGCCAGCCGGATGCGGCCCGCGCTGGCTGAACTGCGCGCCAACCTGGTGCCGGTCGGCATCAAGCCTGCGGGAGCGGTGGGAAGTCAGTGATGAGAGTGCTCGTCTATCCGCACGCGACCGGCATCGGCGGCTCCCAGCTGAATGCCGTCGAGATCGCGGCCGCTGTCCGTGACGCCGGCCATCACGTCATCGTGGTCAGCCGGCCAGGGCCGCTCGTTGACATCATCGGGCAACTCGGGCTGCCGCACGTCACGCTGGATGAGCGCGCTAGCAGGCGTCCGTCGGCACGCGCCGCGGCCCAGCTCACCGAGCTGGCCAGGAGTCATCGCTGTGACGTGGTGCACGGCTATGAGTGGCCGCCGGGGATCGAGGCATTCGCCGGACCAGGGCTGCGCCTTCGCCTGCCGGTCATCTGCACGGTGATGTCAAGCTCGGTGGCGCCGTTCCTGCCGCGGACCATGCCGCTGATCGTGGGTACCAGCCAGATCAAGGACGCGGCCGTCGGCGCCGGGCACCCGCACGTCACGCTGCTCGAGCCGCCGGTCGACACGCGCCTCAACGCGCCCGGCGAGGCGGCAGGCTCGTTCGCGTCCGACCTCGGCCTGCGGGCTGGCCCGTCCGCCCCGCCGCTGGTGGTCATCGTCAGCCGCCTCGCGCCCGAGCTTAAGCTGGAGGGCCTGCTGGCCGCCTGCGACGCCGCGGGCGAGCTGGCCTGCGGCGGAACCGAGCTCCAGCTCGCCATCGTCGGAGACGGGCAGGCCAGGCCGCTCGTCGAGCAGGCCGCCGAGCTGGCCAACGCGCGGGCCGGCCGGACGGTGGTACGGCTAGCCGGGCTCATGATCGATCCGAGGCCGGCCTATCGGGCCGCCGACATCGTCGTCGGCATGGGCGGCTCGGCGCTACGGGGAATGGCGTTCGCCAAGCCGGTCGTGGTCCAGGGTGAGCATGGCTTCTGCGAGCTGGTGACGGCTCGCTCCGCGCCGGTGTTCGCCCGGCAGGGCTTCTTCGGCCTCGGACCGCCAGGCCAAGGCCGCCCGGAGGCAGCGGCCAAGCTGGCCGGCATCCTGCGCGCCCTGCTCGCTGACCCGGCGACAAGGCTGGCCCTCGGGCAGTTCAGCCGCTCCCTGGTGGTCAGCCGGTACAGCCTGGAACGGGCGGCGGAACTACAGCTGGCCGCCTACACGCAGGCGGTAGCAGCGCGGCAGGCCGTCTCCGGCGCTGACCTGGCCGCCGATGCCGCGCGCGCCGGACTCGGCGTCGCGCGTCACAAGGCCGTCAGGAAGCTCAGGCGCTGGCGCGGTACGGCCGCCGCCGACGACTTCAACACCGTCGCCAGGATGCGCACTGGCGGGCTCAGCCGGGTCTAACGATCATGCGAAGGAGAGACGATGACGAGCATCCCACTGGTTGATCTCGCCGCTGCCCATCAGGAGATCGCGCAGGAGGTGGTAGAAGGCTGGCAGGAGGTGCTCGCCGCCGCCGCCTTCATCGGCGGGCCGCAGGTAGCGGCCTTCGAGCGTGAGTTCGCCGCGTTCACCGGAGTGCAAGAGTGCGTGGGCGTCGCCAACGGCACCGACGCCATCGAGCTCCCCTTGCGCGCGCTCGGGATCGGGGCGGGTGACGAGGTCGTGCTGCCCGCCAACTCGTTCATCGCGACGGCCGAGGCGGTCTGCCGCACCGGCGCGGTCCCTGTCCTGGTGGACTGCGCCGATGATGACACCTACCTGATGGACATGGACGCCGCCGCGGCGGCGGTGACCGCGCGGACGCGGGCGTTCGTGCCCGTGCACCTTTATGGCCAGGTGGCTCCGGTCGAGCGGCTGAATGAGATCGCGATGCGGACCGGCACCTGGGTGATCGAGGACGCGGCCCAGGCCCACGGCGCGGTGCGGCACGGACTGAGCGCCGGATCGCTGGGGCACGCCGCGGCGACCAGCTTCTATCCAGGCAAGAACCTGGGCGCCTACGGAGACGCCGGGGCGGTGCTGACCAACTCGACCGACCTCGCGGCCATGACCAGGCTCATCAGGGACCACGGCTCGCCCCGTAAGTACGTGCACGAGGTGATCGGCGTCAACAGCCGGATGGACACCCTGCAAGCGGTGGTGCTCTCAGCCAAGCTGCGCAGGCTGGCGGCCTGGAACCTGGCCAGGAGGCAGGCCGCCGTCAGGTACGACGAGGCCCTGGCGGGCCTGGAAGAGGTCGGCAGGCCGCGCACGCTGGAAGGCAACACCCACGTCTGGCACCTGTACGTGATCCGGGTTCCCGACCGTGACCGGGTGCTCGCGCGGTTGCACGACGCGGGGATCGGCGCCGCCATTCACTATCCGACGCCGATCCACCGCACGGCGGCGTTCGCGGCGCTGACCGGGGATACCCCGATGGCGGGCGCGTTTCCCGTGGCCGAGCGCCTGGCCCCGCAGTTGCTCAGCCTGCCGATCTATCCGCAGATCACGGCCGGGCAGCAGGACCAGGTCGTTGAGGTGCTCACCAAGGCGCTGCGCTAGGCCGCCTGCGCAGCGCGACCTTGGCCGTCCAGCGGCCGGCGTCCTCGCCTTGATCCGCGTGACCGCCGAATGCCCAGGCGAGGCGGTCGAGCGCGGCCAGCTCGGCGCTGGCTGTCTCATTAGGGCCGTCGCGGCGGACGGTCAGGGTGATCGCGATCAGGCGCTCGTCGCTGGCCACCTCGGCCCGCGCCGAGCGCTGGGGCTGGCCGACATGCAGGAGCATGTCGATCACGGTCGTGACGGCTCGCTGCTCGGCCGGCTCCAGCGGTCTGGCCTTCTCGGTGGCGTGCACGATGATCGGCTCAGCGAGCGCGGGCGCCGCCTGCCGCCTGATCACGTCGGCCAACGGCAGTCCGGCCCGGCTGGACTCCCACGGCTGGTCAGTGAGGTCGCGCAAGACCCCGGCCGTCCTGGCCAGCCAGGTCGCCACCTCATCGAGTTGCCGCTCGACGTCAGCGGGCACGTGGCGACTGATGAGGTCGATGGCCAATATCGAGGCGCTCAGGTCCTGGGCCGGGCCGTCATGAATGAGCTGGCTGATCGCGCCGTGGTCGTAGCGGCGGAGCCAGTCGATCAACTCGATGACTCGCGGCTGGCGGGCTCCGGCGCGACCGGCCTCGCGATCGTCATCGTCATCGTCACCCTGCTCTGGCTCACCGTGACCAGAGGGGGCCTGGCCGGCCGGGCTCGGCTCGCTGGCCTCGGCACCCGGCGCCTTCCCGCTGTGGACCAGCTCGAGCAGCGCGGCGTGGTCGAACGGCTTGCGCAGCACGCGCACGCCATCGGGCAGCGGGCCGGCCGCGCCGCCGGTGATCACCACGCAGCGGCGGACGATCCCCGGATCTCGCGCGACGAGCGAGTCGATCAGCGCCGCCCCCGACCCCTGGTTCAGGTGCGCGTCGATGAGCAGCACGTCGTAGCCAGCCGGGTCAAGCGCGCCGGCTTCCTCCGCCGTGGCGACGGCATCGACCACGTGGCCGTCAGCGGTGAGCATGCGCGTGATCAGCTCGCGAATCTCGGCGATGTCGTCGACCACGAGCACCCGGGCCCGGGCGCGGGCCGCTGCCATCGATCGCACCCCCAGCTTGACTACTAAGCGTGTCTTGCCGCTGCCTCTTGGCGAGTGGCCACCCTCCGTGGGATATTACCTTCAGTAGCTAAGTGAACACGAATAGCTACCGCCGGTACCGCCTTCTCGCGGTCGGCCGATATTCGACAGCTCATTCGCACATAAGCGCTAAAGCCGATCCGTGGCCTTAGCGCGATGTGCCCTGTCAGTTACAGGGAAAGGACTCACAATGACAGAACCGTCACCGGTCCTGGACGGTCGCGCGCGTCGCGTCCGCCGGATCGTGATGACCGCGACGGTAGCCGCGGCGCTGCCCGTGGCGGCCAGCCTGGTCGCCATGGGGCCGGCCTCGGCCGCCATGGCCAGGCCGCAAGTGCCTGGGATTCCCCACACGGTCCCGACCAACTGCGTGCCCGATGTCGGCGCGTGCGGTTACCCGGATGCCGAGACGAGCGGCGTGCCCGGCACCGTCGTCCTCCAGGAAGTACCCGAGCAGGTGTCAAGCGGGCCTGGCTGGACCTACAAGTCGGCTGGGTATGTTCAGGTCAACGGCAATGGCGCGGACCTGCAGGGCCTGCTCATCCCGTATGACGTCGTGATCACGGGGTCGAACGTGACGCTGAAGGATGACGAGATAACGCAAGGGGTCGTCAGCGGGGCGAACATCAGAGGGCATATCCCCGCCACGCCCGCTCCTGACCCGTCGCTCAACGACGCGGTGACGCTGCGCCACACCAGCGGCGTCACGATCGAGGACACGACGATCAGCGGGCTCATCCCCGACTCGACCAATCTGGCGGGCGGGATCATCGACGTCTACGGCGACTCGACCGAAGTGACCATCAGGAGCGACAACATCGCCGACACCTCGCTCGCCGTCCAGGTCAACGCCGGCATGGTCGAAGGCAACTACGTTCACTCCGAGATGGCCGGTGACGACGGCGGCAAGATCGGCGGCATCGAGTCGAACAGCGGCTCTGAGCTCTTGACCATCGAGGACAACACCGTGCTCGTCGGCTCAAGCAACGGTTACGCGATCGGCCTGTACTCCGACTACGGGACGCAGGGCAACAAGACGATCGATGGCAATCTGCTCGCCGGCGGGAACTACGCGCTCTACGGCGGGTTCAACAGCGGTGGTCCTGACACCACCAACATCGTGGTGAACGACAACAGGTTCAGCCGTTACTTCTACGGCAATGGCGGCCTGTACGGTCCGGTCGCGCACTGGGATGCCGCCGGGTCAGGCAACACCTGGACCGGCAACTTCTGGGATGACACGCTGGCGGCTATCCCTGAGCCTTAACGCCCAGCCGGCGCGGTAGCGCGCCGTTGGCCCCGCCTAGGCGCGGAGCCGCCCTCGCCCGGCGGCTCCGCGCCTCATCCGCTGCGGAGCGGTCGCCTCGCCAGCCTGGCCGGATCGGTCCCGTTGACTCACCAGGAGAACGGCGTTATGTTCAATACAAATAGGAAACTTTCCTATTATTTTGGCCAGGGGGGCGGGTAAGGAGGCCGGAAGGATGACCGGCAGATCAGTACACGTTCAGCTTGCGCAGGGGCGCGCCCGGCGGCGGCGGCCCGCTACCGGCCGGCTCATAGCCATGGCGGTACTCGCGCCCGCGGTCGCGTTAGGGGCATCGGCCCTGCCAGCCGCGTCAGCCGCCATCGCCGCGCCCGCCGGCCGCGCGGCGCCCGCCGTGCTGGCGGCACCAGCCACCGTCCCTGGACCGCCGTCCGGCTGGTCGACCGTCTTCAGCGACGACTTCAACGGCGCGGCCGGGTCAGGCATCGACTCCCAGTGGATGTACGACACCGGCGCCGGATCAAGCTTCGGTACCGGCGAGATCGAGACGATGACGAACTCGACCAGCAACGTCCACCTCGACGGCAACGGCAACCTCGACATCACGGCCCTGGGCAGCGGCAGCTCGTGGACCTCTGGTCGCGTTCAGACGACCAGCGCCAACGTCGGGGCGCCGGCGGGCGGCGAGCTGGAAGTCACGGCCTCGATCGAGCAGCCGACGGGCGGGCCCGGCTACTGGCCGGCCTTCTGGATGCTCGGCCCTGGCCAGTGGCCAGAGAACGGCGAGATCGACATCATGGAGGACGTCAACTCGCTGAGCGAGCTCTCCGGCACCATTCACTGCGGCACCGATCCCGGCGGCCCGTGCAATGAGCCCGACGGCATCGGCAGCGGCCTGACCTCATGCGGCGGCTGCCAGAGCGGCTACCACACCTACACGATGATCTTGAACAGGACGAACACGTCCGACGAGGCGATCACCTTCTACCTCGACGGGAACCAGTACTTCAGCGTGAGCGAGAGCCAGGTGGGCACTTCGACCTGGCAGGCCGCGTTCGACCACAACCTGCCGATCATCTTGGACCTGGCCATGGGCGGCTCATACCCCAACGGCGTCTGCGACTGCACCACGCCGACCAGCTCCACCGCGTCCGGCGGCACGATGAGCGTGGCCTACGTCGCCGCATACACGACCACCGGCAGCGGCGGTGGGGGTGGTGGCGGCGGCGGCGCGGGACCGACCGGGCGGATCACCGGCTATGGCGGCCTGTGCGTCGACGTCCGCGGCGCGAATACCGCCAACTACACGCCCGTACAGGTCTACACCTGCAACGGCACCGACGCTCAGCAGTGGACCGTCGTCGCGGCCGGCAGCACGTTGCAGGCGCTAGGCAAGTGCATGGACATCTACGCTGGCGGCACCGCCGACGGAACGACGGTGGACCTGTACACCTGCAATGACACCGGAGCGCAGGTCTTCATCCCGCAATCGGACGGCGCGCTCTACAACCCGCAATCCGGCAAGTGCCTCGACGACACCAACTGGTCAACCACGCCAGGCACGCAGCTGCAGATCTGGGACTGCACCGGCAACGCCAACCAGAGCTGGAACCTGCCTTAACCCTGAGCTGGCTGCCGGCGGCGGGCGGTCAGAGGAGCTGGACGAGCTCGCGGTCCTCGGGCGAGGCGCTGGCCAGCCCGGCCGCGAGCAGCTCGCCGACCTTCAGGCCGCCCGCCTGCAGCCTGACGACCGGCTCGGGGCCAAGCGCCGACGGCAGCACGCCCATGTGGCCGCGGCCCGGCGGGTCAAGCGGCCACACCGGCACGCCAGCCGCGGCCAGCGCCTGCCGGTCGGCGTCTCCCCAGAACTGGATCAGCGCGGTGCCGGGCGCGTGCTCCGCCAGCAGGCCGGCGTCGGCGGCGGTCACCACGTCGCCCGCGCCCGGCCGTAGCGCGAGCACGACCGCGTCCCACCGCGACGACAGGAACTCGGCGGTCAGCTGGGATGCGGCGGCGGCTCGGGCGCCCGCCGCGCGCAGGTAGGAGACGATGAAGGGCTCGAACGGGTTGTCGCACAGCACCGCGATCCGGCTGCCGTAGACCGCGATGCCCGCGTCGTGAAGCTGCTTCACCGCCATCGGGCCAAGGAACGAGAAGACGTCAACGGCCGGGTGGGTCTCGCTCGTGCCGGCGACCTGGATGCCCCGGTCGCGGCACGCCGCCAGGTCGACGTCGGAGTCCCTGAACTCCCAGCTCTCGTACATGAGCGGGATGACGCACGAGGGCTTCAGCAACGCGACCATGGCGGCATCGATGGGGCGGACCTGGCCGCTGTTGGTCACGATGTCCACGCCGCCGACCACGTTCGGGCTCTTGCCGGGCACGATCTCGATGCGGCTGGCCACCCCGGCTAGCTCGGCCAGTTCGGCCAGCGTTGCCCGCAGTTGCGCAGTGGTCGCGTAGCGGGTCGCCTCGGCGAGGGCGTACACGCGTGCTCCCGCGAGCGCCGCGAGCACCGCGGTCACTGCGTACGCGCCGCTGGCGGCCTCGGTCAGTACCGTCCGCCCGGACAGGTCAAGCCGGCACCGCTGCGCCGCCTCGCCTGCCAGCCTGACCATCCGGCGCGGATCAAGGCCAGGACGGGGGTGCTCGGTCACGCCCGCACGGCCGGCCGCCGCCCGGCCGCGACCTTGATGACGGAGACCACCTGCTCCTGCTGCTCGTCGGTCAGCTCGTGGAAGAGCGGGAGGATGAGTGAATCGGCCGTGAGCCGCTCCGTGACCGGCAGCGGTGCGTGGGCCTGCTGCTCGTAGGCCGGCTCAAGGTGCGCCGCCATGACCCCGCGCCTGGCCGACACGCCCGCGTCGGCCAGCAGCCGGAGCAGTTCGTCCCTGCTCACGGGGAAGTCCGGCGGAAGCAGCACCCAGAACGCCTGGTAATTGGTTGTCCCGTAGCAGGCGCCAGGCGGGTCACTGGCATGCCGGGGGTCACCGATGGCCACCAGTCCGCCGATGTCCGCCAGCATCTCGGTGTACCGGGCGGCGAGCAGCCGCCGCCGGGCGACGAGGCGCTCTAGCTTGCCGAGCTGCACCAAGCCGATCGCGGCCTGGATGTCGGTCATCCGGTAGTTGAAGCCGGTCTCCAGGTAACGCTCGATCACGGGCTGCGCGCTGGCGTGGCGCTCGGCCGCGCTGACGTTCATGCCGTGCTCACGCAGCCTGCGGAGCCGAGCCGCGACGTCGCCATCATGCGTCACGACCATGCCACCCTCACCGGTGGTGAGGAGCTTGCGCGGATGGAACGAGAAGGCGGCCAGGGCGGCGGTCCCGCCGACCGGGCGGCCCCGGTAGAGCGACCCGGCCGCGCACGCCGCGTCCTCGATGACCTCGATGCCCCGGGGGCCGCACAGGCCCAGCATGGCGTCAAGGTCAGCCGGCACGCCCGCCTGGTCGACCAGGATGACCGCGCGGGTGCGGCCGGTCAGGTGCGGAGCCACCGTCTGGGGCGTGAGGTTCTGGGTCGCCTCGTCAACGTCGGCGAACACAGGGCAGGCGCCGACGTAGCGGACCGCGTTGGCCGTCGCTATGAACGACAGGGAGGGCACCACCACTTCGTCGCCAGGTCCAATGCCCCTGACGACCAGGGTCAGGTGAAGCGCGGCGGTGCAGGATGACACGGCCACCGCGTGCCCGGTCCCGATGGCGGCGGCGAACGCGGCCTCGAATTCCGCGACCCGTGGGCCCTGCGCGACCCAGCCGGAGGCGATCGCCTTGGCGGCGGCCTGCGCCTCGGCCTCGCCGATCCAGGGCCGCATGACCGGGATGGTCATGACATCACCCCCGCCGCCCGCTGCTCCCGCCACCAGGCCACGAGCCGTTCCAGCCCCTCAGCCAGCCCCACCTCGGCCTTCCAGCCGAGCCGCTCGGCTGCGAGCGAGGTGTCCGCCAGCCGCCTGGTGACCCCGTTCACGCCGCGCGCCGGGCCGAACTCCGGCTCGGTGTCGGCGCCCATCACGCGGGTCAGCAGCGTGGCCAGTTCCAGCAAGCTGGTCTCGGTGCCGCTGCCGACGTTGAACACCGCGTCGCTCACGTCGCTCGTCGCCGCGAGCAGGTTGGCCCTGGCCACGTCTTCGGTGAACACGAAGTCCATGGTCTGGGAGCCGTCACCGAGGATGAGCGGCGGCTGGCCCGCTTCGATCCGCTCCATCCAGCGGATCAGCACCTCGGTGTACAGGCCGTGGACGTCCATCCGGGGCCCGTACACGTTGAAGTAGCGCAGGGCCACGTAGCGGAGGTCGCGGGTGGCGGCGAAGCTGCGGAGCAGGCCCTCGTTGAACACCTTCGCGGCCCCGTACAAGGTGTCGTTGGCGTAGGGGTGATGCCGTTCGGACGTGGGGAACTCCTCCGCGAGCCCGTACACCGAGGCCGACGAGGCGGCGATCACCTTGCCGACGCCTGCGTCCGCGGCCGCCTCGATGACCTCGTAGGTGCCGTCGACCAGCACCTCGAGCGCGAGCCTGGGCTCGCTGGCGCACTGGGTGATGCGGATGGCCGCCTCGTGGAACACGACGCTGACGCCGGCCATGAGGCTGGCAACGAGCGCCCGGTCGCGGATGTCGCCCTCCACGAGCCGGACCTGGCCCGACGCCAGCGCGGCCGACAGGTTCTGGCGCCGGCCCCTGACGAGGTTGTCGAGCACGACCACCTCGGCCGCCCCAGCGGCCACGAGCTGGTCGGTGATCGTCGAGCCAATGGTGCCGGCACCGCCAGTCACGAGGCAGCGCTGCCCCTGCATCATCTATAGTCTCCTATTCACGGAATTACCCCAGCGACCTCACTGCTACCCCCGAAGGATAAGCAAATTTTCGCCGGCCGGTGCGTAGAAAGGATTTTCAGCGGGAAATCGCTTATTGCCCGAATATCTTAACTATCGGCCGGTTGAGTGACCAGCGGCCTGCCTGCGGCAATGTCACCGCCGTGCTGATCGAAATATCGCCTGCGGTGGATCTTCTTCTGCATTCATGCAATGGAGCCCGAGGTCATTGCTAGAGTGCCAGCCTGTGGCAATCTGGCTGGCGGTGACAACATGACGGTGCAAAGCGTCCGCACCAGCAACATCCGGGCTTACGAGGCGCGAGATGCCGCAGCGTGGGATCAACTAATCAGGCAGTCCGCCAATGGGACATTTCTTCACACCCAGCAGTTTCTGTCCTACCACGGCGACCGCTTCGCCGATCGCTCGCTGGTCGTCACCGACGATCATGACAGGATCGTGGGCGTCTTCCCGGCCGCCGAGGTGAGCGCCGACCCGGCGGCCGTCAGCAGCCACCCTGGCCTGACCTACGGGGGGGTAGTCCATGACGGATCCCTCTACGGCGGCGTCATGCTGCGGACGATGGAGGGCATCGCGGCCTTGTACCGGTCAATGGGCTATAGCAGGTTGCACTACAAGGCAGTTCCCTACATCTACTGGACCGCCCCGGCGGCGGACGACCTGTACGCGCTCTTCCGCCTCGGGGCCACGCGCTATGGATGCGACATGGCGGCCGTCATCGATCTCTCCCGGCGGGGGAAGGTACGGTCACTGCGGCAGCGCGGGCGCAAGCGCGCGCTGGCCGCCGGGGTGCGCATCGCCGATGACTGGGCGGACATCGCGGCCTACTGGCGGATTCTGGAGCAGAACCTGTCTGCGCGGCACGATTCTTGCCCCACGCACTCACTAGCGGAGATTGAGTACCTGCACGAGCGGTTTCCCGACGAGATCTTGCTGGTGGTGGCGAAGATTGACGATGAGGTAGTGGGGGGATGCGTATTCTTCGCCGCGGGCCCCGCGGTCCACATGCAATACGCGGCCACCACCGAGCAGGGCCGGACTACGGCGGCGGCCGACCCCGTACTGGAACGGGGCATAGCCATCGCTGGCGAGCGAGGCTGCCGTTATTTCACCTTCGGCACAAGTACCTACGGGCTCGGGGAGGGCCTGAACGAGCCGCAGTACTGGTTCAAGGTGTCCTTCGGGGCCGGCGGCGTCACCCACGACCATTACGAGCTAGCCCTCTGACTGCTCGCTGCTCGCTCGCTTCCCGTCACGCCGAACGCCTCGAAGCTGTCCTTGCCGGTGGCGCGGGCCGGGTTACCGACGTACACCTGCCGGGGCTTGGTGTCGGCGATCACGACGGCGCCGGCCCCCACGACGCAGTCGGAGGCGATCGACACCGTGTCAGCCACGCAGCAGTTGATGCCGAGGAAGGAGCCGCTGCCCACGCGCGAGAACCCGGCCACCGCCGCGTGCGGAGCGAGGCAGCAGTCATCCTCGATGACGCTGCTATGCGCCACGCAGGCGCCGCTCCACAGGATGACGTTGTCGCCGACGCTGGCTCCCCGCTGGATCGTGCAGTCCTCGAACACCAGCGAGTTCGCTCCGATGGGCACGCTCGGCCAGACAAAGGCCTGGCTGCTGACGTAGGAGATGCAGCCGAAGCCGGCCGCCCGCACGTCGTCGAACAGCCGCCGCCTGAGCCGGTTCAGCCTGGTGGCTGAGACGGCCACGAATACGCGGTGGGTGGCGGGCGGGTAGTCGCGGGCGAGCTGATCAAGCGGCACTGCGGGCAGCCCGCAATAGCCGCCCTGCGGCAGGTGCTCCGCGTCAGCGCTGAAGGCGACCACCTCGTGGGGCGAGTCATAGGTGAGGTACTCAAAGGCGATCGCGGCCTGCTCGCCCGTTCCGACAATGACGACCCGGTGCGCCTCGCTCTGCGCTTGCAATGGATGCCTTGGCAGCTGGGTCTTCTTCATGTCGGCTCACGATACCGACGCGGAAGAAGAACGTACCCTCAGTTACATTCTCTTGCTGAGAGTAGTCAACCTTGGGGTTCGCTGGCCTGAGGCTAAAGCGGCGGGAACTTGGCCAGGCCGTGCGCGGGCCTGGCGTAGGCGGCCCGCAAGGCCGGCATGACCCCGGCCAGCGTGCCGATGCCCGCGCCCGCCACCGTGGCCGGCCAGAGGGTTGCGGGGACGACCACCGGGGTCCAGCCCAGCGCCAGTGCCACCAGCACCACGACCGCGATGCCGAGGCTGGCACCAGCCAGGCCACCGATCAGGCCGAGCAGGGCCGACTCGCAGAGCACGTGCGCGGCGATATGGCGGCGGCGGGCGCCGAGAGCGCGCCGCAGCGCGTACTCGGGCATGCGCCGAGCCGAGCTGAACAGCGTCAGCCCGGCGATGCCGAGGATGCCGACGGCGAGGCCAACCCACGCGAGGATCACGAACAGCCGGTGCAGGGCACCGAAGACCTGGTGCCGCAGCAGCGCCGGGCCGGCGCGGACGCTGACCGCGAAGGCCTGCGGCCTGGCCTGGCTGATCGCGTAGGGCGCCAGGCGGGCCACCGAGCCTGCCGCTCCTGGTCTGGTCCGCACGAGCAGGGCCGGCCGCGCCCCGGCGCGCCCGCCTGGCGGCCCGAACAGGACGAGCGCGGTCTGGGACGGCAGGATCACTGACCGCGTGAGCGCGGGCCGGCCCCTGGCCGAGGTGACGATGCCGGTCACCGTGCACGCCATGTCGTCGAGGTAGATGGTCGGCTGGCCGGCGATCGTGGTGACGCCGAGCGGCCTGGCCAGCGCCGAGCCGACCAGGCAGACCTGGGCGGCGTGAGCCTGGTCCCAGTTGCCGAAGCCCCGGCCCTGACCGACTCGCACGCTGGCGGCGAGCAGGAAGCCGGGGGTGGCCGCGATGACCGGCGCGCCGGTCCGCGCGGCGCGGCCGCCGGGCTGGCCGGTGACGGGCGGGCTCGCGGACACCGTCAGGGGGTGCGCGAGGTCGATCCGCCACCACACTCCCGCCGCCAGGACCCCCGGCAGGGCATCGATCCGGGTCGCGACGTCGGCCGGGTAGGGGAACGGCGGGTCGGGCAGCGACGACGGCCGCACCGAGATCGCGACCGCCGTGGGCAGGCGCTGCGCGAAGGCGGAGACGACCTCGCCGCTGGCCGTGCTGACCAGCCCGAGCACGGCGATGAACCAGGCCACGGCGAGCAGCGCGCCCACGCTGATGGCCGTCGCGCCGAGCGGCGCGGCGATGATCGAGGTGACGGCCTCGCCGATGGCGTCGGACGGCCGCAGGGTCGTCGGCCTCGCGATCACGCGGTTCAAGGCGGGCCAGCCTGGGCGTCGGTGATCGCGGCGGTGTCCCTGGTCGCGCTGGTCAGGCCGGGCGGGCGGGCGGGCAGGCTGGTCTCGGGCTGGCCAAGCTCGATCGTCCGGGAGCTGTACGCGGCGGCGAGCTGGTCGGCGGTGGCGATCAGGATCGTCCGCCCTTCCCTGTGCAAGCCGGCCAGCACGCCGATGATCATGGCCGCGGTCGCCTGCCCCGTCCCGGCCGTCGGCTCGTCGCACAGCAGCAGGCTCGGCTGGGTGACCAGCGCCCTGGCGATCGCGCAGAGCGCGAGTTCATCGGCCGACAGCTGCCAGGTCAGCAGCGCCGCCGACGCGGCTAGCCCGACCCGGTCCAGGCTGCTGCGCGCCACCACCGCGCGCTGGCGCCGGCGCAGGCCCGTGTACCGCAGCGGCAGCATCACGTTGTCGAGCACGGACCTGGTCGGCAGCAGCATCTTGCGCTGGAAGACGAAGCCGATCTGGCGCCCGCGCAGCGCTGACCGGTCCCGGTCACCGAGCCTGGTGGTGTCGACGCCGTTCAGCAGGTAGGTACCCGCGGCCGGCCGGTCGAGCAGCCCGAGCACGTTCAGCAGCGCCGAGCGCCCGCTCCTTGGCTGACCCGTCAGCGTGACCAGCTCGCCCCGGCCTACCTTCAGGTCCAGGCTTGTCCTGGGCTCCTGGTCAGGCCGCGGTCGCCCGGGGCCGACGGGCAGCCGCACCCCCCGCAGCTCGATGACGGGCGTCGACTGCCGGTCGGAAATGATCCGGTCAGGCAGCCCGCCTGGCGGCACGGGCGGCGGGTCGTCGTCAGGCCAGCCGCCGGCCGGCACCACGCGCACGCTCACCGGCCGGTTCCGATCAGTACGTGGGCGCCAGGCTCGATCGAGCCTGGCTTGAGTGGCTGGATGGCGACGAAGCCACTGGCCGAGGGGCCGGTGGCGACCGCTATCCGCCGGGACCGGCCGCGGGCGGCGATCACGGTGACGTAGGGAACGGGCTTGACCGGCCTGCTTCGCGTGGCCTTTTGGCTGATGTTGCCCTTGGCCTTTGCGGGAGTAGTGAGGAAGACCGCGGTGATGGGCACGGTCAAGACCGGCTCGCTGGTCACGGATGACCAGAGCGTCAGCCTGACCGTCCGGCCGATCATGGTCTGCGGGAGGCGGGCCCTGGTCGTGACGTCGACCGGGTACTCGACCTTGCTGGCGTAGGCCGGGATGGGGCTGATCTTGGCGACGACCCCGGGATCGGAGAGCGCCGGGCTGGCGGACGCGATCCTGGCCGCGCTTCCCTTGCTGGCCTCCGCTGCCTCGCGGACGCTCAGCATGGCGGTCACGTACGGGTCGCCGGTCGCGAGCTCGAGCATGACCTGGCCTGGGCGGATCGAACTGCCGGGCCTGGCATTCACGTCGACGACGAGCGCCGACGCGGCCGGGATGTAGCTGACCTCGCTCATGGGCAAGTAGACCTGCGGTGGTGGCGGGAGCGGCGGTGGCTGGCCAGGGGCCAGGGGCGTCTTCTTGACGTGCGGGCGATAGCGGGGCACGGAATAGCCGAGGTTCTGGTAAAGGGTCTCGATCGCCAAGGCCGTGCTCGGCCCGAAGTAGCCGGCTGGGTCGTAGTCGGCGTAGCCGAGGCCGACGAGCGCGGCCTGAAGCTGGCTGACGTCGGGTCCGGTGTCGCCTTCGCGCAGGTCGCGGTAGGCGGGCAGGCGGCCACGCAGGAGGATGACCGGCCGGCCGTCGACCTGCGCGAGTACGTGGCCGGGCCAGGCCCGCGAGCCTAGCTTGGCCGGCAGCCCGGTGACCACGAGCGTCCGGTACGGCGCCGAGGCGGTCACCGCGACCGTGTGACCGGGACGGACGGTCCCTGGCAGCACGATCGCGTCGCTGAGCACCCGCATCCGGGCGACCGCGGTCATGATCAAGGGAGCCGGGGCCGCCGATCTGGCCGCCAGCTCGCTTGGTGATTGGATCAACCTCGCCGCTGCCAGGCCGGTCGCTGACATGGCGATAACTCCGACAGCGATGCCGGCGAGGAAGAAGCGTTTGGTCCTGAGCGGATCCAGTACGGACCCAGCCTTCGGCCCCCCGTACAACCGATGACCCCCCGTCTACCTGGCGCAGGCTACCACGGGCGATCGCGCCCCCGGCGTAGCTGTGACATGCGCGTTGATCGAGGCGATACGTCTTCGCGGGGTGGATTTTGCCTGCTCAGGGAATGCTGTGACGTGCGGGGGTTCCAGGGGGTCGTCCCCCTGGGCTAGCACAGCGGGGGTTCCAGGGGGTCGTCCCCCTGGAATAGCACAGCTGCGACCTACGGGGGGTCTGGTGCAGGCGATGCGGCGGGCTGTGCGCTGGGCCGGCATCGACGGGAACCCGCTGCGCCGGGGGGTTGACCGGGTCGAGCGGGCGACGTTCGTGCTGCTTGCGATCGGATTCGCGGTAGCGGTGCCGTTGCTGGTCCCGCTGGCGGGGCGGGCGGCCTGGGCGTCCAGCCTCCGCCTGGTCAGGGCCGAGCAGTCGTGGCGGCAGGTCGATGCGATGCTGCTATCGCGGGCGCCCGCGCGGTTGCAGGGATACGACTCGGCGACCACGTTCTGGGAGCCCGCGCGCTGGCGGGCGCCGTCGGGCCCGATGCGATCGGGCCTGGTGCCCGCTGATGCGGGAACGCCCGCCGGGGCCACCGTCTCGATCTGGGTCACCGGCTCGGGCCGGTACACCGGCATGGCGCCGCTCACCACGGGACTCGTCACGTTCAGGGTCGTGACCATCGAGGTGCTCGCGGCGAGCGGGCTCGCAGCGCTGGCGTTGCTGGCGTGCGCGACCGTGCGGTGGGTGGGTAACCGGCGACGGATGGCGTACTGGGCGATCGAGTGGGCCTGCTTCGGGCCCCGCTGGTCGGCCCGGCACAGGCCCCGCTTATTTCGCATCCTTTCGCACTACGCCGGCCCACGCCACGCCGGGCTTTTGCGGCGTCCTGCTTGACCGTTGCTGGCCGTGATGGTTGGGTTCAGGGCATGAACTCCCGCAGGTCAGATGTAGTGCACACATGACACTAGCCGCGACCATCAATGCAATCCTATTTATCGGAATTGCAATCATATTGTGTGGTGCCCTGCTGCTTGCCTGGCTCGGAATAGGGCAGCTCGCGATGTCTGGTGCCGACGCGCTCGCCAGGGACGGGCTGCGCCGGGGACAGCGCGCCCCGAGGTGGACGCTGGCCGGCGCGGCCGGGACGATGCATGTGTCGCCGCCCGCGGGCGGGCTGCAGCTGATCATGTTCGCTGACCACTCGCTCAAGTCGTTCCCCTCGGTCGTGGCCGGGCTGCGGGAGCTTCGCGCCAGCGTGCCGCCTGGCGACCTGGAGATCGTGATCATGACAAGGGGCGCCAGCGCGGGGGCGCGGGAACTGCTCGGGCCGCTTGGCCTGGACGGCATCGCGGTCGTGACCGGGTCGCCGGCGACCTACGCCGCCTACAACGTGCGGGTCATGCCGTTCGCGATCTTCGTTGACGCGGCCGGCGAGGTCCGGGCGTCGAGCCTGGTGAACCACGACTGGCAGCTGGCCAAGCTGCGGCTGGTGGCGCAGATCCCGCCCGAGGCCGACCGCGCTTCCGGTCTTGCTGGTGCCGGCGGTGCTGGCGGGCCCGCCGGTGCGGCCGGTTCCGCCGTCGTGGTGGCGGCGGGCTGATGGAGGCGACCAGCACCTTGGCCCAGCTTGTGGTCTTCGGCGCCAAGACCTCGATCGCCGTGCTGCTGGTGGCCGCGGGCGGGGCCAAGCTGGCTGACGTGCGCGGGTTCGCGGCGAGCGTGGCGCAGTTCGTGCCGGCGGCGGCAACCGGCCAGGTCGGCCCGCTCATCGCGGGCGCGATCGCCGCTGGCGAGATCGTGGCGGGGGCCGCGAGCCTAGCCGCGCCTGGGACTGGCTGGCTCAACGGGCTGGTGCTGGTGATCTGCTGCGGCTTCCTCGGGGTCTGGGCCGTCGGCTACGCCAGGTACCGGGGCCGGCCGTGCCGCTGCTTCGGCGCGCTGTCGCAGCGCCGGTTCACGGCGGCTGGCATCGTCAGGGCGGTTAGCCTGGTCGGACTCGCAGGGGTCGCGATGATTCCGGTGCCCGCGCTTTCCTTGCAGGTCAGTGGCTTGTCCCGGCTCGGGCTGGCCAGTGGCGGCCTGCTCGTCGCCGCGGCCGCCTACAGCGCCGCGGCGGCTCTGGCCGCCGGACGCGAGCCGGGCGGCGCTGACCTGGACCGCCCGAAACTTGACCACCCGGAACTTGACCACCCGGAACTTGACCGCCCGAAACTTGACCACCCGGAACTTGACCACCCGGAACTTGACCACGCAGAGCTGGGGTGGGCCTGATGCTGCGGGTGCCCGCATACCTGATGGTGGCGCAGTGGGCCTTGCTTGGCGCGCTCGGCGTCCTCGTGTTCGTCCTGTTCAGGTCGCTCGGGCGATTGCTGGCCGGCACGTCCAAGCAGACCGCGCTCGGTCCGCCGGTCGGCGCCCGGGCGGCGGCGCTAGCGTACGTGCGCCCCGGCGACGAGGTGACCAGGCGGCTGACGCCCGGCGGTGGCCAGCCGCTGCTGATCGGGTTCGTCGACCCGACGTGCCCGTCGTGCGAGGAGCTCGTGCGGGTGCTGGATGCGATGAGCGCGGCCGGGGAACTGGCCGGGGTCAGGGTGCTGCTGCTTATCTCCGACCCGGCGAGTTACCTGCGGATCTCCGCCGCCTTCAGCGAGACCGGGCTCGAGATCGGCCGGCCGTCCGAGCAGGCTGGGCTCGACGGCCTCGACGCGTACCGGGTATCGGGAACGCCGTTGCTGGTAGCCGTCGATGGTGACGGCATCGTGCGGGCGGCGGGATCGGTGATCAGGCCGACGCAGGTGCGCCAGTACCGGGAGGCGGCTTCGGGGCCGGCCGGGCCAGTCGTGGCTGCCCAGGCAGTCGTGGCAGTGAAGGGGGAGACAATCCGATGAGCCGTAGCCCAGGCAAGCAGGGATCGCTGGCCGAGCGCGTCGCCAGGCGGATGAGCCGCAGGGACGCGCTCCGGCGGGTCGTCATGGGCGGCACGACCGGGCTCGCCGCCCTGGCCGTCGGCAACAGCCCGGCGCAGGCCCAGACCTGTGCCTGCGGCCCGACCGCGCGGTGCGCGAGGTGCCCCGACGTCGGCTGCCCGTCCGGCTATCACCTGTGCAAGGGCTCGTTCTCCAGCGATTGCTTCAACGCGCAGGGGTACCGGTGCGAATGGCCTTCGGGCAACTGGATCGCCTGCATGGGCCTCGGCAAGGGCCTTGGCTACAAGGTCTGCTACGACTGCATCGGAGCGAGCGGCTGCGAAGGCTGGTGCACCTGCCTCACCAAGTGCATCTGCTGTAACTGCAACAGCCCGGCTGACATCAGGGCGGAGCAGCATCGGCTGCAGCACCTTGAGATCACGTGACGCCAGCGCTCGTCGTCCTCGGCGGCCTGGCGGTCGTCATCGCGGTCGTCAACGGGTACTCCAAGGCCTACTCGCCATGAGGCGTCAACTCGGCCGCGTCGCTCGCGGCCGGTCTTCCGGTCGGGAGACCCTCGCTGCGCTTGCTTGTCGTCGTCGCCTACGCGCTGCCGGCCCTGCTCGCCTGGACCCTTCTCGGGGCCGCTGTCGCCGCGCTGCAGGCGGTGCTGCCGCTGGCCGGCATAGCATTGGTCGTCGCGATCGGCTACGCGGGCTACTACGGCCTGACCGAGGTCACTGGCCTGCGGGGGCTCCCGCCGCCCGGGCGCGCCTGGCAGGTACCGCAGACGATGATGATCGGTGCCTCGCCGCACCGGCGCATCCTGGTGTGGGGCGCGATCCTCGGCCCAGGCTTCCTGACTCGGAACCCGTATGCGGGCTTCGGGCTACTGCCGCTCGTGGTCGCCGTGATGCCCGCGGCGGGCGGGGCCGTGACGCTGGCGGCCGCTGCCGCCATCGGCGTGGCTCACGGTAGCGCGCGGGCCACGGCGCTGCTGCGGGACGTGGGCGACCTGCGGCAGGCCAGGGTCGTGGCGGCGCCGGGCGCGGCGGTGGCGGTGGCGACGACGGTGGCGGCGGTGGCGCTCGCGCCGACCGCCATGACTCAGCTCGACCTGCTGCTGAAGACCGTTTACTGGCGGCGGTGGGATGGTGTGGCGCTGCTCGCGGCCGCCGTGACAGCCGCCGTTTTCGCCGCCCGCTACTTCTGAAAGGGGAGAGGACTGTGCGATGCAGGAGATTGCCGGCCGCGGTCAGCGCCGGGTTGACGACCAGGCTGACGACCAGGCTGGCACTGGTCACGATGAGCGCGGTGACGGTGGTCGCCGTGGGCTTCACCGCCACTGCCGCCACTGCCGCTGCCGCCCCCGCTAGCCCCGGCTCGGGGCGGGTTGGGCACGGCAAGGAGACGCTCAAGATCGTCGCCACCGAGCCAGGTCCCCGGCACGCGCCGGTCTACGCCACTGGCGCCTTCGCCGCGAAGGGTTACTTCTTCCGCAAGCGCGCGAACATCATCTTCCCGCACGGCAAGCTCGCCGTGCACCGGCAGCTACTCAGCACCACCAACTACCCGCCGGACCTGGCTGCCTGCACCTTCAAGGCCATCCAGACCGGCACGTTCCAAGTCTTCTATGCGACCGGCTGGTACCGGCACGTTCGCTACAGCGGGCAATTCCAAACTACGATCACAGGGCACCTGAAGAAGTCTGGTCATGACCAGTGCACGAGCAAGATCGTCTCGTACCGCGCGGTTACCTATGAGGTGGGAAGCATCCCGTAGGTTCTCGTGGGCGGTCCGAGTGGCGCTACGGGGGTCGGATGCTCGACATGTCACTGTTGCCGCCTTCGGCTGCGATCGATGGCGCCGACCTGCGGATCGGCGGCTGCTCGATCACCGAGGTCGCGGAGCGCTTCGGCACGCCTGCCTACGTGATCGACACCGGAGCGCTGCGGGCCAGGGCGCAGGAGTACGTCGGCGCGATCTCGGCCGCCCACGCTCGCAGCCAGGTCTGCTTCGCGGTGAAGGCGTACCCGTCGGTGTCGGTGATCAGGGTTCTGGTCCAGGCCGGGCTCGGCTGTGACGTGGTCGGTGCCGGTGAGTTGCGGCTCGCGCTCGCGGCGGGCGCCGACCCGGCGAAGATCGTGATGCACGGGAACGCGAAGTCCGACGCCGACATCCAGGCCGCCGTCGACGCCGGGATCGAGTACATCGTGGTCGACGGCTTCGACGACATCGACCGGATCGAGCGGCTGGCCAGCCGGCCGGTCCCCGTGCTGCTGCGGGTGAGCCCTGGCATCGAGTCCGATACCCATGCTGCCCTGGCGACCGGCGGCAAGGACTCCAAGTTCGGCTTGCCGGTCGAGCAGGTGCCGGCCGCGATCGCGCGGATGCGCGGGATCCCGGTCATCGAGTTGCGCGGGCTGCACGCCCACATCGGCTCCCAGATCGCGACGCTGGGGCAGTTCGAGGCGGCGATCGCGGCGCTCGCGAGCCTGGAGCGGTTCGGCGTCTACGACTTCGGCGGCGGTCTCGCTGTCCGCTATGAGCAGGCCGACGAGGCGCCGAGCCCGGCGCAGTACGTCTCGAGCCTGGTAGCCGCCGCGCACGCGCACCTCGGCGACGGCATCGAGATCCTGATCGAGCCGGGCCGGTCGATGGTGGCGCGGTCCGGCGTCACCATCTATCGGGTCGTAACTGTCAAGAGGTCAGGAAAGCTGCATATCGCTGTTGACGGCGGAATGGGGGACAATCTGGACCCATCCCTTTACGGCCAGCGATTCACGCCATTCGTCGTCGGCCGGTGGGACGAGGCGCCCGTGCTGGCCGACGTGGTCGGCGGGCATTGCGAGGAAGGTGACGTGATTACGCCCGGCGTCCGGCTGACCGAGCCGCGGGTGGGCGACCTGCTGGTCGTCCCCGTGACCGGGGCCTACTGCTTCACGATGGCGAACAACTACAACGCCGCGCTCAGGCCGCCGGTGATCTTCTGCGATAACGGAGCCGCGCGGATCGCGGTCCGGCGCGAGACATTCGATGACTTGCTGGCCAGAGAGGTCGCTCCCTGATAGCCGCCAGCCGCCGCCGGATAGACGGCACGCCATAGCCGGCACCGCCCGATAAGCGGCGTGTCAGGGATCATTAGCCCCTCTCAATACTTGACACCCATGAAGGCGGACGGCATGCTATCCATACTCTGTACACAGTGAAATGATCCTTAGGGGCCGACCCTGGGATAAGGAGCAGAGTTCCCTTGACCCGGCTCAAGAATCACCTGGCGCGCAATTTCTGCTCGATACGTCTGAATAGTCCGGATCGTTCGGGTTGCTCAGTGCAACAAACTGTGCAACTCGCCGTGGTTCGCTGATGCCGCCGACGACGAAGCAGGTCACGGACCTGCTGGCAGCGCTCATCCGGATCGAGTCGGTCACTCCGTCGCTCGTGCCTACCGGCTCGGGCGAGCAGTCGATTGCCACGTTTATCGCCAATTGGTTTGCTGATACGCCTGCTGAAGTGGATATTGTCGAGATAGCGCCAGGACGGCCTAACGTGCTTGCCCGGCTGCGCGGTAACGGGACCGGCCCAACGCTTTGCCTGAACGCGCACACCGACACCGTCGGTTTTGAGGGCTGGCCGGGCAACGCGCTGGTGCCGAGGATCAACGGCAACCGGATGGTCGGGCTCGGCGCCTCAGACGACAAGTCGGGCTGCGCGGCGGCGATGCTCGCGCTGCGATCGGTGGCTCAGTCGGGGGTGCGGCTGAGCGGTGACCTGCTGGTGGCGCTGGTAGCCGACGCTGAGGGGGTCTCGATCGGCTCCGAGCACCTGGCCAAGCAGGGCGGCATCCACGCGGCCATCGTGATCGAGCCCCAGCCCACCGACGACCTGGTCATCGAGCACCAGGGATTCGGCTGGATCAAGCTCATCACGCACGGCGTCGGCGCGCACGGCTCCGCCCCCGAGGCTGGCGTCGACGCGATCGTGCACATGGCCGAGGTCATCACCCGGCTGCACCGGCTCGACCGGACCAAGTTCCAGAACAATCCCTCCCTGCTCAACGGCCGGGCGGTCTTCCACACGGCAACGGTCAGTGGCGGCACGCACTACGCGACCTACCCGGACCACGCCGAGCTTGGCATCGAGATCGGCACCCAGCCGGGCGAGCATCTCTCCGACCGGATCGCCGAGATCGAGGCGATCTTCGCCGAGGTCGCCAGGATCGAGCCGGGATTCAACGCTGACTTCGAGGTCGTGCTCGACCGCGAGCCCTTTGTCGCCCGCGGCCACGAGCCGCTGCAGGAAATCGTCGAGCAGGCGATGTGCGAGGTACTTGGCCGCAAGCCCAACGTGACCGGCATGAACGCCTGGCGCGATGCCGCCCTGATGCAAGCGGCCGGCATCCCGACCCTGCTGATGGGATCGACCGGCGGGAACACCCATACCGCGGGCGAGTGGGCGTCAATCAGCGACATCGGCAAGCTCAGCGAGATCCTGGCCAGGACCGCCCTGTCCTATCTGGCCTAACCAGCCGCGAGGCCAGCCAGGCCAGATAGCTCAACTCACGCTAGTCGGCCGAGTGCACCGTGTTCGCTTCGATGATCTCTTCTTCGGCCGCCGCGGTCTCGGCCTTCTCGGCTTCGGTCTCCGTCGTGCCGGAGGCGGCGTCGGCCTCCATGGCCGCCCGCTGCTTGACGATCTCTGAGCCGCCGTGCCGCAGGGCCAGGATGGCGGCGATCACCAGGACGGTGGCGGCCATGGTGAAGACGATGACCAGGCCGTGGTGGAACGGGCCCGAGATCAGCTGCGGGAAGAACCGCTTGCCGGTCAGCACCGCGACGTTGTGCTTGGGCAGGTGATTCAGGATGCCGGTGGGGGCGAGCAGGGTGTGCACCGGGTTGTAGCCGAGGAAGGCGGAGAACAGGCTCCCCACCGGGGGCAGCTTGCCGATCTCGAGGGCGAGCGCGTGCGGCACGCCCTGCTTGGTCAGGCCGTTGGTCATCGTCGTCGGCAGGGACGAGGCCAGGCCGGCGATCATCAGTGAGAAGAAGATGCCGATGGACAGCACGAAGCCGGAGTTCATGAACGTGGCCATCATGCCGGAGGCGGCGCCGCGCTGCCTGGCCGGCACGCTGTTCATCACCGCCGCCGCGTTCGGCGCGGAGAACAGGCCCATGCCCGCGCCGGAGGCGAAGATCAGCACCGCGAACACCGGGTAGCTGAAGTCGGTCGGCACCAGCAGCAAGCCGACGAACGCCAGTGCCGAGAGCAGCAGCCCGCCGGAGGCGAAGTACTTCGCGCCGAACCGGTCGGACAGGATCCCGGACAGCGGCCCGGCGACCAGGAACCCGCCGGTCAGCGGCAGCAGGTAGATGCCTGACCAGAGCGGCGTGTCGATGAAGCTGTAGCCGTGCAGCACGAGCCAGATGCCCTGCAGCCAGATGATCAGCATGAACTGCATGCCGCCCCGGGAGATAGAGCCGAGCAGCCCGGCCGTGACCCCGGTCGAGAACGACCTGATCTTCAGCAGCCGCAGGTCGAACATCGGGCTGTCGACCCGCAGTTCGATGAAGCAGAACGCGACCAGGAGGGCGATGCCGCCGATCAGGCCGGTCAGCACGACCGGGCTGGTCCAGCCCATGGTGTGCCCGCCGTAGGGCTGGATGCCGTAGGTGATGCCGGTCAGCAGGGCGATCAGGCCGACGCCGAAGGTGATGTTGCCCAGCCAGTCGATCTTCGCCGGGGTGCGGGCGCCGATCTCTCGCAGGCTCACGTAGGACCAGATCGCGCCGCCGACGCCGATCGGCACCGACACGATGAAGACGAGGCGCCAGTCCACCGCGGCCAGGATCCCGCCGAGGATCAGGCCGATGAACTGGCCGGAGATGCCCGCGACCTGGTTGATGCCCATGGCCATGCCGCGCTGGTTGGACGGGAACGCGTCGGTCAGGATCGCGGGGGAGTTCGCCATGAGCATCGCGCCGCCGACCGCCTGGATGATGCGGAACCCGATCAGCCAGAGCGCCCCGCCCGGTCCCTTGAGCGGGTCGAACGGCAGCGCGAGCGCACCGAGCGCGAACACCGTGAAGCCGAGGTTGTACATCCGGACCCGGCCGTAGATGTCGCCGAGCCGACCGAGCGTCACCACCAGCACCGCGGACACGACCAGGTAGCCCATCAGCATCCACAGCAAGTAGCTGATATTGCTGGAAGTCAGCGGGTCCAGGTGAATGCCACGGAAGATCGCCGGCAGCGAGATGATCACGATCGAGCCGTTGACCGTCGCCGCGAGTATGCCGAGCGTCGTGTTCGAAAGCGCGGTCCACTTGTAGTGACCGCCGAGGCCGCGCCTGCCGTCACCGTCGCCCGAGGCGCCGTTCACCGCCGCTACCTGGCCATTGGTCACCGCGCCGTTGGTGACGGCACCATTGCCGACCGCACCGTTGGCGGCCGCCGAACCGTTCACCGAGTTGCCGTGAGCGCCGGAGTCCGGCCCTGTCCCACCCTGCCTGCCATCTGTACTAGCCAAGTTAGTTGAGCCTCACACTGGTGCGATCTGACTAACGCCGAAGCAGTCCACGCGGGCGTAGCTGAGCCTCCGCTGGACGATAACCCTGAACTCCTCGCGTGACTAACTTATTTCATTGGCTAACTATCCTCCAGCCTGGGCTCCGCCTGACCGCAGGAATTCAGCCCACGTCTGCCTTCCGTAGGCGTGGTCAGGGCAGGTGTTCAGCCCGCGGGTGAAGGCCCGCGAGGCGCCGCCAGGTACCCGCAACCCGATCACGGCCCGAGGCCGCCCATGCACAGCCCGCCACGCCCCGGCGATCTGCCAGCCGGTCAGCACCTGCGGCCCGCCAAAGTCAGCCGCCCGCCCGGCCGGTTCGCCATCGAGCAGCCCCGCCGCGTGCGCCGCGACCTCAGCCGCCGCGACGCTCTGGAACTTCCACCCCACCGGAAGCGGCGCCACCGGCAGCCGTGACGCGGCCCCAAGCGCGAGCGCCAGCAACTCGTGGAACTGGGTTGCCCGCAGGATCGAGTAAGGTACCGAGCCGACCGCGATGATCTCCTCGCACGCCAGCTTGCGCTGGTAGTACCCGAACGGGATCGCGTCGATGCCGACGATCGACAGGTACAGCAGATGCCGGCAGTCACCAGCCGCGGCCAGCAACCGCCTGGTCTGCTCAGGATCGGTGCGCCCCATCCGCGCGCTGTCATCGGTCGCGGCGTGCACCACGATCTCCGCCCCGGCCGCCGCCACCGCGACCCCGGCCCCGGTGACCAGGTCACCGACATGGGTTCCCCGCCCGGCCCGCCGCGACAGCACCCGCACCTCGTGCCCGCGCTCGGCGAGCATGGGCACGAGCTTGCGACCGAACGTCCCCGTCCCGCCCGTCACCAGGACAACGCTCACCCGGCGATTGTACCGAAACGCCCCTTCACGCGCCCGGCCCAGACCTCCAGACGTAGGCAGCGCGCCGTGCCGACACTCGCCTAGCGGTCGCTGCCGCTTTTGTCGGCCTTCGCGCCCCGGCTGTTGGCCTTCCTGCTCGGGCTTTTGGCCTTCGCGCCCGGCCGACCACTCCGGCCCGGCTGAAGCACGCGGCATACCTCCGTGATCAAGCCCGACCCCGTGATCGCGGACGATAAGTGCTCCGTGATCATGGAAATGCGATGATCACGGATGATCGCGTGGCTGATCACGCGGCAGACTTCCCTGATCAGCGCAGCATCATGATCACGGACGAACGCGGGGGCCGACCACTAGCGGCCGACCGAGTTCACCAAGGAAACGGCAGTACGTCCGGGGGCACCCAGCCTGCCCTGGCCTCCGCCGAGCCGAGAGCGGCGGTTGAGTAGTGAGCGCTGAGCAGGTTCTTGTCCAGGAGCGCGGGATAGCGGGCCGCGAACGCGCCGAAGTCGCGGATCTCTGGGTCGGCGGCGACGTGATGCGCGACGACTCGCGCCCACGCGACCGTCATGGTCTCGTGATACCGGTCAGCCCTGCCATGAGCCGCGGCGATCTGCTGGATCCAGCCGCACATCGCCGCAGCCCCGTCCTCCTCGCCGTGCCGCCGAGCGGCGACGAACGCCAACTCGACGTGCGCCCGATGCCCGAACGGCTGGCTGCCGCCGGCGCTGGTCCCGGCCAGAATCGGTCCCAGCTCGCCAGCGAAGTCGGCGTGATGAGTCACTTCGGCCCTTCCCCCAGCGCCCGCGCGACGTTCATGAAGCCGGTCAAGTCCGCCTTGGACAGCGAGCCGGTGCTCTCCTGGCCGACCTCCGCCGTCGCGGCCTGCGCGCGTGCGGCGACAGCGGCCCCCTCAGGCGTGAGGTGCACGACGAGCGACCGCCGGTCCCCGAGGTCGACCTCCCGCCCCAGATAACCACGCTTAGTGAGGCGGTCGAGGATGCTGGTCAGCGTCGTCGGCTTGGTGCCCGCCACCGTGGCCAGATCAGTGACCGACCTGAACTGCCCATCCGCCAGGTTGGCTAGCACGTTAATCTCGGACGCCGTCAGCTTGTCGTCAGCCAGCCTGGTCGCGAGCGCCCGCTGCGTCACATGGCTGGCCCGCTGCAGGGCCAGCACAAGCTCAGTCGATTCATTTTCGGATATCACGAAATCAGAATAACCCAAATCGGATTGTCCCGTCCGCCCGCCTCGCCTCGCCTCGCCTCGCTCCGCCCGCCCGCCTCGCCTCGCTCCGCCCGCCCGCCTCGCCTCGCCGTGCCCGCCGACCCGCCTCCCGCGCTCGGCCCGCCCCTATGCTCCGCCCACCCACCCCGCAGACGAAGATCTTGGTATTCTTACCGGTCTATAGTCCGGAAGAATAACAAGATCTTGTTCGGGCCGCCAGGAAGCCCGCGAAGATCGCCTCCGGAGCCGCCAGCCGCCAGCCGCCAGCTCCTAGCCGTCCGGCGCGTTGGCGCGATCTCGGACTATCCGCTCCAGGATTATCCGAGATCGGATAGCCCGAAATCGGATAAACTGAGATCAGGTTAACCGAGATCGGATAGCCCGAAATCGGATAGCCCGAGATTGGATAGTCTGAGATCGGATTGTTCTGCCGGGGACGGCGGGCTTAACTGGGCCAGGGGCGGCGTGACGGTCGAGGACTGCGAGGGGCGAGATGACTGCGATCAGCGAGCGGGCGCGCGGGGCGAGTCCGGTGGACTTTGCCACCTACGGCGACTACGGGGCGTACCGGAAGCCCAAGCCGGCCGCCGAGAAGCCCGAGAAGGAGTTCGTCAGGGCGCCGTACCCGTTCCGGGCCCGGATCACGGCCGACGGGTCGAGCGACTACCCGGCGGAAGCAGGCCGCTACCATTTGTACATTTCCTGGGCCTGCCCCTGGGCGCAGCGCACCGCCATCGTCCGCGAGTTGCTCGGCCTTGAAGACGTCATATCCCTCTCCGCGGTCGACCCGATCAGGGACGGTCGCGGCTGGGCGTTTCGGTCCGGCCCAGGCCACGACCTCGACGAGCTGAACGGCTTCGAATTCCTCAGCGAGGCCTACGATGCGACCGAGCCCGGCTACGACGGCCACATCAGCGTGCCCGTGCTCTGGGACAAGCAGACCCGCCGCATCGTCAGCAACAACTTCCCCGACATCACGATCGACCTCGACACCCAGTTCGGCCCCTGGGCCGACCCCGCCGTCGACCTTTACCCGGAGCCGCTCCGCCCCGAGATCGACGAGCTCAACGAGAAGATCTACGCCACCGTCAACAACGGCGTCTACAAGTCCGGCTTCGCCCCCGACCAGCAGGCCTACCACGCCGCCGTCACCGACCTGTTCGCCACGCTCGACGAGCTTGAGATCAGGCTGGCCGACCGCAGGTACCTCACCGGGGACACGCTCACCGAGGCCGACGTGCGCCTGTGGGTCACGCTCGCCCGGTTCGACTCGGTGTACTACTCGCACTTTAAGTGCAGCATCAGGCGTCTCACCGAGTACCGCAACCTGTGGGGTTACGCCCGCGACCTGTACTCCCGCCCGGCCTTTCACGACACGACCAACTTCGACCAGATCAAGCGCCACTATTTCATGACCCACCCGCACCTGAACCCGCGGCGCATCGTCCCCGAGGGCCCGATCCTGGATTGGGGCAGCCCGCACCACCGGGCCGAACTGTAGGTGGGCGACGGGTGGTCGTGGAGCGCCGACGAGATCAAGGAGACCGGCGCGCGGGTCGCCCAGATTCTTGCTGACTACCTGACCGGCCTGCCCGGCCGCCCAGTGCAGCCGGGCGTGCCCCAGCCGGTCCGCGACGCCTGGGCGCTTGAGCCGCCGCCCGCCGCCGGCGCGAGCGCGGACGCGGTGCTCGACCGGTTCACCGCCGAGATCGCCCCTTACCCGTTCGGCAATGGCCACCCCGCCTTCTCCGCCTGGGTGAACTCACCGCCCGCCACCATCGGGGTCTTCGCCGAGGCGCTCGCGGCCGCGATGAACCCGAGCGTGGCTGGCGGCGACCACGCCGCCACCTACCTTGAGCGCCAGGTGCTGCGTTGGTTCGCCGACCTGTCCGGCCTGCCCGGAGGCGCTGGCGGGCTCCTGGTCAGCGGCGCGTCGATGGCGACCCTGACCGCCCTCGCGGTCGCCCGGCACCGCGCGCTGGCCGGGGCCGGTGTCGACATTCGAACCCAGGGCATGCAAGCACTTCAGCGCCGCCCGCTGTTGTACGCGACGACGGAGGCGCACGGTTGCGTCCGTAAAGCAGCCGAGCTCCTCGGCATCGGGTCAGCAAATATAAGGAAGGTCGAAGCGGACAGCGACTACCGCCTGCGACCCTCGCACCTGCTCGCCATGCTTGAAGGCGACCTGGCCAGGGGCGATCTCCCGGTCGCCGTCGTGGCCTCGGCCGGCACCGTGAACACCGGCGCGATCGACCCGCTCGAGGAGATCGCCGAGGTCTGCCACCAGTCGGGGGTCTGGCTGCACGTCGACGCGGCCTACGGCGGGCCCCCTGTGCTCTTGCTCGATGAGTACGCCGACGTCCGGGCCGGTCTAGGAAAAGCCGACAGCATCGCCATCGACCCCCACAAATGGCTGTACGTCCCGGTCGACGCTGGCCTGCTGCTGCTCGCCGATCCTGAGCAAGCGCGGGACGCCTTCAGCCTGGTCCCGCCGTACCTGCGCACCAGCGACCCCGACCCGTGGTTCAGCGAGTACGGCTTCGAGCAGACGAGGCCGTTCCGCGCCCTCAAGATCTGGATGCCCCTGCAGCACCTCGGCCTCGCCGGCTACCGCGACCTGATCAGGGCCGACCTGCGCCTCGCGGAGTACCTGCGGGCGAAGGTCGGCGCCGCCGCTGACTTGCAGCTCCTGGCGGGCGGCCTGTCGGTCGTCTGCTTCAGGTACCGCCCGCCCGGCTGGGACGGCAGCGGCCAGCGACTCGACGAGCTGAACCGGCGGATCGGCAGGGCGGTCCAGGTCGGCGGGCGCGCCTTCATCGCCCCGACGACCGTGGACGACGTGACGGCGCTGCGCGCCTGCATCGTCAATCCGGGATCGCATGAGGCCGACGTCGACCTCCTGGTGCGGGAAGTAACGGGGTACGGGGCAACTTTGCTGCCCATGGTCTTATCTTGTCGTGACGAGCAGCTCCTGCGGCACTCGCAGGTTGGGTGACGGCAGGTAGCTCAGCTGCTGGTCGGCGAGCTCGCAGGCGCCGAGCAGCGCGTCGAGCACGCCGGCCGCGAGCGCCGTCGCCTGGTCCGCGCCCGGGCACGGGCGGCGGCCGGCGCCGAACGTGCAGCTGGTGATGTCGAGCGTGACCGGCTCGCCGTCCGGGCTGAGCCGCCTCGTTCGCTGGACCGGCGGCTCCGTGACGATCGTCGTGGCAATGACGGCATCGCTATCGAGGTCGGCGCCGTCGCCGTCGCCAGCCGGGTCGGCGAAGGCGGTGATCAGCGCGTTGCCGATCAGGGCGGCGGTCGCGTCGCAGGCTTGCTCGAGCAGGCCGATCCGGTTGGCGACCTCTTCGGGGCCGGCCGGCCCGTGGTCGCCAGCACTGAGCACCTCGGCGAGAAAGCGGACGCCGGCGTCGGCGCCCGGCCCGGCGACGTCAGGGTTCGGATAGCCGGAGGCCGAGTCGAGCACGGCCTCGACCGCCCGCCCGGTCGCCGCAAGAGCAACCCCAAGCGCCTCCGCCAGCACCGCGACCGGCACCCGCCGGGCGATTCCCATCGCGTCGAACGGCTCACGCCCGGCCACGGCCAGCTCGCCGCGGGCCAAGTCGGCCGCCGCCGTCCGCAGCCCGGCCGGGTCAAGCCGCGCCAGCTCCCGCTCGACCAGCTCCCGCCGCCGGTCGTGCACCTCGCCGTCGCAGAACCTGGCCACGTGCGCCCTGAGCCAGCCCAGCGTGCCAGTTTCGTCAGCCGGCACCGACGGCGCCGGCGGTACCCGATACTCAGGGTCAGCCAGGATCGCGCGAACCCGCGCTGGGTCGGTCACCAATTCGGCCGGTTCTGTCGCCATAGAAGGCAACGCTATTGGAGCGACGGGCATCGGGTGATGATGAACCCATGATGGCTGTCTCCTATCGCCGCGCCCCCGGCCCGCCGTCGGCGAGCGCGCTGCGCGCCCCGGCCGCCCTGAAGCGGGCGCGCACCTGCTATGACCACCTCGGCGGCCGCCTCGGCGTGGCCATCACCGACGCGATGCTCGCCGCCTGCCTGATCGAGCCGGCCCCGGCCCCGGCCCCGGTCGCGGTCCCGGCCCCGGTCGCGGTCCCGGCCTCGGTCGCGGTCCCGGTCGCGGTCTTCGGGCTGACCGAGGCCGGGATTTGCTGGTTCCGCGATGTCCTGCGGGTCGCCCCCCAGTCCTTGTTCGCCACCCAGCGCCCGGCCGCCCGGTCCTGCCTAGACTGGACGGAGCGCCGCCCCCACCTGGCCGGCGCCGCGGGCGCGGCCCTGGCCCGCGAGTCCTTCTCCCGTGGCTGGATCGAGCGTTCCGCCTCGACCCGCGCGGTCGAGGTAACGCCGTCCGGCCACGAAGCGTTGCGTCGCCTATTCGCGATCGAGTGCCCTGCTGCTTGAACTCCTGGGCGCGGCGGACGCCCACAATGCAGCCCCTGCTGTCGTAGCGGGCGTCGGCGGCTCGGCGTATGACGAGGAGAGTTGGCTGCTCGGCCCGGTCCGCCAGGCCGTCCTCGTGTCCCGCGCCGCCGGCCCCGCGGGCCCTCACCGTCCGCCGCTCCGTCGAGCTCGCCACTCGCGGGCGGCGCCGAGCTGATCCCAACTACAGCGTCGCGCCTCTGATGTCGTTGGGACTACAGCAGAGGCGCGACGCTGTAGTCCGACACGGGAGTACCCGACGC
>DATKFV010000128.1:0-25212 GCA_035511035.1 Streptosporangiaceae bacterium
GGAGAGGGCAGCCCCGTCGCCGCGCCGTCGCGAGCCGGATGTGCTCGCCAGCCCCAGTGATGGGCCACCGAAGGGCCTCGACCCCAGGTTTGAACCCCTGCGATGGGCCATCGACGGGCCTATAGGCCCTGCAATGGGACATTGACGGGGCTGGTCGTGGCTCAGGAGGCCCGGCGATGGGCCATCGACGGGGTTCAGTTCGGGGGTGGGGGGTGAACTCGGGTACCGGCCATCACAGGGCAGCCCTCACCGACTTTGCAAAGGCCCTGTCAGTACGGCTGACTCGGTGCAGCCGACTCGGTGCAAGCCGACTCGGTGCAGCCGACTCGGTGCAAGCTGACTCAGTGCAGCCGACTCGGTGCAAGCTGACTCGGTGCAGCCGACTCGGTGCAGCCGACTCGGTGCAGCTAACTCGGTGCGGCTGACTCAGTGCAGTTCGCGGAGGCGGGCGAGGGTTTCCTCGGCCTCGGTCACGAGGCTGGCCATCACGTCGGCGACCGGGCGGACCTCGTTCATGCGGCCGACGATCTGGCCGACCGGCATCGGGACCACGTCCGGGTCGCCGGACTGCATGAGCCGTTGGTGGGCCTCGCTGACCAGGAGGTTCTGCAGCGGCATGGGCAGCGGCTCCGGTGCGCCGGCCTCGTCCCAGGCCTGCGTCCACTTGTTCTTCAGCAGCCGGGCGGGCTTGCCGCTGTAGACGCGGGACCTGACCGTGTCCGAGGACGTGGCCGCCAGCAGCGCCTGGTGCAGCGCCGAGACCTCGATGCTCTGCGCGTACTCGGCCGTGGTCAGCCAGTACGAGCCCATCCAGGCCCCGACGGCGCCGAGCGCCAGCGCCGCCACGATCTGGCGTCCCGAGCCGATCCCGCCGGCGGCGAGCACCGGCACGTCGCCGCCGACCGCGTCCACGATCTCGGGCACCAGCACCATGCTGGCGATCTCGCCGGTGTGGCCGCCTGCCTCGTAGCCCTGCGCGACGACGACGTCGACGCCGTTGCTGACGTGCCTGGCCGCGTGCTGCGGCTTTCCGGCCAGCGCGGCAACGGCGACGCCCGCGCTGTGCGCGCTCGTGATCACGTCATCGGGGGGCGAGCCCAGCGCGTTGGCGATCAGCGCGATCGAGTGGCCGAGCGCCACCTCGACGTGTGACCTCGCCACCGAGTGCAGCCAGCCGAGCACGCCGGCGCGGGCCTCGCCGTCAACGTCCAGCGGCGGCACGCCCAGCTTGAGCAGCGTCTGGTTCACGAACTCGCGGTGACCATCGGGGATTAGCTGGTCGAGGTCGAACTGAGTGCCCTCGGCCGGAACCTTGGCGGGCATGACGATGTCGACGCCGTAAGGACGGCCATCGGTATTGGCGTCCATCCAGGTCAGGGCCGCTTCCAGGTCAGCGGCATCGTTGTAGCGGACGCAGCCGAGCACGCCGAGCCCGCCCGAGCGGCTGATCGCGGCGGCGACGTGCTCGGACGGCGTGAAGCCCACGATCGGATAGTCGATCCCGAACCGGTCGCATAGCGAGGTCCGCAGCGAGGAGGTCGGCGCTGTCATCGCCTAGCTCCCGACCTCGGCCAGCTTGGCATCGGCGAACCTGCGGGCCCAGGTGTAGTCGGCCTTGCCGCTCGGGGTGCGGCCGATGGCATCGGTGAGCCAGACGGTGCGCGGCACCTTGTAGCCGGCGACGTGCTTGCGGACCACCGACTCCAGGTCGGCCAGGTCAAGCTCGGCGCCGTCACGCGGCTGCACGATCGCGGCGACCCGCTGGCCCAGCCGCTCGTCGGGGATGCCGATCACGAGCGCGTCGAAGACCGAGGGATGCCGCTTGATCGCGCTCTCGACTTCCTCGGGGAAGACCTTCTCGCCCCCGGTATTCACCGAGGAGCTGCCCCGGCCAAGGAGCGTCATCGTGCCGTTCTCCTCGACCCGCGCGAAGTCGCCAGGCACCACGTACCGCTCGCCGTCGACGGTGACGAACATCGCCGCGGTCTTGACCGGATCCTTGTAGTAGCCAAGCGGCACGTGCCCGCCGCGCGCGATCCGGCCGGTCTGGCCCGGGCCCACCGGACGGCCCTCGTCGTCGATCACGATCGTGCTCGGCCCTGGGCTGACCGTCGGCCCGCCCTCCTGCCGCCCGCCCGCGCTGGCGAACGAGATCCCGGTGAACCCGGTTTCGGACGAGCCGATCGCGTCGGTCACCACCACGTTGGGCAGGGCCGCGATGACCGCGTCCTTGACGCTCTGGGAGAACAGCGCGCCATTCGACGACACCGACACCAGCGACGACGCGTCGTAGCCGCCGGCCGCGAGCGCGTCCATGAGCGGCCTGGCCATCGCGTCGCCCACGACGACGAGCACGTTGACCTTGTGCCGCTGCACCGCCTGCCAGACCTCGTCAGGGTCGAAGGAGGAAAGGAGCACGACCGTGTCCCCGGTGAACAGGCTCATCAGGGACGTCCACTGGGCGCTGCCGTGGATCAGCGGCGCGACGCAGAGCTTGGCCAGGCCAGGGCCGTTGGCGGTGCTTCGCGACTGCACCCACTCATCGGCCAGCCGCTCGCCGGACAGGAAGTCGATGCCGCCGCCGAGGGTCCGCCAGACGTCCTCCTGCCGCCAGAGCACGCCCTTGGGGTAGCCGGTCGTGCCGCCCGTGTACAGCAGGTAGATGTCGTCGCCGCTGCGGGGCTCGAAGTCGCGCTCCGGCGACGTCGCACCGATCGCGTCGCCATAGCGAAGGCCAGGCAGTTCGCCCGAGGCGCCGGTGCCGTCATCGATGACCACGGCGCCGCGAACCCCTGGCGCGTCCGCCAGCACGGTCGCGACCAGCGGCGCGAACTCCTCGTCGTAGACGAGCGCGACGAGGTCGGCGTCGCCCAGCATGTACCGCAGTTCGCTCTCGACGTAGCGGAAGTTGATGTTGACGGTCCGAGCGCGAAGCTTGTAGCTGGCGAGCAGCGTCTCGAGTGCCTCGATCGAGTTCCGCGCGTAGAGCCCGACGTGGTCGTCCTTGCCGACGCCGAGGCTGGCGAGGTGATGCGCGAGCCGGGTCGATCGCTCGTCCAGCTCACGGTAGGTCACCTGGCGTTCGCCGCAGGCCACAGCGACCCGGTCGGGTACCGCGTCGGCGGCGTGCTCGAACAGGTCCGCGATGTTGAGTGCCATGGCACTCAAAACTAGAACCAGTTATAGTTCCAAGGCAACCCGGCCAGGTAAGGAGATCGGATCGTTGACGACGCCAGAGGAGCCACATGCGCTGATCGAGCAGCGTGGCCACGTGCTGATCGTCACGCTGAACCGGCCGCAGGCGCGCAACGCCCTGAGCGGGGAGATGATGGCGCTGATGCGGCAGGCCTGGGACCAGGTCGACGCCGATCCGCAGGTCAGGGTCGCGGTGCTGACCGGGGCCGGGGGCGCCTTCTGCGCCGGGGCCGACCTGAAGGCGATGACGAGCTCGCACCCAGGTGACTCGTTCGCCTCGGGCCTCGACGTGACCAGGATCGACGCGCTGCTCAAGGGCAGGCGGCTGACCAAGCCGCTGATCGCCGCCGTCGAGGGGCCAGCGATCGCCGGCGGCACCGAGATCCTGCAGGCGACCGACATCAGGATCGCCGGCGAAAGCGCGCGGTTCGGCGTCGCCGAGGCCCGGTGGGGCCTGTTCCCGCTCGGCGGCTCGGCGGTGCGACTGGTCCGGCAGCTCCCCTACACGGTCGCCGCCGACCTGCTGCTGACCGGCAGGCACATCAGCGCCGCCGACGCCCTGCGGATCGGGCTGATCGGCGAGGTGGTGCCGGACGGGCAGGCCCTGACCAGGGCGCTCGAGGTCGCGGAGATCATCGCCGGGAACGGGCCGCTCGCGGTCCAGGCCATCTTGCGGACCATCAGGGAGACCGAGGGCATGGCCGAGAACGAGGCGTTCGCGATCGAGGCGCGCATCGGCATGGACGTCTTCAGGTCAGCCGACGCCAAGGAAGGCCCCCGCGCCTTCGCCGAGAAGCGCAAGCCGTCCTTCACCGGCGAGTAGCTACTCGCCGCCCCACGATGGCACGACGCGGGCGCCAGGACGCCCACGTTGGCACGACGTGGGGGTTCGCGACCGAGTTCCGCCTTAGCTGGTCGAGCCGACCTGCGCGGCGTAAGCCACGATGCTGGACAGGTAATGGCGGGTGGCGTAGTCGAAGGCGCCGCCGCAGGTGATCAGGCGCAGGCTGGCGTAGGGCACGGGCCCATAGACGGCCTGGACAGGGAACCTGGTCTTGAGGTACGTCCGCACCGCTGTGATCCGAAAGACCGCGAAGGTACCGTTCGCGCGCCGCACGAACACGCGGTCTCCTGGCCGGAGCAGGCGCAGCCGGAAGAAGACCCCAGGACCGAGGTAGGAGTCGACGTGCCCGGCGATGATCGATGACCCGATCGCGCCTGGACGCGGGCTCGCGGTGAACCAGCCGGCCACGGCCGTGGTGCCTGGCACCGCCATGGCGCCGCCGCGGGTGGTGCCCAGCCTGACCAGCCTGGTCCTTACCCCGATGGCCGGGATGATCAGGAAGGCCGGCAACGGCACGTTCGCGTCCTGCTCGGCGTCGGGCACCGTTGCGATGGGCCCGTGCGGGACGGCCACGCGCGGGGCCGGCCCGGCGGCGTAGGCGCCGCGATCATGGGCGTTGCCGACGACGATCGCGACGCCGCCGCCGAGCACGGCCAGCGAGCCGGCCAGCAGCACGATAAGTCCCGTGCGGGCTGGCCGGCTCACTGGCGCCGCGTGACGCCCTGTGCTTGTCCTCACACCCGTCGCGCGGCGAACTGGCGGCGGTTCCGGCGCAGGCTGACCAACCCGATCGCGATGAGCAGCAAGCCCGCCGCGACCACGCTCAGCCAGGGCAGCAGCGACGGCCCTGGAATAGGCGCGGTCCCGCCGAAGCCCGTGGCTGGCGCCGTCGGGGGAAGCACCGTGCTGCCCACGGCGTCGGTCAGGTTCACGATCTTCAGCCGGCCAGGGGCGTCCAGGATCACCAGCGTGTGGATGCTGCCCGACTGCAGGTCGATCCGGTTCTCGGCCGACTCGGTCTGCCCGGCCGCGTGCAGCACGTAACTGCCCGCGGGCAGCGACTGGAACGCGGTCGCGGTCGCGAAGGCCAGGTCATGGCCCAGGACGTGGGCCTTGGCCTGCACTGTGACCAGGTGCTCCCGCATCGACGCCTGGATCACCTGGACCATCGAGTGACCAGCCGGGGCGGACAGGTCATCCTTCAGCACCACGAGCCGCAGCCCGTCCTTCGGTCCCATGCCAGCGACCGTGTACGCATCACCTGCCTGCACGTGCACAGCGGTGGACAGCACCGGTGCCGACGTCGCCGCCGCTCCGGCCGCCCGCATGGCCACCGTGTACGTGCCCGCCGGGGCGGGCAGGAACGGCGACACCGTCCCGTAGCTGACGTGGTGCAGCACGACCTCGGCCTTCGGGTTCCCGAAGTCGTACAGGTACACGTCGACGGCAGGGGTGTTGGGCGAGAGATGGGCGAGCCTGAGCCAGCCGTCGTCATGGGCAACCGAGGACGAGGCCGGCGTGACATTAGTGAGCAGTCCGGCGGACAGGGCACAGGCGACCAGGACATTCCGGATACCGGATCTGGACATCATTAACCGCATTGCTTCCTCCTTTTATCTTTTCCTGAGCTGATGGCGGGCGGGGGCCCGCCATCACGTCTTACTTCAGCGGCGCCAGCGGCGTCGTCGGCACCGGGTTGCCGCTGAACTGGCTGAACAAAGGCGGCGAGGTGACGTCGAGTTGCACGACGACCTGGCCGCTGGCGTCCTTGTGCTCGGTGAAGGTCGCCTTGATCGAGGTCCACTGCACTTTCAGGAAGGCCGCGATCTCCCCCGCGGCCCTGGTCATCGCGGCCTCTCCGGCCGTCGAGGTGAGCGAGACGCCGGCTGCTCGCGGCGCCGGCGTGATGTAGGCGGCGAGCAGCGGCATGCCGGGGCTGCGGCCTGGGCCGGCCCCGCCGAACCGCACGATCCGCACCGGGCCGCAGTAGTGCACAAGGACGGGCAGGATGATGAGCAGCCGCGAGTCCACGTTGCCGGCCACGATCTGACGGGCCGCGGCCTGCGTCGCTGAGATCTCGGGGTTCTCAAGCAACTCACGGCCGTTCGCCTTCCTCGCCTCCCAGTCAGACCTGAGCTGATGCTGGTAGTCAGCGACCGACCCGTCGGTGGCGACCACCCTGATGTCCACCTCGGCGTCACCCTGGCCGAAGCTGGCCAGCACGTCAGGCGCGTACACAGCGGCCAGCCGCGGGCCCAACTGGCTGCGCAGCGCCGGCGTGACGATCACGATCGAGGCTCCGAGCGGGTCGCTGCCGCCGGGCGCGACCGGCAGGACCTGGCCCGCGCCGACGCCGTGGTGCAGCAGCACGGCGCACATCAGCGGATCGCAGGCGACCACGGCTCCGGGAGCGATCCACTTGTCCACCCAGGACGCGGCCTCGTTCCTGGCGGTGGCGTCCGCGTTCAGCACCAGCTCGTCAGAGTCCTGGCGGCGATGGATGATCTTCGGCACCGCGACGACGGACGCGATCGCGGCGATGCCGAGCACGGTCGCCAGCAGGATCACCCGCTGTCGTACCGTCCTGGCCGCGAGGGACCGGGCGTGCCTGGGATAGGCCCGCCCGTCGTTGGCCCGAACCCGGCCTGCCATCGCGCTATCGATGGCGCGCGATCCGGCGAAGGCTCGACCGACGGGCGGCCGGAATTGCCGAACTGCCGAAGCAAACGACTGACCATTCGCCGCAATCGATTGCTGGGCTGGACCGGGTTTGGCGAGCACCATTAGCGGCCGCCACCTAGCGCCTCACCTGTGCCTACGCGACTAGCGGGCAATCGCCAGCGCCCGCTCGCGCCTATTAGTGTCGATTCCACTTCCATTAGCCTCCGGCCGACAATCAGTGCACACGGGATATGCGAGATATAGCACGTCGACCACGGGGGCACGACTAACTTTACAAAAGTTGCTAATCTCTCGCGGAGAATTAATATTTAGGCGTGTTGTCCCATTGTTGACGCATTTAACGCGGAGCAGATTTGAGCCGGTAAAGACCGGTTAAGGCCAGCCGGGCAAGCGCTCGCGCTACTTATCGCCGGCGTTGACCGGTTCGGTGATCCAGGCCGAGAACACCGGCACGCCTTGCCAGGGACCGCCGGACGGGTCGGAGGTCACGGCGACGACCGCGTACGGGTGACCGAAGCGAAGCTCGGCGACCCGCCGCTGGCCGCTCCTGGAGTACATCGCCATCGCGATCGCCACGGCGGTCACCGCGGCCGCCTCGAAGCCGGTCCGGCTGTAGGTCGCCGTAGCCGCCTGGGCCGCCTGCCAGGGGTCACCGCCACCGAGAGCCTTCGCGGCCGCGCCGAACCCGAGCCTGGGGTCGTCGAGCTCGTACCGGTCGGTCGCGGTCCAGGCCGGCAGCACGGCCCGGCAGCGCTCGCGGGCTCCGCCGCCGGCCGGCTCCTCGCTGATCGTCCAGAGCGGCCCGTCGCCCAGTGGCAAGTCGAACAGCGAGCGCCGCGGCGGCGGCGAGCCGGTCGCGATCGCGATCGCCAGTTCGTGCGCCGCCGCGAGCACCTCCGACGGGGCGACCTGCGGTCGGGCGATCAGCGACGCGACGAGCAGTCCGCCCCGAGCCGCCGCGACGTGCATGGCGACGTCACCGGCCCTGGCCGTGGTCGAGATGAACGCCGAATGAGAAGGATGCTCAGGAGACTTGAGTACCTGCGCGAGTTTTTGCGGCCAAATGCTTGTCGGACCGAGGGCCGTGGCGGGAGCTAGCTCGAACGGGCAGTCCCATGACACCTTGGTCGCGAGGGCCGTGGCGAGGAGCAGGTGCACCTGGCCGGTGACCCGGAGCGGGAATCGCTCGATCAGCCCGAATGTGTGCTCGCGGGCCCAGGCGTCGAGTTCGGGCGGCGAGGGGATGGCGCCCCTGGCGACCGCCGCTGGCAGGCCGTCGAGCCAGCGCGAGTCGGCGGCCTGCGCCTTGTTCCAGACCCCGGCGGCGGCCGCGACCAGCGGATGCGGCTCGGTGAGCAGGGCCGCCGCGAGACCAGCGACCTCGTCGGGACCGCCGCCGAGCACGCGGGCGAGCGTGGCCGCATCGTCGCCGCTGGCGGCCGGTGCGCACAGGGCGAGCAGCAGCCACGCTGACAAGGGCGAGGCGACATGGTGCTCGTAGCCGATCACGTCGTGAAACGTGCGCGCGTAGTCCGCGACCCGGCTGGCCAGGTCAGGCTGCACCATCGCCATGCCTGGGTTATACCCGCGGTGGCGGTTCTACCCGCGGCGATCGGCCACACCCGGCGCGGCGAGTAGAACGTGTTCTAGTATGGGCGTCGTGAGCCAGCCATCGTCCAGCCAGGTGCTGCACGCACCGCTGGAGATCTCGTTCGACTACACCCGCTCGCTCGGGCCCACGCTCGGCGCGTTCGTGACCGCGCTGGCCGGCCGCCGGATCCTCGGCGCGCGGGCGTCGGACGGCACCGTGCACGCGCCGCCGTTCGAGTACGACCCGGTCACCGGGGCCGCGCCGACCGAGCTCGTGCCGGTCGGCCCTGGCGGCGTGGTCGTGAGCTGGTCATGGATGGCCTCGCCGCTGGACGGCCAGCCGCTCGCGCGACCCTTCGGGTGGGCGCTGATCAGGCTCGACGGGGCTGATACGGCGATGTTGCACGCGGTCGACGCCGGCTCGGCCAGCGCGATGCGGACCGGGATGCGGGTCAGGCCGCGCTGGTCGGAGCGGTCCGGCAACGGCATCACCGACATCGAGTGCTTCGAGCCCGCCGCCGACGACGAAGCCGGCACTGGCGCCGGCGCCGAGCCGGCCGCAGGGAACGGCGGGCCGGCCGAGATCACGATGCTCACGACGCCGATCAGGCTCAGCTACGACCACACCGTGTCGCCAGGCGAGAGCAGCTACCTGCTGGCGCTCGCCGAAGGACGGCTGATCGGCCAGCGCTGCCCCGCCTGCGGCAAGGTGTACGTGCCGCCCCGCGGCGCCTGCCCAGTCGACGGGGTGCCGACGCAAGACGAGGTCGAACTGCCCGACACCGGCGTCGTCACCACCTACTGCGTGGTCAACGTGCCGTTCACCGGCCAGCAGGTGCCGGTGCCCTACGTCGCCGCCTCGGTCCTGATCGACGGGGCCGACATCGCGTTCCAGCACCTGATCCTCGGCTGCGAGCCCGACGAGGTCAGGATGGGGATGCGGGTCAGGGCGGTTTGGAAGCCGCGCGAGGAGTGGGAGACCTCGATGCGGAACATCGAGCACTTCGAGCCGACCGGCGAGCCCGACGCGCCGTACGACTCCTACGCCCACCACCTGTAGCCCCGTAGCTGGCCTTCACAGAAGGGATCGCGGCTCGTGACCGACGTCGCAGTGATCGGCTTCGCGCAGGCGCCCAACGAGCGGCACTCGCTCGCCACGACCAACGGCGTCGAGATGCTGGTGCCGACCTTCGGCGAGGTCTTCAAGGCCACCGGGCTGACCAAGGACGACGTCGGCTTCTGGTGCTCGGGCTCGTCGGACTACCTGGCCGGCCGGGCGTTCTCCTTCGTCTCCGCGGTCGACGCGATCGGGGCCTTCCCGCCGGTCATGGAGTCGCACGTGGAGATGGACGGGGCCTTCGCGCTGTACGAGGCCTGGCTGAAGGTGCTGACCGGGGAGGCGGAGATCGCGCTCGCGTACGGCTTCGGCAAGTCGTCGGCAGGGAACTTGCGCCGGGTGCTCGCGCTCCAGCTCGACCCTTACCTGGTCGCGCCGCTGTGGCCGGACTCGGTGTCGATCGCCGCCTTGCAGGCGCGGGCCGGGATCGACGCGGGGCTGTGGACGCAGGAGCAGATGGCGAAGGTCGCCGTGCGTAGCTGGGCCGACGCGCGTGGTAACAGCAGGGCGCTGTCACGACGAACTTCAGGTGGTTTGAGCATCGGTGGGGCGGGAAGCGAAGATATGTCCGCAGATGCCGCCGTGGCCGAGTTGCTTACCCAGCCGTACGTGGCGGACCCGTTGCGCGCCCATGACTGCGGGCCGGTCACCGACGGCGCGGCCGTGGTCATCCTGGCCGGCGGTGATCGCGCCCGCGCCCTGTGCGAGCGTCCCGCCTGGATCAGCGGCTTCGAGCACCGGGTCGACTCGGCGGCGCTCGGGGCCAGGGATCTCACCACGTCGCCTTCGGCCGCCAGCGCCGGAAAGGCCGCGGGCGCGGCCCGAGTTAGCGTTGCCGAACTGCACGCGCCGTTCACCCATCAGGAGATCATCCTGCGGGACGCGCTTGGGCTTGGCGACGAGGTGCGGGTCAACCCGTCCGGCGGGGCGTTGTGCGGCAATCCCATGTTCGCCGCTGGCCTGGCCAGGATCGGGAGCGCGGCCGTCGAGATCATGTCGGGCCGGGCCGACGTGGCGCTCGGGCACGCGACCGGGGGGCCGGCCCTGCAGCAGAACCTGGTGTGCGTCATGGAAGCCAGATGAGTGCCCTGGCCGCGCCGCTCCGCCCGGCCAGGGCACGGGTTTGGCTCGCCGGCGGCGGCGGCGGGCTGGCCGGCGGCGGGCTGGCCGGCGCGCCAGCCGGCCGGCCAGTGACGACAGCGAGGAGGGCACGGTGAAGCAGCGGGCGGCAGTGCTGGGGACCGGGCAGACGCAGCACCGCAGCAAGCGTGCCGACGTGTCGATCGCCGGGTTGTGCCGCGAGGCGGTCGACCGGGCGCTGGCCGACGCCGGCCTGGAAGCGCACGAGATCGACGCCGTCGTGGTCGGCAAGGCGCCCGACCTCTTCGAGGGCGTCATGATGCCCGAGCTCTACCTGGCCGACGCGCTCGGCGCAGTTGGCAAGCCGCTGCTGCGGGTGCACACCGCCGGCTCGGTCGGCGGCGCGACCGGGCTGGTCGCGGCGAGCCTGATCCAGTCGGGGGTGCACCGGCGGGTGCTGGCGGTCGCGTTCGAGAAGCAGTCAGAGTCCAACGCAATGTGGGCGCTATCGATCTCGCCGCCGTTCTCGATGCCGGTGCTCGCCGGCGCGGGCGGCTACTTCGCCCCGCACATCCGCTCCTACATCAGGCGCAGCGGCGCGCCCGAGCACGTCGGCGCGATGGTCGCGGCCAAGGACCGCCGCAACGGGGCCCGCAACCCCTACGCGCACCTCCGCCAGGCCGACATGACGATGGAGAAGGTGCTCGCCTCGCCGATGCTGTGGGATCCGGTCCGCTACGACGAGACCTGCCCGTCCTCCGACGGCGCCTGCGCGGTCGTGCTCGGCGACCAGGCCGCCGCGCAGGCCAGCGGCCAGCCGGTCGCCTGGATCAGGGGCACCGCGATGCGCACCGAGCCCACCATGTTCTCCGGCAAGGACCACGTCAACCCGAGGGCAGGCGCCGATGCCGCCAGGGCGCTCTGGGAGTCGGCCGGGATCACCAGCCCGATCGACCAGATCGACGCGGCCGAGATCTACGTGCCATTCTCGTGGTTCGAGCCGATGTGGCTGGAGAACCTCGGCTTCGCCGAGCCTGGCCAGGGCTGGCGGCTCACCGAGGCCGGCGAGACCGAGATCACCGGCCGGCTCCCGGTCAACCCCTCCGGCGGCGTGCTCAGCTCCAACCCGATCGGCGCCTCCGGCCTGCTCCGCTTCGCCGAGTCAGCCATGCAAGTCACCGGCAAGGCCGGCGACCACCAGGTCCCGGGCGCCCGCACCGCCCTGGGCCACGCCTACGGAGGCGGCTCCCAGTACTTCTCCATGTGGGTAGTCGGCGACCGCCCCGACTAGCATCCCCGGCACGGTTCTCGGCTTGAAAACCTTTGGCCGCAAATAAACCAGCACATCGACTCGCCCTGCCCCGCAGCTCAATCCCGCGCTCAAGCCTCGTCCCCTACGGGGAGCGTTCCCGGACGGGGTGCGAGCCGCCTGCGGGGAGCGTTCTCGTCGCCTGCGGGGAGCGTTCTCGTTTGGGGGACCATCACCCCCGCTATACGACAAAACCGCTCCCCGGAACGAGAACGCGCCCCGGCGACACTGAGAACGCTCCCCGGAGGCTCCAGCTCCCTGGCTGGCGAGGATCCGCTCAGCCAGATCGAGCCGCTAATCCGGTACTGCCCCGGTGAGCCAGCACCGGCAATCGTTTGCGGCGAGTCCGGCCGGTCAGGAGTAGGCGACGGGGAGGCGCTTGATGCCGTTGAGCCAGCCGGAGCGGAGGCGCTCGGCCTCGCCGGCCAGGGCGATGTTGGGCATGGCGTCGGCGATGGCGTTGAAGATCAGGTCGATCTCCATCCTGGCCAGGTTGACGCCGATGCAGTAGTGCGCTCCGGTGCCGCCGAAGCCAAGGTGCGGGTTCGGGTCGCGCAGGACGTCGAACTTGGCGGGCTCGCTGAAGACGTCCTCGTCGAAGTTCGCCGAGCGGTAGAACAGGCCGAGCCGCTGGCCCTTCTTGACCTCCTGGCCGCCGATCACCGTGTCGGCCTTGGCCGTGCGCTGGAACACGGTCACCGGGGTCGCCCAGCGCACGATCTCGTCGGCGGCGGTCGCCGGGCGCTGCTCGCGGTAGAGCTCCCACTGCTCGGGGTGGTCGAAGAAGGCGACCATGCCGTGCGAGATCGCGTTCCTGGTCGTCTCGTTGCCGGCGACGGACATCAGGATCACGAAGTAGCCGAACTCGTCGGACGACAGCCGGTCGCCGTCGACCTCAGCGTTGACCAGCCTGGTGACGATGTCATCGCGGGGGGACTGCTTGCGGTCCTCGGCCATGGCCATCGAGTAGCCGACCAGCTCGGCCGCGGCGATCATGCCGGCGTCGCCGAACTCGGGGTCGTCGTAGCCGACCATCACGTTCGACCATTCGAAGATCTTCTTGCGGTCCTCCTGGGGCACCCCGATCAGGTCGGCGATGGCCTGCAGCGGCAACTCGCAGGCCACGTCGGCGACGAAGTCGCCGGTGCCTTTTTCGATCGCGGTCCGCACGATGTTCTCGGCCCGCTCGGCCAGCCGGTCCCTCAGGTTGTTGATCGCGCGCGGGGTGAAGCCGCGGGACACGATCTGGCGCAGCTTGGTGTGCTGGGGCGGGTCGAGGTTCAGCAGGATCAGCCGCTGCACGTCGATGCTGTCGCGGATATCGCCGCCGTGCCTGATGATCGCGGTGTTCTCCCAGCTGCTGAACAGGTCGCTGTTGCGGGAGATCTCCATGACGTCGGCGTGCTTGCTGACCACCCAGAAGCCGCCGTCGTCAAAGCCGGAGTCCGGCTGCTCGTTCCACCAGATCGGCGCGGCCCGGCGCAGCTCGGCGAACTCCTCGTTCGGCACCCGGTGGGCGTAGAGATCGGGGTCGGTGAAGTCGAACCCGGCGGGAATCTGTGGTCCGGCCATAGCTGCCTCCGCTACTGAGCAACGACCCGTCTAGCCCCGATTAGACCAGAAAACTGAAACGCGTTCTACCATGAAGGAGGGATCAACAGGAGAGGGTACCGATGGGCACAGCCGTGATCGTCGAAGCAGTCCGCACTCCGATCGGCAAGCGGAACGGCACCCTCTCGGGCCTGCACGCGGCCGAACTGCTCGGCGCGGCCCAGCGCGGCGTGGTCGAACGGGCCGGCCTTGACCCGGCCCTGGTCGAGCAGATCGCGGGCGGCTGCGTCACGCAAGCCGGCGAGCAGTCCAACAACGTCACCCGCACCGCCTGGCTGCATGCGGGACTGCCGGTCACGACCGGCGGCCTGACCCTCGACGCCCAGTGCGGCTCGGCCCAGCAGGCCGTGCACCTGATCGCCGGGCTGATCGCGGCCGGGGCGATCGACGTGGGCATCGGCTGCGGCGTGGAGGCGATGAGCCACGTGCCGCTGGGAACGGCGGCAATGGCTGGCGGCAGTGCTGGCCCGGAGGGGCGACCCCCCGGAGCCCCCCGCAGTTCTCCGAGGCCGACCAGTTGGGCCATAGACATGCCCAACCAGTTCGAGGCCGCCGAGCGGATCGCCAAGCGCCGCGGCCTGAGCAGGGCCGACCTCGACGCGTTCGGCCTGGCCTCCCAGCACAAGGCGGCACGGGCGTGGGCGGAAGGCCGGTTCGACCGCGAGGTGATCACGGTCAAGGCCCCGGTACTCGACGCCGGCCGGCAGCCGACGGGCGAGACCGCGACCGTGGACCGCGACCAGGGCCTGCGGGAGACGAGCGCCGAGGGACTGGCCAAGCTCAAGCCCGTAGTCGACGGCGGGCTGCACACGGCGGGCACCTCGTCCCAGATCTCCGACGGCGCGGCGGCGGTGCTGCTGGTCGATGAGTCAGTGGCCCGCGACCTCGGCCTGCGCCCAAGGGCCAGGATCGTGGCCCAGGCGCTGATCGGCGACGAGCCCTACTACCACCTGGACGGACCAGTCGCGGCGACCGAGCGGGTGCTGCGCCGCAGCGGCATGACGATCGGTGACATCGACCTGTTCGAGGTGAACGAGGCCTTCGCCTCGGTCGTGCTCTCCTGGATGAGCGTCCACCAGCCCGATCCCGACCTGGTCAACGTCAACGGCGGCGCGATCGCGCTCGGCCACCCGGTCGGCAGTACGGGCTCCCGGCTGCTCACGACCGTGCTGCACGAGCTTGAGCGGCGGGACGGGAGCACGGCCCTGGTGTCGATGTGCGCTGGCGGCGCGATGGCCACCGCGACGATCATCGAGCGGCTCTAGGCCGAACCCGCTGCCTCGGCTGCCTCGTCGTCGGCCACCTTGATGCCGAGCGCCTCGGCGAAGATCCCGGTCAGCGTCATCGCGTCGGTCGCCGAGATGGTCGCTCCGCGCAGGCTGGCCACGCCGACCAGCCCGGTCAGGTCGCAGCCAGAGAACCTGGTGTCGGCCAGGCTCGCGCCGGAGAACTGGGCCCCGGTCAGGTCACACGACTCGAACCTGACGTCCGACAGGTCAGCGTCACCGAAGTTGACCTGGTCAAGCCGGCAGTTCCTGAACACCACGTGCGAGAACTTGGTGGCAGAGAAGTAGCCGAGATCCAGGCGGCATCCATCCAGGGTCAGGTCGCGGACGGTGCCGGTGATCCAGGTCAGCCCGGTCATCCTGGTGCCGCTCATCGCCACCCGGCGGATCGACGACTCGCGCGCCCGCAGGTTGGCCAGGTCACAGCGGCTGAACTCGCAGTCCTTGATAGTGGTGCGGTAGAACCTGACCTGGCCCAGGTTGACCCCGCGATAGCGGCACTGGTCAAGCTCGGCCCCGGCCGCCTCGCGCTCGGACAGGTCGAGGTTGTCGACCTGCAGGCCCGCATGGACGGCGCCGTCGAAGAGGTCGGCCTCAGGCAACGAGGCCACGATCAGCCCGTCGGGGAGATCCGGTGCCGCCGGGTCCGCGCTGCGGCCGGGCTTGGCGCCGGAGGCTCGGGAGGATCGGCGAGGCACGGACCCATGCTAGCTAGTGCGGGGACGCGGCACGCTTTATCCGGGCGCATCGGGCAAGGTGCGCTGATAAGAATCCGTTACGCCACGTTCTTGTTTCTTGCCTTGATTGTCAAGATACTGTCCCCTTCGGGTTCAATATGCCAGGGCGGGTTGGGGCGTGCACATGGGAACGACAAGCGCCGTGAGGGGCCGCCGCAGGCGGCCGGCCTTGGCGCTGGCCTTGGGCGGCGTCACCGTGTGCGCCACCGTGATCATGACCACCACCTGGGCATTGGCCGCTCCCGGCAGCGCCGGCGGCTGCAAGCCGGGCTCGGGGCCGCAACTGGCCGGACGGCACCTGTCCGAGGCGACGGTCTCCGGCTATGCTCCCGGCTACCTGCGCTGCGCCAACCTGACCGGCGCGGACCTGGCCGGGCTGAGCCTCGGCCAGGTCGACTTCACCGGGGCGATCCTGCGCGATGCCGACCTGGACCACGCCGACCTCACCCAGGCGACGCTCAACCAGGCCGACCTGTCCGGCGCCAACCTGTCCGATGCGACGATGCTCCAGGTCGAGGCCAGGCAGGCCAAGCTGGTCGGGGCGAACCTGAGCGGCGCCGACCTCACCCAGGCCGACCTCACCGAGGCCAACCTGGCCAAGGCCAACCTGAGCGGCATTACCTGGGACGAGACGACCATCGACCACACCACGTTCACCGGTGCCACCGGCATCCCGCCATGGAACGTCTATATCGGCATTGTCGCGGTGATCATCGGGGCGCTGCTGCTCTGGGGGTCGGTACGCCGCGGCCTGCGGGCTACCAGGGCCGCGCGCGGATTCGGCTACTCGAACGCGACCGGTTCCAGCCCCGGCCTGACCATGCTGCGCGGCATCCTCGGGTCGCTCGTCGTCGCGCTCGGCTTCAACTTGTGCCTGGGCGGCTTCATCGGGGAGATCATCAGCGCCGCCGGTCCGCCCGTCTCCCAGACCTGCGGTGGCCCGCTGTGCACGGTCGGCGTGTCGAGCGGCTTTATCGGTATCTTCGGCGGCGTGGTCGTCATCATCGCCGGGTTCGTGCTCCGCAGCGTCCGGCGCAACACCCAGCCGGCCAATGTCACGCCGAGCTGGTCAGGAGGACCGTTCGCCGGGACAGGGTCGCCGTTCTAGCCGACCAGTCCTAGCCGACCGGCCGCTTACGGCCGACGCCGGCGTAGAACCAGGCCTTCTCCGCGTCCGCTGGCACCTGGCCGTCGTGCCGCCACAGGGCCATGTACACCAGCCCAGGCGGTACCAGCTCGAAGCCGGTGAAGAACGCCGAGATCTCCTCGTGGCTCCTGGTATGGGCCGAGCTCGTGGCGTTGGAGTACAGGTCTTCGACCTTCGCCGCCGAGTCGGGCGAAGAGTCGGCCGTGGCGTGCGAGATCGCCAGGTAGCTGCCGGCCGGCATCGCGGCCGCGAACCGCGAGACCAGGCCGGCCGGATCCTCGTCGTCGGGAATGAAGTGCAGCACGGTCACCATCAGCAAGCCGACCGGCTCGCCGAAGTCGATGAGCCTGCGCACCTCGGGGTGCCGCAGCACGGCCGCAGGGTCGCGCAGGTCGGCGTTGATCACGCTGGCCAGCGGGTTGCCGCCGAGCAGGTGCTTGCTGTGCGCCACCACGCCGCGGTCGTTGTCCACGTAGACGACCCTCGCCTCGGGGTCGCCACGCTGGGCGATCTCGTGCACGTTCTCCTGGGTCGGGATACCTGACCCGAGGTCAAGGAACTGGCGCACGCCGGCGTCGATCAGGTACCGCACTGCCCGGCCGAGGAACTCCCTGTTCTCCTTGACGATCATCCGCGCGTTGGGCTCGGCCGCGAGCAGCCGCCGTGCTAGCTCGCGGTCAGCGGCAAAGTTGTGGTGCCCGCCGAGGAAGAAGTCGTAGAGCCGCGCGACATTCGGCCGATCGGTCTCCACTCCTTCAGGAGCGACGCCGGCCTCGCCCATCGATTCGCTCCTCAATCCGCTTCGCCCCGCGCGGCGGCCGTGGCCTCGCTGGCCATCCGGGCCCGGCGGTACTCGGCCAGCTTGTCGTCGAGATCCCGCACGGCAGCCGTGCCGTCGGCGACCCCGAGCTCCTGGCGCAGCACGTGAATCCGCCCGGAGATCCGGCGGGAGCTGTTCAGCGTGGTCAGCCTGGCCGCGTCGGCGAGCGTGTCGCAGGCCTCGCTGATCTCGCCTTGCCTGATCAGCGCCTCGGCCCTGAAGGCGAGGGTGAGCGCGTTGTTGTGGCAGTTCACCGGGGCCAGCAGGCCGAGCGAGCGACGGGCGGCGTCGGACGCGTCGACCGGCATGCCGAACTTCAGCGCGCACTCGCTTTCCGTGCCCCAGTAGAAGGACTTGTCGTAGAAGTACCACCAGGGCGACTTCGGCTCGTCCGCGCTCATCTTGACCAGCGCGTCCTGCTCCCGGTCGAGCGCGGCCTGGCAGCGCCCAAGCTGGCCCGCCTCGGCGTAGGCACGGGCGGAGACGTCGGCCGCGTATGCCATCGCGTATAGGCTGCCGCTCGCCTTGGCCGCCACGGTCGCGGCCTGCGCGTGGTCGATGGCGTGCCCTGGCCGGCGCCTGGAGGCGGCCAGCTGGCTGGCGGCGGCGAGCGTGTAGGTCACCAGGTCGTTGTTGCCGGCCCGGTAGGCCGCCGCCCTGGCATCGTCGTAGTAGTACCAGGCCGCCTTGTAGTCGCCGAGGTTGAACAGGAGCCAGCCGATCAGCTGAGTGAGGTCGCCGTAGGAGGTCAGCGCCTGCGGCGTCACCACCTCAGGCACGCTCCTGGCCAGCGCGGCCATGGCCGACCGCAGCGCCATCGCCGGCTGGAGGGTGATCCTGGGGCCGACCGTGCCGCCGAGGCGGCGCAGGCCAGCGACCACGTCGCTGGTGTAGCTGACGATGGCCAGGTCAGCGTGCACGCGACCGCTCCGCGAACCCGTGACCAGCCTCGGCACCTCAAGCACCGGCGCGGCGGCGACGATGGCGAGCGCGCTGCTCGCCTCGAGCAGCAAGGTCCGGCGGCGCATTCGCGGGCCAGGCTCCTCGGCGACGCTGCCGGCCTGGATCAGCTGGGTGATCTGGGCCCGCCTGATCGTCTCGAGGGCGGCCTGCAAGGCGGCCGATGAGACGGCGGGCACCCGGTCGGCTGGCCCGTCGGCGGCCGCCGGGTGCGGGGCGCGGTCGGGGGAAGGCCAGCCGTGCGTTCGCTGCCCAGGGCTGCGGCCGCGGATCTGGTCATGAGCCTGCCCGGGGCCAGGCTGCGACGGGATCAGCTGGCCAGGGCCGGCGGCCCGGTCGCGGACCGACATCGAGACCGTCGGCTTGGTGCCGTAGTCGCGGCAGTCGCGGAGCAGGTCGGTCACCCGGCACTGGTACAGCCGCGCCAACCGGTCGAGCGTCTCCAGCGAAGGCGCGTGCCCGGTCTGGCCAGGCCATTGCTCCCAGTAAGAGAAGTTCTTGAACGTCTTCGGGTCATCTGGCCACAGCTTGGTCCACTCCAGCGCCGCCTGCGGCTGACTCCAGCCGTGGGCCTGGCGCATGGCGACCCTGGGATTGACGCGATAGGCGACCTCAAAGGCGACGCCTATCTCCGCCCAGGTTCGGCCTTCTAGACGCAATTGCGAGGCGTGTATCGCTTGGGCTTGTCGCACGCTTCGGGGCTTACCGCTCACTACCGTTTCCTCACGGCTCGCTTTGGTCACAGCCCGGGCATCGAGATCCGACCGGTTAGTACGACAGTAACCCCAAATCAATGGCCTGGAGTCCGTTGGTGACGCGTTTCTCCCCGGCGGAGTGGGAGGATCTGATGACGGCGTCCGGTCATGCCGAACTGCGTCAAGATTGCCGTAACGGGAGCGGTGTGGCAGGCCGAACGGTGTGACGGCGCGCGGCAGTGGCTCCCTGGATCGCGAGTGCTCGAGTTTCACGGCGGAAAATCGACGTTTCTGATGTTATCGACGTTTCTGATGTTACTGCTGTGACTTACACCGCATTTGGTGGGGGTTAGTTTATGACGCCAATGTCCTCTCCGGCCACCGGGGTCGCGTGCAGAGCGTCCGTCGCTACGCGGCGCAGCAGCCTGGAACTCGATGTCGCGCCTACCGCGGTGCGCTCCGCGCGCCATTGGACGGCGTCGTTGCTCGCCCAGGCTAATCCGCCCGTGGACCAGGACATTGTCGATTCTGCGGTGCTCTTGGTGTCCGAAATGGTAACTAACGCCATTCGCGCGGTAAGTGAAGCATCTGATATACAAAATGGTTTCCCGAGCGGAACGTTGCCTATCCGCGCCTTGGATAAGCCCAGGGTCTGGCTGTCGATAATCGGAGCCTCTGATCTGGTCAGGATCGAAGTCCATGACTCGGCGTGCGTCCCTGTGCCGGTGACCGCGCGGTCCGATCACGCTGACCCCGAGGATGAGTCGGGGCGCGGCCTCGATGTCATCGCCGCTCTCGCCACGGAGTGGGGCTGGCGACCCGACCCGCTGGGCAAGGTCGTGTGGTGCGAGCTGGCGACCGGGTGATCGAGGATCCAGTCGTTGATCAGGCCGAAGGACTCGTCGGCGCTGGGGTGCAAGGCCACGTCGTGGCCAGTGTCAGGGATCACGTCCACAGCGAGGCTGGCGGCCCTGGCGTAGTAGGGCGCCTCGTTCGCTAGTACCTGGGCCGGATCGCCGCAGTCGAGCACCGGCGGGTCGGCGCAGAAGATCGCGTCCTGCTGCCCGATGACCACGAGCACCGGCACGGTGATGTCGTCGGAGGCATTCAGGCCAGGCGGCAGCGCCCAGGTCGTCGCAAGCGTCGCCAGGTCGGTCGCCGGCACCAGGTCCTTGTGCGCCTCGTCATAGGCGACGACGGCCGGGTCAGCCGAGCTTGAGTAGAAGTCGGCCGCGCGGTCACCAGGAATCGTGGTCAGGTACCCAAGGTCGAGGCCAAGCCCAGTGAACTGCGGGTCATCCGCCGCCGGGTAGAGCAGCGACGCCAGCGTCGTCGCGAACCCCACCCCGACCCCGGGCGCGTGCAGCAGGCCGGTGACCACCACCCGGCTGACGTCGCCGTAGGTGCCGGCCTCCTGGATGGAGATCACCGAGCCGAGCGAGTGCCCGACGAGGTTGACCTGCGTGAACCCGAGGCTGTCCCGCAGCCAGGTCACGATCTGGTGCAGCACGTAGGCCTCGGCGTCGATGGTGATGCCGGTGCTGAGCGGATGGCTGCTCGCCCCCGTGCCGACCCGGTCGTAGTCGAAGGTGGCGCGGCCAGCCGCCAGCGTCTTGTCGACGTAGGAGTACAGGGCCGGGTCGACCGGCCAGTTCCAGTAGGTGGCGTTGTAGGTCGCGCCGGGGGTGAGCACGTCCACCTCATCCGCTCCGGCCTGCCAGGTGAGCGGGGTGCAGTAACTGCCCCAGATGGTCTGGCTAGCCGGCTGGCCTGGCGCCAGCGCCACGGGCAGCGTGACGGCCTGGCAATCGCCGTAGCCATTGGCCCCGGCCGGCGCGGCGGAGGCGACCTGAGCTCCGAGTCCGAGCAATAGCAGCGGCAGCAGTGACGCCAATGCCAGCAGGGCCGGCCGGCCAAGATCGAGATGACGCATTCGCTGCGGATTTGCCAGCTTCATTTCCCGCCCCTGTGACTGGTGACCGGACGAGCCCGGTCCGCGCCCATCGTTCAACACCTAGCGTAGTCGAACATTTACCAATAGTTATAGATGCAGGCCAAGCTGGCACCCGACGATTCGCGCTCTCCGGGCGAAGGTGACTCGAATGCGCCGAGCAGTTATCCCGGATCTAGGCTTAGCTGGCCTTCTCCGCGCTCGACCGACCATTACCTGCCGCGGCCAGCCCCGCCGGCGCCGATGTCTCCGCCGACGGCGGGCAGGACTGGTCCGGTTACACGGACCTGCCCTCGGGCATCAGCCAGGTCGCTGTGCTTACCCGGCGCAGGGCGCTGTGCTTACCCGGCGCAGGGCGCTGTGCTGATCACGCTCCGGCCCTGGAGCCAGTGCCCGTTCAGGTATCCCATCAAGGTGACCGAGTGCCTGGGCTTCTTCGGGAGCGGCGGTACCGGCTTGCCAGTCGCGGCGGACTTGATCACGAAGGCACCCGGCGGCCAGCAGACGTCTACCAGGGCCTGCCTGCCCTTGATGGTGACGCCCTGGATCTGGTAGCCGAGGTTCCCGCTGGAGACGTCGCCCTTGGCCCAGTCCACCGCCATGTCGGCGACGAAGTGCGAGACATCGGCAGGCAGGATGTAGCCGGCCAGGATCACGCTCGCCCTGGTCCCGCTCTGGGAGTCACTCGCCGAGTTCAGCGCGACCTGCGCGGCGTGGTAAGCCCTGACGACGCGCTCCTGCGCCGCGCTCCAGGCCGGGGCGGCCGGTCGGGCCGGGCCGGGCAGCGGTGCCCCCTTCTTCGGCAAGGCCACCAGCGGCGCCGATGACAGGCATCCGCCGCAAGCGACGGCCGGGACGGCGGCTACCAGGACGAGGGCTAATAGCCGGGCTAATCTGCGCACCGGGCGATGGTATACCGGCCAGGGCTACGGGTGCTGGCTGCTTACCGAGATAACCTCGCCGGTCAGGTAGGAGGCGTAGTCGCTGGCCAGGAAGACCATCACGTTGGCGACCTCCCATGGCTGCGCCGAACGGCCGAACGCCTCCTTCGTGACCAGCTCGTCGAGCACCTCGGGCGCCGTCACCTTGGCCAGGAACGGGTGCATCGCCAGGCTCGGCGCGACCGCGTTGACCCTGATCCCATGCTCAGCCACGTCCATCGCGGCGCACCTGGTCAGCGCCATCACCCCGGCCTTGGCGGCGGCGTAGTGGACCTGGCCGGGCTGGGCCCGCCAGCCAAGCACCGAGGCGTTGTTCACGATCGCGCCGCCGCCGCCCTGGGCGATCAGCTGCCGCAGCGCGGCCCTGGTGCACCGGAACGTCCCCGTGAGCGTCACGTCGATGACCTTGGCCCACTGCTCGTCGGTCATCTCGGTGACCGAGGCCGTGCCGCCGAGCCCGGCGTTGTTGATCATCACGTCGATCCGGCCGAACCGGCCGACGGTGCCGTCGATCAGGGCCTGCACCTCGGCCTCGCGGGTCACGTCGCAGGCGGCCGACCAGACCCGGTGCTCGCCGTAATCGCCGGCCAGCTCGGCGTGGGTGGCGGCGAGCCGGCTCGCGTGCGCGTCGCTCAGGGCCAGCGTGGCCCCCTCGTCGAGGCAGCGCCTGGCCGTCGCGCCGCCGATCCCGGTCCCGGCCGCCGCGGTGACCACCACGATCTTGCCGGCCAGCAGCTCATGGCCCTGGTTCACCGCTGGCCGCCAGGGTGCAGGCCGAGCGCCCGGCCGGCGATGATGCCGAGCTGGATCTCGTCGGACCCGCCGTAAATGGTGTCGGCCCGGCTGAACAGGTACAGCCGCTGCCAGGCGTCGAGCTCATACGGCGGCGCCTTCGCGACCAGGCCTTCCGCCCCGCGCACGTCCATGGCCAGCTCTCCCAGTGCCTTGTGCCAGCGCGCCCACAGCAGCTTGCCGACTGACGCGTCCGCCGGGGTGCCCCCGCCGATGGTCGCCAGGGCGTAGGCGCGGAGCACTTCGAGGCCCACCCAGGCGCGGGCGATCCGCTCGCGCAGGATCGGGTCGGCGGCCGCGCCGGTTCGCTTCGCGTGCGCGATGACGTCATCGAGCTCGCGCCGGAACTGAATCTGCTGGCCGAACGTGGCGGCGCCGCGCTCGACCCCGAGCAGGAACCGGGCCACCCGCCAGCCGTCCCCTGGCTGGCCAAGCACCAGGTCGGCGTCGGCGCGGGCGCCGTCGAAGTAGACCTCGTTGAACTCGCTGGTCCCGGTAAGCTGCCGGATCGGCCTGACCGTGACGCCATCCTGGCGCATCGGCACCAGCAGCAGCGAAAGGCCGGCGCTGCGGCGCGACCCAGGCTCGGTCCTGGCCAGCACGAAGCACCAGTCGGCGACGTGGGCTAGCGAGGTCCACACCTTCTGGCCGGTGACCTCCCAGTGATCGCCGGCCAGCTTGCCGGTCGTGGCCACGCTGGCGAGGTCCGAGCCCGCGCCTGGCTCGGAGAAGCCCTGGCACCACAGCTCGCTGACCGCCGCGATGGCGGGCAGGAATCTTTGCTGCTGGTCAGGGGTTCCAAACTCGATCAGGGTGGGACCGAGTAGCTGCTCGCCCATGTGACTGACCCGGGCCGGGGCTCCTGACCTCGCATACTCCTCGTGGAAAATCAGCTGCTGGCTCAGCGTCGCGCCAGCCCCGCCGTGCTCGCGGGGCCAGCTCAGCGGCGTCCAGCCCGCCGCGTGCAGCAGCCGGTCGAAGGCTAGTCGCTCCTCGAACGCCTCGTGCTCGCGGCCTGGCCCGCCGGCCCCGCGCAGCCCGGCGAACTCTCCGGCCAGGTTCCGCGCGAGCCAGTCGCGCACGGTGGCCCTGAACTCCTCGTCAGCCAGGCCAGATGCGAACACCGCAGCAGACTAGCAATTAGGCTGCAGGCAGGTAGCTCCCTACCAAGCACTTGCTTGTCTGGAGGACTCGGTGGCCAGTACCGTCCCAGCGGCCGTGGACGCCGCCGCGCGGGAGTTCGGCGAGGCCGTCGCCCTGGCCGAGCCCGGCGGTCCCTCGCTTACCTACGCCGAGCTGCGGTACCGGGTGCGCGGGGTCGCTGGCGCGCTGATCGCGAGCGGGGTGCGGGCCGGGGACCGGGTCGCGATCTGGTCGCCGAACACGCACCACTGGGTGCTCGGGGGGCTCGGGGCGCTGTACGCAGGGGCGAGCCTGGTGCCGGTCAACACCAGGTACACCGGGCCCGAGGCACTGGACGTGATCGGCCGGACGAAGGCGCGGGCGCTGCTGGTCGCAGGCCCGTTCCTCGGCGCCGACCGGCTGGCCTTGCTGCGGGCGGCCGCGCCGGACGACAGCCTGCCCGAGCTCATCGTCCAGATCCCGGTCGAGGCCGGGGTGATCGGGGCGGGCGACGCAGGCGCGATCAGCTGGGCTGAGTTCACCGCGCGCGCCGCGTCCGGCGTGGAGGTCGACCAGCGGGCGGCGGCCGTCGCCCCCGATGACGTGAGCGACATCCTGTTCACCTCGGGCACGACTGGCCGCAGCAAGGGCGCCATGTCGGCGCATCGCCAGGCGCTGGCCGTGGCCAGGGCCTGGGCCGAGTGCGCCGAGCTGAGCAGCGCGGACCGGTACCTGATCGTGAACCCGTTCTTCCACAGCTTCGGCTACAAGGCGGGCGTCCTGGTCAGCCTGCTCACCGGCGCGATGATCGTGCCCCAGGCGGTCTACGACCCGGCAGAGGCCATGCAGCTGATCGAGGCCGAGCGCATCACCGTGCTGCCGGGTGCACCCACGATCTACCAGACGATCCTGGATCACCCGGCCAGGGACAAGCAGGACCTGACCAGCCTGCGCCTCGCCGTCACCGGCGCGGCGGTGGTGCCGGTCGCCCTGGTCGAGCGCATGCAGGCCGAGCTCAGCTTCGACACCGTGCTGACCGCGTACGGGCTGACCGAGGCGGTCGTGGTGACCATGTGCCGGCCCGGCGACGACCCGGGCGTCGTGGCCACTACCTCGGGCCGGGCGACCGCCGGGTTCGAGGTCAGGATCGACGGCCCGGGTGACACGGGCGCCGCGGGCAAGACGGGCGCCGCCGGGAACACGGGTGCGGGCGAGATCCTCCTGCGCGGGCCGAACGTGATGCTTGGCTACCTCGACGATCCGGCCGCGACCGCCGAGGCAGTCGACGCCTGGGGCTGGCTGCACACCGGCGATGTCGGCACGCTGGCTCCCC
>DATKFV010000129.1:0-6252 GCA_035511035.1 Streptosporangiaceae bacterium
GGAGAAGGGATGTCGCTGCCACCGATCCGGAGATCGCCGACCTCGTCGAGGCCGAGGCCGACCGCCAGTTCTCCAAGCTCCGGATGATCCCTTCGGAGAACTACGTATCGCTCGCGGTGCTCGAGGCGAGCGGCTCGGTGCTGACCAACAAGTACTCAGAGGGCTACGCGGGGCGCCGGTACTACGAGGGCCAGCAGTTCATCGACCCGATCGAGACGATCGCGATCCAGCGCGCCCGCGACCTGTTCGGCGCCGACCACGCCAACGTGCAGCCTTACTCGGGCTCGCCTGCGAACCTGGCCGTGTACCTGGCGTTCCTCAAGCCCGGCGACACGGTGATGGGCATGGCGCTGCCGATGGGCGGCCACCTGACTCACGGCTGGTCGGTCTCAATCACCGGCAAGTGGTTCAACTCGGTGCAGTACAGCGTGCGGGCCGACACCGGTCGGGTCGACTTCGACGAGGTCAGGGAGCTGGCCCGGCGGGAGCGGCCCAAGGTCATCTACTGCGGCGGCACGGCGATCCCGCGCACGATCGATTTTCCCGCCTTCGCCGAGATCGCGAGGGAGGTGGACGCGATCCTGGTCGCCGACATCGCCCACATCGCCGGCCTCATCGCGGGCGGCGCGCACCAAAGCCCGGTCGGGCACGCGAACGTGATCACCACGACCACGCACAAGACGCTGCGCGGGCCGCGCGGGGCCATGATCATGTGCGATGCCGCGTACGCCGCGCCGATCGACAAGGCAGTGTTCCCCGGATTGCAGGGCGGTCCGCACGACCACACGACGGCGGCGATCGCGGTCACGCTCAAGGAGGCAGCCGCGCCTTCATTCAGCGATTACGCCCACCAGGTCGTCGCCAATGCCAAGGCCCTCGCCGACGCGCTCACCGAGCGGGGCTACACGCTGGTATCCGGCGGCACCGACAACCACCTGATCCTGATGGACCTCACCGCCCAGGAGATCGCGGGCAAGCCCGCGGCCAAGGCGCTGGACCGGGCCGGGATCGAGGTCAACTACAACACCGTGCCCTATGACCCGCGCAAGCCGTTCGACCCGTCCGGGCTGCGGATCGGCACCCCGGCGATCACCACCCGCGGGCTGGCCACCGAGCACATGACGCAGGTCGCGGCCTGGATGGATGAGGCGATCTCGGCGGCGAAAAAGGACGACGAGACGGTCATTGAGCGGATAGCCGGGAATGTCAGGGAGCTGCTGGCGGCGTTCCCGATGCCCGGTTACGCGCCCCTGCCCTAAGCCAGCACAGCCCTAAGCCAGCACAGCCCTAAGCCAATCCGCGCACGAGGACGTGCCAATACCGAACACTTTCCCGGTTCTGCCCTTGCCTTCTAACGGATACGAATATAGTTTCGAATCATAGCGAAGCGCCGGCAGCTACCTGTCTTCCCCTGGGGTGGCCGATGATCACGGGGATGCGGGCAGATGAGCGCGATGCGGCCGGAACCGGTCGAGGTCCAGATGAACGACGGCAGGCCCGGCCGGTTCGTGTGGCGGGGTCGGCTGTACACGGTGCTGGCCATCATCCAGCGGCCGGACGAGGCGAGCCCGCCGGATGAGCATGAGCACCGGCCGGGGGACTGGCGGTGCTGGCGGGTGACCGCGTCGCCCGGCAAGAACGTGCCGGCCGTCGGCTTCCGGCTCTGTCACGACCAGGCCGCCGACCGCTGGCAGCTCACCCGCGACGGAGGGTGAGGGTCGTCCGACTCCGGCAGGCTCGGGCGCCAGCGGGTGCGGACTCGGGCCTTCGCGGGCGGGCGCGGCCCTAGCGGTCAATCGCCGGGTGTTTATGTGCGGTGGATTATTCGGGGTCGCGTTTCCGGCGAGTCGCATTCGCTGTTTCGCGCCTAAATACTAGTCTCCTTTCTGCGGCACCGCTGCCGTAAATCAAGCGCTGCGGTAAATCAAACGGCTTGTCCGCGCCATGGAATGGCAATTCGGGGGGACGCTGGTCGTCATGGTGACCGGGGGACGGCACTGGCCCGCGAGGCTTATCGTCGTGGCGCTGTCGCTGTACGGCCTGCTCGGGTTGGGCATTATCCCTGCTCAGGGAGCAAGCGTTGCGCGGGCGAGTGATTCTAGCGCTGGGCTTGACGGCCCTCGGAAGACGATTCATTACCTCGGCTATAAGTTCTCCGTGCCCAAGTCGTGGCCCGTGATAGATAACAGCGATAATCCGCGCGGCTGCGTCCGGTTCGATGAGCACGCCGTCTATCTCGGTGCGGTCAGCCCGGCCGAGTTCTGCCCGAGCTGGCTGCTTGGCGCGACCGAGTCCATGCTGATCCAGCCAGGTCCGGTCCGGGTAACGCCCGCCTCGACCGAGGATCCGGTGGCCAAGCAGATCTCCGTCAGCGCCGCCAAGGTTCAGATCACCGCGACCTTCGACCGCGACCCTTCGGTGATCTACTCGATCCTGGCCAGCGCGGGCCTGCCCGCGCCTCGGGTCGTGTCGCCATCGGCGATCCTCGACGGCATGGCCCAGCCGCTAGCGCCGCACATGCACTATCCGATGGCGCAGCCATCGCTGCCGGCGACGGTGGCGAGCGGCTTCGGCCTGGGGTTCGATGCCTGCGCCGCGCCCAGTCGCAAGTACATGCGGGCGTGGCGACGTCACTCGCCTTACCGGGCGGTCGGAATCTACATCGGCGGCGCCGACCGGGCCTGCGCCCAGCCCAACCTCAGCCGGGGCTGGGTGAGGGACGAGGCGGCGGCCGGCTGGCGCTTCATGCCGCTCTACGCGGGCCCGCAGGCCGAGTTCGGCCAGCTTTGGGCGCCGCGGCGGCAAGGCAGGCAAGCCGCCGCCGACGCGGTCGTGCAGGCGCAACGGCTCGGCTTCGGCCCGCGCACGCCGCTGTACTACGACATGGAGGCGTACCGGCCGAGGTCTCGGCTAGACGTGCTCCGCTTCCTGTCCGCCTGGACTAGGACGCTGCACCGGCTCGGCTACAGCTCCGGCGTGTACAGCAGTAATGACTCCGGCATCGCCGACCTGGCCGGCGTCTACCGTAACCGCGCCTACGCGCTGCCTGACATCATCTTCGACGCGCTGTGGAACGGCGCCGCCTCGGTCAAGGTCGGCTACCTGCACGCCGGGCCCTGGGCGCCGTACCGGCGGATCCACCAGTTCAGCGGGAACGTCACCGAGCGGTTCGGCGGGGACGCGATCAACATCGACAAGGACTTCCTTGACGTGCGGGCCGCCGCGCCGAGGGCGACCACGCAATCCAGCCAGGCGGTGGCCCTGCCTGGCGGTTCGGTGCTGGCCTTCTACCGTAGCGGGCACGACCAGTTGCGCCTTGCCCGCTACGTGCCGTCCCGCGGCTGGACGGGCTCGGTGAGCGCTGGAGCGTCGGCCGCGTCGGTGCCATCGGCGGTGTGGACGGGCTCGGTGGTTGACGTGTTCTACACCGGATCGGGCGGCTACCTGTGGGTCAGCAGCTTCGGCCAGGACGGGGCCCCGCTCGCCCGGCGGCGGCTGACGATGATGGGCGTCCTCGGCTCGGCCCCCCGCGCGGTCGCGCAGCCAGGCGGCGTCATCGACGTGTTCTGGCGCGGGTCGGCCGACGATCACCTCTGGCACGGCCAGTACACGCCGGGCAGCGGCTGGAACGGGCCGCAGGGCCTTGGCGGTGACCTCGCCACCGCGCCCGCGCCGGTCGTGTCCGCGCCCGGCGTCACCTCGGTGTTCTGGAAGGGGACCGACTCTGACCTGTGGGTGACGAGCCGCGGCCTTGACGGCACCTGGTCGGCGCCGCGTAGCCTGGGCATGGCCCCGGTCGGCGGGCCGCCGCTGGCGACCGCGCAGCCTGACGGCGGGATCGAGGTGTACTGGGCCGGGTCGGGCAACCCGTACCTATGGGAGTGCTTCTACACCACCCGCACCGGCTGGCGGGGGCCGCGTGACCTCGGCGGCGACATCCGCTCAGCGGTATGGCCAGTGACCGCCTCGAGTACGGTCAGCGTGCTGTGGCTCGGGCCGGGGCCCGTGCTCGACTACGTGACCCATCGCCGCGGGCCGAACTGGAACGTGCTGAGCTGGCAGTCGCACGCCGCCGCGGGCCTCGGCTGGATCGGGTCGGCGCCGTTCGCGGCGGCCGGGGATCCAGGCAGCGCGGCGGACGTGTTCTGGACCGGGCGCAATGGCGCGCTGTGGACGGTATCGCTGACCGGCGCGGGCGTGGGCAAGCCGGTGCGGCTGGGCTAGCCCAGCGCGGCCGGGTCAGGGCCGGTCAGGGGCCGGGTCAGGGCCGGGTCAGAGGCCGATCGGGCTGGTCGAGCGGCGCCAGTCGATCGTCGGCGTCATGGCCTCTGGCCGCACCCGGTAGGCGTAGCGCTTGGTGATCTCGAACAGCGACTCGATCAGCGTCTCCGAGAGCAAGTGCGGGTCCAGGCCGAGTTCCACCATGCCGGAGTGCACGACGTTGTAGTGGTGTCCCTCCTCCTCGACCCTGGGGTTGGCCAGGTGCTCGACGGTCACGGGCTCCGGGCTGACCTTAGCCACGGTCTCGGCCATCGAGGTGATCGACAGTGACTGAGTCATCTGGTTGAAGACGCGGAACTCGCCCCGGTCGGCCGGGTTCTCGCAGGCCAGTTGCACGCAGCGCACGGTGTCGCGGATCTCGATGATGCCGCGCACCTGGCTGCCGTTGCCGTAGACGGTCAGCGGCAGGCCGAGCACCGCCTCGATGACGAAGCGGTTGAGCACTGTCCCGAACACCGCGTCGTAGTCGAACCTGGTCGCTAGCCGCTCGTCCATGGCCGTCTGCGGGGTCTGCTGGCCGTAGACAATGCCCTGGTTCAGGTCGGTGGCCCTGATGCCCCAGATCCGGCAGGCGAACTCGATGTTGTGGCTGTCGTGCACCTTGGACAGGTGATAGTAGGAGCCAGGCCGCTTGGGGTAGAGCACCCGGTCCTTCCTGCCCTTGTGCTCGATCTCGATCCAGCCTTCCTCGATGTCGATGTTGGGGGTGCCGTAGGCGCCCATGGTGCCCAGCTTGACCAGGTGGATGTCAGGGTCGGTCTCGGCGATCGCGTACAGCACGTTGAGGGTGCCCACCACGTTGTTGACCTGGGTGTAGACGGCGTGCTTGCGGTCGACCATGGAGTACGGGGCGGCCCGCTGCTCGGCGTAGTGGACGATCGCCTCGGGTCCGAAGTCGCGCACCACGTGGTAGGTGAAGTCGGCGTCGGTCAGGTCGCCGACGTAACAGCCGATCGACTTGCCGGTCAGGTCACCCCAGACCCTGATCCTGGTCTGCAGCGTCTCGATCGGCACCAGGCTCTCGACGCCCATCTCGAAGTCGTAGCCGCGCCTGGCGAAGTTGTCGACCACGGCGACGTCGTGCCCGGCCTGCGACAAGTGCAGCGCGGTCGGCCAGCCGAGGTAGCCGTCGCCGCCTAGTACCAAGATCTTCATTAGCCCTGCTCCAGCGTCATTCAAAAGGTTGGCCGACCCGGCGAGTCGCGCGCCGCTATGGGTAGCCTTCCCCATGATGGTCTCGACCAGTACGCAGCACGTACTACCCTGTCTCGGGAGCACTGCCGTGATGAGGCGTTCTCGACCGCGACTTCGGCCGGTTCCCGTACTGTATAGGTGTTTGTCCCACGAGCGTGCCTTCGTCAAGCAAGGACAACAATGCAAAAGCTGATCGATAGGCTACCGGCCGCCCTGGCGAACCGACTGCGTTCCAAGTTCGGCACCCAGCTTCTCAGGTTCATCGTGGTGGCGGTCATCTCGCTGGGCGCCAGCGAGATCGCCTTGGCGATCTTCATCGGGCCGCTGCACCTGACCGCCGGCATCTCCGGCGTGAGCGCCGCGATTATCGGCGCCATAGTGAGCTACGTCCTGTCCCGGTGGGCCTGGCGGCGCAAGGGCCGCCCGAACGTGCTCCGCGAGACTATTCCGTTCTGGCTGGTCTCGGTCGGCGCCTGGCTGGTCCTCGGCCTCGCGACCAAGCTCGGCGTGCACATCGCGACCGTGAACGACCTGCACCACCTGAAGCGGCACCTGGTCGTCGGCGGCGTCTACCTCATCGCTAACTGCCTCACGTTCGTGGTGCGGTTCCTGATCTTCCACTACCTGCTGTTCACCGACAAGAACGGCCCGGCCAGCGGCGAGGCCGCCCTGATCGAGACCGAGACCCTGTCGCCGGTCACCGTGTCAGCGACCGGCGAGGAGCCCGAGCAGCAGCACTAGCGCGGTCCGTTCAGCGCGGATCCGGCAGCGCGGGTC
>DATKFV010000130.1:0-16824 GCA_035511035.1 Streptosporangiaceae bacterium
GGGGGGCCTTGGGGGCTGGGGGGCCTTGGGGGCTGGGGGGCCTTGGGGGCCTTGGGGGCTGGGGCCTGGTGGGCTGGGGGCTGGGGGCGGTTGCGGGCTCTGGGTGAACCCGTCCGGCGCGGTGATGCGAACGTTTGCTCCTCTGCGTGGCTGCTCTTTCGTCGTCGATCAGTACTCAGACGTAGCCGCACCCTCACCTGGTTTCGTGATGTGGGTTACATACGATCTCCACACCGCCGTGCCTTGGCCGGCGCACCGAGCTGGCGGGCGCTTCGCCTGACGGCAAGCCAGCTAGAAGCGAGCCAGGGCCTCCTGGAGCGGCTCGAGGCCGATGGAGCCGAGCGCCAGCGCCCGGCTGTGGAACGCCTGCAGGTCGAACGCGGCCCCCTTGCGGGCCCTGGCATCGTCTCTCGCCTTCAGCCAGATCCGCTCACCCAGCTTGTAGGAGGACGCCTGCCCAGGCCAGCCCATGTACCGGTCCAGCTCGAACCTGAGCATCGCGTCGTCGACCTGCACCCGCGACCGCAAGAACTCCCAGGCGAGGTCGGCGTTCCAGCGCTCGCCCGGCCGCCACGGCGAGTCGGCGGGCACCGTGAACTCCAGGTGCACCCCGAGGTCGACGACGACCCTGGCGGCTCGCAGCAGCTGGGCGTCGAGCATGCCGAGCTTGTTGCCGGGATCGGACAGGTACCCGAGCTCGTCCATCAGCCGCTCGGCGTACAGCGCCCAGCCCTCGCCGTGCCCCGATACCCAGCACATCAGGCGCTGCCAGCGATTCAGCTGCTCGCGCAGGAACACGGCCTGGGCGACCTGGAGGTGGTGGCCTGGCACGCCCTCGTGGTAGATCGTGGTCAGTTCTTTCCAGGTGGAGAAGTCCTCCACCCCGCCGGGCAGCGACCACCACATCCGGCCAGGCCGGCTCCAGTCCTCGCTCGGCCCGGTGTAGTAGATCCCGCCGTCGTCGGTCGGCGCGATCATGGCCTCGATCCGGCGGGCGGGCTCGGGTATGTCGAAGTGGGTGCCGTTCAGCTCGGCGATCGTCTGATCGGCGGTGCCTTGCATCCACTCCCGCAGGGCGTCCCGGCCGGTGATCCGGCGCGCGGGATCGGCGTCGAGCGCGGCCACCGCGTCGGCCACGCACCCGCCGGGCACGATCTTGCCCGCGATCCGCCGCATCTCCTCCTCGATCCTGAGCACCTCGGCCCAGCCCCAGGCGTACGCCTCCTCGGGGTCGATGGTGGCGCCGAGGAAGCCCCTGGAGGCCAGAGCCCAGCGTTCCCGGCCAACGGCGTCCTTCTCTGGCGCGAGTGGCAGCAGCTCAGCCTGCAGGAACTGCCCGAACTCGGCGGTCGCGGCGGTCGCGGCCAGCGCCGCTTCGTCGAGCTCGGCCCTGATCGGGCCGACTGCCTGCGTCCGCCCGACGAGGCCGAAGTAGAAGCCGGTCTCGGGCGCTGACCACTCCGCGCACTGCCGGGCGCAGCCCACGATCTGGCGCTGCGCCGACACGCGGCCCTTGCTCGCCGCGCTGGCGAAGGTCTGCCGCAGGCCTTCGTACGCCGCGCTGACGCCGCGCATCCGGGCCGCCAAGGCCTCATGGGCTTCGGCGCCGCGCACCGGCATCAGGTCGAATACCTGCCTTACCCCCTGAATCCAGGAGGAGATCACGTTGACGTCGCTGGTGATCGCGCCGGACTCGTACAGCTCGCGGGCCACGGTGAGGCGCTCGATCATGGCGGCCTTCGCGATCCTGTCCCTTTCGGTCACGGCCTGCGCCGTGGAAAGATCGGCCAGCGCCTGCGCGCACAGGGCCGCTAGGGCCTCGAAGCCGGCCGGGCTAAGGTCTGTCAGCAGGTCATCGCGGCCGATGATGCCCATCGAGGTAGCCGCAACCGGATTAAGCTCGGAAAAGTCGGTTACGTACTGATCGGCGATCGCGTCGACAGTGTTCATATATCGGAACATACAACTCCACCTGGCCACTTGGCCCTCGGGCAGCCCAGGAAGGCGGCAGCTAAGCGGACGGCGAGAAGTACCGGCGCGGGTTCCTGACCAGCATGGCGTCAAGTTGCGCCGCGGTGACCCCGCGCTCGCCGAGCGCGGGCAGCACCTCGTCGCGGATGTAGAGATAGTTGCCTGCCTTGGACTCATCGTGCGGGTACCAGTCGATGTAGCAGGCCGCGTCGTGGGAGAGCACCATGCGGTCGGCGTAGCCGCGCCGGCACAAGTCGGCGATGATGTCGCAGCGGCGTTCGAGCGAGGGCGTCATGCCGATGCCGAACCGGTCCATGCCGAGCAGGCAGCCAGTGTCGGCGATCTCCATTAGGTAGTCCGGGTCCCGGCTGTCGCCACTGTGCCCGATCACGACGTGCGTCAGGTCGGCGCCCTCCTCCCGCAGCACCCGCACCACCTCGAGCCCGTTGCCGGTCGCCGGATGCGTGTGCACAGTGACCGGCGCCCCGGTCAGCGCGTGGGCCCGCGCCACCGCGCGCAGCACCCGCTCCACCCCCCTGGTGAGCCCGGGCTCGTCCACCGCGCACTTGAGGAACGCCGCCCGGACGCCCGTGCCAGCGATCCCGGCCGTGATGTCCCCGGCGAACATCTCGGTCATCGGGTCCTCGCCGCTCTCGGTCAGCCGCCTGCTCCGGTACCTGAAGTAGAACGGCACGTCGTGAAAGGTATAGATGCCGGTCGCGACGATGATGTTCATCGGCGTCTGGGCGGCGACCCGCGCGATCCGCCCGATGTCCCGCCCGAGCCCGATCACCGTCGGATCGGCGATCGTGGCGACGCCGCCGGCGACCGCCTTGTTGAGCTGGGCGACGGCGCGGCTCACCCGGGCCTCCTCGTCCCAGTCAGCCGGGTAGTTCTGCCTGATCTCCTCGTTCAGCACGAACACGTGTTCGTGCATCAGCGTCGTCCCGAGGTCAGCGACATCAACTGGGCCACGTACAGTCTCGACCATCGCCATGTGCAGACCGTAACGTGTGACGCGTACCGGCCGGTAACGCCGTACCGGCCGATCGTTACGCTGGTGCGGACGTCCCTGGAGGCAGCAGATGGATTTCGGCTTCGACGCGCGGACCGAGGAACTACGCGAGCAGTTGCTTGCCTTCATGGACTCCCACGTCTACCCGGCCGAGGCGGTCTTCGCCGAGCAGGTCGCACAGGCGGCCGCCAGCGGCGACATCTGGCACCGGCCCGCGATCATCGACGAGCTGAAGGCGCAGGCCAGGAAGCAGGGTTTGTGGAACCTGTTCCTCACTAAGCGCGCGCACCAGGACCAGGCGGCCGAGATCGCGGCCAAGTACGGGGCCGGCCTCACGAACCTCCAGTACGCCCCGCTCGCCGAGATCACTGGCCGCTCCGTCGCCCTGGCCCCCGAGGCGCTCAACTGCGCCGCCCCCGACACGGGGAACATGGAACTGCTGGCCGAGTTCGGCAGCGATGAGCAGATCGAGCGCTGGCTGCGCCCGCTGCTCGAAGGCGAGATCCGCTCGGCGTTCTCCATGACCGAGCCCGACGTGGCCTCATCAGACGCCAGCAACATCTCCACTCAGATCGTGCGCGACGGCGACGTCTACGTGATCAACGGCCGCAAGTGGTGGTCGTCCGGCGCCATGGACCCCCGCTGCAAGCTCCTCATCGTCATGGGCAAGACCAACCCTGACGCCGACCGGCACCGCCAGCAGTCCATGATCTGCGTCCCGCCCGACACCCCCGGCGTGACGATCAAGCGCAGCATGCGCGTGTTCGGCTACTCCGACTCCACCCACGGCGGGCACGCCGAGATCTTGTTCAACGACGTGGCTGTCCCGGTCACGAACCTGATCGCCGGCGAGGGCGAGGGCTTCGCGATCGCGCAAGCGCGACTCGGCCCTGGCCGCATCCACCACTGCATGCGCCTGATCGGCTCGGCCGAGCGCGCGCTCGAGGCGATGTGCCGCCGGGCCAGCAGCCGGTTCGCCTTTGGCAAGCCCATCGCCGACCAGGGCGTGGTCCAGGACTGGATCGCCGAGTCGAGGGTCAGGATCGAGCAGGCCCGCCTGCTCGTGCTCAAGACCGCCTGGCTGATGGACACGGTGGGCAACAAGGGCGCGCACACCGAGATCCAGGCGATCAAGATCTCCGTTCCGGCGATGACCGAGTGGGTGATCGACAAGGCGATCCAGACTCACGGCGCGGGCGGCGTCAGCCAGGACTTCCCGCTCGCCCAGGCCTGGGCCGGGGCGCGCGCCCTGCGCTTCGCCGACGGCCCCGACGAGGTGCACAAGCGCTCGCTCGCCCGGCGCGAGCTCAGCAAGTACCGCGACTGACCGGCACGTCGCCGGCTGGCTCGCCGCGACGAACGCGAGCCCTCGGAACGGCAACTGCCCCGAAGACCTTTTGCAGCAAATTATGACCAACCCGGAGGAGACGAGTACCTATGGCGGATCAGGCACAGCGAGTCGCGATCGTCACTGGGGGCGCGCGCGGCATCGGAGCGGCCATCAGCAAGCGGCTGGCTTCCGACGGCATGGCCGTCGGCGTGATCGACCTGAAGGAGGGCGACTGCGGCGCGACCGTCGACGCGATCAAGGCGGCCGGCGGCCGCGCGTTCGCGGCGGGCGCCGACGTCAGCGACACCGCTCAGGTCACGGCGGCGGTCGAGGCGATCGCGGCCGAACTGGGACCGCCGGTCGTGCTCGTCAACAACGCCGGCGTGCTCCGCGACAATTTGCTGTTCAAGATGACCGACGACGACTGGGACACTGTCATGAACGTGCACCTGAAGGGCGCGTTCCTGATGAGCCGGGCCTGCCAGAAGTTCATGGTCGAGGCCAAGTACGGCCGGATCATCTGCCTGTCGTCGAGCTCGGCGCTCGGCAACCGCGGCCAGTCCAACTACTCGACGGCGAAGGCCGGGCTGCAGGGCCTGGTGAAGACGTTCGCCAAGGAGCTCGGCCAGTTCGGGGTCACGGCGAACGCCATCGCGCCTGGCTTCATCGTGACCGACATGACCGCCGCGACGGCGGCTCGGGTGGGCGTCGAGTTCGAGGCATTCCAGCAGGCCGCGGCCTCGCAGATCCCGGTGCGCCGGGTTGGCCAGCCGGAGGACGTGGCCCATGTGGCGTCGTTCTTCGCCAGCGAGGGCGCCGGGTTCGTGTCAGGCCAAGTCGTGTACGTGGCCGGCGGGCCGCTCAATTGAGCAGCACCGAAATAAGCGATACCGAGCTGAGCGAGACCGAGCAGGCGCAGGGCTTGCGGGCCCAGGTGCGAGAGTTCCTGGCCAAGCACGACCCGGCGACGACCGAGCGGCTGCCGTTCGTGCGGGCCCGGTTCGACGCCGGGCTGGCCTGGGTGCACTACCCGGTCGGCCTCGGCGGGCAGGGGCTGCCCCGGACACTGCAGAAGGTCGTCGACGCTGAGTTCGCGGCCGCGAACGCGCCGACCAACCGGCCCGAGCGCAATGGCATCGGCCTCGGCATGGCCGCGCCGACCATCCTCGCGTTCGGCAACGACGAGCAGCGCAAGCGCTGGCTGCGGCCGCTGTGGACCGGCGAGGACGTCTGGTGCCAGCTATTCAGCGAGCCCAGCGCTGGCTCGGACCTGGCGAACCTGGCGACGCGGGCGGTTCGCGACGGCGACAACTGGGTCGTCAACGGCCAGAAGGTCTGGACCTCGTCGGCGCACATCGCCAGGCGGGCGATCCTGGTCACCAGGAGCGACCCTGGCCTGCCCAAGCACAAGGGCCTGACGTACTTCGGCGTGGACATGACCTCGCCGGGCGTTGAGGTCAGGCCGCTGCGGCAGGCGACCGGCGAGGCCGAGTTCAACGAGGTGTTCCTGACCGACGTGGTCATCCCTGACGCCGACCGGATCGGCGAGGTCGGCCAGGGCTGGCAGGTCGCGATGGGCACGCTGATGAACGAGCGGGTCGCGCTCGGGGCGTTCACGCTGCCCCGCGAGGGCGGCATGATCGGGTTCTCGGCCGCGACCTGGCGCGAGCATCCTGACCGGCGGACGCCGGGGCTGCATGACCGGCTGCTGCGCTTGTGGGTCGGGGCCGAGGTGTCGAGGCTGGCGGGGGAGCGGCTGCGGCAGCAGTTGGCGGCCGGGCAGCCTGGGCCAGAGGGCTCGGGGGCCAAGCTGGTCTACGCCCGGCTCAACCAGGAGATCGCCGACTTCCAGCTCGAGTTGCTTGGCGGCGAGGGCCTGCGCTACAGCGACTGGACGATGCACCGGCCCGACGGCGCCGACTTCTACGGCCGGGACGCCGGCTACCGGTTCCTGCGCTCGAAGGGCAACTCGATCGAGGGCGGTACCTCGGAGATCCTGCGCAACATCGTGGCCGAGCGGGTGCTTGGCCTGCCGCCGGAGATCCGGCTCGACAAGGACAAGCCGTGGAAGGACCTGCCTAAATGATTGAGAAAGCACAGTGACGTCGCCGGCGACCGAGACCGAGACCGAGACCGCCGAGACTGACGCGGCTGCCGGCGCCCCGGCCGGGTCGCGGCTGCCTGACCTGACCTATACCGAGCAGGAGACCGAGCTGCGGGCGGCGGTCAGGTCGGTGCTCGAAGAGAAGGCGGAAGCGGCGGCCGTGCTGGCCAGGACCGAGACGCCGGACACCTACGACGCTGACCTGTGGCGGACGCTGGCCGCTGAGATCGGCTGCGCCGGGCTGCTGATCCCCGAGGCGCACGGCGGGGCCGGGGCCTCGTTCCGCGAGGCGGCGGTCGTCGCCGAGGAGATCGGGCGGTCGGTCGCGCCGGTGCCGTTCCTTGGCAGCGCGGTGATCGCCACCGTCGCGGCGCTTGCGGCGGGCGACGGCGAGCTGCTGGCCCGGCTCGCGGGCGGGAGGACTACCGCGGCGCTGGCCGTGCCGTTCGATTCGGTGCCCGGGGCCGGGCCCGCGCCGACCGTGCGGATCGCCGGGGCCGCGAAGGATGACCAGGCCGGAACCTACCGGCTGTCCGGCTCGGTCGCTGGCGTCGCGGACGCGCTACCCGCCGACGTGCTGATCGTGCCCGCCGACGGCGTGCCGGTTGCCCTCTATGTCGTGGCGGCCGACGCGGCCGGGCTGCGCCGGACCGCGGTGACGTCGCTGGACATGACCAGGCAGCTGTGCGACGTGACGCTGGAGAACGTCGCGGCCCGGCGGCTGGCCGGCGGGTCGGAGGCCGAGGCCGCCCTGGCGAGCGCGTTGCTGGCCGGGGCCGGGATCCTCGCCGCCGAGCAGGTGGGCCTGGCCGAGCGGGCGCTTGACATCACGCTCGCGTACGTCAAGCAGCGGTACCAGTTCGCGCGGCCGGTCGGCTCGTTCCAGGCGCTCAAGCACCGGTTCGCTGACTGGTGGGTGGCGGTCACCCAGGCCAGGGCGGCGTCTCGGTACGCGGCCGCGTGCCTGGCGGCCGGCGATCCTGACGTGGCCGTCGCGGTCGCGCTGGCGAAGTCGGCGTGCTCGGACACGGCCGTCCTGGCCGGGCAGGAGATGATCCAGCTGCACGGCGGCATCGGCTTCACCTGGGAGCACCCGGCGCACCTGTACCTGAAGCGGGCCAAGAGCTCGGCCCTGGCCCTCGGCACCGCCGACCGCCACCGCGCCAGCCTGGCCGGCCTGGTCAACCTCCCCCCACCCCCGAACTAGCCCCCTAGCTCCCGCCCGCCCGGTCCAGACTCTCGCGCGCCGCCCTGCCCCAACTACAGCGTCGCGCCTCTGCCGTCGTTGGGACTACAGCAGCGGCGCGACGCTGTAGTCCGACGTGGGAGTGCCCGCCTGGACTAGGGCCGACAGGTAGGGCAAAGACGATCTATCGATCTGTTCGTAACTGTGCAGAATTGCTGGGGAGGAAGCGTGTACTGCGCCCGGTGAGGCGGTCCGGTGGCGCATACTGTCTCATGCTCTCCTTAGCGACGGACGAAGTCGTCCACTCTGCAGCCGCTCGCCTGCGGGCGAGCCTGGCCACGCCCGGCGTCCGCCGCGCCGTGGCCTCTTACTTTTCGGAGCCGAGCTTCGCTGGAATGACGTTCAGCGATCTCGGCCAGAACCCGTCGGTCGAGATCATCGCCGACGACTTGCTCGCCGTCTCCCTGCTCGACATCACCTGGCGGCCGCAGGTCGTCCGGATCCTGCTGATCACCCACAAGCAGCAGCTGTCACGCCTGCTGGCCGACATACCGCAAGACCTTGACTTGTGGGATGCTGACGATCGCGTGCTCAGGCAGATCGACTTGATGTGGGATGCCCTGACCGGCATCGAGGGCATCGGCAACGCGAGCGCGACCAAGTTGCTTGCCCGCAAGCGGCCTCGGCTTTGCCCGATCAGCGACAGCCTGGTGATCAAGGCGGTCGACGTGCCCGGCCGGACCTGGGACGTCCTGCGCTGCTTGCTGCGTGACGCGCAGGCGCGGGACGAGGTCGAGGCGCTGCGTCCTGCCTCGGCGGCCGATGCCAGCCTGCTGCGGATCCTGGACGTGGCCCTGTGGGTATCGCGCAGCAAGTCGGCCGCGGCGCAACTGGTCCGCGAGGACGCCGGCCTGCCGCTCGGGTAACGATCGCGCTCGGCGCGCGCCGGGCTCAGTCACCCTCAGGTGATCAGGCTCAGGGACGCGCGGGGCCGGCCGCAGGCGGCCGGCCAGTCGAGCCGGGGCAATTTGCAGCAAATGATCTTGATGGTCTTGCCCTGTGCGAGACAATGGGCCAGCAAGCATCTGCGCTGATCGGCGCCGAGGCTGGGCCGGGGGAGGTTGGCATGGCCGGAGCGGCGCGCGGGGTCGCGGCGGGCGTGCTCGCGCGGGCGCGGGCGGCGGCAGACTACGCCAGGCGCACGGGCTGCGACATCGGCGAGGCGACCGAGATCGTCGCGGCTGGTGCGGCCGGGCGCCGATCGGCGGGCGGGGGCGAGGCTGGCGGCGTGAGCCGGCGGAGCGTGCTCGCCGGGGCCGGCGCGGTGGCGGTGGCCGGGGCCATCCCGGCGGCCTTGGATGGCCGGGCGGCGGCCGCGAGCCGAGCCGGAGACCGGGCCGGGGGCGGCCGGAACGGGCCGCGGGTGGTGATCGTCGGGTCAGGGCTGGCCGGGCTCGGGTGCGCGTACCGGCTCTGGCGGACCCGCGGGCTGCGCAGCGAGGTCTACGAGTACAACGCGGACCGGATCGGCGGCCGGGTCAGGACGCTGCGTGGCTTCTACGCCGCTGGCCAGTACTCCGAACTGCACGGCGAGTTCATCTCCACCGAGCACACCCAGATGCGGGCGCTCGCCGCGAGCTTCGGCCTTACCCTCGACAACGTCAACATCTATCCCGCGCACACGCGGGCGCTCGACTACCGGTTGCGGTTCGGCGGGCGGTTCTGGTCCCAGGCGGCCCTCGACCGGGACTGGCACGACTGGGCCCGCGAGTTGTTCCTGGACGCCGCGGTGCACAAGGCGCCGTGGCCGACCCTGCACGATCATTACACGACGTGGGGCCATCACTGGGATCACATGTCGGCGACGGAGTGGATCGAGCGGAACATTCCCGGCGGCATTGACTCCGACTTCGGCCGGCTGTGCGTCGCGATCGTGCTCGACGAGTACGGCGGGACGATGGACTCCGAGTCGGCGCTCAACCTCATCTACCTGCTCGGACTCTACGACAGCTCGGCCAGCGGGTTGCAGCCTAAGGGGTACCCGCAGCTGTCGGGAACCGACGAGAAGTGGCATATCCGGCACGGAAACGACCAGGTCGTCAGCGGCCTGCACGGTCGGCTGCCCGGCGGCTCGGTGCACCTGGACCACCGGCTCGTCGCGCTGCGCGAGCACGGCGACGGCACGTTCACGGCCACCTTCGCCACCGGCCGGGCGACCCGGCCGGTCCGGGCCGACCACGTCGTGCTGGCGCTGCCGTTCACCAAGCTCAGGGAGGTCGAGCTCACCGGCATCGACCTGCCCGCGCTCCAGCTTCGCGCGATCAGGGAGGAGGAGCTAGGCCCGAATTCCAAGATCGGCCTGCAGTTCTCCCGCCGGGTATGGAACGCCGACCACTGGACCGGCAACCTGTACACCGACGGCATCGTGCAGGGCGGCTGGGAGACCACGATCGACCAGCCAGGGCCGCACGGCATCCTGATCGCGCTGCCCGGTGGTGCCGACGGCGCGGACATCGGCCGCAAGTACCGGTTGTCATCCTACGAAGGACCGGCCCCGGCCGCGATGGCCGCGGACTACCTGCGGGACTTCGAGGTGAACTTCCCCGGCGTGTCGGCGGCCTACAACGGCAAGGCCTACTACGCCTGGTCATCGGGTGACCCGCACGTCGGGGGCGCCTACTCCTACCTCAAGGTCGGCCAGTACACCGGCTTCAACGGGGTCCAGGGCCGCCGGCACGGGAACCTGCACTTCGCCGGCGAGCACACCTCGCTCAACTTTCAGGGCTACATGGAAGGCGCGCTCCGCAGCGGCTACCGCTGTGCTAGCGAGATCTGGGCTAGCGAGATCTGGGCTAGCGAGATCACGACGAAGTGAGGTACGTCCTTGCATTCTATGCCAGCAGATTCCTATAATACAGATATGCAAACTAGGCAAATGATCGACGCTGATCGATGTCTGGGTAGCCTGGTAGGCGGCGTGCGAGCTGCTGTCCAGCGTCACGCGAGCTGGTCCGAGACCGCCGAGCTGGTCGCTGAGCAGCTGCGGACGTACCTTCCAGGACCTGAGATCCTGACGTCGGAGCAGCGCTACGGTGACCCGCTCAAGTATCGCTGCCACCTTCTGCACGCCGAGCCCGACGGCTCGTTCTCCGTCGTGGCCCTCGTCTGGCGGCCTGGCCAGGCCACGCCCATCCACGATCATGTCGCCTGGTGCGTCGCTGGCGTCATCGCGGGCGTCGAACGCGAGGAGCAGTACCTGGTCAGGGACGATGGCTGGCTTCAGGAGATTGGGACGGCCATGAACGTGGTCGGGGAGGTGAGCGCGCTCGCGCCCCCCGGCGACATTCACTGCGTAAGGAACGCCGCCGCCCAGACCGCCATCTCGCTGCATGTCTACGGCACGGACGTGAGCCGGATCGGCAGCAGCGTCCGCCGTGTCTATGACCTGCCGGTCATCGCGGCATTGCCTGGCTGACGCCCCCAGCGGGTCAACGTCGGCGCTGGTCGCTGCGAGAATGGTCTGAGAACGACGCGGCGACCTTAAGGGGCAGGCGATGGATGACACTCGGCAGCCGGCAGCGGTGGCTTGCTCGCTGAGCGCTGGTGACCTGACGCAGCGGGCGGGGCGCTGGCGGGCGCTCACGGATCGGTCGGGCCTGGGGGTCGTGATGACCTCGGATGGCCTTGAGCTCGCGTTCTGCGCTGACGACGGCGTGGACCAGGAGTTGCAGGCTCTGGCGGCGCTTGAGCGCGACTGCTGCGCGTTCGCCACCTGGACCGTCAGCCGGGTCGATGACCGGCTCGTCCTGTCGGTCAGCGGCGGCGATGACGAGATGGCCGTCGGCGCCGTGCAGGACATGTTCGCCTCGCTCCGCCTTGACCTCGCCTAGCCTTGCTCCCCGGCGCCCGGCGTGCGCAGTGCCTGGCGGGCTCGCTGGGCGGCGGGGGAGCCGATCCGCTGGTAGAGCTCAAGTGCCTCGGTGAGGGCGGCCGTGCCTTCGGCCTGCTGGCCTGACCGCAGCCGGGCGAGGCCGAGGCCTTCGAGGGCGCGAGCGATCAGCGGGACGGACGCGACGCCATCGGCGAGCACCTTGGCCTCGCCGAAGCAGCGCCGCGCCTCGGCGTGGTCGCCAGCGGCCATGGCGAGGTCGCCGAGGTTGATCAGCGATTCCGCCTCGCCGGCCTGATCGCCGAGGTCTCGGTATAGGTCAAGGGCCTCGCTGAGGCTGGCCGAGGCCTCGGCTACCTGGCCCCCCGCCAGCTGCAGCGCTCCCAGCTGGTTCAGGCCGTTGGCCTTGCCGAGCCGGTCACCGAGCTGGCGGTACAGGTCAAGGGCGCCGGCCAGGTCCGCGACGGCCGCGTCCAGGTTCCCGGTGGCCTGCCGCACTCCGGCCAGGTCACTCAGCGCATTGGCCGCCCCGAGCTGATCCCCGAGTTCCCTGTACACCGCCAGCGCCTGGTCAAGGCGGCCAGCGGCGGTGGCGTGGTCGCCCATGGCGAGCCTGACCGCGCCGAGCTCGTTCAGCGCGTGCGCCTCGCCGAGCCGGTCCCCGAGCGGGCGGTACAGCTCGAGGGCCTGGCTCAGGCCGTCGCTGGCCCCGGTGTAGTCACCGGTGACGAGCTGGACGCTGGCCAGCCGGCTGAGCGCGTGCGCCTCGCCGTGCGGCTCGTCCAGCTCCCGGTACAGCTCGATCGCGCGGGCCAGCCCCGCGGCTGCGGCCGGGTTGTCGCCGGCCAGGTACTGGGCCGCGGCCAGCTCGGTCCGCACCGCGGCCTCGCCGAGCCGGTCGTCGAGGCCGTGATAGAGCTTGAGCGCCTCGGTCAGGTTCTCGGTGGCGGCGGGGTAGTCGCGCATCGCGAGCAGCATGTCGCCCAGGTTGGTGCGGGCTCCGGCCTCGGCTTGCTCGTTGTCGGCCCGGTGCGCTAGCTCGACCGCGGCGAGATCCTGGGCGAGCGCCTGATCCCAGTGGCCGCTGAATCGCAGGTACGCGTGCGTCGCGGCGGCGAGCGTGATCGCGGCGCCGAGCGGGCCGTGCTCGGCCGCGTTCAGCCTGACCGCGTTCAGGTTAATCCGCTCGGAGTCCAGCCACGCGATCGCGTCGGCCCTGACCTTGAAGGCAGGCGCGTGAGGTGGTGGCGGCAGTGCCCGCGGTGGCCGGACCGGGATCCGGCGGGTCAGGTGCTGGTCGGCCGCGCATGCGGTGTGCACGTAGTAGCCGAGTAGCCGGCCCGCTGCCACCTCCCTGTCCTGCGCTGAATCCTGGCCGGCGAGTGCCCTGGCGTGCTCGCGCAGCAGGTCATGCAGGCGGTACCGGCCCCTGGCCGACTCGGTCAGCAGGTAGTGATCGTAGAGCGCGGACAGCCGCCTGCGGGTTGCCGCCAGCTCCGCGTCGTCAAGCGCGGCGGCGGCATAGGCGTCGACCTCGACGCCCTGGTGCAGGCCGAGCCGGCGGAACAGCCGCTGCTGGTCAGGCGCGAGATCGGCGTAGGACAGGTCGAATGCGGCTGACACCGACACGTTCTCTGCTCGCATCAGCTCAAGCCGGTCGCGGGTGGTCGCCAGCTCGCCCGCGAGGTCGGCCGCCGTCCACGACGGATGGTGCTGCAGCTGCTTGGCCAGCATTCCGATCGCCAGCGGCAGGTAGCCGCAGAGCCGGGCGATCTCGAGCGCCAGCTCATCGCTGGGCGCCAGGTCGGAACGGCCGGCGAGGCGCACGAGCAGCTCGGCGGCCTGCGCCTTCGGCAGCGTGTCGAGGCTGATCGTCTGCGTGTCGTCAAGCGCGACCAGGTGCTTGCGGCTGGTGATCAGCACCAGGCTGCCGGCCGTGCCGGGCAGCAACGGCCTGACCTGCTCATGCCCGGCGGCGTCATCGAGCACGAGCAGCAGCCGCCGCTCAGCTACGTGATCACGCCACAGCCTGACCCGCTCCTCCAGGCCGGGCGGGATCTGGCCGGCGGCGATCCCGGCCGTCAGCAGCAGGCTGGCCAGCGCGTCGGCTGGCTCTACCGGACGCTGCCCAGGCGTATGCGCGTGCAGCGGCAGGAACACCTGGCCGTCAGGGAACCTCGGCGCCAGCTGGTGCGCGGCGTGGACGGCGAACGTGGTCTTGCCGACCCCGGCCATTCCGCCGATCGCGTGGATGCCCACCACCTGCCCCGAAGCGGTCACGCCAGCGGCCGCGGCCAGCAGGACGCGCAGCTCAGGCTCGCGCCCGGTAAACGCGCCCGCATCTCGCGGCAGCGTCCTGGTCGCGGCGGCCGTCCCGCCCGACCACGGCGTCCCTGGCGCGAGTCGGCCAGTCGCGCCGCCGCCAGGGCTGGTGGGCGCCGCCCCGCGGGCCGCCGCCTCGAAGCTCGCCCTGGCCGCGCCTTTCAGGTTCAGCGCCTCGGCCAGCAGGCGCGCGGTCTGGCCGCGCGCGGTCAGGTTGATGCCGCGTTCCAGGTCGCTGATCGACCGGTAGCTCAAGGTCGCGGCCCTGGCCAGCTCCTCCTGCGTCATCCCGGCGCTGGTCCGCAGCTGCTTCAGCAGCGCCGCGAACGTGCGGGCGGGCTCGGGCACTGGCCTCATGCTCCCTCGTCTGCGCCGGGCACCACCCGAAGCCGGGCCTTAAGTGAATCGCCGGGCGCACGCACCAAAAAGCCGTCAGCAAAGCTTACAAGCGAGATGGCCGGCCCTAAAGTGTCGTAATAGGCAAGTCGTCACGCGCAGGAGAAATGCGACGCGGATCGGCCGGTCGGAAAGGAATGAGCCATGACCGCAGCGTGGAAGCCCGCTGCCAGGAAAAGTCCCCGACGACGAGGCGCATGGCGGAGACCAGCGCTGGTCGCCGGAGCCGCCATTTCGGCCCTGGTGGCGCTCGGTCCGGCCGGCGTGGCCTCAGCGCGGGTGGGCCTGCCGGCCGGGAGCCCGCCGATCACCTGGAATCTGCCGGTGCGCTTCGTTCCCAAGGTGGACACGACCACGTCGCCGGCCCTCGCGGACCTGATCAGCCCGGCCATGAAACCGGAGACAGCGCTGTTCTCGACCGGGCCTTCGCTGGGTCACAGCGGTGATGAGATCACTTACGACGTAGCGGAGAACGTCCGGAGCGGCAAGTGGTTCCCCAGCGGCATCGTCGCGAACACGGGCAAAGGCGGCTGGACGGCGCTCACTACCCAGCCGCCTTCGGCGGCCCTGTTCGATGCCACTACGACTGACCACGACGTGATCGTCACCTGGGGCGACGCGGCCAGCCAGCAGGTCAGGTACGCGATCGGCGAGACCGGCACCGCAGGCAGGCTGACCTGGTCCCAAGCGCCGGGGGCGATCACCGGGGCCTTCACTTCGACCGGCCCGGCGGTGTTCAGCCCGCTGTTCTCCGACACCGTGTTCGTGACCTGGGAGGCGCGCAACAGCCACCGGATCAATTACGTCATTGGCCAGGTGATCCACAACGTCATCAAGTGGGGGAAGATCGCGCAGATTCCGGGCGCGGACACCGATGACCCCCCGGCGGTCGCCGAAGCGGTCGTGGGCCACACCGGGCGTCTCTACGTGTTCTGGCGGGAATCCGGTGCCAGCGGCCTGCTTCAAGGTGCCTGGATAGCTGATCCGCTGCCGAGCGGGCCGACGGTCTGGAAGGCGGTCAGTTCCTCGGTGACCACCGGCGCCGCCCCGGCGGCAACCGCGATCGAGCCGGGGAGCGCCTTCCCGATCCTGGTCGTGTACCGGTCGCCGACGAGCTCACAGTTGCTGTACGCGCAGTTGTTCAAGACCGGCCGGCTGACCCACGAGAGCGACTGGACCGTCCCTAAGCTGCGCAGCCAGCTCGGCCCGGCGGTGCTGCCTGGCGTGCTCGCGGCGAACGATCCAGGAGCGGTCGGGACCGTGACGGACTACGTGCGGCACTGCCCAGCGTGCTAGCACCAGGACAAGCCGCTAGTACCGGTCGCCGCTGGCGGCCGGAGCGGCGTCGAGTTCGGCGAGGTCGTCAGCGGTGAGCGCGAGGTCGGCCGCAGCGCAGTTCTCCTCCAGGTAGCGGACCTGCTTGGTGCCGGGTATCGGCAGGACATGCTCGCCTTGCGCCAGCACCCAGGCGATCGCGACCTGGGCCGAGGTCGCGTCGTGACGGCGGGCGACCTGCTCGATGACGGTGAGGATGGCCTGATTGCGGGCGATCGCGGCGGCGGTGAACCTTGGGTTCCCGAACCTGATGTCGCCGGCCTCGAAGTCAGCCGAGCGCACGGTGCCGGTGAGGTAGCCGCGTCCGAGCGGCGCGTAGCCAGCGAACGTCGCGCCGTGGGCCGCGCACCAGGGGACGACCTCCGCCAGCGGGCCGCGGGTCCACAGCGACAGCTCGGACTGCACCGAGCCGACCGGCGCGATCGCGTGCGCCTCCGCGATCTGGTGCTGGCTCACCTCCGACAGCCCGATCGCGCGTACCTTGCCCGCGGTGACCAGTTCAGCCATCGACCCCCATGACTCAGCGAGCGGCACCGCCGGGTCAACCCGGTGCAGGTAGTAAAGGTCGATGACGTCCACGCCGAGCCGGCGCAGTGACGCCTCGCAGGAGGCGCGCAAGTGATCGGGCCGACCGCACGGGCGAGAGCTCCCCGTCGCCTCGTCCGCCACCAGGCCCGCCTTGGTGGCGACGATGACCTCGTCACGGTGCCCGGCCAGCGCCAGGCCAACGAGCCGCTCGTTGGTGAACGGGCCGTACACGTCGGCTGTATCGAAGAAGCTCACGCCGAGCTCGATCGCCCGGGCCAGTACCGCGAGCGACTGCCGGTCGTCCAGGCTGGACGGGCGGTACTCGGCGGACATGCCCACGCAGCCCAGCCCCACCGCGCCGACGGCCCGGCCAAGCGATGCCAGGGATCGCTGCCTCATGAGCAGACGCTACCCTGCGGTTCTATGCTCCCCGAGGTCACCGCCATCACCTACGTCACGCCGCTGCGTGAGGGCGGCTCGCTGCCAGCCATCATGGAGGCCGACGATCTCGGCACCTACGTGGTCAAGTTCCGCGGCGCGGGCCAGGGCCCCAAGGCGCTGGTCGCCGAGGTCATCAGTGCCAGGCTGGCGCTGGCCTGCGGCCTGCCCGTGCCCGACCTGGTCACCGTCGCGCTCGACCCCGAACTGGCGGCGGGGGAGCCCGACCAGGAGATCCAGGACCTGCTGCGGGCCAGCGCCGGGCTCAACCTCGGCGTCGACTTCCTGTCCGGGGCCGTCGACTTCGACG
>DATKFV010000131.1:0-18196 GCA_035511035.1 Streptosporangiaceae bacterium
CCGAGCGCTAGCCCGACGGGCGAGCCGACGCTTCTGCCGACGCCCAGGGTCACGGTCAAGGTGACGGCCAAGCTGGGCGTGGCCGTGCAGGTGGGATCGGCCCTTGGCCTCGGCCTGACTGCCACCGTGACCGTCGCCGTCTCCGATCCCGGCACGGCCGCGACCGGGCCGCTGACCGCCAGCCTCACGCTGCCGTCAGGGATATCCCTGGTCACGTTGCCTAGCTCGCCGTGGTCCTGCCAGACCGGCTCGGGCACCACGACATGCACCCGTCCGGCCATCGCCGCCGGCACGACGACCGACCTGTCACTGAGCGTGCTCGTGCTCAACCTGTCCAGCTGCGGCGACCCACTGAGCGCGACCGCCACCAGCGGAAGCCTGTCCGCGGCCGGCTCCTCGCCCGAACAGGTCCAATGCGGCGCGCCTTTGCTGTGATGGCAGGCGGTGGCGCCTGGCCCTGACGGCCTGGTTACCTGATCGTGTAGGCGTACGGGATCGCGACAACCTCGTCCGCCGCGGTCTGGTCATAGGGCGGTATCGATGAGACGAAGTCGTCGACGTACAGATCGCCGCGCACGACCGTGCCAGGCGCCCCGCGCGGCCTGATCGTCACCTTGATCACGCCCGACCTGCCTGGCGGCACCACCAAGGCCTCGAAGGGAGCCACCGGGTCGATGCTCTGCAGCCACAGGTCCCCGGTGCTGGCACTCACCGCCGGATCGAAGGCCTGAGTCCGCGCCATCATCGCCATCGTGACCGAGGCGGCCGGGGCTCCGTGCGGGTACGGCCCGAACTGGTCGGGCCCCGCGATCCAGTTGCCCGGCTGCACCAGGCCGCCAGCGGGCATGAAGCTGGCCGTCGCCCGGTTCCCGGCGCCGGTGGCGTCGAAAAGGTCGGGATCGCCCTGGCTTGGCCCCCAGTCGAACTCGATCGGCACCGTGGCCTTGGCCGTGACCGTCACGCTCACCGTCCGGCTTGGCACGAACCACTGCGGCTGCACGGCCGCGATCGGAAGCACGAACGTCGATCCACCCAGCGGCTCGAGCGTGATCGTGTCCAGCTTTGCCAGCCGCGCATCGACGAAGTACGCCTCAGGGGCGGCGCCGGCATTGGTCACCTTGACCTCGACGGTCACCGGCACTCGTGGCCGCAGTAGCGTTCTCGGGTTGTCCGGCAGGTTCCGGGCCGTGGCCTTGGCAGCGTCAAGCCTGATCCTGCCGTGGAATGGCTGGGAGATCACGTTCCCGACGACCGGGCCGGTGAAATCAACGGCCAGCGTCCACTCACCCGGGACCGGGTCAAGCGCGTAGGCCGTCAGCGACCGGCTGTTGACGCCATTCAGCGTGTTCTGCCCGAACCCGAGCGCTTGGCCGTCGGGCGCGATCAGGTACGAGCCGACCACGTCGGCAGCGTCGCGGGTGAGCGTGACGTTCGCTTCGATGCCGCGGTGCCCGGGACCGACATGGAACTCGAAGTAGTCCGCCTGGCCGATGCCAGGCCAACGCCCGTTGCCGCCGGTCAGCACGCCGCCGAAAGTGCCGCCGCGGGCCAGGCCCACCAGCGCCCGCAAGGTCACGGGGATCGACTCGGTCTCCCGGCCAAGGTACGGGTCGTCACCGCCCTCGTCCGAGCGCAGCACGATCGACCCGGCTGCCTCTCCGGCCTGCGCTGGCAGCCGCTCGGTGACGCGCAGAGTCTGGCTCTGTCCAGGAGCGAGGGCGAAGGCAGCCGGGCTGACCTGGCCGAAACCGGTGAAGCGCTCGGTCGCGACCCGCCAGCGCACGGTCCCGTTGGTCCCGCTGTCAGCCGCCGTGATGCCGAAGACAACTCCGGTCCACTGTCCCGGTACCGGCGCCCGCACGTCGACGTTGCCGTAGTCGCCGGTGCCCTGCGGTATTGAGTCCGCCGCGAACCGCCCACGCGAGTCGATCAGGGTCAGCCAGACCGGAGCGTACGGATCGCTGCCCGGCACCCCCTCGTAGGCGATGGATGCGTCGAGGCGGTCCGCTCCAGGGCGGACGGTGAAATGGAACTCGGCATAGTTGTTCGGCAACCCCTGGTAATCGGTGAACTGGGGGCTCGTCGCGTCGTTCAGCCTGACCGATCCGGTTCGCACGTCCTGGTCAGGCCCGAAGGCGACGCCATGCGCCGAGACGACTTGCTCGCTGGCGCCGGTATTGGTCACCCGTACCTGCCAGTTCCGGCTCGCGCCAGCCTGGCCGGTGGCGTTGAGCTGGGTGCGCGAGAACAGCAGCGTGTTCCCGGCCGGCTGGGGTGCGGCCGCTGCCGTCCGCACCGATTCGGCCGCCAGCACCGCCTTGTAGGAGTTCAGCAGCCCGGAGCCCTGCTCACTGGCGGGCAGCCCGAGGTTAGTCGCCGTGCTGGTCAGGATCAGCTTGATGAGCGCGGGACTTGGCGTGGCGCCTTCGTGGGCCTGCCGGTAGGCCTGGATGACGAGCGCGGCCGCGCCAGCGGTGAGCGGCGCCGACTCGCTGGTTCCGCCGCTGAGCTCGACCGGCGAAGCCTGGTAGTTAAGGTTCACGCAGTCCTGATAGATCGAGATGTCGGTGCTGCACGACGCGAAGCCGAGGTCTCCTGGCGCGACCAGGTCTACCGTCCCGCCCGCCGCGGTGAACCCGGCTGAGCTGATCGCGCTGACGTTGTCGTCAAGCCAGCCCTTGGTCGCGAAGTAACGAGCGGCCGCGAAGTTGGTCTGCGCGTAGAACCTGAACGCGGTGGAGGCTCCGACCGAGATCACCTGCGGGTCGCTGGCCGGAGAGGCGATCGTGTTCGTGCTTCCTGAGTCGCCCGACGACACGGTGACCGTGGTGCCGGCCGCGACGGCGGCATCGTTGAACTCATCGAGCACGCTGAGCGCTGGGCTGTCTGGGAACGGGTTGGAGCCGAACGACTCGTTGAGCACGTTGACGTGGTCGGTCTCCACCGCGTAGCTGATCGCCTCGAGGAAGTTCGACTCCAGCGTGAACTCGAACGTCCCGAACGCGTCAAGCCCGACGAGCGCGGCCCCTGGCGCCACTCCCTCGATCCTGATGTCGCATCGCGCCGGATCGGGCTGATCGGAGAAGTCGCGCACGTCGTAGACCTTGATGCCCTGCCCGGCGATCGAGTTCGCGTCAAGGAAAGCCTCGCCCCCGCCAGTGAGCTGACCGGGGCCGTCACCTGAGAAGTCCTCGTAGTCGCCGCCAAACGCGCGGCTGAACACGGACCGGCCATCGGGCCTGATGAAGTTCACGTTGCGCGGGTCAAGCCCGTCGGCGATGAAGGCGACCTTGACGCCGGCCCCAGTGATGCCAAGCGACCTGGCCGTCTTCACCGCCGGATCATCCGATGCGGTATTGGTGGTCTGAAGGGCCTCGGGACCAAGCTGAGGCTGGCCAGCGTTCGGGCACGCCTGCGGGATGACGTGCGGCGTCATCCGGTGATCGCGCTTGGATTCCGGGGCCGCGCCCTTCGCCGCCGCGTGGTCCGCCGCCACCGCCGCTGCGGCTGCGGTCGGCGCGGCCGAAACGGCCGGCCAGTCCGGGCCCTTGATGAGCCCGTCAGGTATGACCTCACCGACCGCGGGATTGGCGGCCAGGCTGGCCGCCTCCGCGCTGGACACCGTCGCCGAGAAGGCATCGACCAGGTGATAGCTCGTGACGTGGGTCGCGTGGGTACGCGCGAGCTGACGCAGCAGCGGAGCCTGAGCGGAAACGATCGCGGCCGACCTGACCAGGTTCGCCTCGGTGCCGGGCTGAACGGCCGTCGGCTGGTCCTTCATGACGACGATAACCCGGTCATTCACCCGAGCCCCAGCCGACGACACCCCAGCCGACGACACCCCGGCCCACGAGACCCCGGCCGAAGAGACCGCAGCCGAAGAGACCGCAGCCGAAGAGACCGCAGCCGACGCCGGCAATGTTGCCACTGTCATCACCGCGACCAGGAGCGAGGCCGTGGCCACTGCGACAGATGCCCTGCTGCTACCCATTCCACCCCGCCTTAGCCAGTCGAACTATCCCATTTCAGCGTCGCACACCGGATCAACATCACGACGTCACCCGTTGTCGCCAGGCCAGCAGCGACAGGCCACCGAGCCTAGAGCGGCAGGACCTCGGGCAGTCAGCGCCGGGTCATTCCTCGTTCGGCCGGCGCAGCCGCTTCGTCTTGGCCCGGCGCGCCTTGGCGGCGAGCCTGCGCTCGACCGACCCCCTGGTCGGCTTGGTCGCGCGCCGAGGCGGGCCTGGCGGCGCGGTGGCGGCCGTCAGCAATTGCGACAGCCGCGCGGCCGCGGCCTCCCGGTTACGCAGCTGCGACCGGTTATCGGCCGCGACCACGGTGATCGTGCCCCGCGTGAGCTGAGAGTCAAGCGCCCGCAGGGCCCGCTGCTTCACATGGTCAGGCAGTGCCGATGACCCGGCCAGGTCGTAGCTGAGCTCGACCCTGGTATCTGAGGTGTTGACCGACTGCCCGCCGGGACCAGCCGACCTGGAGAATCGCCAGTTCAGTTCCTCCGGCGGGATGACCGTCCCGCGCACGGTGACCTCGAGGCTCATCGCGGCGACATCTCTCCATCATCGAAGCTGCTCATGGCCGCTTAAAGACTCGGTCAGGATCGGGATGACCCGCGAATAGCCAATGCGGGCCACGGGCAGAATACCTTTCCAGGCCGGTGTCACGAGCACCTGCCGACTCTGGCGGGCGCAGGTCAGAACTGGATGAGAACATCTCCGTTCCTGGCATTGGCCCGCAGCCGACTGGGCATGAGGCTGAATACACGGCGTGGCTTAACGGTCACATGAAGTGACAGAGGGGTGTGGATCCTGATGCCGGAAACGCTGCAGTCGGAGAAGATCGGGCCGGTCGACGTGGCGGTCATCGCCTTCGAGAGCGACGATCTCAACTCTGAAATCGCCCCGGCCCTGACCGATCTGCAGGCCAACGGGACCGTCCAGGTCATCGACCTCGCGTTCGTGCGGAAGGGCGCCGACGGCAGCACTTCGATCATCGAACTCGCCGATGAGGGCGTCTCCGAAAAGTTCGACCAGATCACCGAGTCCCAGTTCGACTTGCTCAGCGAGGCGGACCTGACTGACATAGCGAACGGCCTGCAGCCCGCGTCGGCCGCCATGGTGGTCGTGTGGGAGAACAGCTGGGCCGCCAGGTTCGCCTCGGCGGTCGCTGAATGTCACGGACGGGTCGCCATGCTTGAGCGAATCCCGCGTGAGAATGTCGAGCGCGCGATCTCCGCCCTCGAAGAGTAAGTACCCTGGCGCGTCCCAGGCCGAGCACCTCCATTACCTGGGGCGACGGCCCCTTCTGACTGATATGCCAGAATGCTCCCATGCAGCCGCCACATGAGGCCCACGCCAGCGGTCCGAGCAGCGACCGGTACCAGTGGGTGGAAGAAGGCCCGCACGAGGTCGTGCCAGGCGTCTACCGGATTCCGCTGCCGCTGCCCCTAGACGGGCTGCGCGCGGTCAACACTTACGCGATCGAGACGAGCGGCGGCCTGGTCATGATCGACTCGGGCTGGGTGCTCGAGGAGACCAAGGACATCCTGGAGCGATCCCTCGCCAAGATTGGCGCGGGTCTCGGTGACATCCGCCAGTTCCTGATCACCCACATCCACCGCGATCATTACACCGAGGCGATCGCCGTGCGGAAGCTGTTCGGAACCAAGGTGGCCCTCGGCGAGGACGAAAAGCCGTCGCTTGAGGTACTGCTGGGCAAGGATCCGCACGCCATGTCTGCTCGCGGCCAGCGGCTCGCCCTCGCGGGCGCCGGGCCGCTGATCGAGAAGATGGTCGAGGCGGGCATGCGGCCGCCAAACGGAGAGCTTGATTACGAGGAGCCCGACGAGTGGATCGCCGCCGGCCAGAGGTATGAGCTAGGCACTCGCACCCTCGAGGCCATCCCGACGCCAGGGCACACGCACGGGCACGTCGTCTTCGCGGACTACGCGAACGGCCTGCTGTTCGCCGGCGACCACGTGCTGCCGCACATCACGCCGTCGATCAGCCTGGAGGCCGTCCAGCCTGACCTGCCGCTGCGCGACTTCCTCGACTCGCTCAAGCTGGTACGGCAACTGCCTGACCTGCGGCTGCTTCCGGCCCACGGCCCCGTCACCCCGAGCGTGCACGACCGCGTCGATGAGCTGCTCGACCACCACGACCAGCGGCTGCGCATCATGGCGGCCGAGCTAGCGGACGGTCCGAGGAGCGCCTACGAAGTCGCGCTGGCAGTGAAGTGGACCTCACGCGGCCGGAACCTGACCGACCTTGACCTGATGAACCAGACCCTGGCCGTGGGCGAGACCCAGAACCATCTCGACTTGCTCGTTGCTCGCGGGCAGGCTAGCGGCCACCTGGACAACGGAGTGCTGCTCTACCAGCTCGCTCCGGCCGCCAGCCCGCCCGGCTGACGAGCGGGGACAGGCGGGCTAACGCCGCGCTGAAGCGGGCTAGGCCAGCCCGGCGAAAGCGACGGCGACCTCGGCGGCAAGCCAGGCGTTGTCGGCGATCAGCGCCCGGTTCACCTCGACGCTGCGGCCGTCGCTGAGCTCCTCGATCAGTGCCAGCACCGCCGGAGTCACCGCCTGCCCGGTCACCCCGCTCTCGCTGACCTGCCGCACGGCCGCTTCGATCAGCTCCTCAAGGTCGAGCCCACCGGCCGGAGGCCGGCCGAGCACCAGCCCGCAAGCCCCGTTCACCGCCCAGTGCGTGCCCGCGACCTGCGCCGCCTCCCGCGCTGTCGTCACCGTGGCCGAGACCGGCGGACCACCAGCGGCCGTGTAGAAAAGCGGCAGCGTCAGGGTCTGCCAGCCGAGCACGGGAACCGCCAGCGTCTCGAGCAACTCCGAGGTCGCCGGCACGTCCAGGATCGACTTGGCGCCCGAGCTCACGACGAGCGCCCTGGTGCGGGCGATCTGAAGGAGGTCGGCCGAGATGTCGAGCGACTCGGCGAAGCCGCGGTGCACCCCGCCGATCCCCCCGGTTGCCATGAACGAGATCCCCGCCATCCGGCACACCGCGAGCGTGCCGCCGACCGTGGTGGAGCCGAGCGCCCCCTGCACGACGCAGGCCGCGATGTCCCGCGCGCCGACCTTCCTGGCGGACGTTCCCGCCTCAGCGAACCGGTCAAGCTCGGCGTCGTCGAGGCCGACCCTGATGTCGCCGTCGACAATGCCGATCGTGGCCGGCACCGCGCCGGCCGCCCTGACCCGGTCCTGCGATTCCTTCGCCGCCGCCAGCCCGCGCCCGCGGGAGAAGCCGTGCGACACGAGCGTGGTCTCCAGCGCGACCACGGGCCGCCCGTCCGCCAGCGCCGCCGCCACCTCGGCCTGAACCAGCGGTGTCCGCGTCACGGCATCGCCCCAATCGTCGCCACTGCCCTCGCCGCGGCCGCCAGGGCGGTCGCGACGCCGCCGACAAGATAGCCGGCCGCGAAGGCGTCTCCCGCACCGGTCGCGTCGGCCGGCTCGGTCCTGGCCGCCGGATAGTGAGTGCCGTCCACGATCACGCCGTCGGCGCCCAGTTTGCTGATCACCGTGACCCGGCGCAGGTCGCCGATGAGCTCGACCTCGGCCTTGTTGCCGAAGACGAGGTCAGGCGCGAGCGCCCCCAGCCGGTCCCTGAACGCGGCCACGCCGAACCGCGAGATAGCCGCCGTGGAGGACAGGTCCACGCTGACCCGCACCGACCGGCGTGCCGCCTCCGCCGCGAGCGCCAGCGCCGCCCCGCTCACCGGCTCGGTGGTCAGGCTGTAAGCGGGCAGGTGCAGCCAGGAGCAGCCATCCAGCCAGGACGCCTCGATGGCGGACGCGGCGAGCAACGGCCCGACCCCCCGGTCGGTCAGCATGGAGCGCGCCCGGCCGCCATCCGACAGCGCGACGATCACCCCGGTATGTCCATCGACGACCGGTCCGACCACGTCGACCCCCCGCCTCCGCAGTTCGCCAGCTACCAGTGTCGCGGCCAGGTCGCTGGCCCTGGCCGTGACCAGGCGGCTGCGACCGCCGAGCGCCGCCACCCAGGCGGCCACGTTGGCCCCCTGGCCACCGACAGTTAGCCTGGTCCGCACCGCCGTATCGGTGTCAGCGAGAACCTCGCCATCCACGCTGACGACCACGTCAAGGTGAGCGTCCCCCAGCACGCAGATCACTGCGGCAGCGTAACGTGAGGGCAAGCAAGGACTCCACGAGGCGGCCGATGAAGCTCAAGCTCGACCTGCACGACATCTATAACCGTGGCCGGGACATCGATAAGGCACTGCAGGACATCTTCGACGAGGCCGCCAGGACCAAGGCGCCGCTCGTCGAGATCATCCCCGGCAAGGGCTCGGGCCAGCTGAAGAAGCACGTCCTGAGGTTCCTCGAGCGCAAGGACATCAAGCAGCTCTATCACCGGGTCGAGAAGGACCCCAAGAACTTCGGCCGCGTCTTCGTTCACTTCCGCTGGAAATGAGGCAGTGGCCGGCGGTCACGTGCTCGCGGCCTCGGCCTCGGCGAACTTGCGGGTTGCTTGTCCCGGACGCGCCCGGCTCAGCCGGATTATCGAGAAAAGCGACGAATACATTGTACCCGTTGAGTTCTTCGCGCGACTTGCCGGTATTCCGCTGAAAGGCGAGATTCATATCGATCATGACAAGCGCCGGATTCAGGCTGAGCGCCGGAGTTGGAAATTTGTCACCGCCGCGCCCAGGTCACGGCCGTACCCGGCGCCATGACCGGGCCAGGCCGGGCGACGCCTCCGGCCCTCGCCAGCGCCTGGCCGGCCGGCCGGGCCCGGCCGGCATCCTCCTCGTCGCCGAGACATCGCCTCGCCAGCGCTGCCCCGCCAACCATGGCCGCGATGCCAGCCCGCATGATCGGCGAAGGCTTGCCGTGTCTTGGCCGGTAGGGCGATCTGGTCCAGCCTTCGCGCGCCTCCGAGTGGCCAGCCTCAGGCAGCAGCCACGCAAGTAGCATCAACGGTCCCCCGATTCACCCGCCCCGAAGCGACCCCCCGCTCAGGACGCGTCCCGTGATTACATCCCCCGATTCCCCTTACCGATGGTCCCATTACCAGCCCGGTCAGTCCACCAGCGGGTTATGGGTGAGCCAGGCGCGATCCCGCGTCGCGCGTTTCGCCGTGGATCTACCACTCTGCCCTGGATTGGATGGCAAGATGACGCCATGAGGATTCTGATCAAGCTGGTCATCACCGCCGTGGCCCTGTGGCTCGCGACGGTTCTTATTCACGGGATTAACCTGACGACGCACAGCACGACCGGCAAGGTCGGGACGCTCATCGTAGTGGCCCTGATCTTCGGCATCATCAACGCGGTTCTGAAGCCGATTATCAAGACCATCGGATGCCTGGCCTACGCCATCACCCTTGGCCTGATCAGCATCGTGGTGAACGGATTGCTGTTCTGGCTGACAAGCTACATCGCCGGCAAGCTCAGCGTGCCCTTCCACATCACCGGCTTCGTTCCCGCGTTGCTTGGCGCCCTCCTGGTGGGCATCGTCGGCTGGCTGCTCAGCCTGATCGTCGACCGGGACGACAGGTAAGCCACAGCTCGGGCGTACCGCCTGAGAATCGGCTGGGAATAGCCGCTCCTTTGTCGCGCCGCTCCCGGCGGCCGGATTAGCTGCTCGCAACGCACGAGTGCACAAACTCCTGCCCGCGTCAGTAGCAGGGCCGAGCCCGGCCCGGAAAGGGGCATCCATGAGTGCGCCGGCCAGATTCATCAGCAGACTCACGGCCGCGGCCAGCGTGATCGGCCTCGCGGCCGGACTAGCCACGATAACCGCGACCGCGGCCCACGCGGCCGTTCCCGACAAATGGGGCTTCGCCTTCGTCAACAACCCAAGCGCCCCCGGCATCCCGGTCCTGACCCATCAGGCCGGAAGCTGGCCAGCCGCCCTGCACGTGCACACGGCGCCGGGCGTCCTCGGCCAGGTAGCGGTGCTCTTCCCGCACCTCGCGTCCAAGAACGGCGTCGTGCACGTGACCGCCGTCAATCAGGGCCCGATCTGGTGCCAGGCCCAGAAATGGGCGCCATCAGGCGCCAACGAGCTCGTCTTGGTCCGCTGCTATAAGGCCGGCGGCGCCCCGGTGTTCTCGCCGTTCACCGTGATGTACACCTCAAGCACCAAGGGCCCGTTCCCGGCCGGCCGCGCTTACGGCTACGTCCACGTGCAGCCGCCGTCGGGGATCGTCGCCACCTTCAACTCGGTCGGCGCGGCGAACACGGTCGCGGCCGGACCGCCAGGTACCTGGGTCGTGACCATGCCCGGCCTCGGCTCGCCGATCAAGACCGGCGACGTCCAGGTAACCGCAGCCGACCCGGCCGGCCCGGCCAAGTGCGAGATCGCTGCCTGGGCCGCCACCACCGCCGCTCAGAGGTTCCTGGTCAAGTGCTTCAACGGCGCGACCACGCCGATCAAGACCGGCTGGTCACTGACCTATCAGCGCCGCCGGTCGATCTTCGGCGGGCAGCCCAAGCTCTTCGCCTACACGTTCAACAACAAGCCATTGACCGCGGGCCCGTACGCCCCGGTACCGCCGCAGGTCAACTTCAACTCCCTCGGCGGCGGCAACAAGATCATGAACGGCGGCGGGTTCGCCCTCGTCACGTTCCCACGCGTCGGCGTCTTGCCGAACACCGTGCTGGTCAGCCCGTTCAACTTCGGCCCCGGCTTTTGCAACCTGAACACCGTCTGGGCGACCGTCGCTTCGACCGCCACGGTCACCGTCAGGGACGTCGTCTGCTGGACCGCGACCGCCCACATCACGCCCGCCGCCTCGTTCGTCACCTACACGAGTTCGCATTAGGGCCAAGGAACCAGGCTGGGCCGGGCTGGCAGCGACGAGGCTGCCGGCCCGGCCAAGCTGTGACTAGATCTCGGTGATGGTCTCCTTGAGTACCCGGTCGACGTCCTTCGGGCTGACGTCGAGATCCTTGGCGGTCTGCTTGTCGGCCCGCCGCACGGCCCGGCTCAGTGGCTCGGCCAGGCGGCTCTCGCCGACCACGACCAGGCCGGCCTCACCAGGATCGATGAAGTCGCCGAGCTCCTTGGCCTGCGAGCGCGACATCCCCTTCGCCAGGTGGCCGGTGACGCCGCCGATCACGCCACCCACGGCGGCCGCCCCGATGATCGCCGGCGGGAACAGGACGCCGACCGCCGCCCCGGCCGCGACGCCCCACCACGCGCCGTGCCTGGTCGCCAGCTCATGCTTGCTCTCGTGCACCTTGCCGCTGGCGTCCTTCGTGATGACCGCCGCGTCGTAGGAACCGACGACGCCCATCGAGTGCGCGTCCTTCACCGACTGGTAGTCATCCCTGGCCGTCATCTCGTCGGGATACGTCGCGACGAGGATGAAGGTGCCGTCCGACTTGGCCATGCGACCATCCCCCCTGCCTAGGTATGCTCGGCCGCCCTCGCGAGCCAGTCATCAGGTTCCCGGCCAGGGGCCGCCCGCGGCATCACCCAGCGCGAGTGATCCAGGCCACTGCGCTGAAAGATCGCCGCAAATAAACCAGCCCAGGTGATCGCCCGCGATTAGCGCTTCTTGTCCCGGCCACCGGCGAGGACGCCGACCCCGCCGGTCACGCCGAACGCGATCGCGCCGTGCCACACGGCGGTGAAGATGTCGCCGAACAGGCCGCTGCCGAAGACGACCGAGAGCACGAACACGATCGCCGCGGTCCCGACTCCTGGCACGAGGGCGAATCGCCAAGGATGCTGCCGCGCCCACCGCACCGCGCGGCTTGTCCGCCGCTCCCGCAGCATCAGGCTGGCACCCGCGACGGCGAAGAGGGCGACGACGCCCGCCGACAGCGAGTTACCGAGCGCACTCAGCCCGAAGTGCCAGGCGGTGACGTGCAGCAACAAGTCTGCTCCAGTCACGACGACCGCAACCGCCGTGGCCGCCTTCCAGTTAACCTCGGACATGGCTCCAGTGGATACAGTCATGCTGTCCCGCAGGGCCGGCTCGTCATTGCGCAGTGGTACCGACATCGTGACTCCCATACTCGGTAGATCCCGCTCACTCGGCGGGATCCCACTCACTCAAGATATATCGCTTCTCCGCTGCGCGCCACTCGGCTTCCCGCCCGCGCCGCTGGAACCCCTCCGCTCGCGTCGCTGCGGACGCGCGGAGCACCGGAGTGGCATGATAGCAGTATGGTTATTTACGCGAAATTTGCGGCGTTCTATGACCAAATCATGGGCGACCGGACTGAGACCATTGACCAGATCAAGGGCTACATCACCAAGTACTTGCCGACGGCGACGTCGTTGCTCGAGCTGGGCGCAGGGACTGGGGCCTTGCTTGCCGGGCTAACTGGCAATCTGGCGGTCACCGGCATTGACCAGTCACCGGAGATGCTAGCCATCGCCGAGGCTAACGTCCCTGAGGCGACGCTCATCCAGGGCGACATCACCGACTTCGCCCTCGGCCAGCGCTTCGACGTCGTGATCTGCATGTTCGACACGCTGAACCACGTGCCCAGGTTCGACGGCTGGCTCGGCGTGTTCGAGCGGGCGCACGAGCACCTGGTCGAAGGCGGCTTGTTCATCTTCGACGTGAACACGATCGGGCGGCTGCGCGGACTGGGTCATCAGGTGCCGTACGTCGAGGAGTTCGGGGGAAACACCTTGATCATGAGCATCACGCCGACCGAGACCGACGTGTTCACCTGGCAGATCAAGATCTTCGAGAACCTCGGGAATGACCTGTTCCGGCTGCATCACGAGACCATCGGCCAGCTCGGAGTGCCGCTGGAGCGGATCCGGCAGGCGCTTGAGCCCTACTTCGACCGGCTGGAGGAGGCCGAGTTGGACGGACTGCCCGTGGGTGACGAGGCGGAGCGGGTCTTCTTCGCCTGCCGGAACCGGGGCTGAGTTGACGAGGGTTTCGAGTTAGCACGGGGCCGAGTTGACGACGGGGGCCGAGTTGACCAGGGTTTCGAGTTGAGCACGGCGCTGAGTAGAGCACGGGGGACGAGTTGAGCGCGGGACCAGAGTCGGACGCGCCGGACCGCCTGGGCGACCCGCGGATCCTGGCGATGGCCAGGCGGTTCGCCGACGAGGTGCTGGCGCCGGCCGCCATGGAAGTCGAGCGCACCGGCCAGATCCCGGCCGCTCATTTCGACGCGCTCGCCACCGAGGGCTTCTACGGCCTGGCCGGACCGGTCGAGGCCGGCGGCCTCGATGTGGACTACCCGACTGCTTGCCGGGTGATCGAGGTCATGGCGAGCGGCTGCCTGTCGACCGCGTTCGTCTGGCTGCAGCACCACGGCACGGTCCGTGCCGTCGCTGAGAGCGGCGACGCCCGGCTCAAGGAAAAGTGGCTGCGGGCGTTGTGCGAGGGCAAGCGCCGGGCCGGCGTCGCCTTGGCCGGCACCATTCCAGGACCGCCCATGCTGCGGGCGAGAGCGGTGACCGGGGGCTACGTGTTCGACGGCTTCTCCCCGTGGGTAACCGGCTGGGGCCACATCGACACCCTGCACACGGCCGCGAGGGACGACGACGACAACGTCATCTGGGCCCTCCTTGACGTGGAGCCTAGCGACACACAGCCGACCGGCACAGTGCCCAAGCGCGCCGGTCCGAGCGGGGGCATCTCGGTCGAGCCGCTCGATCTTGTCGCTGTCATGGCGAGTCGTACGGTCCAGGCAAATTTGCATAATTGCTTTGTCAGTTCGGACCGGGTCACGCACTCGATGCCGCTGTCCCGATGGCGGGAGCTGGATGCCCAGGGCCTGCGGACGAACGGCTCGCTCGCGCTCGGCCTCGCGGCTCGCTGCTGCGCGCTGCTCGGTCCCAGTCCGCTTGACGAGGAGCTTGCCCGCGCCCGGCAGGCGCTCGACGCCGGAACCGTGGCGACCATGCCCGCGGCCAGGGCCGGCGCGAGCGAACTGGCGCTGCGGGCCGCCGGCGCGCTCATCGCCGCCAAGGGCAGCCGGTCGATCCTGACCGATGCCGACCCACAGCGACTGGCCCGTGAGGCGCTGTTCTTGCTGGTGTTCGCCTCGCGCCCGGCCATCAAGGAGAGCCTGGTCCAGCTGCTCACCGCGCCATCGACCAGGGTGAATGACCGGCCATGCTGACGGGTACCTCACCGGCGGTGCGGGCGCTGCACGCCATCGGGCACGCCCTGGCCTTGGCCGGGTCGATGACCTGGGAGATCACCTGGTCGCTCATCTTCGGGTTCACCTTGTCGGCGGTCATCCAGGCGGTCGTGCGCCGGGAGACCATCACCCGGCTGCTCGGTGATGACAAGGCTAGGACGCTCGCGGTCGCGGCGGGCCTCGGCGCGGCATCATCGTCTTGCTCTTACGCCGCGGTGGCCCTGGCCAGGACGTTGTTCAGGCGCGGGGCTAATTTCGTCGCCGCGATGGCGTTCGAGATCGCCAGCACGAACCTCGTGATCGAGCTTGGCATCATCCTGGCGCTGCTGATCGCCTGGCAGTTCACGATCGCCGAGTTCGTCGGCGGCCCGATCATGATCATCTTGATGGCGCTCGGCTTCCGGTTCTTCGTCAGGACGAGGCTGATCGACGCGGCCAGGCAGCAGGCCAACCGCGGCGTCGCCGGCTCGATGGAGGGGCACGCGGCGATGGACATGAGCATCAAGTCCGGCGGCGGCTTCTGGCGGCGGTTGCTGAGCAAGGACGGGTTTACCTCGGTCAGCCACATCTTCGTGATGGAGTGGGCGGCCGTGATCAGGGATGTCGCGGCCGGCTTGCTGATCGCTGGCGCGGTCGGCGCCTGGGTGCCCGACAGCGCCTGGCGGCACCTGTTCCTGGCCGGGCATCCGCTCGGGGCGAAGCTCTGGGGACCGGTGATCGGCCCGGTCATCTCACTGCTGAGCTTCGTCTGCTCGATCGGCAACGTGCCGCTGGCGGCCGTGCTGTGGAACGGCGGGATCAGCTTCGGTGGCGTGGTCGCCTTCATCCTGGCCGACCTGATCATCGTGCCGATCCTGATCATTTACCGGAAGTACTACGGCACGAAGATGATGCTCGCGATCCTGCTGATCTTCTACGTGACCATGGTGGTGACCGGCTACATCATCGAGTTCCTGTTCGGCGGCCTTGGCCTGGTCCCGGTGACGCGGGCGGCGAAGGTGTCCGAGGTCGGCGTGCACTGGAACTACACCACGGTGCTCAACATCGTCTTCGTCTTGCTCGCGGCCGCCCTGCTGGTGCGGTTCTTCCGCAGCGGAGGGCGGGCGATGCTGTCGATGATGGGTGGCCGTCCGGGCGGGCCTGAGCACGCCGGATAGCCTGGCTGCCCGGAAGGGGTGGTCGCGTGCGCCACCGGCCTGGGGGAGTTCGACGGGCTGGAACTCGCTGGAGAACTGAGCCGGGCCGTGTCAGCATGCCGGGATGGAGACGCCGCAGGACATGTTCGGGCCGGATCTCGCGCTCGTGCACCATCGGGGGTTCGGGTTCCACGCGGCCGCGTGCGCGCCGGGGATCCTTGAGTTCCTCGCGCCGGTCCTGGTTCAGCGGGGACTCGTGCTGGAACTGGGCGCCGGGACCGGCTTGCTCACCAGGGAACTGATCGCCGCGGGACATCGGGTGATCGCCACCGACGCCTCGGCTGCGATGCTCGATGTGGCTCGTGAGCAGGTCGGCGAGTCCGTGGCGGAATTGCGGCAGCTTACCCTGCCTGATGACCCTGTGCCCGCCGCCGACGCGATCGTGGCGATCGGGCATCCGCTGAATTATCTCCCTGACGCGGCCGCGATCGACCGGGCTCTGGTCGCGATCGCGGGAGCGTTGCGTCCTGACGGCTTGCTCGCCTTCGACATCTGCGATCTGGAGTGGGCCCGCGCCCGTCGTGACATTCCTACCTTCGCCGAAGCCCGCCAGGACTGGGCGATCATCACGAAGTTTTCTATCCCCTCGCCCGATCGCTTCGTCCGCGACATCACGACGTTCCTGCCCAACGGCGACGGCTCCTGGCGGCGCGAGCACGAGCACCACGAGAACGTGCTCGTCGAGGCGGCCAGGATCCCCGCGCTGCTGCGGCAGCACGGCGTTGAAGCGGAGGTCGGGCCGTCGTTCGGTACCGAACGTAACCCGGCGGGCTTGCTTGCCGTCACCGGGCGCAAGGCCGACCGAGCTTGCCGCACCTTGCCGTGACGAGAGCCACGGCCGTACTCGAACGAATCGGCCGCCCGAGTCGGGCATAGATAGCCTCGTGCTCACGGTCAAGGGCCTGACGCTGGCCCGGTGACAGCCGGGCATGGAACGACATCGTGCGAACGAGAGCATTGAGCTCGTCAGGAGTGTGCTCGACGAGCTTTGGCACGAGTGCGACCTGAACATCGCCGAACAAGTGGCCAGCGTAGTCCTGCGCGATGTCGTAGCAGCCGAGCCAGGCCCATACCTCTGAGACATTGCCACGACGCTGCTCCATCCCGGCGAGCGTGGCGTCGATGCCACGGTAGGTCGGCCACTGAGCGGCAGTCTCAGGGTCGACCTTTCTTATAGCCGCGAGTAGTGCTTCCTGGTCCGGCTGGCTGCGCTGCTCCGCTATTCCGCAGTACTGCACGAGGGCCAGCGTTCCACCGGGAACAAGCACGTCAGCGACCTTCTGCCAGCCGACCTTGGGGTCGATCCAGTGAAACGCCGACGCCGAGAACACGGCCTGGAACCGTACCAGGGGCAGCGCCGCATCCTCAAACTGAGCGTGCACGAAGTCCACGTGCCCAGCACCTTCAAGGTTCTGCCTGGCCAGGGCTAGGAGGCTATTGCCCGGTTCGATCGCCGTGACGTGCAGGCCCCGAGCGACCAGGCTGCGCGTCAGTTGGCCGCTTCCGCATCCGACCTCAAGCACATGATCACCGCTCCCGATCCCGGCGACGTGACAAGCCTGGTCGACGAGTTCGTCGGGGTAAGCCGGACGGCGCCGGTCGTACTCGGCCGCGACCTGATCAAAGACCTTGCCGTAACTACGGGCGGCAGCTTGTGTCACTCATGGACCCCGTTCCGGGAGCGGGCATGGCAGGACAACCGATCAAGCCTTCTCAGCCAGATGAGTCCGCATCGTAGCGACAAGCGTGGACGTAGTGGCAACTGTGACCGGTCACCGCCATTCGATCGGCTTCTCCCAGACCGAGACGTGGGAGTGACTGTCGGTCGTGAAGGGTTCACGGTGCTACCTGCGCTTCCTGCGTGGTGAGGTTGTTGATGGTGTTGAACACCAGGTAGGCCACCGTGAAGGCACCATCCACCCTGGTCGTGGCCATGTCGCCCACAGTTACGGGAATGGCGTCGCCGCCTGGCTTGCCGCGGAGCCCGGCGCGTTCACCGAAATACACCTTCGGACTCTGCACAAGCGAGAACCTAGCGCGCCCAGATTGCCGCAGATAGGCATTCCCTGACCGTCGACGACCTCGCAGGTCAGGGTCCGGCAGAGGTCCAGACTCGCGACCCTGGTTCGGCGCTGTCCCGCCAGTCTGTGAGAGGTCTGTGAGACCTTGGCCTCTTCCTGTTCAGGTCGTATCGCACGATCATCTGACCTAGGGTTCGCGCAGGCCACCTTACGTTTGGCTGTGCCCGCGAGTACCCCTCCTGGCCAGTGTGTTCTGGACCGCCTGGGGCGCGCGGACCGATTAATTCCGGACGATCGCACGGTTTATCCTGATGAACGCCGTGGCCCCGGCACGGCCACCTTCCCGCACCCAAGGAAAGGCACGATGAAGCTTCTTCTCACGTCCGCTGGCATCAAGAACGCGAGCATCCACAACTCGCTGGTCGACCTGCTAGGCAAACCAGTTGCCGAGTCCACCGCCCTTTGCATTCCCACCGCGTCGTACGGGCACCCGGAGGGTGGTCTTGGCGCGGCATGGGGGTTCATCACCGGCCGAGGCCGCACCCCCGTGTGCGAGTTGGGCTGGAAGTCCTTGGGCGTGCTCGAGCTCACCGCGCTGCCCAGCATCGATGAAGAGCTTTGGGTTCCTAAGGTCGAGGAGACCGACGCCCTGGTGGGCGGCGGCGATGCCTTGTATTTGTGCCACTGGATGCGGCAGTCCGGACTGGGCGGCTGTCGCTCTACGGCCTTCGGCGCGGCGAAGTACTCGAATTGCGGAGACGCTGGCCTGCGGGAACGTGACGTGGCGCGCTCGGAGGGACTCGAACCCCCAACCTTCTGATCCGTAGTCAGATGCTCTATCCGTTGAGCTACGAGCGC
>DATKFV010000132.1:0-8945 GCA_035511035.1 Streptosporangiaceae bacterium
GATCGCCCTTACGCCGATCGCCCTTGCGCCGGTCGTCCCTACGTCGTGCTGAGCTGCGCGATGTCGATCGACGGGTATATCGACGACGGGTCTAGCGAGCGACTCATGCTGTCGGGCCCGGCCGACTTGGACAGGGTGGACGAGCTCAGGGCCAGCTGCGACGCGATCCTGGTCGGGGCGGGCACGATCAGGGCGGACGACCCCAGGCTGGTGCTGCGCTCCGACGAGCGCCGGGCCGCGAGGGTCGCCGCCGGGGCCGCGCCTGACCCGGTGAAGGTCGCGATCACCGGCACCGGCCAGCTTGACCCCCAGGCGAGGTTCTTCACGACCGGCCGCTCAGCGCGCCTCGTCTACGCCGCCTCCCGATCCGCCGCCGACCTGACCAGCCGGCTCACGGGCAGAGCCGAGGTCATCGACGGCGGCGATCCCGTCGACCTGGACCGCGTGCTCGCCGACCTGGCTGGCCGGGGCATCGAAAGGCTCCTGGTCGAGGGCGGCGCCGCGATCGCGACCCTGTTCCTGACCAGCGGAGCGGCCGACGAGCTTCAGCTCGCGATCGCCCCGTTCTTCGTCGGCGATCCGAAGGCACCGAGGTTCGTCGGAGGCGGCGGCGCCTTCGAGTGGACTCCCGCGCATCCAGCCCGGCTTGTCAAAGCCGGGCCAGTCGGCCAGGACGTTTTGCTGATTTATGCTCTTTCCGATCGTTACCGCCAGCCCTAGCCGACCGCGTCGCGCAGTCGCGGCGAGCCGCCCCAATGACCGGCCTGGGAGTTAGGGCGCGTGCACGGCCCTGATCGCGGCCGGCAGCGCGTCAAGCAGGTCACCGGCGCCGATCGGCGCGTCCATGGCGGCGAGTCGGCCGGCGAGTCCGTGCAGGTAGGCGGCGAGGGCGGCCGCGAGCGGCACCGGCCGCACGCTCTGGGCGAGCAGCGACCCGGCGAGACCGGAGAGCACGTCACCCGAGCCGGCCGTGGCCAGCCAGGGCGTGCCGGTCGAGTTCACGTACACTGGGCCGCCCTCGGGCGCGGCGACGACCGTGGTCGAGCCCTTGAGCAGCACGGTCACCCCGAGCTCGGCCGCGGCCCGGCGAGCCGAGTAGAGCCGGTGCGCCTCGATCTCGGCGCGATCGCCGTCGATGAGCCTCGCCAGCTCACCGGCATGGGGCGTGATCAGCGTCAGCGCGGCGGCCGGCCGGGTCAGCAGGTCCTTGCGCCGGGCCAGCACGGTCAGCCCGTCGGCGTCGACCAGGACCGGCAACGACGTCGCGAGCACGGCCGCGAGCTGGGCCTCCGCCTCGTCGCCTGTGCCAAGGCCAGGCCCGGCGACCCAGGCCTGCACCCGCCCGGCGCTGGCGATGGCGGCGGCCGAATCGGCTGGGTCGACCTGGGTGATCACGGCCTCGGGCCAGTGCTGCCTGACCACATCGACGGCTTGCCGGGCGGAGACGAACCTGACCATGCCCGCGCCGCCCTTGATGGCGCCGCCGACGCTGAGCACGGCCGCCCCGGTGTACTTCTCGCTGCCGGCCAGGACGCCGAGCACGCCCCGGCGGTACTTGTCGGACTCGGCCCCTGGCCGCGGGAGGGCTCGCGCCACGTCGGCGGACTGGAGCGCCAGCGCGGCTGGCACCGAAGGCAGGTACGGGCCAAGGCCGATATCGACCAGCTCAACGGTGCCGGCATGGCTGGCGCCTGGGTCGATGAGCAGGCCTGGCTTGATCGTCCCGAAGGTGACCGTGACGTCGGCCCCGATCGCCGCGCCCTCCACCACCCCGGTGTCAGCGTCAACGCCGCTCGGCAGGTCGACCGCCACGACGATGGCGCCAGCGGCAGCCGCGTCAGCTACCCGCGCCGACAGCCCGGCGGCGGGCTCCCGCAGCCCGCCCCGCCCGCCGATGCCGAGAATGCCGTCCATGATCAGGTCGGCGTCGCCGATCGCGGCCAGCGCCATCGCGGCGGCCTCACCCTGCGGACCCGCCGCAGGAACGATCCGCCCGCCGGCCCGCACGAGCGCGTCGGCGCCGCCCTCGTGCAACCGCCCGCCGAGCGCCACGACGGCCACCTGGGCGCCCCGTCCGGCCAGCCGGGCGCCCGCGTAGAGCGCGTCACCGCCGTTGTCGCCGGTGCCGGCGAGCACGACGACCCGCGCGCCGTAGACCCGGCCGAGCAGTCCCGCGCATACGGCCGCGAGCCCGGCGGCGGCCCGCTGCATCAGCGCGCCATCAGCAACCTGCGCCATCAGCGCTTGCTCGGCCGCCCGGACGTCGGCGACCGCGTACGCCTGCCTCATCGTCTTCGCCGCCTACTCGACGGTCACTGACTTGGCCAGGTTGCGGGGCTGGTCCACGTCGTGGCCCTGCGCGTCCGCCATGTCGCAGGCGAACACCTGCAGCGGGACGGTCGCGACCAGCGGCTGCAGCAGCGGCGGCACCGCCGGAAGCTCGATCAGCGTGTCCGCGTACGGCGCGACCTTCGAGTCGCCGCGCTCGGCGATTACGATCGTCCGAGCGCCGCGGGCCCTGATCTCCTGAATGTTCGAGACGATCTTGTCGTGCAGCACCTGCATCTCGGCCGGCGGCGGCACGATGATCACGACCGGTAGCCCAGGCTCGATCAGCGCGATCGGGCCGTGCTTGAGCTCGCCCGCCGCGAAGCCCTCGGCGTGCATGTACGCGAGCTCCTTGAGCTTGAGCGCGCCTTCAAGCGCGACCGGGTAGCCGACGTGCCGCCCGAGGAACAGCACGCAACGCTCTCCGGCCAGCTCCCTCGCGACATCGCGGACCGGCCCCATCCGCTCGAGCACTTCCTCGACCGCGCTCGGCATGTCCCGCAACTGCTCGAGCACGGCGCCGATCTCGCCGGGGAACATGCTGCCCCTGACCTGCGCCAGGTAGAGCGCCACCACGTAGCAAGAGACCAGCTGGGTCAGGAACGCCTTCGTCGAGGCGACCGCCATCTCAGGCCCGGCGTGGGTGTACACGACCGCGTCGGCCTCCCTGGGGATGGACGACCCCCTGACGTTGCAGACCGCCAGCACCCGCGTGTGCTGCTCGCTCGCGTGCCGCACCGCCATCAGCGTGTCAAGCGTCTCGCCCGACTGAGAGATCGCGATCACCAGGGTTGACCTGGTCAAGATGGGGTCGGAGTACCTGAACTCGCTCGCCAGCTGCACCTCGCACGGGATCTTGGCCCAGTGCTCGATCGCGTACTTGGCGATCAGCCCGGCGTGGTACGCGGTGCCGCAGGCGAGCACGACGATCTTGTCGATGCCGCGAAGCTCGTCGTCCGACAGCCGCATCTCGTCGAGCACTAGCCGGCCTTGCTTGTCGGTCCGCCCGAGTAGGGCGTCGGCGACCGCGCGGGGCTGCTCAGCGATCTCCTTGGCCATGAACCACTTGAAGCCAGCCTTCTCGGCGGCCTCGGCGTCCCAGTCCACCGTGAAGTTCTTGACCTGCGCGGGCGAGCCGTCGAAGTTCGTGACCGTAACCTCGTCGGCCCGGATCTCGGCGACCTGGTCCTGGCCGATCTCGGTCGCGTCCTTGGTGAAGGAGATGAACGCGGCGACATCGCTGGCCAGGAAGTTCTCCCCGTCGCCCCGGCCCACCACGAGCGGTGAGTTGCGGCGGGCGCCGACGACCACGTCAGGGTCGCGCACGTCGACGGCGACCAGGGTGAAGGTGCCGTCGAGCCGCTGGCAGATCGAGCGCATGGCCCCGGCCAGCACGCCGGGCGCCGCCGCGGCGGACTCAGGAGACGTCGCGGCCATCTCGTCCTCGAGCAGGTGCGCGACCAGCTCGGTATCGGTATCCGAGGCCATGTTGTGTCCGCCGGCCTTGAGCTCGGCCCGCAACTCGGAGAAGTTCTCGATGATCCCGTTGTGCACGACCGCGAGGTGGCCGCCGCAGTCGGTGTGGGGGTGCGCGTTCGGGTCAGTGGGGGCGCCGTGGGTGGCCCACCGGGTGTGGCCGAGGCCCACCTTTCCCGGCAGCGGCGGGCTCTGCGCGAGCGCCGAGGTGAGGTTCCCCAGCTTGCCGGCCCGCTTGGCCCAGGAGATCTTCCCATCGGTCAGCACGGCGACTCCGGCCGAGTCGTACCCGCGGTATTCGAGCCTGCTCAGGCCCTCGAGCACGACCCCGAGCGCCTGCCTGTCACCGGCGTAACCTACGATTCCGCACATGCCAGCCAGGCTATACGCGGCTGGGAGAGGACCGTCCGGCGGCGCAGGACTTGCCGGTCCTGATGGGCGTTCCTTTGCGTGGCCATGAGCAACGAGCCAAGTCAAAAGCCCTATCCGCAAATGGCCCGGGGCCGCCGGCGGGAGCCGGCTACTGCCAGCTTTCTGACCGGCTCCGGGCGGGCGGCTGGCCTGGATTAGCCGAGTTCGCGCAGGATGTCGGCCAGCCGGTCAGCGACCTGCCTGGCCTGGGCCTCGTCGACGGCCTCGACCATCACCCGCACAGCTGGCTCGGTGCCGCTCGGCCGCACCAGCACCCGCCCTGAGTCGCCTAGCTCGGCCCTGGCGGCCTCGACGGCTTCGCTGAGCCGCGGCGACGCGGCCGCCTTGGCCTTGTTCTGGCTGTGCACGTTGATGAGCACCTGGGGGTATTTGGTCATGACCTTGGCCAGTTCGGCGAGCGGGCGGCCGCTGCGGGCGGCCGTGGCGAGCAAGTGGACGCTGGTCAGCATGCCGTCGCCGGTGCTGGCGTGGTCGAGCAGGATGATGTGGCCGGACTGCTCGCCGCCGAGTGAGTACTTGCCATCCAGCATGGCCGCGATCAGGTACCGATCGCCGACCGGCGTCTCGACGACGTCGATGCCGGCCTGCGACATCGCCCGGCGGAAGCCCAGATTGGCCATCACGGTGGCGACCACGGTGCCCCCGGCGAGCCGCCCTGAGTCATTCAGGGCGAGCGCGAGAATGGCGAGGATCTGGTCGCCGTCGATCACTTCCCCGGTGGCGTCCACAGCCAGGCAACGGTCAGCGTCCCCGTCGTAGGCGATGCCGGCATCGGCACCGTGCTTGACCACGGCGGCCCGCAACGCGCCCAGGCTGGTCGAGCCGCAGCCTGAGTTGATGTTGATGCCGTCGGGCTGGACGCCGATCGAGATCACGTCGGCCCCGGCCTGGCTCAGCAGCCTGGGTGCCAGCGCGTAGGCGGCCCCGTGCGCGCAGTCGATGACGACCCGCCAGCCTAGGAGGGGCGCGGCGGCACCGGGCTGGTCCTCGTCCTGGTCCTGGTCCTGGGCTTGGTCCTGGTCCTGGCCGTCGCGGTAGTGCACGCCCACGGTGCTCAGCAGGTGCGCGAGGTAGAGCTCGGCCTCGTGGCCGGCGTCGCTGATCCGGCCGAACCCGGCGGGCGGCACTCCCCATACGTCGTCGGCGGCGGCCTGCTCGGCCAGCTTGGCCTCGATCCGGTCCTCGACCTCGTCGGGCAGCTTGACGCCGCCACTGGCGAAGAACTTGATCCCGTTGTCGGGGGCGGGGTTGTGGCTGGCGGACAGCATCACGCCGAAGTCGGCGCCGAGCACGTCGGTCAGGTAGGCGACCCCCGGTGTCGGGATGACTCCGAGCCTGATCACGTCGACGCCGCAGCCAGCCAGTCCGGCCACCACGGCGGCCTCGAGGAACTCACCAGAGGCCCGCGGATCCCGGCCGACGAGCGCTAGCGGGCGCGACGAGCGGGCCCCGTCGGGGTAGCCGAGTACCGACGCGGCCGCGGCCGCTACCCGCATCGCCAGCCGCGCGTTGAGGTCTCGCCCAGCGACCCCGCGTACTCCGTCCGTTCCGAATAGCTGGCCCATTGTCTCGCAACCCCCGCAGTGACGCTATGGACGCCTGGTCCGATACCGGCCCGCACCAGCACCGGCCTTACCCGATACTGGCCTGACCCGGGCAGGTCCGGTCCGCCGACGCGGCCAGCGACGGGGACCGAACGCCGGATCAGTGCGCGATGCCGATTAGCGCTTGCTGTACTGAGGAGCCTTGCGCGCCTTCTTCAGGCCGGCCTTCTTGCGCTCCTTGATCCTCGCGTCCCTGGTCAGGAAGCCAAGTCGCTTCAGCGCCGGACGGCTCGACGGATCCACAAGGATCAGCGCCCTGGCGATGCCGAGGCGGAGCGCGCCGGCCTGGCCGGTGACGCCGCCGCCGGTGATCCTGGCGACCACGTCGAACTGGCCATCAGCGCCCAAGGTCACCAGTGGCTCGCTGATCAACTGCTGGTGCACCTTGTTCGGGAAGTAGACGTCCATGGTGCGGCCGTTGATCAGCCACTGGCCAGTTCCTGGCATCACCCTGACCCGGGCGACCGCCTCCTTGCGGCGGCCGGTACCCAGCGCGTGGCCGGTCACGACCGACTTGCGGGTCGCCGCCTTCGCTGGCGCGGCTTCGGAGGTCTCGGTGGTGTACGCAGACAGGTACTCGCCGTCTTCGTTGGTCTCCGCGCCCGCGCCTTCGGCTTGGGCTTCAGTGGGCTCAGCCACAGTGTCTTCCTCGTGCTTCCTGATCGGCTCGGTTGGCTTGCATAGTCCCGGCCAGCGCTAGCTGCTCGCCTGGGAGATCTGCGTGATCTCGAACGGGACCGGCTTCTGCGCCTGGTGCGGGTGCTCTGGACCCGCGTAGACCTTAAGCTTGCGCAGCATCTGCCGGCCAAGCGTGGTCTTCGGTAGCATGCCCCGAACCGCCTTGGTGACGGCCCGCTCCGGGCTGGTCGCCATCAGGTCGCCGTAGGCGACTGACCGCAGGCCGCCGGGGTAACCCGAGTGCCGGTAGGCGCGCTTGTCGACGAGCTTGTTCCCGCTGAGCGCGACCTTGGACGCGTTCACGATGATGACGAAGTCCCCGGTGTCCACGTGCGGCGCGAAGATCGGCTTGTGCTTCCCCCGCAGCAACGTGGCCGCCTGGCTAGCGAGCCGCCCGAGCACAACGTCAGATGCGTCGATGACATGCCACTGTCGCTGGACATCGGCGGCCTTCGGGCTGAAAGTGCGCACAGTCATAAGCCTTCGCGTGTGAGTCCTGATGGTTGGCCCGCGCCAGGCTTGCCTGTGTGCCAGCTTGGCGTTAGGGGATCCGTAGCACCGGCTGCAGCGCGGTCTTCGCCGAACTCGGCTGCCCAAAGGGCGGGCTCGCTCGGCGATGTCTCCTAGCTGCGACACACGCAGGCACGCAAGCATGCCGGCGCACATGGACGCCCGGTAAGGATACCGGCTACCACGACCTAAGGTCAAAAGGACGACAGCATAACGACGGGATACCTCGTCGCGACAACCGAGGCCGTCCGTCACTGCGGTCAGAACGGGCACAATCAGCCCTAGCGGACTCGCCGACCCCCCCGAGGACGGTACGCTCACGGCATGCGGAATGCGGGTGAGGGAACGCCTGGCGGCGGAACGGGTCGGCGCCAGCGAGCGGCAGCTCCTACGGCGGCGGCGCGCCCGGCGGGCAACGCCGGAGCGTCCCTTTTCACTCCCGCTTACCGGGTACGGCACGAGGCTACCCAGGACCGGCTGAGCGTCACGACCCCTCGCCCTGGTGAGGCCGACTACAGCACCGCCTCGGCGAGCTATTCATGGGCCGAGGACGACCAGGTCGTGCTCGGCTACACCGAGCCTGGCTATGAGGCGGACTCCCAGGCGCCGAGCTGGGCCGCCGCCGACCTTCCTTCCGGCGGTTACAGCTGGATGACCGGCGACGTATCCGACTCGGGGGCCTGGCCGCTGGCCGGGTTCAGCGGAGCGGGCAGCACGGCCAGGACGGTGCGCAACGCGATCCGAGGCTTCCCGCCAGGACCAGATGACCCGCTGCCCGTGTACCCGCCTGGCCCGTTCGCGGCCTGGAACCGCGGCACCGAGCGCGCCGACGCTGGTGCGCTCGATCAAGGTGACCTGCCCCGCTACCAGGCGCCGCTAGCGGTCGCGACGATCACGCCCGACGAGTTCGACACCGATTACTCCTTGCCCGCCATCAAGGATCCTGCTCGCGCGACCGCCGGGACCAGCACCGACCGCAGGACCGGCGACCGTGGCGGTGCCCGCAGGGACGGCTCTGGCCGGAACGCCGGTAACAGGGATAGCGGCGGCAGCGGTCGCTCGGGTCGCTCGGACCGGGCCGCTGCGGGCCGGGCGGGCACCAGGACCGGCCAGCGGCCGGTCGCAGCCGCCGACGGCGGCGCCGTAGGCGGTCGCCGTCACGGCAAGTCCGCGCGGGCCGGCTCGGGCCGGTCCAGGTCCAGGCACCAGCCAGCCTGGCTGGCCATCGGCGCCGCCGCCGTGATCGTGGTGGCGGTCGTGGTGGTGCTCGTGACGACCTCTATCGGCGGTACCCCGAAGAACGTCGCGAAGCCGACCAGCCCTCCGCACACCGCTGCCCCCACGCCGAAGGCGCCGCCCGGCAAGTGGGCGTACATCGGCAGCCGGGCCACCGACCCGATCCCGCTGACGCTGCGCGAGCTGTTCCCGTCGAGCTTCTACGTGAAGCGCGTCTACTACCACGTCACGATCATCCGGGCCGGGCACGACTGCCACACCGCGCTGATCGGCGGTGGACTGCAGGCCGCGGTGAGGACAGGGAACTGCACCCAAGACCTGCGCGCTAGCTACGCCTCACGGCTTCAGAACGCAATGGCGACGATCGGCGTCTTCAACCTCTCCACCGCCGCCGGCGCGAGCGCCGCCGCCCTGCACGCGGGCCACTCCCAGTTCGTCGCCCAACTCGTCGCCAAGAACGGCGTCACCAGCAAGATCGGCCAGGGCACCGGCATTGAGGAAGCCCTGGTCAAGGGCCACTACCTGGTGCTCGTCTGGGCCGAGAACATCAACCTCGCCGCGCCCAAGACCGATTGGCAGCGCAACCACCTGACCAACTTCATGAACACCCTGGTCGACCAGACGATTAACGCCACCCTCAGCTACCGCATGGTCGACGGCAAGCCCCAAACCTCCCCCGCC
>DATKFV010000133.1:0-34629 GCA_035511035.1 Streptosporangiaceae bacterium
CTGTTCGGCAACCAGCTCTGGCACGAGACCCGGATCACGCTGTTCGAGCAGGCGACCGACACCCGCCCTGAGGAGCTCAAGCTGCAGGGAGTGCGGCCAAGGGTCTGGTTCGGCGAGCGCTGGATCACCTCGGTGTTCGACTTGTTCGAGGAGAACCTGCAGTACTTCCCTGCGCTGCTGCCGATCTGCGAGGACGAGGACCCGCAAGTCGCCTTCGACAACGGCGACTGCCCCCAGCTCGCCGAGATGAGCCTGCACAACGGCACGATCTACCGGTGGAACCGGCCGGTTTACGCCGCCGTCAATGGCAAGCCGCACGTCAGGGTCGAGAACCGGGTGCTGCCCGCAGGCCCTTCGGTCGCCGACATCATGGCCAACGCCGCCTTCTACTACGGCCTAGTGCGCGTGCTCGCCGAGGCGGACCGGCCGATCTGGAGCCAGTTGTCGTTCGCCACGGCAGCCGAGAACCTGCACTCCGCCGCCCGCCACGGCATCGAGGCGCACCTGTACTGGCCCGGCCTCGGTGAGGCGCCGGCCGCCGAGCTGGTGCTGCGGCGGTTGCTGCCGATGGCCTACGAGGGACTCGGCCGCTGGGGCGTCGCCACCGCCGACGCCGACCGGCTGCTCGGCATCATCGAGCAGCGCTGCCTCACCGGCCGCAACGGCGCGTCCTGGCAGACCGGCACGGTCGCCGCGATCACCGAGCACGGCGGCACGGACCGGCACGAGGCGTTGCGGCAGATGACTCAGCGCTACATCGAGCACATGCACGCCAACGAGCCGGTCCACACCTGGCCAATCACGGGGTAATCCGGCGACCTGACCAACTCGCCCGCTGGGAGTCAGCCGGACCTTTTGCTGCAAATAAAGCCCTCTGGTGACTAGGGCGGGATTTGGTTCGGAGTCGCGGATCGTCAGTGTGACCCGAGTGGACGCTGCGGCAGTCTCCAGCGCAACGATCTTGAGGATATTCGGCCGCAATCCATGATCTTGTTATTATCCCGGACTATAGATCGGTAAAGATAACAAGATCATGGTAAAGGGTGGGAGATTTTCGAGATCCTTTTGCTGCAAACGTTTGCCAGAGAGGATTGACGCTGGGTTAGGGGCGCCGCCGGGCAGGACGCGAGCGTCCGGGACGGCGGCGGGCGCGGGGGCGGCGTGGGTGCCGTGGTGGCGCGGGTGCGGGGTGCCAGGGCGGCGCGGGTGCGGAGCGCCCGGGTGGTGCTGTGGAGCATCGCGATCATGGTCGTGTTCGCGCCGCTCGCGGTGCGCAAGTACAGGCGGATCGGGTAGCGGCAGGCCGGAACGGTCAGCGGGCCACCGTATCGGGCGACCGTCAGCGGGTGACCGTCAGCGGGTGACCGTCAGCGCAGGATCTGGTCGGCGAAGACGGCGATCCGGGCGGCCAGATCCTCGGGCGCTCGCTGGTTGGCGCCGTGGTCGCGGCCTGCCATGATCACCTTGTCGGTGTTCGGCAGCGTCGCCGCTAGCACGTCCAGCTTCTCGCCGAGGTGGGCCGGGCTCTGGTCACCGCCGAGCAGGAGCACGGGGATGCCGATGCTCGCGTAGGCGTCGAGTCGGACGCTAAGGCCGTCCATGTCGGTCAGTTGCCTAGGCGCGAGGGCGCGCAGGCGGGAGTTGGCGGCGACCGCCGTCCGCATGGCGACGGCGGCCGGGGCGGGCATGCCGACGATCTCGGAGATGAAGATCTGCATGGCGCGGCCCGGCTTGCCCGCGTCCATCATGGCCTGGGCTCGCTTGAGGCGGTCGTCGCCTGGGTCGGGCGGGCCGGTCACGACCGGCGGCTCGTACAGCACGGCCCCTGCGAACTTCTCCGGCCCGTCAGTGAGCCGCGCCGGGGCGGCCGCGATCGTCTCCAGGGCGACCACGCCGCCGGAGGAATGGCCGACGATCACCATCGGCCCTGGAATGGAGCCGGCGACGGTGAGCACGGTGTCCACTTCGGCATCCATCGAGTAAGGGGACAGCGGCGGCAGGTCGACCCGGTACTGGCGGCGGACGACCCGCACGACCCGGAATCGCGGCGTCAGCCGCGCCGCGACCTTCTCCCAGGAGGATCCGTCGTCGAGGCCGCCGTGCACGATCAGGATCGTCGGCCCTGAGCCTTCGGCGAGCGCCTTCACGTCCGTGCCATCGGGGGACGTGAGCGTCATCGTGTCGGTAACTGTGCTCATGGTCATCTGCGTACCACCACCCGCCCGATTAATCCAGCGCCGTAGGGCCGCGATGCCTTATCGCGTCCGGCCCAAGCCCCAGTGCGGTCATCGACGCGCCCGACCACCCTGCCCAGCCCCGCGATGGCCCATCGTCGAGCCGGCCGGGTCGCCTTATGCCCCGTGACGGGCCATTGACGGGGCTAGCCCCGGACTCCGAACCCCTGCAATGGGACATTGACGGGCCTAGCCCCGCGCTTCGAACCCCTGCAATGGGCCATTGACGGGGCTATAGGCCCTGTAATGGGCCATTGACGGGGTTAGCGGGCGGCCTGGAACGCCTGTAATGGGCCATTGACGTGGCTGGCCCGGGCTTCGAACCCGTGTAATGGGCCATGACGGGGGTGGCCCGGGCTTCGAATTCCTGTAATGGGCCATTGGCGGGGGTGGGCCGGGCTTCGAATCCCCGCGGTGGGACATGGACGGGGCGGGACATGGACGGGGTCGGCCGGCCCGGCTGCGGTGGGCATCGGGGGGTTGGGGCGCGGCCGGGAGTGGGGGAGTATGGGGGGCGTGGAGTTGTATGACCGGATTGGACGGACGTATGGGGTGACGCGGCGCGCGGATCCGCGGATCGCGGCGGCGGTCAGCGACGCGCTCGGGGACGTAGCCAGCGTCGTCAACGTCGGAGCCGGTGCCGGATCCTATGAGCCGGAGCAGACGATCGTGGCGGTCGAGCCGAGCCTGGTGATGATCGCGCAGCGACCGGCAGGAAGCGCCCCGGTCGTGCGGGCGGTCGCGGAGCGGCTGCCGTTGCGGGACGACTGCGCGGACGCGGCGATGGCCTTGCTGACCGTGCATCACTGGAGTGACATCGCGGCCGGGGTCGCCGAGTTGCGGCGGATCGCGCGGCGCCGGCTGGTCTTCCTGACCTGGCGGCCCGAGGTGCTCGACCAGTTCTGGCTGTCTGACTATCTTCCGCCGTCCGCCCGCTCGCACGCCGTCACGGCCGGGACGATGGGCAGGCTGAATGAGCTGCTGCCAGGGGCGCTGGTCCGGCCGGTGCTGATTCCGCACGATTGCACGGACGGGTTCGGTGCCGCCTACTGGCGCCGGCCCGAGGCCTACCTCGATCCGCGGGTCCAGGCCGGCATCTCGTTCCTTGCTCGGACCCGCAGCCAGGAACTCAGCGCTGGCCTCGACCGGCTGGCGGCCGATCTAGCCACGGGCAAATGGCATGAGGCTCACTCGGACCTGCTCGCGCTCGACGCGCTTGACGTCGGCTATTGCCTCCTGGTCGCGGACCTGTGAGTCGCGAGTCCCTGATCAGGTTGGTGGCGGTTCGAGCGAGCCGGGCCGGACGGCGTTGTCCCTGAGTCGGCCCGGGATCGATGAGGGTCAGGGTGCCGGCAGCGGCCCCGATTTTATTTGCGGCCAGAAATGCGACTGGCCGGTGCGAGGAATCCATTTACCGGATCTGACTTTGTTGTGACGGATCGTGACTGTTAAACGACCTAAGGTCACGCGTTTGGGGGTGACTGCCGCATTACGTTGCCTTGTTTCCAACTCCTTGACAGGCCGTTCGGGCTGAATCAGGCTTAGGCCGGAAAGATCTTCTGGCCTGGCTCGCATTTCGGTGATCCATTAGCGGCGGCGGCTTACCGCGCCGGCGGAGATCTGCGACGTACTGTCATGAAGCCAAGGAGGCTTGCATGAGGCTGATCCACCGTCCGATGCGCGCGGGGGCGATCGCGGTCCTCGGGCTGGCAATGACGGCGGCGACCGGCGCGCTCGCCGCCTCCGCGATCGCGGCCACGCCCGCTGGCGGGCCGCGCGGTCCGTTGCCGCCCGGCGTCGCGCTGCCGCAGAGCCTGACCGCGATCCATGCCGCGAGCACGGGCGCCTATTCCAGCCCCAGGATGTCGGTCGAGGTGGCGCTTGAGCCCGCGCACCAGGCCGAGCTGAACACGCTCATGCGCGCCCTGTACGCGAAGGGGAGCGGCAGTTACCACCAGTGGCTGGCCAGGGGGCAGTTCTACGCGAGGTTCGCGCCGACGTCATCGGCGCGGGCGGCCGTCGTCCGCTACCTGACGCGGGAAGGGCTGACGGTGGTCCGCTCGGTCTCGCCGTTCCTGGTCCGCGCGGTCGGCTCGAGCAAGCAGGTCTCCGCCGCCTTCGGCACGACCTTGACTAACTACCGCAACTCACGGGGCCAGCGGTTCTTCGCGAACTCGGCGGCGGTGCACCTGCCTGCCGCGCTGGCTGGCGGGGTGTACGGGGTCATCGGCCTGACCAGCCTGGTCCGCGAGCACGACCTCGTGGTCAGGCCCAGGCAGGTGGCGGCGCCGGAAGGGCAGCGCGCCCACTCGGTCAGCTGCGAGACCGGCTACCCGACCGACGCCCAGCTCGAAGGCCTGTACGTGGACGGCGAGTCGTTCCCATCCGGCTACGGTGCCGGGCCTGGCTGCAGCGGCCTCACCCCGACTCAGACGAACTCGATCTACGGCGCGCCGAACGCCGGCTCGGCCGGGAGGGGCGCAGGCCAGACGCTGGCCGTGTTCGAGCTCTCCGCCTACCTGAAGTCCGACATCGTCACCTGGGCGCACACGCTCTACGGGGTCGCCTTCAACCCGCCGCTTGAGAACGTGAACGTGGATGGCGGCCCGCTGAACCCGAAGTGCCCGGTCGGCGACACCTGCCCGCCCTCGTTCGAGGGCTATGCCGGTGACATTGAGGTCGACGCCGACATCGAGACCCAGCTCACGATCTCGCCGGACGCGAGCCACATCATCGTCTACAACGCGCCTAACGACGAGACCGGCCAGACGACCCTCGACGAGTACACGCGGATCGCCAGCGACGACAGCGCCTCCGCCGTCAGTTCCAGCTGGGGCGAGTGCGAGAACGACCTCGGCTCGGCGCTCGCGCAGGCCGAGAACGTGGTGTTCGAGCAGATGGCGGCCCAGGGCCAGAGCATGTTCGCCTCCGCCGGCGACGATGGCGCGTTCGACTGCCTTGACACTGACGGCACCAGCGTCGTCAACGTGGACGACCCCGAGGCCCAGCCTTGGGTGACTAGCGTCGGCGGCACCTCGTTCGAGCACTTCAACCCAGGCACGGCCGCGCAGCCGTCCTACCCGGCCGGCAACGTCGAGACCGTATGGAACGTCGGCAACCTGTGCAACACCGACGTTAGCGAGAACGGCGCGACCGGCTTGTTCTGGTGCGACAACACCGGGGCCGGCGGCGGCGGGTCAAGCCAGTTCTGGGGCCGCCCCAGCTACCAGCGCGGACCGGGCGTGAACAACTCGTACACCACGCACGCCAACGGCACTACCCACTGCGCGCTAGCCACGACGGGCACGCCGTGCCGGGAGGTGCCGGACATCTCAGCTAACGCCGACCAATACACGCCGTACGCCGAGTACTGCACGGGCAACGCCCATACGCCGAACAGCGTCTGCGGCACGTTCAGCGGGAGCCAGCCGGTGCCTGGCTGGTTCGGCATCGGCGGCACCAGCCTGTCCTCGCCGCTGTGGTCGGGCATCGCGGCCGACCTCGACGGCTACGCGGGCGGCCGGGCCGGCAACCTCAACCCGTTGCTGTACTCGCTGTTCAACGGGGCGAATCCAGGCCGGTACTTCCATGACATCACCGGGATCGGCCCGAACCAGGCACTGGCCGACAACAACGGCCTGTTCCCGACGACGCCGGACTACGACGAGGCGACCGGCATCGGCACGCCGATCATGGCGGCGCTGATCACGGGACGCTGACCGCGGTTCAGTGCAGAGCGGGCAAGATCACAAGCAAGGGCAGCAAAGTTTCGCCGGCCGCTCAGCTGTCGTTGTCGAGCACTCGCGCGAGCACCAGGGTGATGTCGTCCTCGCCGCGCTGCCTGAGCGCGCTGCTGATCTGCTGGCAGCTCTCGTCCAGGGTGTGGCCTGGCCGGGTCAGGGCCGCGGTGAGCGCCTCGCTCAGCGCGATGAGCCCGTCGTCGAGCGACCTTATCCTGCTCTCCACCAGCCCGTCGGTGTACAGCGCGAGGGTGGCGCCCGGCGGCAGCATGACCTTCGTCGCCTCGAACGACACGGTGCCAAGGCCGATCGGCAAGCCAAGCGGCAGGTCGAGCAGCCTGGTCTGGCCGTCGGCGAGCGTCAGCATCGGCGGCAAGTGGCCGGCCTTCGCGATCACGCAGCTGCTCTCGGCCGGGTCGATCACCGCCGCGATGCAGGTCGCGAACGGTGCCGCCGACATGGCCGTCGCCATCTTGTCCAGCCTGCCCAAGATCTCCTCGGGCGGTAGCTCGAGGTCGGCGAGGGTGTGCGCCGCCGTGCGAAGCTGGACCATCATGGCGGCGGCCTCGGGGCCGTGCCCCATCGCGTCACCGACGATGAGCGCGGCCCGGCCAGACGTTAATGGGACGATGTCATGCCAGTCGCCGCCGACAATGCTCGCGCCGACGGGGACGTACCGGTGCGCGACCGCAAGGCCGGGGGGCACGCTCGGCTCGATCGGCAGCAGCCCTAGCTGCAGGGCCGAGGCGGTGCGCCGCTCCTGGTGGTAAAGCCGCGCGTTATCGATCGAGACGGCCGCCCTGGAGGCGAGCTGGTCGGCTAGCACGATGTCGGCCGGGGTGAAGTCGGTCCTGGTGGCCGAGCGCGCGAAGGTCACGCTGCCGAGCACGGTGCCCCGAGCGACGAGCGGGACCGCGAGGAACGAGGTGTAGGCCTGCGCGATCACCTGGTCGCCGAGGCGGTGCCGCAACCGCTGGGCGGTCTCGGCATCGAGTTGCTCGAACAGCACGGGACAGCGCGTGGTCATGGCCCGGTAGCTGGGGGAGTCGTCGCCGAAGACCAGCACCTCGCCGGGGCGGAGCAGGCCGTCGATGACTTCGGCGGGCTGGCCGTGCAGCCGGGTGACGAGCCGACGCACGACCGCGGGCCCGGCCGCGTAGGGGCCAAGCTCGTCGGCGGCCAGGAACCGCTCGGAGACGAAGATGGCGGCCGAGTCGGCGAAGGCGGGCACCGCGACGTCAGCGGCCTCGCGGGCCGTCTTGTAGACGTCAAGCGTGGTCCCGATAAGGGAGGCGGCCTCGGGCAGCAAGCGGTTCTCGGCCGATTCCGGCAGGGCACGCCTGGCGATGACGAGCACTCCGGTCACTGGGGAGGCCGCAGCGTCCGGTCCGGCTTGCGGCTGGTCCGGTCCTGAAGGGGCCCGCTCCGGGCCGCTCTCGGTGGCGGTCAGCGGCTCGGTGGCGGTCAGCGGCTCGCAGTGCAGGCTGACCTGATGCCGGCCGGTGGCGGTCGGCACCTGGACGATCCCGGTCCACACCAGGCCGGCCGCCGTCCGGGCCAGCGCGTGCGTGAACAGCTCCCGTTGACCGGGGTTGGTCAGCAGTACCTCGCGCAGATCCCGTCCGAGCGCGGCCACGGCGGGGATGCCGAACAGGCGAGTCGCAGTCACCGACCATGACGCTACGTGACCAGTCGGCGTGAGCGTGAACACCGCAAGCCCGGTCATGGCCGGACCGGTGGGCCCGGCTGGCTCGGCGGAGCCAGGCGGGAAGACCCCGCCATCGGCTCCTACCTGTGGCCTGACCAACGCATCCGCACCAATCTTGACGATCAACTTACCGCCATAGCGTGGCACTCACGGCGGTCGTTAGCAGCCCTAAGATATCGTGCAATCGGTAAAATATAGCGCATCGTAACCGCCATGATGAAGTAGCTTCCGGCCGCTGGCAGCGAAGTGAGCTAGTGCGGAGCGAACCGGCAGCGCCTTCGCCAGGTACGGTGACGAGTGGCGGGACCGGATCAGCAGCGACAGGAGACGCGAATGGCGCAGGGGGCCGAGCTGGACTGGGTGCCGCCAGGAGTTGACATGAAGCGGGCGAACGTCGCCAGGGTCTATGACTACTGGCTGGGCGGAACCCACAACTTCCTGGCCGACCAGGACGCCGGGCGCGCGATCGCTGCGGTCGAGCCCTTGATGCGGGACATCGCCCGCACCAACCGGGCCTTCCTCGGCCGGGCCGTGCGCTTCTTGTCGGCGGCGGGGATCGACCAGTTCCTCGACATTGGCTCAGGCATTCCGACGTCAGGAAACGTGCACGAGATCGCGCAGGCCGTGAATCCCGAGGCGCGGGTCGCCTACGTCGACGTGGACCCGGTCGCCATCGCCCACAGCAAGGCCATTCTCGCCGGGAACGACAACGCGGCGATCGTCGACGCCGACGTGCGCGAGCCAGAGAAGATCCTGGCCCACGCGACCGTAGGGCGGCTGATCGACTTCAGCAAGCCGGCCGGGCTGATCTTGATGGTCGTGCTCCACTTCATCAGCGACGCCGAGGATCCCTTGCGGCTCATCGCGACCCTGCGCGACGCGCTCGCGCCCGGCAGCTACCTGGTACTTGGCCACGCCACCGACGACGGCAAGAAGCCGAACGTGGCCCAGGCCACGGAGACCGCCTACAACCGCAGCGTCGCCACCCGGATCCACTTGCGCTCCCGAGCCGAGATCGGCCGCTTGTTCGATGGCTTCGAGCTCGTCGACCCCGGCCTGGTCTACGCCTCCCGCTGGCGTCCCGGCCCATCCGACGACGCCCCCGACGTCCTCGCCGAGTACGGCACCCTAGTCGGCGTAGCCCGCAAACCCTAGCCGCCGCCGGCCAGCGCTAACCGCCGCCCCGCGAGCCCTAACTGCCGCCGGCCAGCGCTAACTGTGGCCCCAGGCTGTCCGTGATCATGGAAAATCCGTGATCACGGACGTTCGCCCGGGCGGTGGCGCTGCGATTCTCCGTCGTCTTCGGCGGGCCTTGATCACGGAGGATCGCAGCGTGCGTGCGGTGCGAGTAATGGTCCGTGATTACGGCGGATCCGTGATCACGGACGTCCGTCGGGGCTGATCCCCGGCTAGCCGACTCGTGGCAATCGATTGCAAGCGGGCGGCAACGATCCCTGGCCGGGTGACCCCGATCCCTTGAGGGAAATAACCTTTGACAGTCTCAAGCAATCTGGAATATGGTTGAGCTACTCAACTGTTGAGAGTGTCTAGATGTTGGACTGAGACGTTGAGTACCGACAGACGGTGCCATGACCTCGCATCGACAGGCTCGCGGGACCAGGACGGATCAGGAGGGAGGCGGCTCATGGGCAGGTGTCCGAGCGGAGACAAGCTCGATCAGGACATCTTCGACGCCATGACGGAGTTCGTCATGTGGTTGATGCAGCGCGGTGAGCGGCTGGCCGAGCGGTTCGACGTTCCTGTGTCCTGCATGAAGGCGATGCGCCGGGTCGGCAAGGCGGTGTCGATGAAGGAACTAGGTCAGCAGCTGCACTGTGATCCTTCCTTCGTCACGATGATCGCCGATGCGCTTGAGCAGCGTGGGCTGGCCAAGCGCGAACCGAGCACGGCCGACCGGCGGATCAAGAACCTAGTGCTCACGCCCCGTGGCCTTGAGGTCAAGGCGACGATCGAGTCCGAGACCCACGGGGTGATGCCGTGGGCGCAGGTGCTGACCGTCGAAGAGCGCGAGCAGTTGCTCGGACTCGTACGCAAGATGAACCAGGCCCTGACGGCCCCGAAGGCGAGCACGGCGGTAGCTACCGCGAGCTCCCCCGTCGAGGTGGGCCAGGACGACGTGAGCCTAGCCAGGGTAAGCGCGGCCGACCTCGATCCGGAGGAGGTGGCGAGCAGCAGCAGTACTGCCTTGCCGGCCATTTCCTGACTGGCGGATCTCGACGCTGATCGAGCGGGGCCCGATGTGTGAATCCGGGCGTGCCTGACGCGACATTCCAGGGCTCATCAGCAGGCCGCCTCTGCCGGTGCTCAAGACAGCGCGGGGGATCGCGACCAATCAACTCTTCATATCTGCGCCACTGCTAACTCCACGACGCCGTGACCCCTGCCTGGTCCCGGTGCGGGACAAACACGCCCAAGGAAGGTTAAGGAGAGCACTGTGTCCTCCACCCAGACAGCACTACCCCGGGCCAGCGCGCCCGCTGATGTGGGCGCCCGCCGACATCTGGGCCTGGCCCTCGTGGTCATCGCCACCGCCCAGCTCATGGTCGTGCTCGACGCGGCCATCGTGAACGTCGCGCTGCCGCACATCCAGCACGCGCTCGGATTCAGCGGCAGCGGCCTTGAGTGGGTCGTGACCGCCTACGCGGTCACGTTCGGCGGCCTCCTGTTGCTCGGTGGCCGGTCCGGCGACCTGCTCGGCCGCAAGCGGATCTTCATCGTCGGCTTGCTGCTGTTCTCGGCCGCTTCGCTGTTCGGTGGCTTCGCCACCTCGCAAGAGTGGCTGCTGGCCGCGCGAGCGGTCCAAGGCATCGGCGGCGCCATGATCGCGCCGACGGCGCTGGCGCTGATCACCACCACGTTCCCGCAGGGCCCGCAACGCAACCGGGCGTTCGGCGTCTACGCCGCGATGAGCGGTGGCGGCGCGGCCGTTGGCCTGGTGCTCGGCGGCCTGCTCACCACCTACCTGTCGTGGCGCTGGGTGCTGTTCGTCAACGTGCCGATCGGCATCGTGACCGCGCTGCTCGCCCGCTACGTCATCGCCGAGTCCGACACTCGCACTGGCCGCTTCGACCTGCCCGGCGCGATCACCGTGACCGGCGGCGTCGCCCTGCTCGTCTACGGCCTGTCCAACGCCAGCACCGACCAGACCGGCACCGCTCACTGGGGCGACCCCAAGGTCGTGATCTCCCTGGTAGTGTCGGCGATCCTGCTCGCCAGCTTCGCGTTCATCGAGGCCCGCAGCCGGCACGCGCTACTGCCGGTGCGCATTCTCGCCAACCGCAGCCGTACCGGCGCGTACGTGATCATGCTCTTCCTGGCCACCGCGATGTTCGGGATCTTCTTCTTCCTGACCATCTTCGTCCAAGAGGTGCTCGGCTACAGCGCGCTCCGCTCCGGCCTCGCGTTCCTGCCGTTCGCCGTCCTGATCGTGATCATGTCGGGTGTCATGTCCAGGCTGGTCGCCCGTACCGGGCCGAGGCCGCTGATGGTCATCGGGTCGGCGCTGACGGCGGGCGGCATGTTCTGGCTGTCGCACATCAGCGTGCGCACCAGCTACGCGAGCGGGTTGCTGCCGCCCATGCTGGTCACCGCGGCCGGACTCGGCATGCTGTTCGTGCCGCTGTCGCTGACCGCCCTCACCAAGGTCGCGCCGAACGACGCCGGAGTCGCCTCCAGCCTGCTCAACACCGGCCAGCAGGTCGGCGGCGCGATCGGCCTCGCTGCTCTCGGCAGCGTGACCTGGACCGCCGTGGCTGGCAGCATCAAGCACCAGGTCGCGACCGCCGCCGTGGCGGCCGCCAGGGCGGGCCACCCGCTGCCGCCCGCCAAGCCCGGGGCGGCCGTGCCCGCATCGATCCTGCATGAGGCCCTGGTCACCGGGATATCGCGCGGCTTCCTGGTCGCGTCAGGGATCGCGTTGCTGGCCCTGGTCGTCGTGCTCCTCACGATCAGGATCAAGCGCGAGGACATCGCCGCGGTCTCGGTCATGCCTGGCGCCCCGGCGCAGGACTCGGCCGACGAGCCCGAGCTGGAGGACGCCCTCAGGTAATCGCCAGCCGCAAAGTGCCCCCGCGAGCAGCGGGGGCACTTTGCGCTCGCGTGAGCGACACCTATGTGCCCCCGATGCGCGGGTTCGGCCGCTGGCCGGGCTGGAGCTACGCGGTCGCGGCGGCTGGCGTGTCAGGGGTGCCGTCGCGATAGCGAACCGTGTTCGCGGCGATGGCTGGGGTGCGCGTGCCGCCGGAGATGATGCCGGTGAGGTTCAGGGGATCGGCGGCGGAAAGCTGGATCAGCTCGCCGGACAAGGGCTGCTTGCGGACCGCCTTGAGTACCTCGATGGCGTCGGGGTGGGCGAACTGCTCGCCGCTGAAGCCGGTCACGAAGCGGCCGCCGTGCACCGTCCCCCTGGCCTCCATGCGACGGAAGGCCCAGAGCACGTCCCGCCAGCTCACCGCGAGGTTCTCCCTGATCGCGAGATCCCGGAACACCACGCCCCAACGGGCGGCGAGCTGTTCGGCGACCGCCTCGGCCAGCTCGTCCCTGTCAGCGGTCGCCACCGGGCCCGCTAGCAGCGACCAGCGCCCAGCCGAGCCGGTGGCCACCCCGCGGGCGCCCTGGCGCAGGCCGCGCGGCGCGGCGAACCGCTGCTGAGCGCCCCGGCGCAGCAGCGACCTGACCGCGCGGAAGCCGTCGGCGGTGACCAGCCCGCGCGCGACGCCGTCCCAGAGGGCGTCGTCGATGTCCTTGGCCGGCCGCCCGGTCAGCGCGATCAGATCGTGCCGGAACAGGGCGCCGTGCTGGCGCAGCGCCTCGATCACGTCCAGGCTCTCGCCGGGATCTGGCAGCGCTGGCGCCTGCTCGCCCCTCGCCGCGAGCAGCAGCCACGGCAGGTCAGCCCGCAGCGCCAGCGTGATCGGAGTCGCGCGGGACGGCGCGCGGGCGTTGCGCCGCCCGGACCCGCCTGCCCCGCCAGGCCCGTCGGGCTCGGCCGGCTCCCGCACGGTCAGCCGCCCCCAGCACACCTGGCCGGACAGGCACAGCTCGTCCAGCCATTCCCGCCGGTACCCCTCCACCCGCGCGGCCAGCACCGCGTGCTCCCATGCTCCGGCCGCGAGCTCGAAGCCCTGCAACTGCTCGATCACGGACAAGACGCCGAAGCGGCCCTCGCGCTTGGCCCCCTGCGCCACATGCTGCCAGCGCAGCAAGAACCGCATGAGATCGCGCGCGTTGACCGGCTCGACGGCACGCCGCCGCCGTTCCCGCGAATACGCGTGGATCCGGGTAAGCAGCCGCCGCGCGCAGAACTCCTCTTCAGCATCAGGCCTGGTGAAGCGACCGCGAAGTGCAAAGCCTTCAGCTTCGATTGTGGCGAGGCCCCTTTGCAGCAAAAACTCGCGCAAGCCGGTCACGGCAACAAGGTCACTCACCGTCGATGGGCCAAGGCAATCCAGCTGCCCGCGCAGCAAAATTGCGATCGCGGCATCCTCGTCGCAGGCCGTCGCCCCGCCCGGGCACGGGTGATCGGGCACGATCGGCGCACCTGGGAACAGGGACTCGACGGCGGGCCGGCGTTCGACCGCCGCCCACATGGGTCCGGTCGGGGTCTCGACGGTAACAGCGCGGCGCGCGGAGACGAGGTAATCGAACCAGGTGAGCCAGGCCGGCTCGGGGCGGGTCACGACCAGGCCCGTGAGCAGGTCGTGCAGCTCATCGGGGTCGCGCGGGTCCGGCTTGACCTGCTCGATGACCCGCGCGATGGCGGCCGGGTCGAGAGTGGCGAGCTCGTGCGGCTCGACCGGCAGGCCCCGGCGCAGCGGCACCGCCCGGCTCCGGCGCTCCTCAAGCGGTGCGTCGTCCAGGTAAGTGAACGGCCGTCCATTCAGGATCTCGTGCGCGAGCACCGACGGCTCGGTCGTGTCCCGCACGACCACGGTGACTGTGCCCGACTCGATCCGGCTGATCAGCTCGCGCAGGCCGCCGATGTCCATCGCCTCGTTCAGGCAGTCGTCGAGGGTCTGGCGGACCAGCAAGTGATCGGGGATCTCAAGCGGGCCTGGCGCGACGTTCTCCTGGCAGGCAGCCAGCGTCGGGAACACCGCCGCCATCAGGTCGTCGGCCTCCATCCGCTGGATCGCCGGCGGGTTCTTCTTGCCGCCGCGCATTCGCAGCACGGCCAGCGAGGTGTTCAGGTTCCATCGCCACCGGACGGGGAACATCGGGGCGGTCAGCACGGCTTGCCGCACTACCTCGGTGACGGTGCCAGAGGCGAGGAACTTCGGCACTCGTTCGAGCGGGAAGCTGTGCTGGGGGCCGAGCGAGAGCAAGATCGCGTCGTCACTGGCGGCGGCCTGAAGCTCGAAGTCGAACGTCACGCAGAACCGCTTGCGCAGCGCGAGGCCGAGAGCGCGATTGAGGCGGGCGCCGAACGGGGCGTGACCGACGAGCTGCATGCCGCCCGCCTCGTCGAAGAACCGCTCAAGGACGACCGTGTCCATCGTCGGCATGACCCCAAGCTGGGCCAGGCCGGTGCCTAGGTAGGCCGCGATCGTCTCGGCCGCGGCCGGCCCGATACCGCACTCGGCCATCAGCCAGGCCACCACGTCCGCCTGGCGATCGGCCGGCCCAGCATCGAGCAGGCTGGCGACGGCGGAGCGGATCGCGCAGATCTCTTGGGACAGCTCGATGGTGCGGCCGGGGGCCTCGCCGAGCCAGAACGGCACCGAGGGCGGGGCGCCCTGGGCGTCGATGACCCGGACGATGCCGGGCTCGACCCGGCGGATCCGCCACGAGGTGGTGCCGAGCAGGAACACGTCGCCAGCCATGCTCTCGATCGCCCAGTCCTCGTTGACGGTGCCGACGAGCGCGTCGTCGGGCTCGGCGAGGACCCGGTAGTCACCCAGTTCGGGGATCGCGCCGCCCGAGGTCAGGGCCGCGATCCTGGCGCCCCGACGTGCCTTGAGCGTGCCTGCGACCAGGTCGCGGTGCAGGTAGGCGGCCCGGCGGCCGCGGCCGGTGCGGATGCCCTCGCTCATCAGCTCGGCGACCTGAGCGAAGTCGTCGGCGGAGACCGACGCGAACGGGGCCGCGCCGCGCACCAGGGCGAGCAGGTCGGATTCGGCCCATTCCTGGGCCGAGCACTCGGCGACGACCTGCTGGGCGATGATGTCGAGCGGGCAGCGCGGAATGACCAGCCGGTCGAGCCGGCCGGACCTGGCCCCCCGCAGCAAGGCGGCGCATTCGACCAGCTCGTCCCTGGTCGTCGGGTAGAGCCGCCCGGCCGGTATGCCGTCCCTGGAGTGGTTGGACCGGCCGACTCGCTGCAGGAACGTCGCGAAGCTGCGAGGCGAGCCGAGCTGGCACACCAGCTCAACCGGGCCGACGTCGATGCCGAGCTCGAGCGAGGCCGTCGCGACCAGCGCCCGGAGGTCGCCGGCCCTGAGCCTGGACTCGACCCGCTGCCTGCGCTCCCGCGAGAGGCTGCCGTGATGGGCGGCGACCTGGCCTTCGCCGAGCCGCTCGCCCAGCTCGTGCGCCATCCGCTCGGCCATTCGCCTGGTGTTGACGAACACGAGCGTGGTCCGGTGCTGCTCGACGTGGCCCGCGATCAGGTCAAGGATCTCGGCTAGCTGCTCGGCGCTGGCGACCGCGCCGAGCTCGTCGGATGGCAGCTCGAGGGCCAGGTCAAGTTCCCGGCGGTGCCCGGAGTCCACGATCGAGCAGCGCGGTGACCCATCCGGCTCGGACCGGTCCTGGCCCGCGCCGACGAGCAGCCTGGCCACGTCGCCGATCGGGCGCTGTGTCGCCGACAAGCCGATCCGCTGGACCGGCTGGGCGGCGACGTGCTGCAGCCGTTCGAGCGAGAGGGCCAGGTGGGAGCCCCGCTTGTTGCTCGCGACGGCGTGGATCTCGTCGACGATGACCGTGCTGACGCAAGCGAGCAGCCGGCGGCTCCGCTCGGCGGTCAGCAGCAGGTACAGCGACTCAGGGGTCGTGATCAGGAAGTCAGGCGGATGCTTCAGCATGGCCGCGCGCTCGGCCGCGGCGGTGTCGCCGGTCCTGACCGCGACCCTGATCGCCGGAGCCGTCAGGCCCAGCCCGGCCGCGACCTCGGCAATCTCGGTCAGCGGGCGCTCCAGGTTCTGCCAGATGTCCACCGCGAGCGCCTTGAGCGGAGACACGTAGACGACCTGCGGTCCGCGCGGCCCCGTCGGCTGGGCCGCGCGGGCTGCCTGGGCCGCCCGCGTCTCGTCCGGCGGCCCGCTCTCAGCAGCGGGCGGCGGACCGGCCTCGCCCACGCCCGCCTCGTCGGCCTCGTGGGCGCGGTAGAGGCGATCGATGCAGACCAGGAACGCGGCCAGCGTCTTGCCTGATCCGGTCGGCGCGGCGATCAGCGTGTGCCGGCCGGCCGCGATCTCGCGCCAGCCGCCAGCCTGCGGCTCGGTCGGCCCGGCCGGAAAGCGGCGGGCGAACCAGCTGCTGACAGCCGGGTGGAACGAGTCAAGCACCTGGCCAGGTTAACCCAGCCCACCGACAGTCGGCCCGCGCCGAGATCGCGCGAGCGTCGGCACGCGGACGGCTACTTCCGCGCGGTCCTCGGGGGATGGAGGCGGTAGATCGCGCCGGCCAGGTCGTCGCTGACGTACAGGGCGCCGTCGGGACCGGGCACGGCATCGACCGGCCGGCCCCACCGGCTCCCGTTGCGGGCCTGGAAGCCGGTGACCAGGACGAGCGCGGGCTCCAGGGTGCGCGCGGCGGCGTCCCAGCGCAGCCAGAGGACGGCGGGGGACTGCGGCGGCACCCGGTTCCACGAGCCGTGGGCGGCGATGACGGCCCCGCCGGACCACGGCGCCGGGATGCGGCTGCCTTCAAGGAACGACATCCCGAGCGGGGCGCTATGCGCGGGCAGGCCGACCGCGATCGGCGCGAGCCTGGCGCAGTCGAGGTGCCGGCCATCGGGGTTGGTGAGCGCATCGGGCACGAACGGGATGTTGGCCAGCGGCGGCCCTGGATGCTTCTTGTCCTGGTCGGGGTTGCAGTACGGCCAGCCGAGATCACCTCCTGTGATCACAGGGACGACCTCGTCGGGCGGATGGTTGTTGACGTAGGCCTGGATGACCTGGCCAAACGGGTGCTTGTGACCGTCGTAGGGGGACTGGAACGGGTAGGGGATGTTGTCGCGGTTGTTCACCGCCGTCCAGATGACGCCGTCCGGGGCGACCGCGAGCCCCTCGCCGTTGCGGACGCCGCGCTCGATGACCCGCAGGTGCTTGCCGTCGGGCTGGACGGCCTCGATCACGGCGCGGGGCGGGTTCATGGTCAGGTCGTCTGGGTTCGCGTTCGACGAACTGCCGACGTTGAAGTAGACCGTCCCGTCGCGGGCCACGGCGACGTCCTTGACCCGGTGCACGTCGTCGCCCTTCGGGTCGAGGTCAGGCAGGTGCCCCGCGATGACAGCGCGGCGCCCTTCGATGCCGCGGGCACCCCACGGGTACCTGTCGATCTCATCTGACTCGCCTACGTAGAGCACCCAGTGACCGCTGACCTTCGCGAACGCCAGGCCTTGCGGCATCGTAAGGCCGGACAGCACGGTGCGGGCGCGGGCGGTACCTCGGGAGTCGGGTACCAATTCGGTGACCGCGCCACTATAGGGCTGGCTGACCAGCAGGTCGCCCTCGGGCGTCCAGGCCTCCATCCGGGCACCGGGAACCCGAGCCCAGACCCGCGCGGTCCAGCCGGGCGGCAGCTTCAGCTTCCTTGACACCGAGAACGCGCCCCCGCCCTCGCCGGATGGGACGACGAGCGGCACGTACGCAGAGGCCGTGACGGTCGTGATGGCCAGGCCGGCCGGCGCGCTGCGGGTAGGGGCAGCTTTGGTGGGGGCACCGTGGCTATGGGCACCGTGGGCAGGCGCGTTCGTGGCTGGCGCCGTCTGGCAGGCCGAGGCGAGCAGCAGACCGGCCAGCACTAAGCCGTGAAACGGGGTGAAGCGCATGGCCCTAGTTCATCACGTCGGCGCCCGGCCCGGTGCTGCGCCCGCGCGGCAGCGCGACCGAAGCGATCCGGCAACGGGCAGCCACCAGCCCGTTGCCGGATCACGGCTCGCGTGCTCAGGCAGGCAGCGCAGAGTAAAAGCTGGCGTCGCCCTTGCGGACCACGCTGGTGTCGCCGCTGATCCCGATCGGGAGACCTCCGGCCACGGTGACCCTGTGCATCAGCCTCGGCCAGTCGTCGTAGTCGGCCACGGCGTAGTGCTGGGTAGCCCGGTTGTCCCAGATCGCGACGTCGCCGGCCCGCCAGGTCCAGCGCGCCGTGTTCTCCAGCTCGGTGACCTGACGCTGCAGCAACTGGAACAGGTCGGAGGAGTCCAGCTGCTTCAGCCCGGCGAACGAGCGGACGAAGTGGCCGAGCAGTAGCGATGGCTCGCCGGTCTCAGGGTGGACGCGCACGACGGGATGCTCGGTCTCGAACTCTAGGCGCCTGAACTCCTCGTGGTGCCGTTGCTCCCTGACGTCCACGCCGCCGATCACCGAGCCGTGGGCGGCGTAATCGTAGAAGTTGGTGTGCACCGCCCGAAGGCTCCCAGCCAGGGCCTTGAGCGCGGGGTGCAGGTTCTCGTAGGCCGCGACCGTGTTGGCCCAGACCGTGGTGCCGCCGTAGGGCGGCAGCTTGATCGCGCGCAGGATGCTGATCGCGGGCACCCGGTCAACGAAGGTGACGTCGGTGTGCCAGCTGTTGGCCTTGCCCTCCTCCGAGTCGATCGGGAGTACCGCCTTGCCCTCGCCCGCCAGGGTCGGATGCGGCTTGGTGATCTGGCCGAACAGCTTCGCGAACGCGAGCTGCTCGGCATCCTCGGCGTGATGCTGGTCGCGCAGGAAGATGACCCGGTGCTTGAGCAGCGCGGCGCGCACCTCAGCGAAGGTCGCGGGCGAGACGTCGCCGCCGAGGCGGACCCCTCTCACGATCGCGCCGATCGAGCCGCCGACCTGGGTGACGTCGATGTACCTGTAGCTCGACGGGTGCTCGTAAGTGCTGTCCGCGATCAGGGTCGGGTGGTCCTGTAGCTGGGTCACGGCGATGTCGCCCTTCGCTCGTCGACTCGGATGCCCTCTCCAATCTGGCCCGCGCCGGCCGTCGAAGTCAAGTATTCCGATCGTAAAACTAGCTTTCATGGCCCAGCCCCACTCTGGGCCAGGCTGCGCCCGCCGCCGAAGATCTACGCAGGTGGCTGGCTGGTTCCCTGGGCCGGGTCCTGGCCGGCTGCCGGGCCGGTTCCCTGGCCTGGCCCGCCGAAGAGGGTCCGCAAGTGGTCCTGCTCCTGGACCGACAAGTCCGACCTGATCAGCTCCATCGGCTGTCCCTGGAAGGCCTTGCTGACGGTGTCGGTGACCGCCGCCGTGCTCATCACCACCACGGCCGACGTGCCCGGCGCCATGTCCTGCTTCACCGCGTCGATCATGGTGCTGTCGATCCGCCCGTGCTTCATCTTCGACATCATCGAGGACATGGCGCTGCCCTCTTCGGTGACGTGCTCGTGCGTTACTGGTGCCTTGGCGTACTCAGGCCATCTGAGCACGGCAACGTCCTGGACGTCGATGAGGTCCTGGGCATCGAGTTGCTTGAGTCGTACTACTACGCCGTCGGCGCCTTCCGTGGTCCGAAATCGCCAGGCCGTCGTTGCCATCGGCTGCACCTTCCCCCCGGAGTGCGTCCGTCATCCCCTGATTCGGGTTCTCTTCCCTCCTGCCGCAGGCCCACACCTCGGCGGGCGCGCAGTGCGCGCACGGGACCGGCGACCCGACGGAGTTCTCGGCGTTGCGCGGGAGCATCCAGCCGCGCCGGGCCTAGCCTGCTTGCCGGTGCCGTGATGACGCGGCTTTCGCGCGGCTGCTTCTCATTTCGGGAGGTTTTGTAACATGGCAGAGCACGTTTAGGCGGGGCCGGTACTGGCCCATAAATTGCAAGGACCCTGGACTGCGAGCACAGCAGCCGCGGGAGCGGCGGTACCCGGACCTGCGGACGCTGGCTGAAGACCGCACTGGCTGAAATGGAGGCTGTCATGCGCGGCACTGCCCGCTGGGTCGGCTCGTCTGGTCTGGCCGCCGTGCTCGCCTTGCCCCTGTTCTGGGTCTCCGCGCCGCAAGCGCATGCCCGGCACCCGCACAAGCCTCCCGCGATCTCCCATCACGCCGCCGGTGCCGCGGCGGCGGCGGACCGGGCCGCGATCGTTGGCCAGTGGTCCTTCCTGTTCGGCACGCTAGCCTTCTACAAGGACGCTCAAGGCACCTACACCGACGAGGTCATCAGGCACCGGCCCGGTCTCGTGTGCTCGGCCGTCAACGATCAGGACGGTCAGATCGTGCTGCGCCAGAGCCCCAAGCACGCCAGGCTCTACACCGGCACCTGGAGGTGGTTCAACCCGGCGAACTGCAAGTTCGCTGGCTACGGCGCGATAACGGTGCGACTGTGGCGGTCCAGGCCGTTCGCGTTCGTGACCGCGTATCCCCCCCGGGGCTACGACAACGCGCCCGAGTCCTTCCGGATAACGCGTACCTAACCTGGGCATCTCATTACGAAACCGGCCGGCGCGTGGCTGTCCTGGCCGGTGCCGTGTCAGGGTGGGCGCTGTCTGACTAACAGCCCACTGATGGGAGACTGACATGCGCGCAATCGCCCGCCGGATTCGCGGCCCGGTGCTGGCCGCGGTCGTCGCGGCCGCGATGGTAGGTTTCAGCGCTCCGGCGGCCCTCGCCGGGCCCGTCTCGGCCGGGCCGCCGCATACGATCGTCGGCAAGTGGAACTTTTCCGGCGGAATCTTCAAGTTCTACAAGACCAAGGCCAAGAACACCTACACCGACCAGGTCATCAAGCAGCGCCCGAACGTCTTCTGCCCCAAGGTCAACGACCACAGCAAGCAGATCGTGCTGCACCAGTCGGCGAAGAACCCCCGCGTCTACACCGGCAAGTGGAAGTGGTTCTACAGCGCGAGCTGCGCGTTCGCCGGCTGGGGCGCGGTCAAGGTCACGATCTGGAAGAGCTGGAAGAGCGCCACGTTCGTCTCTGACCCGCCCAAGGGCCTGACCGGAAGTCCTGAGACCTTCACGATCAAGCGCCTCAAGTAGCGAGTACCTCGGCTGTCCGCCCCGCGCAGGATCGTGCTGGGGCGGACCGCTGTCTCTTCAGGTGCCCTCCGGCTGCGCTCTTCAGCTGCCCTTCGGGCAGGGGAAGAACATCGCGCCGTCGAGGTCGACATCGAGCTTCATCGCGGAGAAGCCGTACGACGGCGAGTAGACGGTGCGGCAGAACGCGGCGAAGCTCCGCCGTCCCTGGCACTTCTGGCCCGGATTGCAGACATAGTGGTCGGCGGAGTACTCGACCTCGCCGACCCACTTGCCGCTTGGCTGCGCCGCGGTCTTGTCGGTGCTGAAGTCGTCCCAGCCGCAGGGCGTCGCCCCGGCGAGGGCGGTGCAGGTGATGCCGTACTGGCTGCTGCCGCGCAGCCACGAGGCGAAGCAAGCCTTGTAGACGTAGCACTCCTCGACGATCGCGCCGTCCGCGTACCGCCGGCCCCACCAGCTCAGCCAGGGCGAGTTCTTCCACATCCCGGCCATCCCGAGCCGGTGGATCTCGTTGAACGCGTAGGCCAGCAAGTTCTGGGCGTCGCCCGGCGTGAGGTGGAACCCGGTGGTCGATGGCGGGTCGAAGCTGTCGATGTCGTCAAGTTCGACCGCGTCGAAGCCCTTGCGGGCGCACATCTGCAGGCGCTCGTCGATCATCGGCTTCAGCTCGTTGAGCTGGCGGAAGTCGACCCAGCGCTCCTGCGGGTAGCCGTAGTACACGTTGCCGAGCGTCGCGGCCGGGAACTCGCCCCGTGGCAGTGCTCGATTTTGCCGCCCTGGCCGCAGCACTGGACTCGCGTCGGGCCGGTACTCCTCCCAGGCCAGGTCCAGGTAGCAGACCGTCCGCGGATGCGGCAACGTCGCGGCCTGCCAGCGGGTCTTGATCGCGTGCACCTCGGCGGCCGTGGTGAGGAAGCCGTCGATGTCGTAGAGGTCGACGGCGCTCGCGCCCTTGCGCTCCAGCGGCGTGACCCGGCCGATCTGCCAGTCCCACCGCATCGGCTTGCCCGCCGAGTTCAGGTGCGGCGGCAGCCAGCAGTCGTGCCCAGGCTGCCGGACGCACGCGACCGGCGCGGGCATCGGGACGACCCGCCAGCGGAACGTCAGCGTCGACGAGCCGGCCAGGTCGCTCGTGCGGACTGAGACCGAATGCGGCCCGACGCCAAGCACGCCGGTATAGAACACCCGGTTCGCTGGCAGTCTCCGCCAGGAACCAAGATCAATTCTATACAAAGAGACCGGGGCGCCCCGGCCCGCCGCATAGTGCGGCGGGTCGACCTGGAAGTACTCCTCCTGAGATGCCGTTTTAGCCTCCGGCGTCCCGTTGACGAACTCGGTGCGCGGCGCCATTCGGGCCGGATAGCTGGCCACGGCCCCGGTCGAGGTGGCCGACGCTGACACGTTGAGCACCGAGAACGAGAAGCTGGCCCGGTTGGTCTCGACTACCTCGGTAGCGGTCTCGGTTAGCCGCAGCCGCCGCCCGGTGTCGGCGTGCCCGACGATGTAGCGCTCGGCCGCGAACGGCGTGACCGTGCTGTCGGCCGCCGTCTGGCAGGCTCCGCGGGCCGGGCAGGCTTTCCAGTAGTAAGCGACCTGGAAGCTCAGCAAGCGGTCGCCGGCAGGCAGCCGCCCAGGCCGCCACGCCAGCCCGGCCGCCCGCGCAGTGCCGCCGTCCCCGAGCACTCCGCTGATTCGCAGCCGGCCCGAGCGCTGCGGACCCTCGATGCCCCGGCTTGCCTGGGGTGACAGCGGACCAGGCTCGCCCGCCCGGAAGCCCCCCGAGATCGGACTATCCACTTTCGGACTATCCATTTTCGGATTGCCCGCCGTCGGGTTATCCGAAATCGGGTTAACCGCTTTCGGGCTAACCGTTTTCGGGCTGGCGGCGGTGGTGGCGACGAGGGCGAGTGCGATGGCGGCGGTGGTGAGCAGGCAGCGGCGGGCGTTGCGCTGGGCGGACCAGGCGGTCATGGCAAGACCTCGCGATCGTCAGGGGAGCGGGGCTGAGGGCGGCGGCAGCGTCATCGCGTCAGCGCGGGCGGCAGTAGCCCGGCGTGGGCGGCCAGCAGTTCGTCGCACATCGCGACGGTCTGGTCGGTGGTGAGGGTGGCTGAGGTGTTCGGGTCAAGGAGGGCGGCCTGATAGACGTGGTCACGGCGGCCGGTCAGCACGGCCTGCACGGTCAGCTCGACCACATTGAGGAACGTGCGGTTCAAGGCAGCGAGCTGCACCGGCAGCGGTCCCACCGAGCGGGGCGCCGGCCCGGCCGCGCCGAGCAGGCACGGCACCTCGACGCAGGCGTCGGCCGGCAGGCTGGTGATCCTGCCCTCGTTGCGGATGTTGACGTAGATCTCCTGCTCGAAGCCGGTCTCGGTGGAGTAGATGAACTGCGAGGCGAGCTCACCGGTGGGCTCGACCTCGAGCGGCTTGCCGGCGTCGAGCAGGGCGGTCAGCTCACCGAACTCGGCCAGGTTCTCCTCCGACCTGGTCAGGTACTCGCCGACCGGCACGCGGTAGCGCTCGACCTGTGAATCGTGCCGCATGATCCAGGGCACGTACTCGGCCGAGTGCTCGCTCGACTCGGTCGGGAAGTAGCCGAACCGGCGGAACAGCTCGACCCGGACCCGCCGCCCGAGCCCGTCAGGGTCGGCGTCGATTACCTCGGCCAGCCGGGGATACAGTGACTCGCCGTCCTGGCTGAACTCGAGCACGAACGCCTGGTGGTTGAAGCCGGCCGTGGTGAAGCTGATCTCGGCTTCGGGGACGCCGACCAGCCCGGCGAGGAACGTGTGCGTGTCCCGCACCGAGTGGCATAGGCCGTAGACCCGCTCGAACCCGGTGCCCGCATACACCGCCCACGGCAACATCGCCATCGGGTTGGAGTAGTTCAGCAGGTACGCGTCCGGGCAGCAGCGGAGCATGTCCTGCGCCAGCCCGACCGTGACCGGGATCGTGCGCAAGCCACGGAAGATGCCGCCGATGCCGATCGTGTCGGCGATCGTCTGGCGCAGGCCATACCGGGCCGGGATGTCGAAGTCGAGCCTGGTCGCGTCGTAGCCGCCGACCTGGACCTCGTTGATCACGTACCTGGCACCGCTGATCGCCTCGGCCCGGTCGGCGGAGGCGGTGATGAGCACCTGCGCGCCCGTCTGCTCCGCGATCCGCCGGACCAGCCGTTCAGCGAAGCCGAGCCGGTCCGCGCTGATGTCGTGCAGCGACAGGTGCAGTTGCCCGCTGAACTCGGCAAAGGTGCACAGATCGGTCGCGACGTTGCGGGTGAACTCGATGCTGCCTGCGCCGATGAACGCGATCTTGATCACGGTTCGAAAGTGTTTCATTCTGAGCAGTTACGCGCAAGAGCGAGCAGTAACGCAAACTAGATCAGCAGTCACCAGCAGCATCATTGCGCGATATCTGCGCACGAAGGGTTGACACCGCTTGGCGGGGAGCCCAAAGATAGCCGTCAAACCTGGACTGATCGTGTCAACCATGAACGGCAGGACCGATGGGTGATCAACGACTTCGAATGATCCGATCTCAGACTATCCAATTTCGGGTTATCCGATTTCGGGGTGTGAGGCTGCGTGGTGTGAGGTTGCGGGCGACGATTGCCTGCGCCTTGGCGGTGACTGCGGCGGCAGCGCTGGCGGCGTGCGGGTCAGGAGCCGCCACCTCGGGCAGCGGCAAGTCGATCCAGATCTGGGAGGGCTACACCGGGGCCGAGGCCAAGGCGTTCGCGCACCTGGTCGCCGAGTATGACAAGGCCCACTCCGGCGTCACCGTCTCCTCCCTGTTCGTCAACAACGACTACACGCTGCAGAAAGTCCAGACCGCCGTCGCGGGCGGCAACCCGCCGGACATCGCCTACCTGTACGGATCCTGGGCGCCCAACGTCGCCAAGATCTCCTCGGTCGTCACCCTCACGAACGTCGTGAAGCAGCCAGGCGTCAACTGGAACGACTTCTGGGTCGGCGAGCGCGACGTCGCCACCGTCAAAGGCCGGGTCATCGGCATCCCCGCCCTCGTCGACAACCTCGCCGTCGTCTACAACAAGACGCTGTTCGCCAAGGCGCACGTGCCGCTGCCCAGCCCGACCTGGACCTGGCCCCAGTTCGTGGCCGACGCGCAGAAGCTCACCGACGCCTCGATCAAGCAGTACGGCACCGCCTACGTCACGCCGGGCACCGAGGACACGGTCTGGCACTGGGAGGCCCTGCTCTGGGAGGCGGGTGGCGCCATACTCAACCCGGCCAGCACCAAGGCCGCGTTCGACTCCCCGGCGGGCCTCACCTCGCTCGACACGCTGCGCACGATGGCGGTCACCGACCACTCCATGTACCTGGACCCGACCGACTCGGCCTACGCCAACCTGTTCAACTCCGGCCACATCGGCATGCTGGTCACCGGTCCTTGGGATCTGTCCGCCTTCCCGAACGTGCACTATGGCGTCCAGATCATGCCGTCATTCCCCGGCACCGACGGCGGTCACCAAACGATCTCGGGCCCGGACAACTGGGTGGTCTTCAACAACGGCGCGTCCCGGGTGGCCACTGCCGAGAAGTTCCTGCTCTGGCTGACCGCCCCGGCGCAGGTCAAGTACTTCTCGCTGCACACCGGCGACCTGCCGATCCGGGCCTCGGTCGCGGACGCGCCCGGCTTCGACGCGGCGATGAACAAGGCGCTGCCCGACGTCAGCACGTTCATCGACAACCTCGGCAACGTGCATCAGGCCCGGCCGCAGATCCCGACCTACCCCCAGATCTCGCAGGTCATCGGGACCATGGTCGTCGCCGTCCTGCTCGGCAAGCAGCAGCCCAAGGCAGCGCTCGCGGCCGCGGCGGCCAAGGTGAACCAGATCCTGGCCGGGTCGGGCTCAGGGAACTGACAACCGGTCCATGACAGCAACGATCGCCGCCTCCCGGGGGCACGCGCAGCAGGCGGCCAGGCGCCGGCTGCGCCGGGCCGAGTCGCTGACCGGCTGGGCCTTCGTCACCCCGGCCACGGTAATCATCGGCCTGTTCGGGGCCGCCCCGATCATCTGGTCACTGGTCATCTCGTTTCAGGACAACAACGGCCTGTCCTCGGCGTCGCCGTTCGTGGGCCTGCGGAACTACCGGGCGGCGGTCGCCGACCCGGTCGTGGCCCAGGCGATCGGACACACGCTGATCTACACCGCGCTGTTCGTGCCGGGGACCATGCTCGTCGGGCTCTTCCTGGCGATCGCGATGAACCGCAAGCTGCGCTTCATGTGGGTGTACCGCACCGCCGCCTACGCGACGATGGCGATCTCCACGATCAGCGAGGCGCTGGTCTTCATCTGGCTGTTCGACCCGTCGTACGGGGTCGTCAACTACTTCTTCAGCCTGCTCGGCCTCCCGCAGCAGCAGTTCCTCAACTCACCGGGCGAGGCGCTCTACGTGATCGTCGTGATGACGATCTGGGGCTGGAGCGGGTTCGCCGTCGTGATCTACCTGGCCGCGCTCCAGGGGGTACCGCAAGACCTGGTCGAGGCGGCCGCGATCGACGGCTGCGGGCGCTGGCGGAGCTTCTGGCGGATCACGCTGCCGCTGTTGTCCCCGGCGTCGCTGTTCCTCGCGGTCTGGCTCACGATCAACGCCCTGCAACTGTTCGACGAGGTCTACCTGTCCACCCAGGGCGGCCCGCTCGGCGCGACCACCGTGCTCGTCTACTACCTGTACGAGCAGGCGTTCGTAAACTTCAACTTCGGCTACGCCTCCGCCATCGCCTACCTGCTCTTCGTGGTGATCCTGATCGTCACCGCGATCCAGTTCAGGGTCGGGCGCCGATTCACCTACTACCGCTCATGAGCGTGGCTGCCGAGGGCGGACTGGTCCGCGCGAAAATGGCGGGCCGGCGCAGCCGGTGGCCGTTCAGTCCCTGGCACCTCGTGCTGATCCCGGCGACGATCGTGCTGCTGTTCCCTTTCGTCTGGCTGATCGTGACCTCGGTCGAGACCTCGGCCGAGGCGCTGCACTTCCCGCCCGACCTGACCCCGCACGTGATCAGGCTCAGCAACTACCCGGCCGCCTACGACGCGGCCCCGTTCGGCCGCTTCTTCATCAACAGCGCGATCGTCGCGGTCACGACCGTGATCTGCAACCTGGTGCTGTGCGCGGGGGCCGGCTACGCCTTCGCCAGGTTCCGGTTCCTTGGCCGGGCCGCCCTGTTCATCGTCATGATGGCGACGCTGATGGTGCCGTTCCAGGTGACGATGATCCCGCAGTTCATCATCACCAAGTGGATCGGCGTGCACCTGCTGGCCGGGGCCGGGATCGGTCATATCGGCGCGTTGATCGTGCCCAACGCGGCCACGGCGTTCGGGGTGTTCTTCCTGCGCCAGTTCTTCCGCACGCTGCCGATCGAGTACGAGGAAGCGGCTCTGGTGGACGGCGCCAACCGGCTCTCGGTGCTGCTCCGGGTGGTGCTGCCGCTGTCGGCTCCGGCGCTGGCGACGCTGGCGGCGCTGACCTTCCTCGATTCATGGAACAACTTCCTCTGGCCGCTGATCGCGATCAACTCCACCAGCGCGATGACGCTGCCGCTCGGCCTCGCGACGTTCCAGGGCGCCCACAGCACGCAGTGGCCGCTGCTCATGGCCGGCAACGTGATGAGCCTGGCCCCGATGATGATCGTCTTCCTCGTCGCGCAGCGCTACTTCGTGAGGTCGGTCGCCGCCACCGGACTCACCGGGACCTGAACACCACTATGCAAATAGGTCAAAACCAGCGGGGGTAACCACGATGCACCAGGCCGATGCCGGCCGCACCGAAGCCGAGATCGCCAGCCAGCCCGACTGCTGGCGGCGGGCCGCCGCGCTGTTGCCCGAGGTCTGCGCCTTGCTTCCGGCCCAGGGGGAACGAGTGGCCGTGGTCGGCTGCGGCACGTCGTGGTTCATCGCCCAGTCCTACGCCGTGGCGCGGGAGAGCGCCGGGCAGGGCGAGACCGACGCGTTCGCCGCGTCAGAGATGCCGGCCGACCGGTCCTATGACCGGGTGCTGGCGCTGTGCCGGTCGGGCACCACGACCGAGATCCTGCGGCTGCTGGCGGCGCTGGAAGGACGGCAGCCGACGATCGCGATCACCGCTGACCCGCACACGCCGATCGCCCATGCCGCGGACGCGATCATCACGCTCGACTTCGCCGACGAGCGGTCGATCGTCCAGACCCGGTTCGCGACGACCGAGCTGGCGTTGCTGCTCGCCCACCTCGGCACCGACCTCGAGCCGATCGCGGCCGCGGCCGATCGCGTGCTCGCCCAGCCGCTGGAGCGCTCCTGGCTGGCGGCCAGGCAGTTCACGTTCCTCGGCACGGGCTGGACTTGCGGCCTGGCCAACGAGGCGGCGCTGAAGCTGCGCGAGTCGGCGCTCCTCTGGGCCGAGTCGTACCCGGCGATGGAGTACCGGCACGGGCCGATCGCGGTGACCGGGCCAGGGAGCCTGGTGTGGGTGCTCGGGGCGGCGCCCGAGGGGCTGACGCCAGAGGTCGCCGCCACCGGCGGCGACCTGTGGGCCGGGACCGAGCACCCCCTGGCCGAGCTGGTCCGGGTGCACCGGGTCGCCGTCACGATCGCCAGGGCCGCCGGCCTCGACCCCGACCAGCCGAGGAACCTCACCCGGTCGGTGATCCTCGGGTGAGGCGGCGAAGCCGTCGGGGGGACTTCGCTGTCGTCAGAGCAGCAGTAATGTCCCCCCGCTGCGCGGCGGCGGGCCAGCTTCGGCGGGCTGCGGCCTTGATCACGGTCGGCTCGGCCAGCCGGGCCGGCTGCGTAGGTGGCCTGCCGTGATCGTGGTCGTTGCGCTGAACCCGGCGCTCGACATCACCCACGAGGTGCCGGGAGTCGACTGGGACAGGGTGAACCGGCCGGAGTCCGTGCACGTGCGGCCGGGCGGCAAGGGCGTCAACGTCGCCCGGATGCTGGCGGGGCTCGGGGCTGAGGTCACGCTGCTCGGGCTGGTCGGCGGGCGGACCGGGGAAGAACTGACGCAACTGCTGGCCGGTACCGGCGTCACGGCCGCATTCTCGGTGATCAGCGGGGAGACCCGGCGCACGTTCACGGTGGTCGACACGGCGCGGGGCGAGGCCACCTTGTTCAGCGAGCCGGGACCGAGGGTCGGGAAGGGCGAGTACCCGGTTTTCTTTGCTGCGTATGAAAAGGCAGTCGCCGGGTCGGCGGTCGTCGTCTTGTCCGGCAGCCTGCCGCGCGACGTCCCCGACCGGGCCTACGCCGAGCTGGTCGCGGCCGCGCGGGCGGCCGGGGTGCCGGCGATCCTGGACACCAGCGGGGCCGCGCTGGCGCTGGGGGCGGCGGCCGGGCCGGCGGTGGTCAAGCCGAACCTGGCCGAGCTGGGGGCCGTGACCGGGCGGGACCTCGGCGCGGCGACTCCCGGAGAGCTGGGGGAGGCGGCGCGGCAGCTCGGCGAGACGGTGGTCGTATCGCTGGGGGCGGACGGGCTCTTGGCGGTGACCCCGGACGGGAGCTGGCTCGCGCGGCCAGGCGAGCGGGTGACCGGGAACCCGACCGGGGCCGGGGACGCGGTCGTGGCCGGGCTCGCCGACGGGCTGGCGCGGGGGCTCGGCTGGCCGGAGCGGTTGCGGCACGCGGTGGCGCTGGGGGCGGCCGCCGTGGCCGCGCCAGCGGCGGGGGAGTTCGACGAGCTGGTCTACCGTCGGCAGCTGGCGCTCGCCAGCGACCCGGTCGCGGTCGGCCCGCACGCGGCCGGAGGACGCTGATGGCGCTAGTCAGCGCGGGCGAGATCGTCGCCGCGGCGAGGGCCGCGGCGACTGGCGCGGGGTCATTCAACCTCGTCGGCATCGAGTTCGCCGAGGCGATCGTGACCGGCGCCGAGCTGGCCAAGGCTGCGGTGATTCTCCAGGTCAGCGAGAACTGCGTGCGCTACCACGGCGCGGCCGAGCCGATCCTCGCGGCGGCTGCCGCCATCGCGCGGGCAGCTCCGCTGCCCGTCGCCGTGCACCTCGACCACGTCACCGACCCGGACCTGGTCAAGGCCGGCGTGGCCGCCGGCGCCGGCTCGGTCATGTTCGACGCGTCCGCGCTGGACTACCAGGCCAACGTGGCCGCGACGGCCGAGATCACGCGCTGGTGCCACCATCGGGGCGTGTGGGTGGAGGCCGAGCTCGGCGAGGTCGGCGGCAAGGACGGGGTGCACGCGCCGGGCGCGCGGACCCGCCCCGCCGAGGCCGCCGGGTACGTGGCGGCCACGGGCGTCGACGCCCTCGGCGTTGCCGTCGGCAGCTCGCACGCGATGCTCACCAGGGACGCGGTGCTCGACCTCGCCTTGATCAAGGAGATCAGCGCCCTCGTGCCGGTGCCGCTCGTGCTGCACGGGTCGTCCGGGGTGCCCGACGACACGCTGGCGGCGGCGGTGAGGGCCGGGATGACGAAGATCAACATCGCGACTCAGCTCAACAAGGTGTTCACTTCCGCTGTGCGCCATCAGCTGTCAGCCGACGAGAGCGTCGTCGATCCGAGGAAGTACCTCGCGGCCGGGCGAGCGGCGGTCGCCGCCGAGGTCGCCCGCCTGCTTGCCTTGCTGGGCGCGGGAGTCGCCTCGTGACCAGGTACCGGCGCTGGAATGACCTGCTTGAGCTGCTGGCGGCGGACGGGCAGGTGACCGTCGAGCACGCGGCCGAGCGGCTCGGGGTCTCGGCCGCGACCGTGCGGCGCGACTTCGACGACCTGGCCGCGCAGCAGATGCTGACCAGGATCAGGGGTGGCGCCGTCGCCCAGGCCGTGACCTACGACCTGCCGCTGCGGTACAAGAGCGAGCGGCACCCGAGCGAGAAGCAGCGGATCGGCGCGGTCGCCGCCGCCATGATCAGGCCCGGCCAGGTCGCGGGAATCAATGGCGGCACCACCACGACCGAGGTCGCGCGGGCGCTGGCGATCCGGCCCGACCTGCAAGCCGGCGGCCCGCTGTCGCCGGCAATGACGCTCGTCACCAACGCCCTGAACATCGCCACCGAGCTCGCGGTCAGGCAGAACATCAAGATCGTCGCGACCGGTGGCGTGGCCAGGCCGCAGTCCTACGAGCTGACCGGGCCGCTGGCGTCCGGCGTGCTCGAGCAGGTCGTGCTCGACGTCGCGATCCTGGGCGTGGACGGCATCGACGCCGAGTTCGGTGCCACGGCGCACCACGAGGGCGAGGCCGCGATCAACCGGCTGATGGCCACCAGGGCGGCTCGGGTCATCGTCGCGGCCGACAGCTCGAAGGCCGGCCGGCGCGCCTTCGCCAGGATCTGCGCCGCCTCCGACGTGCACGTCCTGGTCACCGACGCCGGCATCGACGCCGGCGAGGCCGCCCGGCTGGCCGAGGCTGGGGTGGAAGTTGTCATCGCCTGACCTGATCGTGGTCGGCGACTGCAACCCCGACCTGGTCATCTCCGGGAACGACGTGACGCCGGAGTTCGGCCAGCGGGAGAAGCTCGTCGGCGCCATGGCGCTGATGATCGGCGGCTCGGCCGCGATCACGGCGGTCGCGGCGGCGCGGCTCGGCCTGCGGGTGGCGCTGGTGGCGGCGGTGGGGGACGACCCCGCGGGTGAGCTGATGCTCGCGTTGCTGGCCCGTGAGCAGGTGGACGTGAGCCCGGTGCTGGTCCGGCGCGGATCGCCGACCGGGATGACCGCGGTCCTGTCAGCCGGGTCCGACCGGGCGATCTTGACCTCACTGGGCGCGATGGCGTCGCTCACGGCCGATGACGTGCCGAGGTCGTTGCTGGCCGGTGCCCGGCACCTGCACGTGAGCTCGTACTTCCTGCTCGAGGACTCGCTCGGGCCCGGGCTTGGCGACTTGCTGGCGGTGGCCCGCCGCCACGGGGCGAGCACCTCGCTCGATCCGAACTACGATCCAGCGGAGCGGTGGGGGGACGAGCGGTTGCGGGCCGCGCTCGGGCAGGTCGACTTCTTCCTCCCAAACGAGACCGAGGCACTCGGGATCAGCGGTCACCGGGATGTCGGCCCGGCCGCGGCCGCCCTGGCCGAGCTCGGCGGGTCGGTGGCAATCAAGCTCGGCGCCCGCGGCGCCTTGTGCTGCCCGGCGGCTGGCGGTCGGCGAGCGGGCGGAGAGCAGCCCGGCCAGGTGCTCGTGAGCGTGCCGCCGGTCGAGCCGGTCGATACCACCGGGGCCGGTGACTGCTTTAACGCCGGCCTTATCGCAGGCCTGCTCGACGGCCTCGACTTGCCCCGCGCGGTCGCGGTCGGCTGCGCGGTCGGTGCGGCTTGCACCTCCGCCGCCGGCGGAACCGGCGCGGTCGTGGACCGGGCCGCCGCGTGCCAACTGTCCGCGCGGGCGACGTTCGCCTTAGACCCAGCCGCGCTTCGCGGCGATGCATCCGGCCTGGAACAGGCTGTCCGCCTGCAGGCTTTCCTTGAGATTGGCGATCTGCCGGCGGACGGTGGTCAGCGACGTGCCGAGCCGGCGTGCGGCCGTCTCGCTGCTGAGCCCAGACGCGAGCATGGCGAGCAGAACCTGGTTGGCCGGCGTCAGGCCGGTCAGGGCGTCCAGGGCGAGTGGTTCCTTAAGCGGCGTGCCCAGATCCCAGTGACTCTCGAAGATCCCGGCGACCACCCTGGCGAAGACAGGATCGCGGGCCAGCACCGCGGGCCAGCACCGCCGGCTCAGAGGTGTCCGTCACTCCGGGCCAGAGCAGGGCCGTCGGCGGATGATCGCCGACTAGCAGCGGTACGGTGACCAAGGGGAGCGTGCGGATCTGGACGCCGCCTTGCTCTAGGTCGTCAAGACTGGCTCGGCCAGATGCCGACCGGGCCACATCACCGCAGATGATCGCTACCCGGGCGCCAGCGGCGGCGAGTTCGGTGAGCAGCGCTCCGGCCTGGCCGAGCGTCCTCAGCGGGTTAGGCAGGGCTATGAGGCACTTATCGACCGCGTTGGCCATGAGCTGGTGGGCGCGGTCGACAGCCTCCTGCTGCGACAGGAGCAGGCGGGCGGAGTAGGCCGAGTATCCCGCCGATGTCTGGTACGCGGTAGCGGCAACCGCGATAGCGGCCTTGGCGTCCGCGAGTTCCTGTCGCTGGCGGCCAAGCTCCGCTTCCCTCTTGCGCAGCCAGGCGGCGAAGGCGAGTTCCGGGTCGGCGAGATGGAAGGCGGCCCGCCCGACCGAGCCGGCCTGGCCGGTAGCTGCTGGTTCGACGAGGCCCAGGTCGGCTAGCTGAGCGATAGCCGCATCGAGGTCCGGCCCGGCCAGTCCGGACCGGGCGCTCAGCTCGGCCGGGTCGATGTCAGGCTCCGCTGACATCAGAAGATAGATTGCCGTTGCCTCAGCGCTCACGCGAAGTGACTGGAGCACTTGCTCCATAGTGAACCCGGGTTCAGCGGACAAGGCCGAAAGGCTCCCGGCTCCGGGCGCCATCTCTCCCATCTGATCGCTCTCCTGCTGGCCGCGTCCGATGTGGCTAGATTCCTGCGAAGCCTAAGCCTTGCCAGGCTAAGCCCTTCAGACGTGATCTTCGCAAGCCTAATCTCTACCAGTGTCCGGGTATTTTCTGGAGGGGTGGCCTGGTAATCAGCTGGTTACCGGTGGCTCGCCGTCGGCGCGCAGGACAAGGTCCAGGGGCGCGAAGTCGTAAAGCCCTGGTGGCACGGCGGCCGGGGCGGCAAAGCCATCGGCCGTCGCCTCGCGTGCCTGCGCGGCCAGCGATCGGGCGAGCGGATCGTCGGTGAAGCTGACTTGGGCCATGGACAACGCGAGGAGACTGGACGAAATCGGATGACCGGCCGCAGCCAGGGCCGCCGCAATCGCCTGACTGGATTGCAGCGGGAAGCGATGCAGGAAGTCGTTGGCCTGGACCTGACCTTTGAGCAGGGCGTACACCGCGGCCGAATTCGAATCGAGAAACTTGCGGGTGACTACCAGGTTAGCCGTGGCCGAATCTGACGAGCCCGGAAAGTCTAGGCCGCGGGCGAGGACTCGCCCGCCGGCCGTGGCCAGTTCGATGTCCCAAGGGGGAAGCTCGATCGCTCCAGCGATTTTGCCTGACCGGAAAGCGGCAATAAGCGCCGAGCCAGGCGAGATGGCCGTGACGGCGATGCCGTGACTGGTTCCGACGCTGAGATGATGTATCGCAAGCCAGCCGCGCAAGGCTATCTCCTGCGCGCCATCGGTAGTGGGAACTGCGAGGGTGTGGCCAGGGAGTTCCGATGGTGCGTCCAGCCGATGGTCGACGACCAATTCCGGTTCGGCCGCCGACGCTCCCGAGATGACGACGATGCGACTGGCGCGACGGGCTGACAGAACCTTCAGAATCGTGTCGGGGCTGGCATAGGCGACGTCAAGCCTTCCTGCCGACAGCGCCGCGGCCTCGGCGCTGTCGCTGGCAAATGCGACGGGCCGCAGGGCGACGGCCCGACCCAGGTTCGCCGCGAACAGGCGCTCGCGGATCCCGACTATCGCCGGGCTCTGGGTGACATTGGCAACGAACCCCAGCCGGACGGTTACTCGCGGTGCTCCCGAGGATCCGGAGCCCGGTCCATTGGCGCCTCCGCCCTGGTGGGCGCTCCCGCCTTGGCCGGTGCTCGTGGTTCCTGGGGATGCCGTGCATCCCGCAGCCATAAGCAGGGCGACAGCGGCGGCGACCAGGCACCTCATCGCTAGCTCCTGTCCGGGGATAGCAACATTGCACCCGTAACATAATGGTAAACGCCGTTCGATGGCTGTTCGTGCCGGTATTCGCCTTGCTCGCGATATCGATTGTGCTGGGCTGGAAGGCTCAGCAGACTATTCGGGCTCGCTACGGGGCTGACGCCCCTGACTCC
>DATKFV010000134.1:0-4069 GCA_035511035.1 Streptosporangiaceae bacterium
TGAAGCCCCAGTTCCAGTTGCCGAGGCCGTTGCCGTCCTTGACCGAGAAGCCGAACACGGTGGTCAGGTAGATGAGCGAGAACCCGACGGCGGTGTAGTAGATGAGCAGCATGACCGACACCGCGAACGCGGAGACGACGATGTCGACCTTGAGCAGCTGGCGGAACGGGTGCTTGAGGGCCGCCTCGATGTCGAGCCCCTTGGCCCGTGCCTCGACCAGGGCGCGGTCGCGGATGGACACCATCAGCTGGTCGCGCAGCCGAGGCGAGAGCTCCCTGAGCCCCACCAGGGCGATCAGCCAGACCACGAGGCCCGCGATGCCGCAGTAGATGTACTGATCGGTCCAGATCCGGTCGTCGGTCACGACGGCGGGGACGGTGGCGCTGCCGACGACCGCGACGATCAGGCTGCCGGCGACCGGGCCGACGGTCCAGAAGCCCATCGCGGTGGCCCGCCCCATCTGCGGGGAGAAGTCGCGGATCAGAGCCGGGGTGGCGACCAGGCACATGCCCTCGACCAGGCCGACGGCGAACCCTTCGATGCCGTAGGCCCACTTGTTGGTCGCGTTCGGCAGGACGAAGGCGGTCAGGATGCCGGTGACCAGCAGCCCTCCGACCACCACGTTGGCCCGGCCGAACCGGTCGGTGATCCCGGCCAGCAGCGAGCCGAACGCGCCGATCAGGTTTCCGAAGGCCAGCAGGTACACGAAGAAGTTGAAGGACGCGTGCAGGTTGGCCAGGATCAGCGTCGACACCGAGCCGGCAACGTACAGCTCGTAATAGAGCATGATCGTGGCCAGCACGGTAACCGCCAGGAAGAACATACGGCGGCCGGTATCGGGATACGACGCGAGCTGTCGTTGCCACAGCCACGATGCACCGCCGCCGGGGCGGCTGATATCGGTATCTTCCGTGGTCACACTCATACTGACCTCGCCATCATCTTTGTCGGCCGCCCCGACGAACTGGGGCGTACGGTCAAGATAGTCGCACGGTACGTGCGAATTCAATGGTGTGATCGGGGCCACTCACGCTGCGAACATTGCAATTAGGAGAACCCCGCCGCGTTGGCGGCGAGGAGAACGCGGCCTCGGCCGCTAGGCGAACCCGGGCTCGGCGGCTAGGCGAACCCGGGCTCGGCGGCGAACCCCGCCTCGGCCAGCAGAGCGGTGAAAGTGTGGCGGAAGAGCTCCTCGGCCTGGTCCAGGCCGAGGCCGAGCTCGGTCCGGAGCGACTCCCAGAACGACCAGATGCTGATCGCGTGCAGGCCGTCCAGTAGCCACTGGCGCCGCTTCCCCGGCAGCTCGGCCAGCTCCGGCGTGAAGACCGTCTCCAGCTCCGACTTGGCCTTCGCCAGCGTCGTCGCCCGACTGCGCGCGAGCTCGGCCGAGAACGGCTCGTGAATGCGGGCCGCCCGCCAGGTCGGGGTCATCTGCTCCAGGATCCGCGCCCGCTGGCTGGTGAAGCCCGCGACTCGCGCGCCCAGCGGCAAGTCAGGATCGATCCGTTTCGCCAGCGATTTCAAGATCTCGAAGTCGCGCCGATTGGCCTCGACCAGCAGCGTCTCCATGTCGGCGAACTGCTGCCAGACGGTGCGGACCGACACCCCGGCCCGCTCGGCGACGCGCGGGGCGGTCGGCCGGAGGTCACCCTCGGCGTGCAGCGCGCGCATGGCGTCGACGATCGCGCGGCGCGAGCGGACCGACCTCGCGGCGCGGCCGTCCGCGGGCTCGCGTTCACTGGCCGGCTGGCCGAGGGGTCCCGGCCGCCGGACGGCATTCTTCACACTAGGCATAACACCCAGCTCCATATCCGAGCCCGACCCCGGCAAGCTCTTGGCGCTCGTTTTCATCCTAGGACAGCGGGGCAAACAGCTCGGGCGGCCGGGCGGCGTCTTGCGGACGAACTTGCCTGGTCTGTACGGTGACGTCGTGAGCGGGCTCCCTGGCGTCGACTTTGCCGCACTGACGCAATGGCTTGACGACGAGCGTCCCGGCCTGCGCCGAGGGCCTATCGATGGCGAGCTGGTGGCGGGGGGCAAGTCCAACCTGACGTACCGGATCACCGATGGCGGGTCGGTGTGGGCGCTGCGCCGACCGCCGCTCGCGCACGTGCTGCCGAGCGCGCACGATATGGCGCGCGAGTTCCGGGTGATCAGCGCGCTCGGCGTCACCGACGTGCCGGTGCCGGCCGCCTACGCGCTCTGCGCCGACCCGGCGGTGCTCGGCGCCCCGTTCTACCTGATGTCCTTCGTCGACGGGGTTGTGTTCGACCAGCCCGAGAGGCTGGCGGCGCTTACACCGGAGCAGGCGCGGCAGGCGTGCGAGCAGCTGGTGGACACCCTGCTCGAACTGCACTCGATCGATCCGGCGAGCATCGGCCTGGCCGACTTCGGCCGCCCCGACGGGTATCTCGCCCGCCAGGTCAAGCGCTGGCATGCCCAGTGGCAGGCATCGGAGACGACGCCGCGCCCCGAACTCGACCAGGTGGTGGAACGGCTCACCGCCGCCATGCCCGCGCAGGGCGCGCCGGCCATCGTGCACGGCGACTACCGGCTCACCAACGTCATCTACCGGCGGGACGTCAGCGGCATCGCCGCCGTCGTCGACTGGGAGATGGCCACCCTGGGCGACCCGCTGGCCGATGTGGGGCTGCTCGCCGTCTACCACAGCCTCGCCGCCGTGAGCGATGGCGTCATGCCCGCCATGAGCCCGGACAACGGCTTTCTCAGCGCCGAGGAGATGGCCGCGCGGTACGCGGCCGGCGCGGGCCGCGACCTGTCGCAGCTGAACTGGTACATCGCTTTCGGCTACTACAAGCTCGCGGTCATCTCCGAGGGCATCCACTATCGGTACCTGCAGGGCAAGACCGTAGGGGAGGGGTTCGCGCACATGGGCGACCGAGTCCCGCAACTGCTTGACGCGGCCCTCGGCCTGCTCGCCGACTAGCCGACCAGCCGACCAGCCGACCAGCCGATCCAGCCGAGGAGAGGGCATGGACTTCAACCACAGCGAGCGCTCGATAGAGCTTCAGGACCAGGTACGGGCGTTCCTGGCCGAGCACGTGTACCCGGCCGAGCCCGCTTACCACCAGCAGGCCGCCGCCAACACCGCCGCGGGCGACCCCTTCCGCACCCCCGAGGTGCTCGCCGGGTTGAAGGAGGTCGCGCGCAAGCAGGGCCTGTGGAACCTGTTCCTGCCGGACGAGCGGTTCGGGGCCGGCCTGACCGTGCTCGACTACGCCCCCATCGCCGAGTTGTCCGGGCGCTCCATGGGCCTCGCGCCCGAGGCCATGAACTGCGCCGCCCCCGACACGGGGAACATGGAGCTGATCGCCATGTTCGGCACTGACTACCAGCACGAACGGTGGCTGCGGCCGCTGCTCGAGGCGGAGATCCGCTCCTGCTTCTCGATGACCGAGCCGGACGTCGCGTCGTCGGATGCCACCAACATCGCGACCAGGATCACCCGCGACGGCGACGAGTACATCGTCAGCGGGCGCAAGTGGTGGTCGAGCGGCGCGATGCGGCCCGAGTGCACGTTCGCGATCGTGATGGGCGTCAGCGACATCGGCGCCGAGCGGCACGCGCGGCACTCGATGATCATCGTCCCGCTGGACACCCCGGGCGTCACCCTCGAGCGCTCGACCTCGGTCTTCGGCTACGACGACGGGCCGCACGGCGGCCACGCGCTGATCCACTACGACGACGTGCGCGTCCCGGCCGAGAACCTGCTCGGCCCGCAGGGCGGCGGTTTCATGATGGCCCAGGCCCGGCTCGGGCCCGGCCGCATCCACCACTGCATGCGCAGCCTGGGCGCGGCCGAGCGGGCGCTTGAGCTCATGTGCGCCCGGGCGTCGTCGCGCTCCACCTTCGGCTCGCTGATCGCCCGGCACGGCGTCGTGCAGGAGTGGATCGCCGAATCCCGGCTGGCGATCGAGCAGGCCCGCCTGCTCGTGCTCAAGGCCGCCTGGCTGATCGACAACGTCGGCGCGAAGGGCGCGCGGACCGAGATCGCCGCGATCAAGGTGGCGGCGCCAAGGGCCGCCAGCTACGTCCTCGACCGGGCGAT
>DATKFV010000135.1:0-4459 GCA_035511035.1 Streptosporangiaceae bacterium
CGCCGGGGCTGGGCTGGGCGCGCCGGGGCTGGGCTGGGCGCGCCGGGGCAGGGCTGGCCGCGCCGGGGCTGGGCTGGGCGCGCCGGGCTGGGCCAGAAGCGCATCCGGAACGCCCCCGATGGAGCTAGGCGCGGTCGGGGACTCGGAGGGGGACTAGGAGATAGCGGAAGTCGGCAGGGGCTCCGGCGGGATCTTCGCGGGGGTCGGAGGTGTCGTCGGTCCAGGTGATGAGGGCGGGCTTGGCGGGAGTGTTGAACTCCAGCCTGATCTTGCCCGGCTCGGCCGGGGCAGAGTCCGCCGAGGAGGAGTCGCCGGGCTCTGCCCCGGCGGCGGATGCCCCCGACGAGCCGACCGCGGCGGCGGCTAGGAGCCCGTCGAGCAGGTAGTGCGGGTTGAACGAGATCACCGGCTGGTCGCCGGTGAAGTCGGCGGGGACGGTCTCGGCGGCCCGGGCGCGGCCCTCAGCGTGTGCCTCGATGACGAGGCGGCCTTCGCTGAAGGTCAGCCGCACCGGGCCCGCGCGGTCGGCCACCAGGGAGGCGCGCCTGACGGCGTCGATCATCGGGGCGGCGGGCAGATCGGCGTAGCAGCCGAACTCGCCGGCGAATCGGCTCTCGTACTTGATGAACTCGCCGCCGATGAGCCGCGCGGTCAGCCGACGGTCGGCGGCCTCGAAGCTGATCAGCCCCTCGTTGCCCGCGTTGAACGCCAGGGTGACCGGCGCACCGCTGCCGAGGGCGCGGGCGGCCTCGGTCATGATCCTGGCCGGGACGAGGACGACCGCCTTGACGTCGGGGTCGAACGGGGTGAACGACGCCTTCCTGGCCGCGAGCCGGTACCGATCGGTCGCGGCGAGCGTCAGCGTCTCGCCCTCGATGTCCACGCAGACGGCGGTCAGCATCGGCAGCGTGTCGTCCCGGCTGGCGGACGAGGCGACCTGGGCCACGGCCGCGGCGAACAGCCCGCCGTCGACGACGCCGACCGGCTCGGGCGAGCTCGGCAGCGCCGGGTAGTCCTCGATCGGCAGGCAGACGAGGCCGAACTCGGCGCTGCCGCACACCAGGTTCAGCGTGCCGGCGTCCACGGAGAACTCGACCGGCCTGCCCGGCAGGCTGCGGGTGATCTCGGCGAGCAGGCGCCCCGGCACCAGGGCCGTGCCCGGCTCGATGACCTCGGCGGCGACCCGGCACCTGGCCGAGACCTCGTAGTCGAAGCAGGAGATCGTCAGGCCGCCCTCATCGGCCTCGATCAGCATTCCCGACAGCAGCGGCACCACCGGCCTAGACGGCAGCACCCGCGAGACAAAGGCCACGGCTTCGCCAAGCGCGTCCCTGTCGACCCGCAGCCTCATGTCCGCCTCCTGCCATTCATCCATCCGATGCACCGATCCTCGCACCAGATACCGACATTCACCCTTTGCGCGAAGTCGGCCCGCAGGCGTCGCGATAGCAGCGCCTGCGGGCCGACTTCGAGACTAGCGCCCGCCAGGGACCGGTCGGCTAGATCACCCCAGCGGGCACGGCCGCCAGCGTGGCCTCGATCGCCTGCACCAACGCCCTGGCGGTCTGCGCCGTGAGCTCGACCGCGACGCGCGCCGATGGGCCCTTGTCGGAGTTGATGAAGTCGATATTGAGCGTGTGGTCGGCCGGGGCATGCACCGGGTGGTCGAAGTAGACATTCACTTCGTTGAGCCCGAACCAGCCATTCGCGCCCTTGCCGCTGCCCGTCGCCGGAATATTCTCGGTGATATACGTGCACATAACGAGACCGCCTTTCAGCTAGCGAGGTTCTCCCCGAAGAACTCCCAGATCTTCGCCCAGCCCTCGTTGGCCGCGTCGACCCGGTAGGACGGCCGGTCGGGCGAGAAGAACGCGTGCCCCGCTCCGGCGAACGTGTGGAACTCGTGCGGCTTGCCGAAGCTGTCGAGCACGGCCGACAACTCGGCGGTCTCGGCGGGCGGCGGGAACTGGTCGTCGGCGCCGAACAGGCCGAGCAGCGGGCAGGACAGGTCCTTGGCCAGGCCGACGATCGGCTTCATGCTGGCCGGGGCGCCCTCGCGCACATGCACGACCGCGGCGCCGTAGCAGTCGACGGCGGCCTGGAGCGGCAGGCTGCAAGCGGCGAGGAAGGACTGGCGGCCGCCCGAGCAGTAGCCGATCACGCCGACCTTGCCATTGCTGCCAGGCTGGCTGCGCAGGTAGTCGGCCGCCCCGCCGACGTCGCCGACCAGGCGCTCGTCCGGCACCCCGCCCTTGGCGCGGGCGGTCGCGGCGGCGTCGTCCGGGCTCGCGCCCGGCGCGTCCCTGTGGTACAGGTTCGGCATGACCGCGATATAGCCGTGCGCAGCGAACTTCCTGGTGATCTCCTTGCTCGATGAGTCATAGCCGGGCATGTGGTGGATCACGACGACGCCGCCGAAGGAGCCGGCGTCCTTCGGCGTGGCGAGATAGGCCTCGATCTGCTCGCCGCCGTGACCGGTAATCGTCACCGTCTCGGCTGTGAGGGATTCCTTCATTTCGCTATTCTCCCTTTCCTGTGCTTAAACCCCTGGCAATGCCTAGATCAGCGTAAAGACTTCGCCACCTGCGCATTCTCCTGGTAGAGACGCAAGCCAGCTGGGAAGACTGACGCTGGTCCTTCCGAAATCTCTCTGAAGGCCGGTAGCTGGGGGAAAGGCATTTTCGATGGGCTCGGCCTACGGACTACTGGTACTCATGTTCCTCGCCGCGGGGTTCGCGCTTGGCTGGTATGCGAACCGTGCCTACGCGTCTCACGGTGACGTAAAATCCACGAAGGCCAAAATACCTGGATACCGAAAGTCCCGGCATAAAAACGGAGTCATTACCGCCCTTCTCGCCTTCGGGATCGGCGTGCTGATCCTCGGCCTGCTGACCCCCCACCATTGACGGCCGGGGAGCGGGCGGAGTCAGGCTGGCAGCTCGATCGACTGCGGGAACTTGAAGACGTCGGCCGGATCGACGGCAGCCTTGACTCGCTGAAGCCGAGGATAGTTAGCACCGTAGTAGGCACGCTGCCAGTCTGCCAGGTCGGGGTCGGCGTAGTTCTGGTAGGCCTGCCCGCTCGCGAACGGCCGCATCGCCGCGTGGAATGACCGCAGCCAGGCCAGCTGGTTCTCGACCGGCGCGGTTCCCTTCCCGGCGGCGGGATGGCCGGGCGCCGGCGTCCAGCTCGTGCTGTACTGGGCCAGGAACAGCGCGTCGCGGTGCGCGAACGCCGTGGCCGCCGGGCTGACCCGGTTGATGGCGCCGCCGAACGCGTCGAACGCGACCCCGCCGGAGGCACCGCTGGCGCCGTTGACTTGCTGCATCTTCTCGACCTGGGCCAGCAGGGTCGCGATGCCTGCGGGTGACAGCGGCTTGGTGTAGAAGTCCGACTTGGCATACTCGGGTGGCCGGCCAAGCTGGCCGGCCGGGTTCTGGGACGGCAGGTGGCACTGCGCGACCGACAGCGTGGAGCAGCCCGCCTCCACCAGCATGGCTGTCAGGTACCCCTCGCTTTGCACGAACGGGCCTGGCGGCGCTGACCCGGCGGCGGCATAGAGCTTGCTGAGCAGGGACTGGGCCCCGCTGACGCTGCCCGCGTAGGTGCCGCCGACGCTCAGCTGGGGGGAGATGCCAGGCCCGGCCGCGAGGTGCAGGTTGGACCACAGGTCATCGGGTGCCGCCGGAGCCCAGCGCTGCCAGGCGTCGATCACGCTGGCCGCCGCCGACCATGGCCATTGCAGGTAGAACAGCACCAGGTCGGGCGCGGGGTGGGTGCGCAGGGTGAAGGAGGTCACGACGCCGAAGCTGCCGCCGCCACCGCCCCGGCAAGCCCAGAACAGGTCGGGGTCGGAGCTAGCGCTGGTGTCGTGGACCACTCCGTCGGCGGTCACGATCTGTACGCCGACCACGTTGTCGCAGGTGAGCCCGAGCTTGCGGCCGATCACTCCCACTCCCCCGCCGAGCGCGAGGCCGGCGATGCCCACGGTCGGGCAGGAGCCGCCAGGAACCGCGAGCCCGCGGCTGGCCAGCTGGTTGTATAGGTCGATCAGCAAGGTGCCCGCGCCGACCGTGGCCGTCCCGGCGGCGGCGCTCACCTTGACGCGCGACATCCGGCTGACGTCGATCACCAGCCCCGAGGTCGTCGACCAGCCGCCGTAGCTGTGCCCGCCCGACCTGGCCGCGACCTTGAGCCCGAACGTGCGCGCGATGGCAAGGCACGCGCTAACGTCGGCGGGTACCGCGCAGTAGGCGATCCCGGCCGGGCTGATCGAGTCGAACTTCGGGTCGAATAGCAGCTTGGCGGTCCCGTAGCCAGGCTCCCCCGGCCGCACCAGTTTCCTGGTCGACAGCTCGCGCCCGAGCGCGTCCCAGTCCGACGCTCGCAACGTTGCCGGGGTGTGGTCAGCCGTCGGTGCGGGCGTGGCGCCGCGCGTGACCGCCGGGCTGGTCCCGGC
>DATKFV010000136.1:0-11779 GCA_035511035.1 Streptosporangiaceae bacterium
GAAGGTCGTGCGTGACGAAGATCAGGCTCGCGCCTGTTTCCCGGCACAGCCGGGCCAGCAGGCGCAGGATCTGGTCCTGGATGGTGACGTCCAGGGCGGTGGTCGGCTCGTCACAGAGAATGAGCTCGGGCTCGCAGGACAACGCGATCGCGATCATCACGCGCTGCCGCATGCCGCCGGAGAACTCGTGCGGGAAGGCACGGAACCGGCGCTCGGGATCGGGTATGCCGACCCGCCGCATCAGGTCGAGCGCGCGCTCGTGCGCCTGGGCCCGGCTGTAGCCGAGGTGGATGCGCGGGCCCTCGGCGATCTGGTAGCCGACTCGCATCACCGGGTTCAGCGCGCTCATCGGCTCCTGGAAGATCATCGACATCTTGGGGCCGCGGATGTGATTCAGGTCGGAGTTGCGGAGCGGTACCAGATCGGTGCCGTCGAGCAGGATCCGGCCCGAGGTGATCTTGGCCTCAGGCGGCAGCACGCCGAGGATCGCGCGCAGGGTCATGCTCTTGCCCGAGCCTGATTCCCCGACCAGCCCGAGCGCCTCGCCCCGGCCGACGTCGAGCGAGACGCCGTCCACCGCGCGGACGAGCCCGTTCCTTGACGTGATCTGCACGCGCAGGTCCTCGACCTCGAGCATGGTGCCAGTGGCGCCGGCTGGCGGCTCGGTCGTGATCGGCCCCGGCATCACTGACCTGGCCTGATCAGGTCGGCGAGGCCATCGCCGATCAGCGAGAGCGCCAGCCCGACGAGCACCACGGCCAAGCCGGGGAACGTGGTCAGCTGCCAGTGGGTCGTGATGAAGTTCTGACCGTTGTTGATCATCGTCCCGAGGTCAGGCGTGGGCGGCGGTATGCCGAGGCCGAAGTAGCCGAGCGTCACGATCGCCAGCATGTCCTGCACGATGTCCGACATGGCGTAGATGATCGCCTGGCTGATCACGTTCGGGATCAGGTGCTTGCCGATGATCCGCATCGCCGACAGGCCGCCGGACTTGGCGGCCAGCACGTAGTCCTGGCGCTTGGCGACGAGGATCTCGCCCCGCACGATCCTCGCGTAGGACACCCAGCCGACCAGCGTGATCGCGATGTAGATGCTGCGCTGGCCGGGGCCGAGCACGAACACCAGCGCGATGATCAGCACGTAGAAGGGGAACGCGACGACGATGTCGACCAGTCGCATGATCACCGCGTCGAGCCAGCCGCCGAAGTAGCCGGCCACGCTGCCGAGCACGGTCCCGATGCAGAAGGGGAACAGGACGGCGATAGCCGCGATTCGCAGGTCGTTGCGCAGGCCGTAGAGGAGGTTGGCGAACACGTCCCGGCCGAGTTGGTCGGTCCCGAGCAGGTGGTGCGCGCTCGGCGGCAGCAGGGTCGCGTTGAGGTTCTGAACGATCGGGTTGTAGGGGGTCAGCAGCGGGGCGAACACCGCGGCCGCCACGATGATGAGCATGAGCACGCCGCCGGTGGCGAGGGCGGGCTGGGTGTACCAGCGCCGGACCCGGCGCGGCTGGGCCTGGGCATCAGGCTGCACCATGAACTCAGGCGGCGGAGCCTCACTCGGGAACGTGATTGTGCTCATCTGCGCGCCTCCGGCACGGTGCTCACTTTGCGCGCCTCCGGCACGACGCCGCTCACCGGTCGAACCTGACTCTTGGGTCGAGCGCCGCGTAGGACAGGTCGGCGAGCAGGTTGACCAGGACCACGAGGACCCCGAACACCAGCGTCACCCCCTGGACGACGGGGAAGTCGCGCTCGAAGATGGAATTGATCATGAGCTGGCCGATGCCAGGGATGGCGAAGACGTTCTCGATGATCACCGTCCCGCCGATCAGGAACCCGATGTTGATGCCGAGCACGGTTACCGCCGGGATGACCGCGTTGCGCAGCACGTGCCGGAAGAACAACTGGTAGCCGGGCACGCCCTTGGACTTCGCGGTCGTGATGTACTCGGCGCCGAGCACGTTGAGCATGCTGGCTCGCAGGCTGCGGATGACCACAGGGGCCAGCGCGATCGCCACGACCAGCGCGGGCAAGAACATCGAGTGCAGGTGGCCGAAGAAGCCGGTGCCGTAGCCGCTGGTCGGGAACCAGTGCACGTTGACGGCGAGCGCGTAGATCAGCAGGATGCCGAGCCAGAACGGCGGCATCCCGAGGCCGACCAGCGGTACCGCCCGGACGATGTGGTCGCGGACGCCATCCTTGCGGCTGGCGGCGATCATGGCCAGGGGCACGCTGATTCCGATGGCGAGGATAGCCGCGTAGATCACCAGCCAGAGCGTGGCCGGGAGGTGGCTCCAGATCAGTGGCCCGGCCGGAACCCCGTAGTACAGGCTCTGGCCCAGGTTGCCGTGCACGAGCCGGTCCATGAACAGCCAGTACTGGTCAGCCAGCGGCCGGTCAAGGCCCCACTGCTTGTGCAGGATCGCGATCGCCCTTGGCGTCGCGTGAATGCCGAGTATGGTCCTGGCCGGGTCGCCAGGGATCAAGTGGATCATGAAGAACACGATGATCGTCACGCCGATTGCCACGGGTATCAGCATCAGCAGACGCTGGAAGACGAACGCCATCCGTCCCAACAGCCATCACCCCAAGTTCTCGCGGATTTGGGCGCATGGTCGCCGTCGGGGCGCTTCGCGCCCCGACGGCGACAGCGGGGGTTCCAGGGGGTCGCCCCCCTGGGCCAGCACAGCCTCAGCTTGTTGAGTAAGTAGAGCTGAAAGCTCTACTTACTCAACCAAACGTCTTCCATGTGCATGTTGCCCAGGGGCGTCACGTAGAAGCCGTGCACGTTGCTCGTGGTCGCGTACGGATACGGCGAGTAGTACAGGTACGCCATGAACGCATCCGCCGCCGAGTCGGCCTGGATGATGTTGTAGAGCTTCTGCCGGGCGGCGGGGTCAGACGTGACCTCGGCCGCGTGGGTGTCCTTGACCACGGTCGGGTTGTCGTAGGCGGTGAAGAAGGACCGCGCGCCCGACTTCGGGTCGACCGCGAACGTGGCTAGCTCGTCCGGGTCGGGGATGTCCATCGTCCAGAGCGTCAGCACCATGTCGTACTTCAGCGTCTGCTCGTCCTCATTGACCGTGTTGGGATCGAGCTGCGTGATGTTCAGCTTGATGCCGAGCGGCTTGAGCTCGGACTGCAGGATCGTGGCGATCGTGACGTAGTCCGAGTTGCCGGACGGGACGAGGATGTCAGTGGTGAAGCCGTGCGGCACGCTCGACTTGGCCATCTCAGCCTTGGCCGCGGTCAGGTTGTACTGCAGGCCCTGGGTCGCGGCCTGATAGAACGGCACCTGCGGCGGGAACAGCGAGTTGGCCGGCTTGCCGTTACCGAACAGCACGGCCTTGACCAGGGACTCCCGGTTGATCGCGAACGAGATCGCGCGGCGCACGTGCACGTCCTGGAACGGCTTGCGCAGCTCGTTGAACGCCAGGTAGTTGGTCTGGGTCGAGTTGAACAGGTCCATGTCGACGCCGGGAGTGGTCTTGAGGCTCGAGACCGTCGCCCAGGCCGGGGTCTGGTCGATCTGGGCCTGGCCGCCCTTGAGGTTCAGTTCCCTGGTGTTGTCGCTAGGCACGTCTTCCCAGGTGACGCTGTTCAGGTAGGGCTTGCCCTTCTGCCAGTAGTACGGGTTGCGCACGAGCTTGAGCGCCTGGCCCTTGTGCCAGTAGTCCCACTTGAACGGGCCGGTGCCGATCGGGTGGGTGTAGAACTCCGCCTCGGTCTGGCCGTCATAGTTGTTCGGGATGATGCCGTTGGCGAAGATCGACAGGTCGGCGAGCAGCGGCGCCCACGGGAACTTCAGGTTGATGACCACGGTGTCGGGGCTCGGGTCATCGACCGAGGAGATCGCCGAGTCCAGGTACGCCCAGCCTGCGGTCGCCTTACGGTTCTGGTCGATCGAGAACTTCACGTCGGCCGAGGTCATCGGCTGGCCGTTGGAGAACTTGACGCCCTTGCGCAGAGTGAACGTGTAGGTCAGCTTGTTCTTCGAGACCGTGTAGCCGGTGGCCAGCCACGGCATCACGCCCTTGCCGTTGTTCGTCACCGTGTACAGCGGCTGGAAGATCTGCTCGAAGATCCAGATCGAGTTGTTGTCAAAGACGGTCGTGTTGTTCATCGACTGCGCGTCCTGCACGGCGTCGAAGATGAGGTTGCCGCCGCGCACAGGCGTGCCTGAACCGCCTGAGCTGCCGGAACCAGTCGATGACGAACTCCCCCCTGATCCGCAAGCGGCCAGCACGAGGACTGCGCTGGCCGCGGCCAGGGCCTTCGCCGCGGTGAATTTAACTCTCACGCAAGCTCCCTAGATATTGCGGCCTGAACATCAGCCGCTTACTGAACCCGGCGGTCAAGAACCCAGCCACCGGTCCTGACCTGATGACCGAGACCCAGCCCCGGCGCAAAACCCGGTAACCCGCGACCGGGACACCAAAGCGGAACGGTGACGGACCTGGCCAGCCGAGCTGGCCCCGGCACTGGATCCGGTCGATTGAGTTAGATCCGGCGGCCTGGCACCCGGCCGCTCACTCCACGGCAAGCCACGCCGCTCGCCTTCTGCGGACGAGCCCCGCTCGCCCGCAGACCAGCCTCGCCCGGACCAGCACTGCCAGGACCAGCACTGCTTGGTCCGTAGCCGGCAGCCTCGCTCGCCCAGCTGGACAAACCTTTGTTTTTCATAATCTGGACTCAATCCGGCGACTTGTAAATAGTGGGTCGATACTAGACCGATGGTGTTACCGTGTTGTAACGTTCCGAGCCGTGCGTTACGTGGTGATTGGGTGCGGAGCGATCGGCGGGACTGTCGCGGCTGGTCTGACCAGGGATGGGCACGATGTCCTGGTCGCCGACGCGGACCCGCGAGTCGTCCGCGCGGTCAGCGAATCGGGCCTGCAGATCACCGGCCCGGTCGAGGAATTCACCGCTCAGCCGCGGGCCGTGCTGGCCGCCGACCTGCCGGCGACGCTCGACTGCCCGGTGCTGATCGCCGTCAAGGCGCACCACACGGCGGTCGCGGCGGCGGCCGTATCCGGGCGCCTGCGAGGTGACGGCTACGTCGTCTCGCTCCAGAACGGGCTAAACACGGCCGTCCTCACCGAAGCAGCAGGCGCTGGCCGGGTCGTCGAGGCGTGCGTGAACTTCGGCGCCGACGTCATCTCGCCCGGCGTCGTGCTGCGCGGCAACCGGGCCACGTTCATGGTCGGGGAGACCGACGGGACGATCAGCGAGCGGGTCACCGCGCTGGCCAGGGACATCGCCGACGCCCAGGTCACCGATCGGGTACTCGGCTACATCTGGGCCAAGGAAGCCTACGGCGCGATGCTCGCGGCCGGCGCGGTCAGCGACCTGCCGATCGCCGACACGCTCGATGACCCGGCCTACCAGCCGCTGATGATCGAGATCGCCCGGCAGGTGCTGGCCCAGGCACCCGTCCCGCCCATGCCGCTCGACGGGTTCGACCCCGCTGACCTCGAAGGCTCCCTCGCCCGGCTGGCCGACTTCAACCGGCGGTCGGCCAAGAGCCACTCCGGCATCTACCGTGACCTGGCGGTCCTGCACCGGCCGACCGAGGTCACGGCCATCCTCGGCGGCCTGGTGAGCCCGCAGGCCCCGCTGATCAGCCGGATCATCGAACTGGTCGGCGCGATCGAGCAGGGTCACCGCACCTGCGAGCGGGCCAACCTTGACCTGCTCGCCGCCTACGAGCGGCTTGAGCGGCTCGGCCGGCCACTCAACGCGGTCGCGGCGGTGAGCGGCGCCCCGGAGCGGGCCGCGAGCGGGCCACTGGCCGGCGAGCCGGTCGGGGTCAAGGACATCGTGGCGATCGCCGGCGTCCCGACCGGGTGCGGTAGCCCGGCCAGCGACGCCGGCCCGGCCAAGGACGACGCGACGATCGTGCGGCGGCTGCGGGCGGCGGGCGCCGAGGTGTTCGCGGCGACCCAGTGCCTGGAGTACGCGGCCGGGTTCGCCCATCCGCAGGTCGGCGACACCCGCAATCCGAGGGATCCGTCCCGCACCTCGGGTGGCTCTTCTGGCGGTTCAGCCGCGCTGGTCGCGGCCGGCGTCTGCAAGCTCGCGATCGGGACCGACACCGGCGGCTCGATCAGGATCCCGGCCGCCTATTGCGGCATCGTCGGACTCAAGCCGAGCTACGGGCTCGTTCCCGTGGACGGCATCTTCCCGCTCTCGCCGCGCTGCGATCACGCCGGCCCGCTGACGGCGACCGTGGCCGACACCGCCAGGCTGCTCGCCGTGCTCGCCGATCTTGATCCGCCCGTGGCGACCGCCACTCGCGACCAGGACCGGTTCACCGTGGGAGTGCTCACTGCCCAACTCGCCGACCCGTCGGTGACGCCTCCGGTCCGGCGGGCGCTTGAGGCTGTTTTGGCGGCCTTGTCCGACGCTGGGTGGGAACTACGCGAACTGACTAGCCCCTGGCTCGAGCAACCCAGAAGGTGGGAGCAGTCGCTGGGGGAAATTGTTGCTGCTGAAGCTTGTGGAGTTCACAGTGGCAGGGACACGAGCCGCTATTGCGCCGGGACCAGGGGGCTGCTTGGCTTCGGCGCCGCGGTCTCGCAGGCCGACTTCGCGCGGGCGCTGGCCGACCAGGCCGAGCTCACCGAGGCGGTCGAGGCGAGCTTGTCCGGGGTGGACGTGCTCGCCGGGCCGACGGTCGGCTTCCAGGCCCCGGAGGAGGATCCGCCGTTCGGCGCGGGTGATGACCACGGCGAGGGCCGCTTCACCGGCCCCTACAACCTGACCGGGCATCCGGCGATCTCGCTGCCCGTGCCGTGTGCTGGCCTGCCGGCCGGCCTCCAGTTCGCCGGGCGGCGGGGCGATGACTTCGGCTTGCTGCGGGTCGCCGCCGCGGCCGAGAGCGTGATCACTGCGATGCGGAAGGACTGAGCCATGGCTGCCACGGTGCGCCGCACTGCGATCGACCTCGCCGGGCTTGAGGTACCGGTGATCGAGGTCACCGGGTCGGGCGACGGGCCGTTGCTGACCGTCATCGCCGGGGTGCACGGGTGCGAGTACGTGCCGATGGCGGCGGTGCGCCAGTGGGCCGGCGGGCTGGCCGGGCGCGAGCTGGCCGGGACCGTGCGGGCGGTGCCGGTGCTGAACCTGCCTGCCTTCACCGCCCGCAGCCCGTTCGTGGTACCCGAGGACGGCAAGAACCTGAACCGCAACTTCCCCGGCGACCCGGCCGGCTCCTTCACCGAGCGGTTCGCCGACGCCGTGTTCAGGACGCTGATCACCGGCTCGGACGCCGTCGTCGACGCGCACTGCGGTGACCTGCCCGAGGCGCTCGAGCCGTTCGCGATCTACGATGCCGGGGCGGTCGAGGAGCGAGCGCTGGCCCTGGCCTTGGCCTACGGGCTGCCGTACGTGATCAGGCAGGAGCCTGGCCCTGACCGGGCGGTCGGCGGGACGAGCAGCGCGGCGGCGGCCGAGGTCGGGATACCGGCGATCATCGCCGAGGCCGGTGGCTGCGGGATCGTGGACGCTGCCTCGGTCGCGATGCACGTGCGCGGGCTGGACGGGCTGCTGGCGCACCTGGGCATGGCCGGCCGGCCGGCCGGGAGCGAGTCCTCGCCCGCGCCGACCCGGTTGAACCGGTTCATCTGGCTGCGCAGCGAGCACGACGGCTGGTGGGAGCCGGTCGTGGCGCCCGGCGAGCAAGTGGCTCGCGGCCAGCTGCTTGGCACGGTGACCAGCCTCGACGGCGCCGAGGTGCGGCAGCGGATCGAGGCGCCGGCCGCCGGGGCCCCGATGTTCATCACGAGTTCCCCGGCGACGCAAGCCGGCGGCCTGCTGCTCGGCCTCGGCGCCTAGTAACCGGCAACCGTCAGTTCCGGGGTGGGGCTTGGTTCGCCCGCGCCTTCGGACTCCGAGATGCCGTACCTGGCGTAGAGGCGGCGCAGCGGGCCTGGCGCGTACCAGTTGGCCCGGCCGAGCAGGCGCATGGTGGCCGGCACGAGCAGCACCCGCACGATCGTCGCGTCAACGATCAGGGCCACGATCATGCCGACGCCCATCAGCTTGATGAACGTGATGCCAGACGCGGAGAACGCGCCGATCACGATCACCAGCAGCAACGCCGCGCTCGTGATCACCCCGCCGGTCCGCTGCAGTCCGCTGGCCACGGCGGCGGTGTTATCGCCGGTGAGGTCGTAGCGCTCCCTGATTCGCGACAGCAAGAACACCTCGTAGTCCATGGACAACCCGAAGATGATCGCCAGCATGAGGATCGGCATCGACGGGTCGATCGTCCCGGTCGGCGTGAACCGCAGCAACGACGACAGGTGGCCCCACTGGAATACCCAGACGACCACGCCGAAGGTGGCCGACAGCGACAGCACGTTCATCACGATCGCCTTGAGCGGCAGCACGACCGAGCCGAACGCCAGGAACAGCAGCACGAACGTGGCGGCCGCCATGACGAGCGCCATCCACGGCAGCACCGACCCCAGGCTGGACAGCTCGTCCGCTAGCTGCGCGGTCTGCCCGCCGATCAGCACCTGCGCTCCGGCCGGCGGCGGCACCGCCCGAGCATCCGCCACGATCGTCCTCGCCGCGACCGACATCGGGTCGGCGCCGTAGCCGACGTCGATCCGAGCGACGTCACCCCGGATGCCGGTCACCTCGGCACGGGTCACGCCGGGGAGCTTGTCCAGCTTGGCGACGTACGCCCGCAGGTCGCCGCCGCGGTCGGGCGAGGCCGCGACCGGGCCGCCGAAGCTGACCAGGGATTCGATCGGAGCGGTCGGATTCCCTGGGAAGTCGCGACTGAGCGCTTGCGTGACGATCCGGGGCTGGGCGGTCGCCGGGAGGGCCCTCGCGTCGGTGCCGCCCCAGACCACGTGCAGGAACGGCGCGCCCAGCGCGAGCAGCAGCACCACGATGGCGACCGCGTACGCGACCGGCCTGCGCATCACGCTGCGGGCCAGCCGGTACCAGCCGCCGACGGCCTCGTCGGCCGTCTCGCTGGCGGCGGCGCCGGTCGTCTCGCTGGCCCTGGGCGCCGCGACCCGGCGGCTGATGCTCAGGGCGTTGACCTTCGGCCCGAGCACGGCGAGCAACGCCGGAAGCACGGTCAGCGCCGCGAGCATGTCGACCAGCACGGTCGCGACCCCGCCGTACCCCATTGACCGCAAGAAGACCTCGGGGAACAGCATCAGGCTAGCGAGTGCCACCGACACCGTGATTCCCGACACCGCGACGGTGCGGCCAGCGGTGGCCATCGTCCTGGCCAGCGCCGCTTGGGTGTCGCCGGACTTGCGCAGCTCCTCGCGGAACCGGCCCACCATGAACAGGCCGTAGTCGATGGCGAGCCCGAGTCCGAGGATCGTGGTGATATTGATCGAGTAGATCGAGACCGGGGTGGCCAGCGTGATCAGCCGCAACGCGGTGAACGATCCGAGTATGGCGATGCCACCGATCGCCAGCGGAAGACTTGCAGCGGCGAGACTGCCGAAAATCACAAGCAAAAGGATCAGCAAAATTGGCATGGACAAGCCCTCGGCCCGTCCGATGTCACTCGTGACCTCGTGGTTGATGGCCGACTCCGTCGGGATGAAGCCACCGATCTGCGTGGTCAGGTCGGGTGTCGTCCGGCCCGGCGTGGTTCGGCCCGGCGCCGCCAGGTCGCCGTTGATCGCCTTGAAGTTAGCGATCCTCGCCGGGTCGCCGCCGCCCTTGAGCTCGATGACGGCGTAGGTCTGCTTGCCGCTGCGGCTCGCGAACTGCGGCGACCTGGCCGACCAGTAGGTCTGCGTGGAGGCGACCCGGCTGGCAGGAAGGGCGGCGAGTGACGTCGTGACCGCCGACTTGAATGCCGGGTCGCTGACGGTCATGGTACGGCTGGAGTAGAGCACCACCACGTCGCCGGAGTCGCGGCCGAAGGTCCGCTGGGCGAGGTTGGCCTCGCGCTGGCTCTGGCTGTTGGGCGACCAGAAGCCGCCAGCCGACTGGAGCGAGCCGAACACCCCGGTTCCCCAGGCCGCGAACACGATCACTCCGAGCGCCGCGATCGCGAGCACCAGCCAGCGCTTGCGGTAAACGGCATGTCCCCATCGATCGAACATCCGATCCTCAGCCCCTTCTGCGAGTCGCAGCGAAGCGACCTTGCTTACCCCTATCACACCTGTTTACGCTGTAAACGTTTACGATGTAAACTTGCCACACGGCGTTAACTAGTGTCAAGGTCGTTTACCTGATGTTCGTCAGGACGCCGAGCAGCGGGGAGGAAGAGCGGTAGTGGAAGCCGACGTGGCGGTCGCGGGCGGGCCGATGCTGACCAGGCGAGAGCGGGTCAGGGCCGCGACCAGCCAGGAGATCATCCAGACGGCGAGGGGCCTGCTGATCACCGAGGGCAGCGCGGCGATCTCGCTGCGGGCGATCGCCCGCGAGATGGGCATGACGGCCCCGGCCCTTTACCGGTACTTCGATAGCCACGAGCAGCTGATCCATCACGTCGTCGCCGACGTCTTCACCGAACTCAGCGATTACGTGGAACAGGCCGTGCACGCAGCAGCCGGAGCCGGGGCAACGCTGCCCCTGGCGAGCGGTACCCCCGCGAGGTCCGGGTCAGCGCTGGTCGAGGCGAGCGATGTCCCGGGGAACGGCGACACCGCCGGCGACGACGCCGACGGCGGCCAGACCAAGGGCGGCGGTGATATCCGGGGCGGCGATACCCAGGGCAGCACAGCCGAGGGCGACGCGCCGGCTCTCGCGACCGAACTCGGGCTCATTACCGCCTGTCAGGCCTTTCGCCGCTGGTCAGTGAAGCATCCACCCGAGTTCGGCCTGATCTTCGGAACCCCATTGCCCGGAGTCGACCTCTACCACGAGGATCCGCTGATGGAGTGCGGGCTCCGCTTCGGCGGGATCTTCCTGCGCCTTTATCGCGACCTCTGGCGGATCAAGCCGTTCGAGGTACCAGCCGACGATGCCATCGACTCCTCGTTGCGCGGACAACTCGAACGCTACCGGGCGCTGCTCGACACCGACCTGCCGCTTGGCGCGCTCCAAGTCTTCCTGCGCTGCTGGGTGTCGTTGTACGGCACTGTCACCCTGGAGGTATTCGGCCACATGCGCTTCGCGCTCGACGACCCGGCCCCGATGTTCGAGTTGATGCTGACCGACCTAGCCCAACTGATCGGCCTCCGCTACCCGCTGCCCAGCCGACTCTCCGTGATCAACGAATCCCCATGATCCCGGTAGTTCGACCGCCTGATCACGCGCCGAATTGACGTGATCACGAGATTTCGATGATCACGGAGGATCGCTGGGTCCGCCTCGTCCGCAGAGATCTCCGCGATCATGGAGCGATACCTGATCGCGGAGATTGTGTGCGGAGGAGGGACTCGAGTCCGGGCTTCACTGGCATGTGGTTCGGCGCAGTTCGCGTGCTATGTGCCGTTATAGGCAGTCGGCCAGAGGGTGACTTAGCGGATTAGGCGATCGGCCAGAGGGTGACCTGGCGGGCTTAGGCGATCGCAGTCGCCGCGGAGTCGGGTGATCAGGCGACCGTGGGCACCGCGCCGGTGTCGGTGACCATGGGTCGGGCCTCGGCGGCCCACTCCTTCATGCCGCCGGCGACGTTGACCGCATCCCAGCCCGCTTCGGCCAGCGCCTCGGTGGCCTGGCCTGATCGGTGCCCCGACCGGCAGATGACGTAGACCGTCCGGTCCTGCGGCACCTCGGCAGCGCGCTGGCCAAGCTGGCCGAGCGGGATGTGGGTAGCGCCAGGCACGTGCCCGGCGATCCACTCGTCC
>DATKFV010000137.1:0-49778 GCA_035511035.1 Streptosporangiaceae bacterium
TGTGATCCGCATGGTCTATGGACCGGCGGGAATACCAAGATCCCTGCTCGACCTGGGGAAGCTCGCCAAGATCTCTGCTCGATCACGGGAAGCTCACCAAGATCTTCGATGCTAACGATTGCAAGGTCAGCCGCCCACGACTGACCCGCACCCTGACACCGCACTTGGATCCCAACGTACGTACACATTAATAAGGCATGAAAATGGGGCGTTGGAGTCGGGAGCGTCAGCTACAGTCGGCGTTGTACGGTGCCCAACGAAGGAGGCGACCATGACTTCCGTCACCCGCCCCTCCGTACGGGCCGCTACTGTCAGGGACGCGGCCGATCTGCAGGCCATTCATGTCCGGTCGTGGCAAGCCGCCCATCAGAGCTCGCTGCCGCAGGACTATCTCGACAAGCTTGTCGCCCTGGGCCGGATGGAGAGCTGGCGCAGCTCGCTGAAGGGGACGGACTGGCCGCGAGCCGGGATCGTCGTCGCCGCCCCTGAGCGGGAGGTCCTGGGGTTCGCCCGCTTCCGGCCCACTCGCGACGAGGACGACGACGCCAGCGAGGTGGGCCAGATCGGCGGCATCTACCTGCTGCCCGAGGCCTGGGGCATGGGGCTCGGCAAGCGGCTGATGTGCATGGCACTCGCCCGGCTCATCTCGGCTGGCTACTCCCAGGCGACACTCTGGGTGCAGCGGGGCAACGTTCGCGCCTGCCGGTTCTACGAGATCGGCGGCTGGGTCGCCGACGGGGCTGCGCAGTGCGACGACCGCTTCGGCTTCCCGATGGACGAGATCAGGTACCGCAAGCAGTTGCGCCGCCACGCGGACGGCTAGCGCCACCCCCGCAGCGCCGAGAAAAATCCGCGATACTTTCGTAATCTGAGCGTTATCACCATTCGGGAACTCGCTTATTGCTGTCGTCCGTTGTCACCACGACGTACACTCGCGATCACGTCACAATACCGTTAGCCCGACCCACCGATTCGGGCACGGCAGACAACTTGCCTTTCTTCGCACGCTTCTTCGCGATCTAGCATATCGCCAGTTATCGGCATGCCCGCATGTCGCTCAGGGCTGCCCTCAGGTAATTAGGTGCGCACACAACAATGACGACAGTAACTGAACGGAAGGCATCATCAGGGCCCGCCCAGGCCATTCCGGCTCAGGTCATTCCGGGACAGAGCAATCCGGCCCAGAGCAATCCGGCCCAGAGCATTCGAGCACGGCCCGCCGCGGCACGGACAGCCGCGGACCGGCATCAGGTCATCGCACGAGGGACCCGAGCGCTTACGATAATCGCCATTTCCGGAATCGCGGGCTCTATCATCGTGATGATCGTGGCCTCGCTGAATCCCGGCTACTGGCTGCCGCCGCACCTGGCGGTGCCAGCGATCGGGCCGCCGTGGGACGTGCCTGCGCTTCGCCTCCCGATCGGCGTGGTCACCATCGCGCTCTGGCTCGCCGGGATCGCCGGCGCCTGCGGCATCGCGGCCGGCCTGGTCGCCGTCCGCCGCGGCGCGAGGCTGCGCCCCCGCTGGCTGCTCATCGCCGGGCTGGTGAGCGCAGCGATCCTGACCGTGCTGCCCCCGGCCGGATCCACCGACATCCTGGATTACGCCACCTTCGGGCACATCGTCACGCTCGGCCACAGCCCGTACGTCTGGGCCCCCGTTCACCTGCGCACCGACGGCAGCGCCTTCGGCGCCTCGGTGCCGCTCGAGTGGGACACCCACGTCACGCTCTACGGCCCGCTGGCCACCTTGGAGCAGTACCTGGCCGCGCTCATCGGCGGGTCGTCCATCGCGGCGATCGTCTTCTGGCTCAAGCTGTGGAACGCGATCGCCTTCGCCATCGTGAGCCTGGTGATCGACCGGCTGCTCCGGGCCGACGCCAAGGCCAGGCTGCGCGCCCACCTGCTCTGGACGGCCAACCCGCTGCTGCTGTGGGGGCTGATCGCGGCCGGCCACATCGACATGATGGCCGCAGGCGCGGGCCTCGTCGGCCTGCTGCTGCTGCGGCCCCGTCCCGGCGAGCGCGTACCTGGGCTCGCCTTCGCCCTTCTCGCCGGCTTGCTTCTCGGCGCCGCCGCGGACATCAAGATTCCCTACATCATCTTCGCCGCCGCCGCCGCGTGGACCTTGCGCCGCCACCGCAAGCCGCTGCTCGCGCTGGCCGGCTCGGTCACGATGGTGCTGGTCCCCAGCTACCTGTGGTTCGGGCCGCCCGCGATCCAGGCCGTCCTCGCCAGAACCAGCAAGGTGACCGCCGACAACTTCTACCAGCTGTTCTCCCGGCCCTCCGGCTTCCTCTTCGCCCACTTGTTCTGGTTCGCCGTGGCCGGCGTCCTGCTGCTCGCCGTCCTGCTGGTGTGGCGCCTGCCGAGCGCCCCCGCGCCGACCGCCGACCTGCCAGCGTCCATCCCGCCGATCCCGCCCTTGCGGCTCGCCATGGCGCTGAGCTGCGCGTGGCTCTTCGTCTGGCCGTACCAGCTGCCGTGGTACGACGCGATGATCATCTGCCTGCTGGTCTTCTACCCGGCCACGCAGCTGGACTGGATCGTCCTGACCCGCCTGGCCGCTGGCACCGTCGCGCTCATCCCTGGTAATCCCAACCTGCACGCCGGCCGGCTAGTCGACGGGCTTAGTCAGGACATCATCACGTTCTGGGCGCCGGCGGCACTGCTGGCCAGCGTGGCCGCAGTGGTCGCGGTGGTCGTGACCGGGCGCTTGCGGGCCCGCCGCACCGACAACCCGGCCAGCCCGGCGAGCACCGCGAGCACGATCAGCAGGCCGATCCCGGTCAGCACGTAGAGGTTCCCGGTCAGCAACTCAAGCCCGTGCCAGTGGTACTCGGCGAACCAGGGCCGGTCACCGAGCCGGTAGTAGGTGCCCGGATTGGTGTTAGGCGGCATCCAGATCAGCCCGAGCGTGAAGGCACCGGGATTGCTGGCAATCCCCCACAAGCTGCCCGGCCAGCCGAAGTAGATCGCCGTGATCGCGACCGCGAGCCCGGCGCAGGCCAGCCGCGCCCGGCCGCGCAAGCGGGCCGCGTAGCCGATGGCGGTCACGACCGCGGGCACGACCCAGACCCAGTGATGGTCCCAGCTGATCGGGGAGACGAGGAGCCCGGTGAGCGCGCAGGCCAGGACGGCCACGACCCGGTGGCCAGCCCGGTCAAGCAGGACGGCAGCGGCCAGGCCGACGACGACGGTCGCGGCGGCCGCCCACAGCCACAGGCTCGCCCCGCCGGCGACGCTGCCAGCGAGCCTGGTGATCAGGCCGCGCAAGCTCTGATTCCCCTCCCAGCCGACGAACCCGGTCCTCGAGCCCTGCGCGAACACGCCGCCGATCCACCAGCGCACCGAGTCGGCCGGATCGGCGGCGAAGCCGATCACCACGGTCAGGGCGAAGGTACCCGCCGCCACGATGGCCTGCCGGAACCTGCGGGTGATCAGCAAGTACGGGATGAAGATCAGCGGCACGAGCTTGATCCCGGCCGCGATGCCAACCCCCGCCCCCTTGAACCAGCGGCGGTCCGGCTGGCCCAGGTCCCACATGATCAGCGCCATCAGGATCAGCTCGACCTGGCCGAGGTACAAGGTGCGCTGCACCGGCTCGGCCCAGAACATGACCGCGCCGACGGCGAGCGCGATGCCCACCCGGCTGATCAGCGGCGGACGGCCACGCTGGCCTGCCGGCAAGCCCGCAGAATCGCCGTGACCTGGCCAGCCGACGGCAGCGAACGTCACCCAGATCGCGACCAGCATCGCCAGGGTGTTGACCGCGAGCGACAGCCGCTCGAGCGTCAGCAGCGGCAGCACCGTCGCGGCGATGAAGACCACCGAAGCGAACGGCGTGTAGGTGAACTTCAGGTTCTCAAATCCAGGCCAGTCGTACAATGGCGCGGCCCGGCCGGGGTTGTACCAGGGCCGCACGTGCGCGGCAATGAAGCCACCGAACCGGTAGACCCGCAAATCCACCGGATCCATCCAGTCGCTCATTGGATGGGCAAGCGCCCTGGCTATATAAAAGCCGGTCGCTATGGCAAATGCCACGATCCCTGCGAGGGCTAGCAATCGCGGCCTGGATATCCACGATGCCGCCGGCCGGGCGTCCGCCGCGCCACTTGCTCTCGCGATATTCCTCGTCCGGGTCAGCCCGCCCGGCTCATCACCTGGCGCGCCGTTCTCACCCGAAACCTCACCGCCGACGGAATCGGTTAGTCCTGAGGCACTCTCCACCTACGCACTCTAGTCGCCGAAATATCATTCAGCCAAAATTCCGCGTGGCCAGGCCAACCGCAACGTAGTCCCGGAGTCGTCGTTGGGACAGCAACTCCGGGACTACGTTGCGGTTGCTTCCGAGTGGTGCTGCCACTCCCGGTGGCCCGAGGCGCTAGAGCCGGACCACGAAGTTCGTGGTCCGCAGGCCCACCCCGCCTCGCCAGATCTCGAAGCCCGCCATCACGCTGGTGAGCCACCATTGGGGCTGAATGTAGCGCAGGTGCTCGGCCAGCGCGATGAACGGCTTCACGTTCAGGTTCGTGACCTTGCTCGTGCCGCCGACCTTGCGGAACTGGATGTAGTTCCAGTGCTTGCCGTGCCCGCTCGTGACCCAGTGTTCGAGGCGCCAGCGCCTTCCGTCGATCGTGACCTCCGGCGCCGTGTCCTGCCCGAAGCCGCGCGCGTTCAGCCAGATCATCAGCTCGGCGCCGCCGCTCTGGCCCGACTTGCTCGGCTTGCGGTCGAACCAGATGTCGTAACCAGCGCTCCACGCGCCGGCCGACCTCATCCTCGTATGCCAGGTGGACACGACCGACTTGATCCGGCTGACCCGCAGCGGCAGGCCGCTATGGGCCGTGCAGATACCCCAGCTGCAGCCGACGAAGATGTTCGGGTACGCGACCGGCTCGTCCCGGCGGACGCGGGCCCCGGATGAGACGATCGCGAAGTTCGTCCCCCCGTTCTGGTTACGAAGGCACTCAGGCTGGCGTCCGTAGTTGTCGTTACGGACGACGTACTGGCGGCCAGCATGGGTGACGGTGATGTGCTGATAGGCCTTGCACAGCACGGTCGTCCGCGGCGACACCGGCTTAGCCCGGGCTGAGAACGTCACCATCGCGGTCGTTGACGGCGCCGGGGCCGATGGAGTGACCTGCTTAGCCTGCGCTGAGCCCGTCACCAGCACCGTCGCTGACATCACTGTGGCGAATGTGTAGCCTGCCACCAAGAACCTAGACAATCCCCCGCCATTTCAATCGGCTGCGGCATTTCCTGCGAATCGCCACAGACATACCAGTCTGAAGAAAGCACGCCAAGCCGTAGGTCTCCCCAGGCCGGCCCGCGAGCGCTCCAGCAAGTATCGCTGGCGCACTTATCGTAAGCCTTCTCCGACACGCTCGGACCGCGTCCGCGTAATACTAATTCTTGACGATGCGCAGGTCGTCGCCTCAGCCGAGACCAAAAAACGGCAAGCAGGACTCAAGCCCGCCTATCGTGACGGTAGCCTTGCGGTTCGCGGCCCAAGCGGCCTTATCGAGCCTAAGCCGGATGACTTGCGCCGGCCGGCCCCGAATAAGCCGCCTTTCCGTACCGTCGGGAACATAGCCGAGTTTGCGCGAGACCGCCAAAGAGGCCGCATTATCAGCAAACGCCGAAGACGTGGCGAACTCGGCACCGAGTCCGTCGAAGGCGAGCGCGAGCACGGCTGCTCGCATCGCGGTCCCGATGCCCTGCCGTGATAGGCAAGCCCGACCCAGGATCCGGTACTGACCACCCTCATGACCGCGAAGTCGTCCGCGCTCAGGCCCTGGGTGCCGACGATGGTGCCGCCGCGGTCGGCGACCAGGTTCAGCGTCCAGCCTGTCCGCCGCCGCGACCTGATCAGATTCCTGAGTGCCAGAGAAACGCGAACTCCTGATTGTTCCATGCCCGCTCCGAGCTTCCATCAGGCAGCAGCTGCTCAGGAGAAAGCATGAGCTGGTCCGCAGGCGACCGGCTCGAGCTGTCCAGCGTCAGCACCAGCGGTGCCCTGAAGTTATTGTCGCTGGCATTCATCCACGGGCAGTAGTTATCCGAGCCGCGGCAGCTATTTCCTACCCTATTGGCCAGGTTCGCGATCCACAGCGTATGGTCAGATACCCCGCATGGCCGCAAAGTGATATTCTCCCACGGCCGATTGGCGACGGCCACCCCGGCGCACAGGTCCGTGCTATTGCCGTACGGCGACCATTCTGCCTCGAAGACGGCGAAACTTGAGTTGTGGTGGCAGATATAGGATCCGGGCGCGAAGAAGTCGTGGGAATCGGTGCCGCAGAACTGCCAGACCCGCGAGATGAAAGAGAACGAGAAGTCGCCGTCGGCGGTCCTGGCGGCGGCGGAGCGCAGGTTGAGCTTGCGGCCGACCTTGCCGCCGGAGCCGTCGTCTCGCGGGATCACCGCGTTCATGCTCGTGCTCACGCCGTTCCTGCGGCTGTAGAGGATGAAGCACGACCGGCCGCACTCGCTCGCGGCGGCGCGCGGCCCGGCGGCCAGACTGGCGCCGGTGACCGTGCCGGTGCCGGTGCCGGTGCCGGCGGTGGTACTAGCCTGCGCGCTGGCCAGGCCGAGGCTCAGGCCGACGCCCAGGCCTGCGGTCGCAATCGCCGCCGCCATTGCGATGGTGACCACGCGAATGCTCTCGCGCATTGCCGTCCCCCTTCTGCGACGTTCCACGACGCCGGTCAAGAAAGCGCAGCAGCCCGTTCCCTGGCCGGAGGCGAGGGAACGGCCGGTTAAACAAGCACGGCAGCCCGTTCCCTGGCCGGAGGCCAGGGAACGGGCTGCCAACCTCGGTTGCTGCTGTCAGCTCACTGGCCCGAAGAAGTAAGCGAACTGCTGGTTCGACCGCGCAACGCTGCCGACGAGAAGTTCACGCTCCACGAACAGCCCGTTGGCCGGGCGGTTCGTGCCAGTGTCCAGCGTCAGCACCAGCGGCTGGCTGAAGTTGGTGTCGCCACCGTTGATCAGCGGGCAGAAGTTGACCGACGGGTCACCAGCTGACACCGGCGGCGTCTGCGGCAGGAGGCAGTTGGTGCCCAGGGTGCTGTTGATGCGGTCAGCGACCCAGATGGTGTTGGGCGAGGTGCCACATGGCTGCAGCGTTACCCGCTCGTTGTTGATGGCCTTCGACACACCAGCGCACAGGCCGGACTGGTTGCCGAACGGTGCCCAGTTGAGCTCGATCACCGCGAACAGCGGGTAGTGCGTGCAGATGTACGACGTCGGCGAGAAGAAGTCGTTCGCCAGGAAGCCGCAGTACTGGAACACGAACCCGGAGATCGACGGCGAGAAGTCGCCGTTCGGCCGGTAGTTGGCCGCGAGGTGCATGTTGACCGGCGTGCCGACCTTGCCGCCGACGCCCGTGTCGGCATTGATGTAGGCGTTCATCGTCACGCTCGACCCCAGCTGGTCGCTGAAGATGCTGACGCAGTCGGAGCCGCAGGCGACGGTGTCCTTCTTGCCGTGCGTGGCCGCAGACGCGACGCCGGCGCTGAGCCCGAGGCCGGCCGTGATCACCGCCGCCGCGGATACCGCGTAGAACGCTCTGGTAAAGCGCTTGCGCATCCTTATAGTTCCTTCCTCTGGTTCTACCGCTGTCGCATCCCCGGCTCTTGGGCGGTCAAGACTGTCCGGTTTGCGGCGAAGAAACGGGCTGGCAACGGTTGCTCTATGTAATTCCCGCCCTGCCAGTTCACTACGCGACGTTACCACTGGCTGGCTGAGAGTAATCGTGATCGAGGTTAATTCTGACGTCGTTTTTCTCGCCACTTGGTCGACGCATGGTCTGGTAAAGTGGCTCTAACCAGCAAAAATGATCGATCCCGGCCTCAGGATGCTCCAGCTCGGCCCGAAGAGCCCGGCCGGGCAGCGTCACTAGCAGCGACAGACACCCTGGGCAATTTGCTTACTAAAGGTAATTAGACAGCCCGCCGGTCAGGACATAACTTAGGTTCACCTAAGGTAAGCCTGAGCGAGGTACCGCCCAGCTGCCAGGTCGCGCCTGGCCTGGCCGGGCGGCGGCCGCGCAACCCGAACAGACGGACGCATCGAAAGAGGTCGGCCAGCGTGACTGACGCCCTGTCCCCACAGACCCGCGAGCGACTTGAGGATCCCTTCGCCGAGCTGAGCGGCCCCTTGGCGGGCACCAGGCGGCTGGCCTTCACGGTCACTCAGAACGGCCAGCAGTCGCCCAGCATGCAGCGGATCGAGCTGACCGCGCCCGAACTCGGCGGCTTCAGGTACCTGCCCGGCCAGGACGTGATGCTGCTGGTCGCGGCCGAAGGCCGCAAGCCGGTCAGGCGCCGCTACACGATCAGGTCGCTGGACGAGGCGAAGCTCGAGCTGACGCTGAACATCGTGCTGCACGGCGAGGGGCCTGGCGAGCAGTGGCTGAAGACGGCCAAGCCGGCCGACACCATCGAGGGGATCGGGCCGCGCGGGAAGATCAGCCCGTCGGCGACCGCGGACTGGCACCTGTTCATGGGGGACGAGTCGGCCATGCCGGCGATCCTCGCGATGACCGAGTCGCTGCCGCCGGAGGCGGAGGCGACGCTCATCATCGAGGTGCCAGACCCGCAGGACGAACAGGAGCCTGACGCGGTGGCCTCGACGAGGGTGACCTGGCTGCACCGGCTCGGCCGCCCGGCTGGAGATCCAGGACTGCTCACCGCCGAGGCCAGCGAGGTGGACTTGCCGCCCGGGGTCGGCCACGCGTACCTGTTCGGCGAGGCGTCGGTGGTGCTCGCGCTGCGCGAGGTGCTCGAGTCCCGCGGCTTGCGGCCCGATCAGATGTCGCCGAAGGCGTACTGGGGGCGCGGCCGGGCCAACGGCGGGCACGGTGAGCCCGCCCGATCGTAAGCCGTCGCCGGAGTGATTCGGCTTTCGTTCGGATTTGGCAACGCAATGTTTCATAGACTGGACCGCGAAGCGAGTAACGCTGGATGGGAGCGGGCCAAGTGGCGGCGGCAATGGCGACCGAAGTATCGGCGGTCCTCGCCAGTGCCTCAGCGCAGACACTGACCCTCGGCATCGACCGGGATGGCCTGATCTACCAGCACGACCGGGCCGCTGGTGACATCCTCGCAGGCCCGTCGGGGTCGTTGCTTGGCACTGACCTCGGCGCCCTGATCACCGGTCCCGCCGACCCCGAGCAGACCCTCCGCGGCCTGATCGACGCGACCAAGTCGGACCGGCAGATCACGACCGTGCTGACCTTGCGGACGGCGAGCAGGTCGCTGGTCGACGCGGTGGTCACGGTCGAGCCGATCAGGTCACGTGACCCGCAGTTGTTCGCCCAGGTCACCATGCGCATCCCGGCGCCGGCGGCCGAGCGCTTCATCGACCCGGCGCTGATGCGGAACGCGCTCCTCGACGGAGCCGTGCGGCGAATCGGCGGTGCCCTCGACATCGACCAGCTAGCGCCCGAGCTCGTGAACATCCTGGTGCCGCACTTCTGCAACTCCGCGGGCCTGCTGATGATGGAGAACCTGCTCGGCGACAGCGACTACGAGGACACCACGCGGGGCGGCAACCAGTTCGTGCGCAGGCTCGCGCTGGCCCACGACGACGGCGATCCCGGCTGGGCCGCGGCCTTCCCGATCGGCGAGATCCTCCGCTACCCGCCGGACACGATCTACACGCGCTGCCTGGACACCAGCAAGCCGGCCAGCGCGGTGCTGACCGAAGAGGCGGCGCAAGAGCTCGCGGCCGCCTGGCGGCGCATCCCGGTGGCGAGGCTGGTCTCCGGCACCTCGATGCTGGCACTGCCGATCCTGGCCGGCGACGCCATGCTCGGCTTCTTCGTCTGCACCAGGCGCGCGGGGTTCCACCGCTTCGACGCCTACGACACCGAGATCGGGCTGGAATTCGCGAGCCGGGCCGCGCTGTTCGTTGAAGGCGCCCGCCGGTACAGCAGGGAACGCGCGACCGCGCTGACCTTGCAGCGCAGCATGCTCCCGACCGGCCTGTCCCACCCAGCGTCGGTCGAGGTCAGGCACCGCTACCTGCCGGGCAGCAAGCTCATCGAGGTCGGCGGCGACTGGTATGAGTCGATTGCCCTGCCCGGTGGCCGGGTCGCGCTGGTCGTCGGCGACGTGGCCGGGCATGGCGTGCGAGCCGCGGTCACGATGGGCAGGCTGCGCACCGCGATCAAGACGCTGACCATGCTCGAGCTGCCCCCGGCCGAGACGTTGCAGCGCCTCGATGACCTGATGCACGAGCTCGGCGTGTTCGAGCCGCACTTCGCGACCTGCGTGTATGCCGTCTACGACTCGGTCGACGGTACCTGCGAGGTCGCCTGCGCCGGGCACCTGCCGCCGTTGCTGGTCCATCCGGACGGCACCAATGAGTTCCTCGACGTCTCCCCCGCCCCGCCGCTTGGCATCGGGAACAGCCCGATCGTCAGCCGCACGCTGCGGATCGAGGACGGCAGCCTGCTGGTCTTGTACACCGACGGCCTGGTCGAGCGCCGCACCGAGGACATCGACGAGGGCCTCGGCCGGCTGCGGAAGATCTTCGGCCCGTCCTGCATCGGGCAGCCGCTCGAGGAGCTCTGCCGGGCGGCGCTCGCCGACGTCTACGACGACCACCAGCGGGACGACATCGCGCTGCTGATAGCCAGGCTCAGCCGGATCAGCCAGGACCGGCACGTCTCGTGGAAACTGGCCGCGAAACTGACCGCGGCCAAACGCGCCCGCTCGCTGATCAAGGCGCCGTTGCGGCGCTGGGGCCTCGCTGACCTCATACCGCTCGCCGAACTGGCCGTCTCCGAGCTAGTCACCAATGCCGTTCGCTACGCCCAGGGCACCATTGGCTTGCGGCTGGTCTATGAGAGCGGGCTGTTTATCGAGGTGCTCGACGACTCGGCGGCATTGCCGAGGCTGCGGCACGCGGAAGACGACGACGAACGGGGCCGCGGCCTTCAGGTGGTAAGCCAGCTGGCGCACCGCTGGGGAACCCGCCGAGCTGGCACCGGCAAGGTCGTCTGGTGCGAGCTGACCCTGCCGCCTCCCGCTTCGGCTCCCGTGCACGGCCTCGCTCCGGCTCCCGCGCACGTCAGGACCGGAGCCTCGGCCACTTCGAGCGCTCCGGGTGCTCCGAGCGGGCCGGGTGCTCCGGGTGTTCTGGGCGTTCCGGCGAAGCCGAGGCGGCGCTCGGCGGCCGTCGCCGCCCAGCCCGGCGACGCTTGACGCGCCGGCCTCGCCGACCACGCTGAGCCTGCTACTAAATCACCGCATGTCGGGGCGTAGCCGCCGTTCGGCCCTCCAAAACGACCTAGTCGTAATGTCTTCTCAACTCGTCTGGTTTATGCTTCAATAAGCAAGATTATGATCGTTCGCTGGATCTTGCCTGGTCCGTGTTCGATCATGGGGAGGAATCGTCAATATGAGCACTAGCCGACAGTCACCAGAGTTCACCAGACTGCTAACACCTGCCGAGGTGGCAGCCATGTTCCGCGTTGACCCCAAGACGGTCACGAGATGGGCTAAGGACGGGAAGCTCACCTCGGTGCGGACGCTTGGGGGCCACCGCCGGTATCCAGAAGCTGAGGTCCGAGCGCTGCTCGACCAGATCAGCGGCACCGCCAGACCCTAAAGCGCGCAGCCAGGCCGCGCGACCATAACACTCGCACATCGCCAGCGCTGAGGCTGGCCAGCTAATTGCCAAGCCCCGGCCTCGGTGCCGGTGAAGCGTGACCGAGCCCCGCCGTGATCACGGAGACCCACAGCGTCACCACCCGGCCCAATTACCGTGATCATCGACCATCCATGATCACGGAACAGCCAAGCGGCCCCCGGGCACCCGCGCACCTCCGTGATCATGGAATCTCCATGATCACGGACCATCCGAGGGGGCCGACGCACCCCGCGCGGCTCCGTGATCAAGAAACGCCCATGATCACGGACGGCCTGACGGCTCCGCGCCCGCTACCGGGTCGCTTTGTGAGAGGGCCGGGCCGGGCCGGCTTAGGTGTGGCCTTTGCAGGCGGTGGTGATGGCCTGGTTGCCGGGGCCGTGGGTGTAGAGGAGCAGCCAGTCGCCGCGCTCGTGCCAGATCTTGGTGAAGTGCAGCGGGAGGCCGGTCAGGGCCGCTCCCTGGACCTTGCCGCTGAGGTTGAGCACCAAGGGCTCGGACAGGCAATGGTTGATCTCGACCACCCAGACCCGGCTGGCGTGGCCGAGCCTGGATCGCAACGCCGGCAGGCCGACCGACGTCCCGGCCAGGGTTCCCGATGGGATGGCCGCTTCCTTGGTCGCGATGTTGGGTAGCTTGCCCAGGCCGTAGCTGTAGGCGGCGCCGAAGCTCTCCGCGTTCGGGTTCGTGTAGAGCACGACGTCGCCGGGCCGGGAACTGGCCGCGACGATCTGGTCAAGCGCGCGGACGTTGTCATAGTGGCCGTAAGGCTCGCGCTGGGTGACCTGAGTCGTCAGGCCGGCGAGCACCACGAGGACAAGCGCGACCGGGCCGACGATCCGGCCGAGGGCCACGATCGCCATCCCGCCGAGCAGAGCGCCAGCGGGCACGCACATGAGCACGTAGCGCGAGGTATAGATGGGGTCGACGGTCGAGACCCCGAGCAGCAAGGCCGGGGGCACGAGCATCCACGGCAGGCTCATCTCGGTGAGCTGCCAGCGCCAGGCCCCGCGCCGGGCGGCCGAGGCGCCAGCGGCCTCGGAGCTGAGGATGAGCGCCAGCGCGACCACGCCGCCGACCACGACGGTCACGAGGGCCGAGCCAGCCAGCGTCAGGAGCGTGTTGAGCCCGGACGACGACTGGTTGACGGCGATCCAGGCGACCTGGCCCCGCTGCTGCCAGCCGAGCAGCAGGAGCGGGCTCGCGATCACCACGGCCACCACGGCCGCGACCAGCCAGCCCACCGCGAGCCTGAGCGGTTGCGGCTCGGCCTGCCGCCGCCGCCGACGGTAGTCTAGCCCGACGGTGATGAGGTGCGCGGGGATCAGCAGCAGGCCGAAGATGTTCAAGATGCCGAGCACCGCGAGGCTAGCCGAGTAGCCGATCAGCCACTTGCGCCTGCTCGCCTGGTCCGCCTGGAAGACCCTGATCAGCAGGTAGCTCGCGACGCAGGCCATGCCCACCACCATCTGGTAGGACCTGGCCTCCTGGCCGTACCTGCTGGCAACCGGCAGCACCGCGTACAGCAGGCCGGCCGCCAGGCCGACCCACGGTGAGATGACCCTGCGGCCGATGGCAGCGACGAACGCCGCGGTGACCCCGGCCGCGAGGGCCGAGGGGAACCGCATCACGAACTCGCCCGTCCCGAACAGGTGCAGGAGCGGCCACATCATGATGTAGTACGCGCCGTGGACCGCGTCCACGTTGCCGAGCATGTGGATCAGGTCGCCGAACGGGCGCTTGTCGGCGGCGATGGTGGCCGCCTCGTCCCGCCAGTACGACGGCGTCGTGATGCTCCATAGCGACAGCGCGAGCCCGACGAGCGGCGGCAGCACCAGCGCCCAGACGGGCCCGCGATCGTAGGGCCGCCCTGACGCGCCCGTGCCGCTCACCTCGACACCGCTCACCTCGACACCGCTCACCTCGACCGCCCCTGGTGCGGCGCCGACCTCAGCCGCGTCGCCAGCCGGATGCTCCTGCGTGCCCGTCGACCGCGCGCCCGTCGCCTGCGTGCCCGTCGCCTGCACGCCCGTCGATGCGTGAGCAGGCGCGGTCGTCACGGCATCGGCCGCGGCGGTCTTACCCGCGGATGGCCCGCTGGGTGCGGTCATGACGTCTCATCCTCCGGAACTGCGAACCGGACCGATTTGCTCAGTGAGGGGCTCGCGATATCGCCAAACCAGCGTCCCCAATGGTAGCCAGGTAGCCGCAGGCTCATGCCATGTCCTCAGTCGCCCTGCTACCCCGAATCACCTATCGGCGACCGCCGCGCCCGGTCAAGTACCCGAGCCGCGGTCGCCGCCCATGCTCTCGCATCGCGTGAACCACATCAAATACTGCCAGCACCACCGGTCCCGCGGCGACCGCGGCGAAAACCATGTGTAGGCATGTCAGATGCCGCTGTAGCGGCTTCAATCGGCGAGTAAGATGCTTTTTCTGTGCTCGGGTTACGGGTACCATCGTCAGCTGCGCGCTGGCTCGATCCCTGAGGACTAACAGCTATGCTGCGTCGCCGATCAGTCCGCTTGCGGATCATCGTGCTCGTCCTAGTCCCCGTCATCGCACTGGTTGGCCTGTACGGCCTGGTGCTCACGCTGACAATGGGCAATTACCTGTCGCTGCGCCAGGCCGAGGGCGTGCGCGCCCAGGTGACGATCCCGGTATCGAATGTCCAGCTCGACCTGAGCAAGGAACGTCTGATCGCGCTACAGTACCTCGCCGATCCCTCGCATGACGAGCTTGGCCAGCTGCTCGCGCAGGAAGCCAAGGCCGACGGCGCGATCACCACGTTCTCGGCCACCTCGGCCCACGTGGTCACGCACGCGTCCATCGGCGAGCGCCGGGCGATCAGGACCTGGTCATCGGAGCTGGCGACGCTGCGCGAGCTGCGGGCAACCGTGGTCAGCCTGGCCATGTCCAGGGCCGCCGCCGACGTCTCCTACAGCACGATCATCACCGGCGGAAACAACGTGCTGAACCAGGCGATCCTGCCATTGCTCGCGTCGCCGGGCGTGATCCAGGCCAATAACATCGTGATCCTCGACGAGTCACTCCAGACGTCGAGCGAGGAGAGCAACCTGGTGGGCGCCGACCTCGCCGCCCATTCCTACCCTGGCACCGACCAGCACCTGGTCAATCAGCTCATCGTGCAGCACCGGCAGCTGTGGAACCAGGCCATGACGAGCCTGGATCCCGCGTACCAGAGGTACTTCACCAGGGACATCCCGGTCGCGGCATCCGCGCGCCTGGCCAGCATGGAGAATCAGATCACCGTCGGCCCGCGCAGCGCCTTGCGGGTGTCGCCGTCAGCGTGGGCCTCGGTGAACAAGACCTACGACGCCGGCTTCCTGGCAGCACTGCGCGGCGCCTCGGCCGCGCTCCGATCCTCGGCCGTCCACAAGGCGAGGGTCTTGATCCTGCGCCTGATCATCATCGCCGGCCTCGGCCTGCTCGCGATCGTCGTGGCGATCACGATCGCGGTCATCGTGAGCCGCACGCTCCTGACCGAACTCGATGAGCTACGCGAATCCGCGCTCGCCCTGTCCTCGCAGCGGCTACCCGCGGTGCTGAGGCGGCTGCGGGCGGGCGAGATCGTCGACGTCGACATCGAGACCCCGCAGCTCGCGCTCGAAGGCAACGAGATCGGCCAGCTCAGGCAGGCGATCAACTTCGCCGCCAAGGCCGCGATCGAAGCGGCCGTCGACGAGGTGGCCATGCGCCGCGGCGTCAACGACGTGTTCAGGAACCTGGCCAGGCGCAACCAGTCGCTGCTGACCAGGCAGCTAGAGCTGCTCGACGCGATGGAGCGGCGGGTACACGATCCCGAGGAACTGGCCGACCTGTTCCGCGTGGACCACCTGACCACCCGCATGCGGCGGCACGCCGAAGGCCTGCTGATCGTGGCCGGCGGCTCGTCGGGCCGGGTCTGGCGCGAGCCGGTGCCGATCGTGGACGTGATGCGCGCCGCGATCGCGGAGATCGAGGACTACACCAGGATCAGGGTCACCTCCCGGTCGAGCGCCTCGGTCGCCGGACATGCCGTCGCCGACGTCATCCACCTGCTCGCCGAGCTCGTGGAGAACGCCACGACGTTCTCTCCGGCGAACACGCCGGTCAGGATCGAGAGCGACAACGTGGCCAAGGGCGTCATCGTCGAGATCGAGGACCGCGGGCTCGGCATGACCGACGAGCAGGTCGCCGAGATCAACACCAGGCTGCTCGACCCGCCGCTGCTCGACCTGTCGGGAAGCGAGCAGCTCGGGTTGTTCATCGCCGGGCAGCTGGCCGCCCGGCACAGCGTAAGGATCACGATGCGCGGCTCGGCCTACGGCGGCATCGTCGCCGTGGTCCTGATCCCCAGCGCGCTCGTGATCGACCCCGGCTTCGACGAGCCCCCGACCTTCGTCGGCATTCGCGAGCTTGGCGGTCGGCCGGTGCCCCAGCTGCCGGGTCCTCCGGCGGAGCTGGCTCCCAGCGAGCCCGACGACGACCGGCAGCTGGCCGGGGCCAGCGCCGGCGCCGCTGAGTTCTCGCTTCCTGGCACCGGGCCCACCCGCCGCGAGTCGAGCATGCTCATGCTGGGCCAGGACTCTGATCTCTTCGGCGACGCGGTCGGCACCGGGCCGCTGCCGACTACCCCGGCGCCGGCCAGTCCCGGCCCGGCCAGCCCAGTCCCGGCGGGCATTGGATCGCAGGGCCCACTACCGATCAGCCAAATGCCGAGTAGCCCGGGGCTGGCCGGCCTAGGGCCGGCCAGCCCGATGCCCGCCAACCCGATCCCGGCGGGCGCGGCCTCGACCGACCCGATCACGGCGGCAGCCAGCGCCACTGGCCCGGCCTACGACGGCCTGACCACGGGCCGGAGCGTCGATGACCTGCTCGCTGGCTGGGGTTCTGGCGGGCCAGCCGACCCGGGCAACGACTACGTCGATGACCTCCCCCGGCGGATGTCGGCCGAGCCCGCAACCGGGTTCGGCCTAGCCGGGCAGCCATTGGACGGCAACGCTCGCAGCACCAACGGCTGGCCTTCGGCACCGGCAGGCAGGCGCGTCGGGACCGACGGCGACCGGCCGGCCACGCTGAACGAGCGCCTCGCTCCGTTGCCGTCTCGGCCCGCGGCTTCTGACCTGGCCGGCGAGCAGGCGGCCAGCGCCGACCGGTCGGCCGCAGGATCGGTCGGGTGGCCCGACTACGGGACCACGCGAGCAGGCACCAATGGCTGGCTCAACCTCACCGGCGAGCCTGCCCGCGGTCCGGCCGACCTCGATGGCCAAGGAACTCTCAGCCCCAGCGACTTCGGCGGCCCTGGTTACAGCGACGCCAGTTCCAGCAGCCCCAGTTCCAGCAATCCCAGTTCCAGCAGTGGCAGTTACAACGGTGCCGGCTCCAGCTATGCCGGTCACGACACCGCCAGCTACGACAGTCCTGGCTACGAGCCCGCCGGCCTGGACGATGCGCCGCCGCTGCCGAAGCGCCAGGCGGCGACGCCAGCGCTGTCGTTCGGCTCCGGCGCCGACGACTCCAGCGGCTTCGGCGCCATCACGGCCGACCACGGGGGTGCGCCTGACCTCGACGGCCTGCCGGTGCGGGTGCGGCAAGCGAGCCTGGCGCCGCAACTGCGTGAGTCGGCCGGGGCGGCCCACGCCCAGCAGTTCGTGCCCGCACCGCAAATGCCAGGCGAGCTGGCCGCAGAGTCGGCGCAGCCTAGTGATCCTTCACCTGACGCCGCGAGGAGCTTCATGTCCGCCTTGCAGCGCGGCTGGGAGCGTGGACGCTCGATGGCCGATCAGCTGACCGACGAGCCAGACGGAGAGCAGCCGTGACACCCGACCACCCGGCCGCAGCAGGAGGCGCACGATGAACACCAGCGGAAGCCTGGACTGGCTGCTTGACGACCTGGTCACCAGGGTCGCCAATGTCGACAAGGCCGTCATACTGTCGCGCGACGGGCTGGCGATCGGCGCCTCGTCCGGGCTGGCGCGGGAGGACGCAGAGCACCTGGCCGCCGTCGCGGCCGGCTTCCAGAGCCTGGCGAGGGGATTCGGGCAGCATTTCGACTGCGGCAAACCCCGGCAGACCATCGTCGAGCTTGAGACCGCCTTCTTGTTCGTCACCGCGGCAGGTGACGGCAGCTGCCTGGCCGTGCTCTCCAGCCTGGGCGCCGACGCCGGGCTGATCGCGTATGAGATGGCGCTGCTGGTCAAGCGGGTAGGCCAGCACCTGGGCGTGCGGCCGCGACCAGCGCAGGTCGGCTAGCAACGTCATGATGAGGCTATGACGCCGAGGCGAGAACGCGGCGACCGGGACAGCAGCGGTCCGGTTGTCCGGCCATACGCCGTCACCTCGGGTCGAACCAGGCCAAGCGGAACTGCCATCGACCTGGTAGCAGTAGTATCAGCAAGCCGCACCGCCTCGCTCACTGAGCTTGAGCCTGAGCTGGATCCCAAGCTGGGGCCCGAGCATTTGCGAGCACTCCAGTCCTGCCGCCTGCCCATCGCGGTCGCCGACTTGGCCGTCGACCTCGATCTGCCGGTCGGCGTTGTCCGTATTCTCGTGGGCGATCTGCGCGAGCACGGCCTGGTGAACGTACGCCAGCCGACGTCGAGCGGGTTGGCCGATATAGCTGTCCTCAAGGAGGTCGCCGATGCCCTACGGAGACTTTGACGTCGCTCCGGACCGGGTACGCGCTCCAGTCGCCATCAAGATCCTCGTCGCCGGCGGCTTCGGCGTCGGCAAGACGACCATGGTCGGCGCGGTCAGCGAGGTACGCCCGCTCCGTACCGAGGAGACCCTGAGCGAGCCGAGCGCGCTCGTCGACCAGCTCGATGGCGTCGAGCACAAGTCAACGACGACGGTGGCGATGGACTTCGGCCGCATCTCGATCAGCGATGACCTCGTCGTCTATCTCTTCGGCACGCCCGGTCAGAAGCGGTTCTGGTTCATGTGGGACGAACTGGCCTACGGCGCGCTCGGCGCGGTCGTGATGGCCGATACCCGGCGGCTTGCCGATTGCTTTCCTTCCATTGACTACTTCGAGCGGCGGGGCCTGCCGTTCGTGGTCGCCGTGAACTGCTTCGACGATGCCCGCCGGTACCCGCTGGAGACGATGCGGGCCGCGCTGAACCTCACCCCGGACGTGCCACTGGTGCTCTGCGACGCGCGTCAGCGCGGCTCGAGCCGGGACGCGCTCGTCGCCTTGGTCGAGCACGCGGTCACCAGGATCAGCAAGGGGGAGCAGTTCGCTTCCGCCCGGTAGGGCTCAGCGCGGAGAGCGCGGGGCGGTTACTTCCGCCAGACGAGGACGAGCCCGCGGTCGTCGGTCCCGCCCGCGCTGTCCTGCATCGCCTGCATCAGCCTGGCTGCGCCGTTACTGAAGCCGGTCACGACCAGCCGGTCGGCTGCGCCGAGCAACCGGTCGATGCCAAGGTCGATATCGAGCCCGGGCTGCTCGATCAGCCCATCGGTGTAGAGCATCAGGGCGTCGCCAGGCCGCAGGATGCCGTGCTCGGGCACATCGCGAAGGTCAGGTACCACGCCGAGCACGATGCCGCGCGCCTGGGTCAGCCGCCACGAGCCATTCGCCGCCTCGAAGTGGGCCGCGGGCGGGTGCCCGGCCGAGGTGATCACGTAGTTGCCGGTGGTCAGGTCAAGCACGAGATGCACGGCCGTGACGAAGCCCTCGGCCGGATCGCTGCGCCGCAGGTAGGCGTTGCAGGCGGTGAGGAACTGCGAGGCAGGCACCGAGCCAAGCAGGCCGCCGAACGCGCCAGACAGCAGCAGCGCCCTCGTCCCGGCGTCAATGCCCTTGCCGGCGACGTCCACCACGGCGACCTCGAGCGTCTTGCCGTCGCAGACGGACACCACGAAGTCGCCGCCGAACAGCACCCCGCCTGCTGGCCGCAGCAGCGACTCGCTCCCCCAGCCCTCAGGCAGGCTCGGCAGCGCGCTCTGGACCTTGATCCGGTCCCGCAGGTCGATCAGCATCTGATCACCACGCAGGCCCTGCAGCCCCAGCTTCGCCCTGGTCCTGGCGAGCACGTCGGCGAAGATCGCGGTGATGGCGATCGTGGCGACGATGCCGAAGCCGGTGCGCTGGTCGGCCTGGGCCACGTCGTAGCCGAGCATGACCGCCACGATGCCGAACAGGATCCGCAAGGCGCGCGGCCAGAGCAGCAGCCCGCCGGCCAGGATGGGCAAGATCATCAGCCCCGGCGAGAACCAGGACTCCGAGACTTGCACCGCCGCGATGCCGATGCCGACCACGGCGATGGCCAGGACGAAGGCGAGCCGGCGATTGCTGGTGATGAACTGCCGCCTGATCAGGCCGCGAAACGACAATGCCGCAGCTTGCGTCGCCGACCAAGCCCGACGCAGTGACCTGGAAACCATGATGGCGAAACTTTACCGGTTTCGGAACGCTCTGCGGATCTTCTGCCTGGCCAAAGAGGATTCACTGCGAACTGGACGCCGGAAAACAAGTCGCCATATCCGGCCCGCCTGGGGCAGGCTGCAAGCATGGAAGCCAGCTACCCGATCCGGCCTGTCAGCATGTCGGAATTGCCGCAATTCATGCGTGCCGGGGAGCACGCCTTCAACTCGAACTGGCCGGCGGACGAGTTCACCGAGATCGAGCGCAAGGTCTTCGAGCCCGAGCGCAGCCTCGCCGCGTTCGACGGGGACGAGATCATCGGCACGGCGACGGTCATGTCGTTCGACATGATCGTGCCAGGGGGTGAGGTAGGCGCGGCCGGCGTGACCGGAGTGGCGGTGCTGCCGTCGCACCGCCGTCGCGGGGTGCTGACCTCGCTCATGCGCACCCAACTGGCTGACATCGCCGTCGGACCTGAGCCAGTCGCCGCCCTGTTCGCCTCCGAGTCCGTCATCTACGGCCGGTTCGGCTACGGCCCGGCCAGCGGCCAGCTGAGATACGAGGTCAACCGGGGCGAAGGAGCGATCTCGGTGCCGAGTGGCGCGCCTAAGCTGCGGATCGTGGAGCCGAGGGCCAGCGCCGCGAGCCTGAAGCAGGTCTACGACGCCGTCAGGCTCACCCGGCCGGGAATGATGAGCCGGAACCAGGCCTACTGGGACGTGACGTTCGCCGATCCGCCTTTCTTCAGGGACGGCAACTCCCCGCAGCGCTGCCTGCTGGCCGCCGACGACAGCGGCCCGCTGGGATACGCCCTTTACGCCACCAAGCCGGACTGGACGGAAGGCGCGACGATCGACGTGGACGAGCTCTTCGCCGCCGACCACGCCACGTTGGCCGCGCTCTGGGCCGACCTGCTATCGAGGGATCTCGCTGGACCGGTCATCGCCAGGTCAAGGCCCGTCGATGACCCGCTGCTGCACCTGCTCGCCGATCCCCGGCGCACCAGGGCCAGGTACACCGACGGGCTCTGGGTCAGGCTAATCGACCTGCCGGCCGCCCTGACCGCGCGAAGTTACTCGGCGGCCGTTGACGTCGTCATCGAGGTCGCCGACGACTGGCTGCCCGCCAACGCCGGCCGGTGGCGGCTGGTGGCCGGGGGCCCGGCGGACGGGACGAAGCCCAGTTGCGAGCGGACGACCGCCGAGCCGGACCTGCGGATGCCGGTCTCGGCGCTGGGCGCCGGCTACCTGGGCGGCACCAGGCTCGGCGGCCTCGCCGCCGCCGGCCTGATCACGCAGGACAGGGCAGGCGCGGTCGCCGCGCTGTCGACCGCGATGTGGTGGGATCCGGCCCCCTGGGCCGCCACCCACTTCTAAGCGGCCTTCCCTCGCGCGCCCGGGCGGCGCTCGCGCGCTGTCCTGGTTGACGATGGACTGCGTTGATTTCAGCGTTATGCTCCGGACCAATTTTCACGGATCGGCTCCCGCCCCGATAGCCGGACAGGAAAGATGAGGAAAGCAGGTTTCCCTGACATCAAGACGGCATTGATGTGACGTATTACCGGCCATTCGATGGGAGAGCCACATGCGGCATTCCCCGGTACAACGCTCGTTCCTAGGCGGAATAGGGAGAAGAATTCGCTTAGCCGGCCCGCAGGGAGGGCTAAGGCCCGCCGCGCAGGCCCGGCACACCGGAAGGCCACGGCACGGCAGCCAGCTAGCCCCGGTGTTCGGCCCGCCGCCTAGGCATCGCCTACTGCGACTCGCCATGGTGCTCGGAATGACCGCCGCGGGATTTTGCCTTGTCCTCGCGATGGTCGGGCTGGTCGTAGCCCTCGGGGACGCGGGGACGGCCACCAAGGCGCCGGCTCCCGCCCGTGACGGCACCCAGGCGGCCAGCGGCCGGCCGGCCCAGCCGGGCCCGTCGGCCCGGCGATCACGCCGCCCGGACCCGTCCTACCGGACGAGCGCGCTGTACCGGCAGGACCGACCGGGCCACAGGGAAAGTCACCGCCGCGGCCGCCGCCGCCAGGACGCGGCCAAGGCGGCGGCGCACCGGTTCCAGGTCGGCGCGACGGTGGCTTCCTACCAGGGCAACGGCTCGGCTAGGCACGAGCGGTTCCTGGTCAGGGGCATAGGTAGCTGGGGTATCTCATGGAGATTCAGCTGCGCCAAGCCAGGGACCGGCAGCTTCGGCGTGAGCGAGGCCGACAGCAAGGCGGCCGATGAAATAGAGCTCACCGGCTACGGGCCGAACGGGCACGGCCTTTCCTGGAATAGCCATGATCCAGGCGACCACTCGCTAGTGATCGTCTCTAATTGCTCATGGGTGGTCAGGGTCGTGCTGCCAAGGTAATGGGCCGACCCTGACCGCACCACGATCGCGGCTCCGCTGGCTAGGCCCGCCTCAGGTGAAGATCGGATCCCTGGTCCGGCTCCGCTTCAGCTCGAAGAATCCGTCGGTGCCCGTGACCAGCATCACGCCGTCCCACAGCTTGGCGGCGGCGTCCCCGCGCGGGATCGGCGAGACCACCGGCCCGAAGATCGAAGTGCCGTTCACCGAGATGACGGGCGTGCCGACCTCGTAGCCCACCCGGTCGATGCCCTCGGCGTGCGAGGCCCTGACGAGGTCGTCATACTCGGTCGAGTCCATCGCGTCAGCAAGCTCGGCTGGCAGGCCGACCTCGGTCAGCGCGGCCTCGATCGTGGCCCGGCTGCGCTCGGCCTTGTCGTTGTGGAGCCTGGTGCCGATCGCCGTGTAAAGCGGGAGGACGTACTCCTCGCCGTACTTTTGCTCAGCCGCCACGCAGACCCTGACCGGGCCCCAAGCCTGCGCCATTAGTTCCTTATACCGGTCAGAAAGGTCTTCATTGTTCTCGTTGAGCACCGCGAGGCTCATCACGTGCCAGTGCACGGCGACCGGGCGGACCTTTTCGACTTCGAGCATCCATCGCGACGTAATCCACGCCCATGGGCATAGCGGATCAAACCAGAAATCAACCTCTGTGATTGCCTGCTCGGCCATTCGATCTCCTCGGATCTCTACCGCGGCTTTGGGCCCGCGCCAGGTCACAACTCGGCGCACCGATCGTCACAACTCACCGAACCGGCAGTGCATTCCGCAGCGAGGGCATGACATCATGCCAAGACGGGCGTTCGGTAGCCTGGCCGCGGCGGCTAATCGCGGCGGCTCCGTCAACGACGACGGGGGCGAGGGAGCGCAGGGGCGGGGGCGGGCGAGCGTGACCAGCAACCTCAGCAGGGACGAGGCAGCGGCGCGAGCCGCTTTGATCCATGTGCGGGCTTATCAGGTCGAGCTTGACCTGCACGGCAGCGACACCAGTTTCGAGTCGCTGGTCACGGTTCACTTCGACTGCCGCGGGCCAGGCGCGGACACGTTCATCGACCTGACCGCGCTGCGGGTCGAGCACATCGCACTCAATGGCCGGTCGCTGCCGCTTGACCGGCATGTCGGTGACCGGATCGCGCTGCCAGACCTGGCGAGCAGCAACGAGCTTACGGTGCGGGCCCACTGCGCCTACTCCAGGACCGGCGAGGGCTTGCATCGCTTCACCGACCCGACCGACGACGGCGTCTACCTCTATTCCAACCTGGAGACCTTCTACGCGCACGAGGTCTACGCCTGCTTCGATCAGCCTGACCTGAAGGCGTCGTTCGAGTTCACCGTCCGCTGCCCGGCCGACGCGAAGGTGATCTCCACCATGGCACCGGATGCCAGCGCCGAGCCGACCGGGTGGCCAGGCATCCGGCAGTGGCACTTCCCGCCGACCCCGCCGATCTCGACCTACTTCACCGTGATCGCCGCTGGCCCCTTCCACGTCGTCACCAGCGAGCACGACGGCATCCCGCTCGGCTTGTACTGCCGCCAGTCGCTGGCGAGCTACCTGGACCCCGCCGAGATCTTCGAGATCACCAGCGCGGGCTTCGATTTCTTCCACTCGCTGTTCGGCGTGCGGTACCCGTTCGGCAAGTTCGACCAGCTGTTCGTGCCCGAGTTCAACGCCGGGGCGATGGAGAACGCCGGCGCGGTGACATTCCTCGAGGACTACATCTTCAGGTCAAGGGTCACCGAGGGCAGTCGCGAGGGCAGGGCCGACACGATCCTGCACGAGCTGGCGCACATGTGGTTCGGCGACCTCGTCACCATGAAATGGTGGGACGATCTGTGGCTGAACGAATCCTTCGCCACCTGGGCCAGCGTCCTGGCCGTCGTGGGGGCGACCAGGTGGACCCACGCGTGGACGACGTTCGCCCAGAACCTGAAGGCCTGGGCCTACCGGCAGGACCAGCTGCCGTCCACCCACCCGATCGTGGCTGACATCACCGACGTCAGGTCGGTCGAGGTGTACTTCGACGGCATCACCTACGCCAAGGGCGCCGCCGTGCTGCGGCAACTCGTCGCCTTCGTCGGCAGCGAGAACTTCGCCGCCGGGCTCCGCACCTACTTCGGCAGGCATGCCTGGGGAAACGCCACGCTGACCGACCTGCTCGACGCGCTTGAGGAGACGTCAGGACGGGCGCTCGCCGACTGGTCCAAGGCCTGGCTGGCCACGGCCGGGGTGAACACGCTCCGACCGCGCTACCAGGCCGACGCTGACGGCGTCCTCACCGAGTTCGCCGTGATCCAGCAGGCCCCGGCCCAGCATCCCACGCTCCGGCCGCACCGGATCGCGATCGGCTTGTACGAGCGGACGCCAGCCGGGGTCGCCAGGCGCCGCCGGGTCGAGCTTGACGTGACCGGTGAGCGCACCGACGTACCTGACCTGATCGGCGAGCGGCTACCCGACCTGATCCTCGTCAACGACGATGACCTGAGCTTTGCCAAGATCCGGCTCGACGAGCACTCACTGCGCACGGTGATCAGCTCGATCGGTGATTTCGCCGACCCGATGCCCGTCGCGCTGTGCCTGGCCGCCGCGTGGGACATGTGCAGGGACGCCGAGATGGCGACCAGGCAGTACGTCGCGCTCGTGCTGAAGGCCGCCGAGTCGGTCCGCGAGGTGACGGTGCTGTCGACCATGCTCGGCCAGGCCATCGCCGCCGCGCGGCGATACGCTGACCTGGCCTGGCGGCCGGCCGGGCTCGGGCAGATCGCGGGCACGCTGCGCCGGCTCACCGGCACCGCCGAGCCGGGCGGAGACCAGCAGCTTGTCCTAGCCCAGGCGTTCATCTCGGTCGCGAGCTCGGCCGAAGACCTTGAGCTCCTGGCCGGCCTGCTCGCCGGCTCGGCGGCGGTGCCCGGCCTGGCGGTCGACACCGACCTGCGCTGGCAGATCCTGCGCCGGCTGGTGAGTCGCGGCGCCGCCGGGACGCAGGCGATCGACGCGGAGCGGGAGGCGGACCGTACCGACGCGGGCAGCAGGCAGGCCATCACGTGCGCCGCGGCGATCCCTGACCCGGCCGCCAAGGAGGCAGCCTGGACGCGGATCATCTCCGGCGAGCTGGCGAACGCTGACTTCAGGGCCACGCTCCGCGGCTTCATGTCGCCTGACCAGGATGAGCTGCTCGACCCCTACGGGCCGAGGTTCTTCGATGCCGTGACCGGCCGGTGGAACGACTGGGGGCCGGACATGGGGGTGTTCTTCGTCGAGAACGCGTATCCAAGGAGCGCTGTCACGCAGCAGGCGATCGACAGCGCGGCCGAGTTCATGGCCCACGCCGACCTGCCGGCCGCGCTACGCCGGCTGCTCAGCGAGGGCAGGGACGACGTCGTCAGGGCGCTGCGCTGCCGCGAGCGCGACGCCCAGGAGTAGGACGCCCGCGGCTGCGGCGGACGGCGTTCTTGCTGTGCGGCGACTGGCATACGGCCGAGGACCTGGTGCAGAGCGCGCCGGCGAAGGTCTTCGTGGCCGCTTGCCCTGCACTCGGCGGGCCCATTCCGGCCACTACCGCCGTTCACGCCCCCGTTATCCGCGAACGGGCGGGCAGCATGGGCAGCCACGGCAACCTTCCGCTGCGGGCGACCTTCAGCCCCGACGGCAAGATCCTGGCGGTGACCGGCTCTGCTGACCTGCGGGAGTGGAGCGTGACCACCGACCGGCAAATCGGCCGGACGATCCACCCGGGCAACTACGCCAGCAACGGGGTCGTGTTCACGCTCGACGGCAAGACGATGATCACCACCGACGCCGACCAGGCGATCCAGGAGTGGAGCGTAGCCACTCAGCGCGAGGTCGGTTCCTTCACTAACGCTGGCCCCAAGAACCACTTCTCCTCGGAAGCGATCAGCCCGGACGGAAAGCTCCTGGCCACCACGTCCTACGGCGGCCCGGCCCGGCTATGGAACCTGGTCGGGTAACAGGGCACCGGTCGCCCCGGTCGCGGCGGCGACGACGGCTTCGACGAGGTCAGTATCAGGCAGGTCCTCGACCAGCACGGCCGCTCCGTCGCTGTCGCACAGCGGGATCCGCCAGTTCGGGTACTCGGTGAAGGTGCCGGGGATGTTCTGGGTGCGGCGGTCGCCGACGGCGTCGACCAGAGCGACGCCGACCAGCACGGCCGGCGTCCGCGCCAGGTGCCCGTACATGGCGAGCGTCAGGTCGCGGGTGGTGGGCTCTTGTCCCGGCCTGAGCAGGCCTTCGCGCGCCAGCATCGTGCGCCAGGTGGCCAGCGCCCGCGCCAGCGCGGCCTGCTCGGCGTCGGCATCGATCAGCAGGCCGAGCCTGGCCCGCACGGTCACCTGGTCGCCGGCCACGAAGCCAGCGATCGGCGGCACGTCGTGGGTGCCGACCGTCGCCATGCACCACCGGCGCCAGCGCGGCGGCGGCAGCGGCGAGCCGTCGCCCTGCCGGGCGAACCAGGCCATCTCGGTGCCGAGAACATGCTGGCTGGCCAGGTACTGGCGAATCCAGGGATCGATCGTGCCCAGGTCCTCGCCGATCGCGACCGCGTTGACCCGAGCCGCCTGCTCGACCAGCGTCCCGACCATGAGGCGGTGGTCGTAGCTGACGTAGGCGCCTTGCTCCGGTGGCATGCCTTCGGGGATCCACCACAGCCGCATGAGGCCCATCACGTGGTCCACTCGCAGCCCGCCCGCGTGCTTGAACGCGGCCCGGAATACGTCAGCGAACGGCCGCCCTTGCGTGCTCACCAGCACCTGGGGATTCAGCGGCGGCTGGGACCAGTCCTGGCCGCGCTGGTTGAACCCGTCGGGCGGCGCCCCGACCGACATGCCGCGAACGAGCAGGCCCTGATCGGCCCAGGCGGCGGCGCCGCCAGGATGCACTCCGACCGCGAGGTCAGCGATCAGGCCGATGCTCATGCCGGCCGCCAGCGCCGCCGCCTGGGCCTGCGCTAGCTGCTCGTCGGCGAGCCACTGCAGCCAGGCATGGAACTGCGCCCGCTCCGCGAGCGGGCCCGCCATGACGACCTTCGCGGCCCGGCGCGGGTCGGCCAGCTCGGACGGCCAGCGCCGCCAGTCAGGACCGTGCACCTCAGCCAGGGCGCACCAGTTCGCCCAGTCGGCCAGCGCCGTGCCTTCCGCCGCCTGATATCGGTCGAACTCGTGCTGCCGGTCGCTGTCCAGGCCAGCAGACCTGATCAGCTCGAGCGCGGTGCGCTTGGCCGTCCACACCCGGTCCCTGTCGATGAGGTCAGGGGTGCGGCCCGCGGCCCGCAACGGCCCGGCCAGCTGAGCGACCTGTTGCCGCTGGGTCCGGCTGAGCCGCTGGTACTCAGGCACGTCCTCGATCCGCAGGTAGAGCGGGCTGATGTACCGCTTGGTCATCGGCAGGTACGGCGAGTCCGTGATGGGCGGCAACGGCTCAGCCGCGTGCAGCGGGTTCACCAGGATGAAGCCCGCGCCATGATCCCGTGCCGACCATGTCGCCAGATCGGCGAGATCGCGGAAATCGCCGTGCCCCCACGACTGACGAGAGCGAACCGAGTAGAGCTGCACGGTCAAGCCCCAGGCCCGCTCCGCAGGTAGGCGCGGCAAGGCCGCAGGCGCGCTCACGACCCCGGCGCGGCCGCCCTGGCTGTGCCCCGCCACCCCATGACCAGCCTGGTCAAGGGCCTGGAGAATGGCGGCGAGGGTCTCGTCGTTCACCTGAACCCGCCGCTTGCGCCAGTCCAGATAGCTGGCCGCGACGCCAGCCGCCTCCGCACGTCTGATCAGCTCGGCATCGGTCACCCACCTATGATCGCCCGCCCGCCAGCAGAGCCACCCCGATACGCCGATCTCGGCCGACACCCAGCTAGCTGGCCACCACCCGGCAACGCCCGCCTGCGGGCCACCGCCCGGCCACTCCCGGCCTGCCGAGGACACTTCGGGGAGCGTTCTCAGCGTGTCCGGGGAGCGCTCTCGTTCCGGGGACCGGTTTTGCCATATAGCGGGGGTCATCGTCCCCGGTAAGAAAACGCTCCCCGCAGGCGACGAAGATGCTCCCCGAACAGCACGAGCACGCTTCGCCGCACTCGCCCCCGTTTCGGGCCTGAGCTAGTTTCCAGTCGTAACCAACGAGCCGTAATCCCGGGCTCGCCTGCCGGTCGGCCATGGCGCGAAATCCTTAGCCAAGGACAGCCCAGCCAGGGCTGATGGGCGGCATACCCGCACCGGCTCGTCCCCCACCAAGGTGCCGGTATCGTAGGAGGCCACTTCATCGTCGGCCAGCCGGCCGAGCCTGGCAGCTTCGTGAACGGCAGCGGAACCACTGAAGGCTTCGTTCTCCCGCACTGCACGACGACGACCTTCCTGCCGCCCTGGCTGCTCATCACGCTGGGGATCGTCATCCTTGTCGTCAGCCTCGCCGGTCCGATCGTGGTGGCGATCAGGCTGCTCCGGGCGCGGAAGCCCGAGCCTGTCAACGACGGCTTCGGGCCCGAGCTGGTTTTCCAGTCGTAGCAGGCGAGCCGTAGCCCCGGGTTCGATCGTCCGGTCCGTACCCGTATGCTGGGGATCATGACAGTACCGTACTGTTCTACGGTCATTACTGAGAATGGCGCTGTCGGCAGTACCGGTGCGGCCCAACCAGCAGACTCCCCCGGAGGCGGGGCCCTCGCCCGGCGGCCGCTCCTGTTCGCCGGGCTCGGCGCGGCTACGATCTCGTGCTCGGCCGTGTTCGTCGTGCTGTCCGGCGCGAGCGCGGTGAGCACCGCGTTCTACCGGTCGGCGGTCGCGCTGCCGGTGCTGCTGGTCCTCGCAGCCCTTGAGCAGCGCAGGCTCGGGCGCCGGCCGCTCGCCCTGCGGCTGCGAGGAATGGCAGCGGGTATCTTCCTCGCCGTTGACCTGATCTTGTGGACCCATTCGATCGTCGACGTCGGCGCGGGGGTAGCGACCGTGCTCGGCAACCTCCAGGTGCTAGTCGTCGTGGGCCTGCACTGGCTGATCTGGCGGGAGCGGCCGACCCGCGCGGTCGTGTTCGCGCTGCCGGTCGTGATAGTCGGCGTGGTACTAGTCTCCGGCCTGATCGGCAAGCAGGCGGCGGGCCTGCACCCGCTCGCCGGCATCGGCTACGGCCTGGGCACGTCGGTCGCCTATGCGATCTACCTGACGATCCTGCGCCAGGCGTCGAGCAAGGCCCCGCACGTGGCCGGCCCCGTCGCCGACGCCTCGTTCGGCACCGCGGTCGCCGCCCTGCTCGCCGGCCTGGTGCTGGGCGGGCTGACGATGCACCCCTGGTGGCCAGGCTTCGGCTGGCTGATCGTGCTCGCACTGGTCAGCCAGGTCGCCGGCTGGCTGCTGATCACCTCGTCGCTGCCGAGGCTGCCGGCCGCCGTCGCTTCGCTGATGCTGCTGCTCCAGCCCGCGGCCTCGCTCGCGCTCGCCGCGATCATCCTCGGCGAGCGCCCGACCTTGCTGCAGATCCTGGGCGCAGTCCTGACCTGTACCGGCGCCCTGGGAGCCAGCCTCGCCTCAACTAAGACGAAGACGCCAGCAAGCCCGGCCACCGTAGCCGTCGATTCGGCGCAGGCCCCGACCTAAGCGCCTAGCGTGGTGGCCGGGGAGTGAGGGCCCGGCCGAGCCAGAGGCCGACGAGGCCGAGCACTACGCTCACGGCCAGCGTGATCGCGACAGCCACCGCAGCGTAGGCAGGCAGCCCGGCGATCGCGGCCATCGCGCGCGCTGACGCTCCGATGGGCAGGCCACGGGCCGAGTACCAGCAGAGCGCGGCGCCCCAGCCGGCGGCGCACATCACGATGACGGCCGGGGCGGTCGCCCGCAGCCGCCACGCTCCCCATCGCGCGGCCAGGCCGGTGATGACCCCGACGATCAGCGGGACGAACCACAGCCCGGCGACGGCCGCGACCGCGACCAGCGCGATCCCGGCACCCATCGCGAGAACCCAGCCCGTCGTCGAGCCGGCGCGGCGCTCCCGGGCGAACGAGGGCCTGAAGGCCTTGGGCGGGGGCGCGGCGGCGATTCCCTGCGGCGCGAGCAGGCCGAGCCGGTATGAGCCCCGCTTGCCCAGCCTGCTCAGCTCGGACCGGCTGACGGGCTTGGTCATGGCACAAGCTCCCATCGCAGGGCTCCCGCCGGGCTGGCGCCGGCGGCGGGGAGCGGCAGGTAGGTATCGTCCCACCAGTCTGGCACCAGGTTCTCGTACCAGGGCGAGGCCGGGTTCTCGCTCTGGCCGCCCGGATAGATTCCGACCGCGGTCGCCCGGCCCCGTCCGCCGCTGCCCTGCCAGCGCACGATCATGCGCCAGCTTGGCCCCGAGGTGGAGTCCGGCATGCCGTAGGCGGCGTCCACGGTCCACAAGTCACCACCGGCCGCCTTCGGGCCGTAGCCCAGGCCAGCCGCCCCCAGGATCGACGGGAACGAGCGGGTGTGCAGCTTGCCCCAGTCCCAGCTCGGCGGGTCGCCGCCGAGCTTGGCGTGCAGGGAGGCAACGGCTTGGGCCAGGGCGTCCCGCAGCACCGACGCGGCGCCCTGAGCGGGCGCGCCTGGCGGGGTGAAGGCCGGGTTACGGCGGTCGGTGAGCGTCCAGTGCTCGAGCACCTGGTCGAGGCTGAACTGGTCGGGTGAGATCGCCAGCCCGGCCCGGTCCAGGTGGACGGGAACCTGGGCCGAGGTCCACCAGGGGGAGAAGGTATCTGTCAGGTAGTCGCTCCACAAGGTCCACCACAGGCCAGCCGCGGCCGAGTCCTGGTCCATCGAGTAGCCCCAGCCGTGCAGCAGGCTGACGGCCTGCTGTTCCACCGGGCTCAGCTTGGCGCCCTTGAGCAAGCGCAGCAGTTCAGGCAGCACGCGCTCGGCGAGGTCGTCGACCTGGCTGGTCTGCAGCGCGGCGAAACTGGAGACCTTCATGGCCGACCTGGCGTCAAGGAAGGCGTACTCGCGGCTGGCGCGGTAGCTCGGGTCGTAGAAGTTCGCGGTCGTGCCGATGTAGTACGGATAGGTGCTGGTCACCGGACGCTGATTGGCGGTCGCGATGACGTGGCCGGCCGGGTCGTAGCTCTGGGGCACGCTGGCGTAGGGGATCACTCCGGCCACGTCGTCGGCGCCGGTACCCGGCATCGGCAGCCAGGGGCTGCCGTGGGCGACGATCGGGTAGTAGCCAGCCGAAATCGCGCCGATGTTGCCGCGATCGTCGGCGTAGACGAAGTTCTGCGTGGGGGCCCGCCAGTTCGCCAGCGCGGCCCTGAACTGCTTGAAGTCGTGCGCGGTGCTGACCTGCTGCATGACCGCGATGTCGGGGCTGGGGACGGCGCCCATCCAGTCGACCGAGACCGTCTGGCCCGCCTGCGTCATCACGGGGCCATGCACGGTCTCTTCTACCGTCAGGTGGCGCGGCTGGCCTCCCCTGACGTCGATCGTGTAGCTGAACTGGCGCATCGGGCGCCAGCGGCCACGCCAGAAGTACTCGTGCGGACGCGCCGCGCTGGTCTTCTCGACGTAGAACAGGGTCGCCTGGTTCTCGGTGTCGGTCAGGGACCAGGCGATGTGGCGGTTATGGCCGAGCAGGATGCCGGGCAGGCCGGGGACGCTGACCCCGGTCACGTCGTAGCCGGGGGCGGTGATCGCGACCTGGTACCAGATCGACGGAAGCGTCTGGGGCAGGTGCGGGTCGCCGGCGAGCATGGCGCCGCCGCCGAGAACCTTGGGGCCGTTCGCGACCCAGGCGTTGCTGTCAGGGTAGCCGTGGACCTGGCCTTCGGGCAGGGCGCTGGTCACCGCGAGCATCGCGGCCGCAGCCTTGGCCAGCCGGGCCGACGGGACTCGCGGGCGGCTGGCCCCGGTGAGGCCAGCGGTCAGGGCCGAGGACCGCTTGGGGCCCGGGTTAGCACCGCTGACCGCGGCCGTGGCGGTCAGGCTCGTCGCGATCGGGGCGATCCCTTTGTACTTGTAAGGGCCAAGGTCGTAGGGGTTCTGCCGGTTGACCGGCAGGACGGGGAACCAGGCCATCGTCTTCGTCAGGCCAAGCGACCTGGCGAGCACCGCGTAGTCGAGCGGCGTGGTCGTGTAGTCGAGTTCCTGGGTCAGGTCGCCCTGCACGGCCAGGCTGTCGACCGGGGTCCAGTTCCCCGGGTAGACGCCGGTCATCGCGAACAGGGCGGGCCATTGCTTGGTCTTCCTGACCTGGGCCAAGTAGTCGTTGACGCCGCGCGAGTAGGCCTCGAGCTCCAGCGCGGCGATGCTGTTCCTTGGCAGCTGGGCCCACTCCTGCCTGGCGGTGCGAAGCAGCCCGAGCCTCAGCTCGAACTCATCCGATGCCACCGCCGACTTGCCGACCAGCGCGGCGAGCCTGCCTTCGGCCAGCCTGCGCTCAAGGTCCATTTGCGTGAGCCGGAAGCTCGCGTGCAGGTAGCCTTCCGCGAGCAGCGCGTCGCCTTCGTTGGCGGCGTCGATCGTGGCGATGCCCTGGCGGTCGAAGGAGACGGTGACCTTGCTCGTCAGTCCCGGCAGCCGCAGCGACTGCGAGGTCGGCAGCTGTCCGCCTGCGGCTGCCATCCAGGCGCCGTGGCCGGGGTCGAGAACCCGGCCGACGGCCGGCACGGCGCCGAACCCGGCCCCGGCCACGACCAGGACGGCCAGCACCGCGCCCATCGCGATGATGACGTTGCTGAACTGCCTGACCAGCCGCCAGAGCGGATGGCTGAGCACGAGAAGACACCTCCGGAACCCTTGACGCTGCCCCCAGCTTGTAGTGGCGCGCCCTGGCCGGGACGGCCAGCCTCGCTGGCGGTCACCTGGCCCAGGCGGGCCTTCTCAGATCGTATGACCTGGGGCAGGTCAATGGTCGGAGGTATCGCCGCCAAGGACCCCTCGATTACCAGATGGCCGGGTGCTTGTCCCGCCACGGGCGGGCGGCCTCGACCTGGGCCGACAGCGAGATCAGGGTCGCCTCGTCGCCGATCCGGCCGCTCAGCATGACGCCGATCGGCAGCCCGTCGGCATTCCAGAACAACGGCAGGTTCACCGCCGGCTGGCCGGAGATGTTATAGAGCGCGGTATAAGGCGTGAATCGCTTCTGCCGCTCGAAGTTCTCGGCCGGGTCGACCTCGTCGAAATAGCCGACCGGCACCGGCGGCGAGGCGAGCGTCGGGCTCAGGAAGGCGTCGTAGCCGTTCAGCACGCCAAGCGCGGTGCGGGTCACGCTCTGCAGGTAGGCCTCGGCGAAGAACAGCTCAGGCGCCGTGACCTTCAGCCCGCGCTCGCGCAGGTACCTGGTCAGCGGCAGCAGTTCGCTCTCCTGATCAGGGCCGACCGGCGCCAGGGTCGCCATCGCGTACCACAGGTACTCGAACATCGGCACCGCGTCGGAGGTGAACGGGAGCTCCACGTCCTCGATCTCGTGACCGAGGCCGGCGAGCAGCTCACTGGCGTCCTCGTAGGCAGCCGCGCAGTCGGGGTGCACGACGGCACCAGGCACGACGTTGACGATGGAACGGCCGATCCGCAGCTTGCCGGGGTCGCGGCTCGCGTGGCCAAGGAAGCTCTCGCCCTCGGGAAGGGGCGGCACCGAGAATAGGTCACCTGGGTAACTGCACGTCATGGCGTCGAGCAGCAGCGCGGCGTCGGCCACCGTGCGCGCGAGCGGGCCATCGATGGACAAGCCGAACAGGTCAGGCATCAAGGGGCCGCCAGAGATGCGGCCCCGGCTCGGCTTGATCCCGTACAGGCCGCAGACGCTGGCCGGGATCCGGATCGAGCCGCCCCCGTCGCTGCCCTGCGCGGCCGGGGCCAGCCCGGCCGCGACGGCGGCGCCGGCACCGCCGCTGGAGCCGCCCGCTGACCTGGACAGGTCCCAGGGCGTCCTGGCCGGCGGGCCGATCTTGGTCTCGGTGTAGCAGGGCAGCCCGAACTCGGGCGTGGCCGTCTTGCCGGTGATCACGATGCCGGCCTTGCGCAGCTCGGCGACGACGTAGTCGTCCTCGGTGGCGACGTTGTCGGCCAGCAGCGAGGAACCGAACGTGGCCCGGACGCCGGCGACCAGGTTGAGGTCCTTGATCGGGATCGGCACCCCGGTCAGGGCCGGCAGGTCAGCGGGGTCGCCGCCCTTGCGGCTGTCCGCGACCGCCTGCTCGGCCGCGGCGGCCTGCTCCTTGGCCAGGTCAGCGGTCACCGTGTAGAAGGCGCCGGTCTGGGCGTTGAGCCGGTCGATCCGGTCCAGGTAATGGTCGGTGATCTCGACCGGGGACAGCTCCCCCTGCCTGATCGCGGCGGCCAGCTCTGTCACGGTCATGTCATGAATGTCTGCCACGCTAGTGAACAGTAGTGTTGCCCGGCCTGGGCAGTCTAGGGCGGCCCCCGATCGGTGATCTCGCTGGTCCGCCAGCGGGTTAGGGCTGCGCGCCATGTTCGGCCAGCGGTTAATCGGTTACGCTCACAATGTGGACGCTGAGGTTCAGGATCCGGCTGACCAGCCGACCACGCAGGACGGCAAGCAGCCCAACTGGCGGTCATGGTTCGGTAAAGGCACGTCCGGCCCGAAAGCCGATGGTGGCGATGATCCTGGCGCCGAATTCGGCACCGACGAGCTTGTCGATGACCGCGCGGTGGCCGATGAGCCTACGATCGTCGGCACGGCCGCCGCCGGCGGCGATCCTGACGTCATCGACCCGTCGCGGCGACGACGGCGGGAGCGCCCGGTCAGCCTGCCGCTGGTCACCCGCCCGCTGATCAATCCCAGGCTGACCGCCGACCCCCGGCTGCGGGTCTGGATCGTCAGGACGGCCATCTGCCTGGTCGCGTTCATCGCGGTCACGATCTGGAAGGACTGGCGTTACGGCGTCACGGCCGTCGTCATCTACGCGGCGGTCGACACGCTGTTCCGGTCGAAGACTATGGGGATCACCCCCTCATCGGTGCGGGTCACGGCCGCCCAGCGGAGCACGGCCAGGCGGCTCAAGCTGCTCCAGGCGGCGGGGTACATGTCGCTGAACACCCGCCAGATACCCGACACCAAGACGGTCATCGACCATGTCGTGGTCGGCCCGAGCGGTATCTTCACCCTCGATTCGCAACGGCTCGACCCCCGCCTGCCGATCATGGCTAAAGGGGGCATGCTCTATCACGGCCCGGTCAGCCAGGAGCCAAAGCTCGACCATGCGCGCTACGAGGCGGACCAGGCCGCCACGCTGATCGGGGCCGAGCTCGGGCGGCCCGTGCGCGTCCGCCCGGCCATGATCATCTACGGCCCCAAGCTGCCCTGGGTGATCATGCGCCTCAAGGGCATCGACGTCTTCGACGGCGGGCACATCAGCAATTACTTCAGGCGCCAGTCCAAGGCGACGATCGGGCATCATCGGGACAACGCCGAGGTCGCCCTCGTCTTTGCGGCGGCCGCGCACGCCCTGCCAGACCTGGACACCTAGTCCAGCACCAAGCCCTGGCGCGGCAGCCCGGACTGGTTTCCGTGATCACGCCGGCGAGCCGGGCAGACGCCGGATGAGCCCTGTGTAATCACACCAGGCCGCTCGCAGTGCCCGGACAGGTTTCCGTGATCACGCCGGGCCACCCGCGCCGAGTCCGTGATCATGGGCGGGAGCTTGATCGCGGAGCTTCGCAGGGGCGGATGGAGGCCTGCGTTGTTCCGTGATCAAGCTCATCGCATGATCAGGGATGATCGAGCGGATGATCATGCGCCCAATCTCCGTGATCAAGGAGAATCCATGATCACGGAGATCGTGGGGGGCGGAATCCGCGTGGTCAAGGCGAGTCCGTGATCGCGGACATCCGGGGGGGCGGAATCCGCGTGGCCAAGGCGAGTCCGTGATCGGCGAGTCCGTGATCGCGGACATCGTGGGGCCGGAGTCCGCGTGATCAAGGAGAATCCATGATCACGGGTCGGAATCCGCGTCCGAATCTCGGTTATCACCTGCGCGAGGTGGCCATCGGGCCGCCCGGCCGCAGCCGACGGGCATTCGGGGTGCTCTCAGCTGACCGCTAGTCTGTGACCCGCGCCATGGCGTGAAGGGCCTGGGGCGAGCGCACGGCGCCAAAGCGAGACGGGCAGGGTCGGGTCGGTGACAGCGGCGAAGGACTGGATAGCAGGAACGCGGCCGCGGACGCTGCCCGCGGCGGTCGTCCCGGTCGCGGTGGGCTCGGGGGTGGCGGCCGGCTACGGCTCGTTCATCGCGGCCCGCGCCCTGCTGGCGCTCGTCGTGGCCCTGGCGTTGCAGGTCGGGGTGAACTTCGCGAACGACTACAGCGACGGCGTCAAGGGCACCGACGAGCAACGGGTCGGGCCGGTGCGGCTGGTGGGATCGGGGCTGGCGACCCCGCGCCAGGTCCTGACGGCGGCGCTCGGCTGCTTCCTCATCGCCGGCCTGGCTGGGCTGGTGCTCGCGGCGATCGTGTCCTGGTGGCTGCTGGTGCTCGGGGCGGCGGCGATCGCGGCCGCATGGTTCTACACCGGCGGCAGCCGGCCTTACGGGTACCGGGCGCTTGGCGAGGTCTCGGTGTTCGCGTTCTTCGGCCTCGGCGCGGTGATCGGCACGGCCTACGTGCAGCTGGACCGGCTGACCTGGCTGGCGCTCGGGGCCGCGATCCCGGTCGGCCTGCTCGCCTGCGCGCTGCTGGTGATCAACAACCTGCGCGACATCCCCACCGACGAGACCGTCGGCAAGCGGACCCTCGCGGTCGTGATCGGCGACCGGCGGACCAGGCTCCTGTACACCGGCTGCGTCGCCTTGCCGTTCGCGGCCGCGATCGCGATGGCGCCAGCGGCGACGTTCTCGTTGCTGGCCCTCATCGCGATCCCGCTGGCCGTCCCGCCCGCCCGGCAGGTACTCGCAGGGACGACCGGTCGCGGCCTAGTCGCCGTGCTCGGCGAGACGGGGCGGCTTCAGCTGGCCTTCGGCGCCCTGCTAACGGCCGGCCTGGCCATCCGCGTCTGATCGCTGGCCGTACTCCGGCATCGGGGCCGTCGGCGGCGCCTCCGGCACGTAGGTTGGCCGCTGGCCGGGAACCTGGCGCTGGCCGAGCGCCGGTGGCTGGCCCGGCAGCGCCGCGGACGGCAGCCCGCCCATGGCCGCCGCCGGCGGGCCGATGACCTCGGCGGTCCTGGCCGGCTGGCTCGGCCTCGGGGCGGGGATGGGCACGCCGACCGGCTCGGGGCTGGCGGGCGCGGCGGGGCTGGCTGGCTGTGCCTCGGCCGTGTTGCCGAACGCCGAGGTGAGCATGCGCAGGGCGCCGGTCAGCTCGCTCGGGATCATCCAGACGGTGTTGCCCTCCCCCGCCGCGAGCTGCGGCAGGGTCTGCAGGTACTGGTAGGCGAGCAGCTTGGGGTCGGGGTCGCCGTCATGAATGGACTGGAACACGGTCTTGATCGCCTGCGCCTGCCCTTCCGCGCGCAGGATCGCGGCCTGCTTCTCGCCTTCAGCGCGGAGCACGGCCCCCTGCTTGTCGCCTTGGGCGGTCAGGATCTGGGATTGCTGCAGCCCTTCGGCGTGCAGGATCGCGGCCCGCTTCTCGCGCTCGGCCTTGAGCTGCTTCTCCATCGCGTCCTTGATCGTCTGGGGCGGATCGATCGAGCGGATCTCCACGCGGGTGACCCGGATCCCCCACTTGCCGGACGCGTCGTCGAGAACCCCGCGCAGCGCCGTGTTGATCTTGTCGCGGGAAGTCAGGGTCTGCTCGAGGTCCATGCTCCCGATGACGCTGCGGAGCATGGTCGCCGCCAGCTGCTCGATCGCGCCGATATAGTCGACGATCTCGTAGTCGGCCGCTCGGGGGTCGGTGACCTGGAAGAACAGCACCGTGTCAATCGACACGCCCACGTTGTCCTCGGTGATCACCCGCTGGCCGGTGAACGACACGACCTGCTCGCGCAGGTCAATCAGGTCCTTGACCTTGTCGATCATGGGGAGCACCATGTTCAGTCCTGGCTCCATCGTCTTGTGGAACTGGCCGAGGCGCTCGACGTTCCTCGCCCTGGACGGCGGCACCAGCCAGATAGACCGGCTGATGAAGATGATGATCAGCACGATCGCGAGCACGGCGATCACCAGGATGGCGATAGTAGCGGCCGGCATCTTCACTCCCTCGGGTGCACAAGGGCGGTCGCGCCCTTGATCAGCAGGACGTCGACCGTGGACCCGGACGGTATGACGGACATCTCGTCGTACGGCCGGGCCGACCATTCCTCCCCGCCGATCCTGATCCGCCCGCTGTGCGGGCCGACGTCGGCGAGGACATAGCCGGTCTGGCCCACCAGGGCGGCTGTCCCGGTGCGAAGGGAGGGCCGGCGCTGCAGCCGCTTAAGGCCGAGCGGCCTGATCAGCACGATCCCGGCCAGCGAGACGACGACGAAGGCCGCCAGCTGGATCTCGGCGTTGGCGCCGAGCGCGCTGCTCAGCGCGGCGGCGAGCGCCCCGACGGCGATCAGGGCAAGCGCTAAAGTCGTCGTCAGCAGCTCGGCGACGCCGAGTACTACTGCGGCGATAAGCCATACCACCCATAGGCCCACGGGCTGCTCCGCCGTCGGATCAATTCACCTGGAATCGACAAAGTCCTGCGAACTCAGACTAAGCCACCGCGGCACCCGGCGGCACACCCGCTCCGCCCTGACTTTTCCAGCAAACCTACTGGCCGGGCCCGACTTGGAAGGTGGCCTCAAACCCGGCACCATGGGTGCCAGCGCGGAACGCCGGACGCCGACGCCTAGCGAAGGGATCGAGTCATGTCCTTGTCGTCAACGCTCTCCTACAGCCACGGCGTCTCCGCTATCCCGCTGCTGGGCGAGACCATCGGCGCGAACCTGCGGCGGATCGCGGCGGCGCATCCGGATGCCGAGGCGCTCGTCGACGCGCCGACGGGCCAGCGCTGGACCTACGCCGAGTTCGACGCCGACACCGACGTGCTGGCCCGCGGCCTGATCGAGGCGGGCCTGCTGGCCGGCGACCGGGTCGGCATCTGGGCGCCCAACCGCGCCGAGTGGGTGCTGCTGCAGTACGCGACCGCGAAGGCCGGCATTATCTTGGTCAACATCAACCCGGCCTACCGCAGCCACGAGCTGGCCTACGCGCTCCGCCAGTCCGGGGTCAAGGTGCTGGTCAGCGCCGAGAGCTTCAAGACCAGCGACTATCGCGGCATCATCGACCAGTCCCGTCCTGACCTGCCCGACCTGGAGGGCGTGATCTACCTGGGCTCGGCTGCCTGGGACGCCCTGTTCGATGCTGGCCGCGCCGTCGGCGCGGCCCAGCGGCAAGCCGAGCGCGAAGCCGCCTTGTCCTTCGACGACCCGATCAACATCCAGTACACGAGCGGCACGACCGGCTTCCCTAAAGGGGCAACCCTCTCCCATCACAACATCTTGAACAATGGCTTCTTCATCGGTGAAGGATGCCAGTACACGGAGAACGACCGGGTATGCGTCCCCGTCCCCTTCTATCACTGCTTCGGGATGGTGCTGGGTAACCTGGCCTGCACCACGCACGGTGCCTGCATCGTGATCCCGGCCCCTGGCTTCGATCCCGCCCAGACGCTGGCCACGGTCCAGGCCGAGCGGTGCACGTCGCTGTACGGCGTGCCCACGATGTTCATCGCCGAGCTCGCCCTGCCGAACTTCGCCGACTATGACCTGTCCACGCTGCGGACGGGGATCATGGCCGGCTCGCCCTGCCCGGTCGAGGTGATGAAGCGGGTGGTCAGCGAGATGCACATGAGCGAGGTGACGATCTGCTACGGCATGACCGAGACATCGCCGGTGTCCACCCAGACGACCGCCGACGACGACATGGAGCGGCGGGTCGCGACCGTCGGACGCGTCCACCCGCATGTTGAGGTCAAGATCATCGACCCGGAGACCGGCCGGGTCCTTCCCCGCGAGGCGCCCGGCGAGCTGTGCACCCGCGGCTACTCGGTCATGCTCGGCTACTGGGACGAGCCGGCCAAGACGGCCGAGGCGATCGACGCGGCCCGCTGGATGCACACCGGCGACCTCGCCGTGATCGACGCGGCCGGGTACCTGAACATCGTCGGCCGGATCAAGGACATGGTGATCAGGGGCGGCGAGAACGTGTATCCCCGCGAGGTCGAAGAGTTCCTCTACACCCACCCGGACATCGAGGACGTCCAGGTCATCGGCGTTCCCGACGCCAAGTACGGTGAGGAGCTGTGCGCGTGGGTCAAGCTCCGCCCCGGTGCTGAGCTGACGCCGGACGAGGTCAGGCAGTACTGCCAGGGCAAGATCGCGCACTTCAAGGTGCCCCGCTACGTCCGGTTCACGGCCGAGTTCCCGATGACGGTGACCGGCAAGGTCCAGAAGTTCAAGATGCGCGAGACCTCGATCGGCGAGCTGGGCCTCGCCGCCGCCAGCCAGACCAAGACCGCCTAGACCGCGCTTTCCTGCGGGAGGATACGACATGAGCAGACATCAGCAGTGGCAGTCCACCGAAGGGCAGATTATCGACGTGGAGCCGGCGCACGGCCACCACGAGCACCATTTCACGATCGACGTGCGCAAGCCCGACGGCGGGGTCTTCCGGCGGACCGTGAAGCACAGGGTGGCCGCGCCCTACCAGGTCGGCACCACCGTCCGGATCGAGATTGACCAGGATAACGAGGTCAGGTTCGACCCGAACTACCCCGGTGACGCCGCGATCATCTCCACCATGGACATGTCCGACCAGATCCGCGCCGCCTCGGACGACTTCAGCAACGTCAGCGGTCCCAGTTTCGCGGCCGTGGATGGCTTCTCGGGCGGAGCGGGCGGGGCCGGAGGGTTCGGCGGGACCGGAGGCGGCGAGGCGTTTGCCGCCTTCTTCGGCGGCGCCGGCATGACCGCGCAAGTGATCGGCCCTGACGGCCAGCCGGTCCCGGTCGACACGAGCGAGATCATGACGCTCACCCAGGCCGTGCGCTCCGGCGACCCGCAAGCCCGGCAGCAAGCGATCGACCGGTTGCGTCAGATCGGGTACGGCGCGCAGCAGGGCGCGGGCGGAGCCGCCACGTTCATCTCGACGAGCAGTCAGGGCAGCTTCGGCAGCGGCACAGGCCTGGCCGGGGCTTCGACCGAAGCCAAGCTGGCCAGCCTTCAGCAGCTACGGACTAACGGCTTGCTGACGCAGGAGCAGTATGACGCCGCGGTCGAGCAGATCACGAACCGGCAGTAGCCCTGGGCGCAAGCGCATTGGCGGGCGGCGCGATCGGCGCTACGCGAGCGGACGAGACGGGCTCGCCCGCACCTCGAGGCGGTCGAGCAGGTCGCCGGTCGCGCGGGCGATCTGCTCGACGGCCGCGTTGAACGCCTCGGCGTTGTGCGCGGCCGGGGCCCTGAAGCCGCTGATCTTCCGCACGTACTGCAACGCGGCGGCCCGTACGTCCGCTTCGGTGACCTGCTCGGTGTAGGGCTCACGCAATGTCTTGATGCTCCGGCACATAGCACCCAACTTAGCCGGTGACCGGACCGGCGGAGCGCTCGCAGGGTTAGTAAGCCCGGCCGGCGATGCAGACGAGGTCGTCCTGATCCGCCGACTCCGGCAGGCTGCCGTCCGGCTGCTGGAGGCAGCGAACGGTGATCGCCTCGGACGCCAGCCGCAGTTCGCCCTCCTCGCCGAGCACCCGCCACGGCAGCCGCGCGAACCCGGTGCGCCCGGCCTCGATGGCCTCATCCAAGCTCGCCACGTCGTGGATCCGCGCGTCCCGCTCGGCCAGTGCCTCCGCGTACATGGCGTCCTGGATGTCGTCGAGCAGGGCCGCGAGCCGGTCAGCCAGCCCGGCCAGCGGGACCACTTCCTTCGCGGTGCTCGCCCGGAGGGACGACCCCCCGGAGCCCCCCGCAGCGTCCCTGCGCACCACCGTGACCATCCCGGTGGCCAGGTCACGCGGCCCGACCTCGACCCGGACCGGGATGCCCTTGAGCTCCCAGTCGTTGACCCGGCGGCCGAACGTGAACGACCGCTTGTCCAGGTGCGATCGCAGTCCCTTCGCGTCAAGCTCGCCCGCGATGCGGTCGACGGCCTCGAGCACGTCGCTGTCGTCGCGGACCGGCAGCAACACCACCTGGATCGGCGCGAGCCGGGGCGGGATGCGCAGGCCATTGTCGTCGCCGTGGGCCATGATGAGCCCGCCGACCATCCTCGTAGAAGACCCCCAGGACGTCGTCCACACGTGGTGCCGCTCCCCGTCCCGGCCGAGGTACTCGATGTCGAACGCCCTGGCGAAGTTCTGGCCGAGTTCGTGGCTGGTCGCCATTTGCAGTGCCTTGCCGTCGCCCATCATGGCTTCGCAGGTCAGCGTGTTGGTGGCGCCAGCGAAGCGCTCGCGGGGAGTCTTCCAGCCTACGAGGGCCGGGATCGCGAGCACGGACTCCACGAAGTCGGTGTACACGTCGAGGTGGATGAGGCGGGCGTAGGCGGCGGCCTCGTCCTGCGTCTCGTGGGCCGTATGCCCCTCCTGCCACAAGAACTCGGAGGTCCGCAGGAAAAGCCGCGGGCGCAATTCCCACCGGACCACGTTCGCCCACTGGTTGAGCAGGACCGGCAGGTCGCGGTAACTCTGGATCCACTTCGCCATGTAAGCGCCGAACAGGGTCTCGCTCGTCGGCCGCACGACCAGCGGCTCCTCTAGCTCCTTGCCGCCACCGTGCGTCACCACCGCCAGCTCAGGGCTGAAGCCCTCGACGTGAGCAGCCTCCCGCTCCAGGTAGCTATGCGGAATGAAAAGCGGGAAATAGGCGTTCTGGGCACCGGCCGCCTTGATGCGGCGATCGACGTCGGCCTGCATGCGCTCCCAGAGCGAGTAGCCATACGGCCGGATGATCATGGTTCCCCGCGCTGGCCCGCTTTCGGCGAGCTCAGCCTTGGCGAGCACATCCTGATACCAGCGGGGAAAGTCTTCATGACGTGGAGTGAGAATTGGCACAGGCAGACTTTACCGTGCGACGACGGGCGTCCCAACTGAGTAAGCGCGGACGCCGTGACCCGGTCGCACCAGGTAGCTGGCACCATGGATAGGTCATGACGCTGACCGAACTGCTGCCTGAACTCGCCGACCCCGACTCGCTCTACGCCGCCTTCGCGCGGTGGGCGACCGAGCAGGGCCTGGAACTGTATCCGCACCAGGACGACGCTCTGATCGAACTGGTCTCCGGTGCGAACGTGATCCTGTCCACGCCGACCGGGTCAGGCAAGAGCCTGGTCGCGATCGCCGGGCACTTCGCCGCCCTGGCCAAGGGCGAGCGCAGCTTCTACACCGCGCCGATCAAGGCCCTCGTCTCGGAGAAGTTCTTCGCGCTGTGCGACATCTTCGGCGCGGTCAACGTCGGCATGATGACCGGCGACGGCAGCGTGAACTCCGACGCCCCGATCATCTGCTGCACCGCCGAGGTGCTCGCCAACATCGCGCTGCGGGACGGCGCCGACGCCGACGCCGGCCTGGTGATCATGGATGAGTTTCACTACTACGCCGACCCCGACCGAGGCTGGGCCTGGCAGGTCCCGCTGATCGAGTTGCCTCGCGCCCAGTTCCTGCTCATGTCGGCGACCCTCGGCGACGTGGCCAGGTTCGTCGAGGACCTGACCAGGCGGACCGAGCGGCCGACGGCAGTCGTCCGCTCGGTGGAGCGCCCGGTCCCTTTGCTATTTCGCTATGTAGTTGAACCGCTGCACGAGACCATCGCCGAGCTCCTCGCGACCAGGCAAGCCCCGATCTACATCGTGCACTTCACCCAGGCGGCCGCCATCGACCAGGCGCAGGCGCTGATGAGCATCAACGTCTGCACCCGCGAGGAGAAGGACGCCATCGCCGACCTGATCGGGCGGTTCAGGTTCAGCGCCGGCTTCGGCAAGACCCTGTCCCGCCTGGTCAGGCACGGCATTGGCGTGCACCACGCCGGCATGTTGCCCAGGTACCGGCGGCTGGTCGAGACGCTCGCCCAGGCTGGCCTGCTCAAGGTCATCTGCGGCACCGACACCCTCGGCGTCGGCATCAACGTGCCGATCAGGACCGTGCTGTTCACCTCCCTGAGCAAGTACGACGGCAACGTGACCCGCCTGCTCCAGGCCCGCGAGTTCCACCAGATCGCCGGCCGGGCCGGGCGGGCCGGCTTCGACGACACCGGCACCGTGGTCGTCCAGGCCCCCGAGCACGTGATCGCGAACGAGAAGGCACTCGCTAAGATCGGGGACGATCCTAAGAAAAGACGGAAATTCATCCGCAAAAAGCCGCCGCCGGGGATGGTGTCGTGGGGGCAGCCAACCTTCGATCGGCTCGTGGCGGCCGAGCCCGAGCCGCTGCGGTCAAGCTTCTCCGTGACGCACGCGATGCTGCTGAACGTGATCAGCCGTCCGGGCGACGCTTTTTCATCGATGCGGCACTTGCTGACCGACAACCACGAGGATGCCGCGGCCCGGCGTCACCACATCCACCGCGCGATCGAGATCTACCGGGCCCTGCTCGCTGGCGGCGTGGTCGAGCGGCTGTCGTCCCCTGACGACCAGGGTCGTCAGGTCAGGCTCACGGTCGACCTGCAGGACGACTTCGCGCTGAACCAGGCGCTGTCGCCGCTCGCGCTGGCCGCCATCGAGTTGCTCGACGTGACCTCGCCCGATTACCCGCTCGACGTGCTGTCGGTGATCGAGTCGACGCTCGACAACCCGCGCCCGGTGCTCGCCGCCCAGCTGTTCAAGGCCAGGGGCGAGGCCGTCGCCGAGATGAAGGCCGAGGGCATCGAATACGAGGCGAGGATGGACCTGCTGGAGTCGGTGTCCTACGCCCAGCCGCTGGCCGACCTGCTAGAGTCCGCGTACTCGATCTACGCTCGCGGCCACCCCTGGGTGCTCGATTACGAACTGCGTCCCAAGTCAGTCGTGCGGGATATGTTCGAGCGGGCGATGACGTTCACCGAGTACGTCAGCTGGCTTGGCCTGGCTCGGTCCGAGGGCCTGCTGCTGCGCTATTTGGCTGATGCTTATAAGGCTTTGCGGCAGACGGTACCTGACGAGGCCAAGACCGAAGAGCTGACCGACCTGACCGAATGGCTTGGCGAGCTGGTCAGGCAGGTCGACTCCAGCCTGCTCGATGAGTGGGAGCGGCTCGCGAACCCCGAAGAGGCGCTGGCGGCGGCCCAGCTCGACGAGCGGCCGCCGGCCGTCACCGGCAACGTCAGGGCCTTCCGCGTCCTGGTCCGCAACGCCATGTTCCGCCGGGTCGAGCTGGCTGCCCTCCGCAAGTGGGACGAGCTCGGCGAGCTCGACGCCGAGGCCGGCTGGGACTCGGGCGCCTGGGCTGGCGCGCTTGCGCCCTATTTCGAGGAGTTCGACCAGATCGGCACCAGCGCCGACGCCCGCGGGCCCGCCATGCTGATCATCGACGACACCGACTCGGGCGTCTGGCGGGTCCGCCAGATCTTCGACGACCCGGCCGGTGACCACGACTGGGGCTTCTCCGCCGAGGTCGACCTCGCCGGCTCCGACGACGCCGGCGAAGCCGTTATCTGGATCACCTCAGTAGGCCAGCTAGACACGATCACCGACCGCTAACCGCCCCGCGCCGACATCGTGGTCGATCGGCCCTAGGACTGGCCCTGGTACGGGCCGAGGACCGGGGCGCCGGAGCGGGTGAAGGTGAGGACGGCGGCGTACATGACCCGGGCAGCGTTCACGCCCTCATCAGGCGCCACGTTGGACGGCAGCGGGACGGTGCTGATGACGCCCTTGCTCTCCTTGACCCAGCCGTGGAAGAAGATCCGGTCCTGGCCCGGCACCCGCGAGACGCTCACATCCGCTCCGCCGGGACCGCACAGCCCGGTGTTCCCCGCGCTCAGCAACGTGCTGGCGCCGCCGTTCGTCCACGCCCAGATGTGCTGCGACCTGAACCACTGGGTGGAGTACCCGCAGGAGTCGAAGTTCCCGTGCGCGACGAAGAGGGTGAAGTAGCTCCCGTCCTGGATCAGCGACGGGGCCTCGATCGTGTCGGCGAACGAGCCGACGCTCGAGCGCAGGAGCTGATGGCTCTCGCCGAGCACGGACGTGCCATCGGCATCGTTCAGGCGCACCATCCTGATCGTCGCGATCTGCCCGTCAGCGGGATTGCCCTGGGTCTTGTACAGCAGGAACAGCTCAGGGTGACCCGCGATCGTCACGATCGCAGGCGAGGCGTCGACGACGCCCTCGCCGCGGACCCGGTTGCCTGGATCGGCCTTCATGTCGTCGGCGGCCCCGTAGTTCTCCAGGCACACCAGCGGCTTCCGGTCAGCGCTGAACGGCCCGGTCGGCGACTTGCTCTCGGCGGTGCCGACGCAGCGGGCACCGCTGGCGGGCTTCGCGTCGTTACCGGCAGGATGACCGGCGGTGCCCGGCAGCGCGGCCGAGAAGTACACCACGTACTCACCCGACGTGGTCTTGATCATGTCGGGCGCCCAGATGCCCTTGCTCGCCTGGACCCATGAGGGCAGCGTGCTCATGCGCAGCTCGTTGACCGGCGCTGGCCACGGGCCGGCCGCCGTCCCCGAGGTCGACTCCCGCAGCCCGCCCCCGGTGAAGAAGCCGTAGAACGTGCTGCCGCTCAGCAGCACGCCAGGATCGGGCATGTCGTAGTTCAGCCCGGTAGTCGTCTTGACTGGCAACGGGTAACCAGCCGCTTCGCTCATCGCGGTGCTCACCGCGAGGGTAGCTCCGGCAGCGATGAGCACGGCCAGCGCCCGGCCGCTAAGCCTGACACCTACTCTCAAATTCCTCATAGCGCCAATATGCCGCACATGCCGCAATAATCGCCAGCCAATGACGCCGGCTCGCATCGAAGGCCGGCCGCGCCATCCCGCAGACCCCCGCTTTCGGATTATCCGCTTTCGGATTATCCGAAAGCGGATGGAAAAGTATCCGCCCCGTGAACGTTGACTTGGGTCATCATTTCGGCCTTGATCGATTCCTCGGCTGCTGGCCTGCGGGTTCGCCGTTAACGAGCGCTAAAGTTGCGCACTAAGCGTGCGCACTAGGCCCAGGCTGGCGTGCGCGCCGGATGGGGGCAGCCGTCGGTTGAGCACGTTTGGCCTGCCGCATTGGTCGGGATGTCTGCGAGGATCGGGACATGGAGCACGTCATCGCGCAAGTCAACGTAGGGCGGCTGGTAGCGCCGCTTGACAGCCCCCGACTCGCGGACTTCGCGGCCCAGCTAGACCCGGTGAACGCGGTCGCCGACTACGCCCCGGGATTCCTCTGGCGGCTGCAAACTGAAGACGGCAACGCCACCGCATTGCGCGCGTTCGAAGCCGACGCCGACGGAGCCGACGGCGGCATCCTGATCAACGTGTCCGTCTGGGAGACAGTCGAGGCACTGGCCGCCTACGTGTACGGCGACTCCCACCTAGCCGTGCTGCGCCGACGGCGCGAGTGGTTCGAGCAGATGACGCAGGCCTATACGGCCCTCTGGTGGATCCCGCGCAGCCACATTCCCACGATCACCGAAGCCGAGGACCGGGTCAGACACCTGCGCGCCCACGGCCCGACCCCGTACGCGTTCACCCTCCGCCTGCACTTCCCCCCGCCCGACGCCGACGACCCCGAACCACTCCTTAGCCCCGACCACTGGACCTGCCCCGCCTAACTTCCCTGACCCTCACGCCATCGCGAGGCCCGATCGGGCCCAGGTAACCTCCCCCGCCGTTCCTGCCCTGATGCCGCGACCACAATGAAGGCCCAAGCGCTCAGCCAACCCCAACGATGGCCCACCGCAGGGCCAGGCCACCGCCAGCCAACCCCTTCGATGGCCCACTGCAGGGCCTATAGCACCTACGATGGGCCATCGACGGGCCTGTGACCCGACGGGCAACCCCGGCGATGGGCCATCGTCGGGGCCCCGCGACTACCTACCCCGACCATGAGCGACCGCGGAGCCTCCGCGACGACTCACCACCCGGGCCCCGGCCACCGCCAGCCCCAGCCGCCACTCACCACCCCGGGCCCCGGCCACCGCCAGCCCCAGCCGCCACTCACCACCCCGGCCACCGCCACCGCCGCGTTGGTCGGAAGACGATCTCTAGAAGGCGTAGGTGCTGGCTTGGTCGGACGGGACGATCCTGACGCCCAGGGGGAGCAGCGAAATCGGGATCAACTTGAAGTTGGCCAGGCCGAGCGGAATGCCGATGATCGTGACGCAAAGCGCGATGCCGGTCAGCAGGTGCCCGATAGCCAGCCACCACCCGAACAAGATGATCCAGATGATGTTCCCGATCAGCGAGCCCAGCCCGGCCCCCTCGCGTGGCGCAATTGAGCGACCGAACGGCCAGAGTACGTAGCCGGCGATCCGGAACGCCGCGATCCCGAAGGGAATCGTGATGATCAGCACGAACGCGATCAGCCCCGCGAGCACGTAGGCAATCGCCAGCCAGAACCCGCAGAGCACCAGCCAGATGACATTCAGTATTAGTCGCATGCATCAAACCCCCGTGCCGCCCGGCCTTATCGGCCTTGGTCATTCCCTGGTTGACCTGCGGGTCTTCCCCGCGCTATCAGCCTAGCGAAGGCAACCTCGGGGCCTGCAGTCGCGATCCAGTGCGAGAGTAATTGATGATCGGGAGCCTTTTATGATCATTTGTACTATGATCAGAAATGGATGATCTTAGTACTCTGTACCTACGATAGTCGCTGGGTTTATATCACTATTTCAGCCGATTCGTAGCGCGGAACAGCGTACTATGATCAACTAACGTGGCAACTTCGTACTGATTTCCTTATTGATCATGGTTACTTCTTTGATCGTTGTCGTTTTCAGACCTTCGTCGACAGTAATCCGAGATCAGATATTCGGATTTCGGAGTAAGTTGCGCGGGGCGGGCAGTGGCCCGGGTCGTAGCGGGGATTCCGGGGAGTCCCGAGGTCATGCGACCCGGCAACCCTTCCGCGATCATGGTCGTCTCGGCGAGCACGTAGTCCCCAGGGGTGAATGACGCCCTCAGCCTCTCCGTGATCACAGTCCCCCGGGCCAGCACGAATCCCCCCTGAGCCAACGAGACCCTCGGCCCCTCCGTGATCACGGTCTCCCAGGCGAGTACGGAAGTCCCTCGGGGTGCACGAGACCCTCGGCCTCTCCGTAGTCATGGCCGGGGCAGTGATTAGGGAAGGACGGCGCGTTGTAACCCAGGCGAACTACCGTGATCATCGGCATTCCATGATCACGGCGTTTTGCGGGTGCCGACGTCGACCGGATGGACTGGCGTGATCATGAGACTCGGAATCACGGGAAAACCAGCGGTGTGGTGAGAGGACTGACGGCGTGGCCGGAGGACTCGCGGGGTGGCCGGAGGACTCGCGGAGTGGCGGGCGCTCGCGGGGAGGCGGGAGGACTCGCGGGTGGCAGGACTCGCGGGGTGGCGGGAGGACTCGCGGGGGCGGGAGGACTCGCGG
>DATKFV010000138.1:0-27621 GCA_035511035.1 Streptosporangiaceae bacterium
ACGGATTGCTGACCAGTCACCAGCTTGCCGAGGTCAGAATCGACCGAGAACGCCGAGATGACCACAGCGGTGATCACCGCGGCGAGCGCGACGCCCACGAACGCGAGCGTTAGCTGCAGCCCCATCTGGCCGATCCATGATCTGGGTGGCTTAGACATCCCTGGCCAGGCCAAGCCGGTAGCCGCCGCCGAGGACGGTCTGCACGATGACCGGATTGGCCGGGTCTTCCTCGATCTTGCGCCGCAGGTTCTTGACGTGCGAGTCGATGGTCCGCTCGTAGCCCTCGAAGTCGTAACCCCGCACCCGGTTGATCAGCTCGAACCGCGAGTACACCCGTCCTGGCACGGTCGCCAGGGCGACCAGGATGCCCCACTCTGTCGGGGTCAGCTCCACCTCGCTGCCCCGCACCAAGGCGATGCGCCTGGGCTCGTCGATGACCAGGGCGCCCTCGCCGAAGCTGGTGATGGTGCGATCGGCTGACGCCGGGGCATTGCGGCGCAGGATCGCCTGGACCCGCAGGACGAGCTCACGCGGGCTGAACGGCTTGGTCACGTAGTCATCGGCCCCGAGCTCAAGGCCGGAGATCCGGTCCTGCTCGCTGCTGCGGGCCGTGAGCATCAGGATCGGGATCTGGCTGACCGCCCTGACCTCCCTCGCGACCGCTTCGCCTGGCACATCAGGCAGGCCGAGATCGAGCACGATCAGATCCGGCTTAGCGGTCGTCGCCACGCTGATCGCCTCGGCCCCCGAGTCAGTCGAGAGCACAGCGAACCCGGCGCGCTCAAGGTACGACCGCACCAGATCCCTAAGCTTGCGCTCGTCCTCGACGAGCAACACCGTCGCCGTCATCGCGACCCGACGTCCCCCATCGCCAGGTAGTACCAGCACAAACCACGCTCTGAGCTGCTACTTCGCTACTCAGCAAGCATGATCATGCCCACCGCTGGCCGGCTGAAGCAGCCGAGTCTTCCGGTTGCCGCCGCACCGGCTGGGCCGCACCGCCGGCATCGTCCGCTGCCTCCGGCGGTGCAGTCTCCGCTGGCGCTGCCTCCAGCCGTGCCGCCTCCGCTGGCGCTGCCTGCGGCCGTGCCGCCTCTGCTGCCGCTGCCTGCGGCGGGGCCTCAGGCAGCGGCCGCCGGTCCTGCGCGGCCCTGGCCTGCTTGGGCCCAGTACCGGTATTCGACACTTCCGCGTGGCCTTTGTCAGCCGGCCACTCCACAGCGGGCCGCTTCGTCGCCGGCATCGTGATCAGCGCCTCAGTGCCCTGACCGAGCTCGCTGGTAATGCGCAGATTGCCATGCTGGGCCCTGACCAGCTCAGCCACGATGGTCAGCCCGATGCCGCTGCCCGTGGCCATCTCCGCTGACCGCTGGCCGCGGAAGAACCGCTCCGTGACTCGCGGAAGCTCCGCAGCAGGGATGCCGACCCCGGTGTCGGCGACCCGCAAGGTGACTCGCCCGTGCTCGCCCCGGCCGGTCTCAAGCACCACGCTGCCGCCCGCCGGGGTGAACTTCAGCGCGTTGGTCAGCAAGTTGACTATGACCTCGCGCATGCGATCGGGGTCGCACTGGGTCCACGCCGCGTCAAGCCTGCGAATGAGCAGCACGCCCGCCGCCCCGTACGAGTCGGACAGGCTGCCAGCCGCGTCGGCGGCGATCGCCGACATATCCTGCGGAACCAGCTTGAGCTGCAACGCCGCCGCTTCAGCCGCCGCCAGCCGCTGCAGGTCCTCGATCATGCGCACCAGCCGCAGTACCTCGTCCCGCAGCGACCACAGGTTCTCCGTCGTCGGCTCGGTGACGCCGTCGAGCATGGCCTCATGGCTCGCCTGCAAGATCGCGACCGGTGTCCGCAATTCGTGCGCGATGTTCGCGACGAGGTTGCGTTGCAGCCGGTCGCGCTGGTCAATGGCATCAGTCGATTCGTTGAGCGCGACCGAGAGTTCGGCGATGACGCCCACGCCGCGCACGTCGCTGATCCTGGCCGAGCGGTCGCCCGCCCCGCGGGCCCTGATCGCCGCGAGAACGCGCTCAAGCGGCAGGGTGATCTGCCTGGAGATGAGCAGCGACACCGCCAGGGCCATCAGCGCCACGATGGCGGCCGCGCTCAGGCTGGCTCGTACCCGCTCGGTTTGGAACTGGCGCTGCACCGCGCCGAGACCGCCCTTGTCGTTGAACTTAACCACGACCCAGCCGGCCAGGCCGCTCTTGACCACGATCGGCGTCATGAACTCATTGTCGGCATGCATGGCGTCGAACCCCGGAGTCGCCTCGACCAGATTCCGGTGCGCATCGAACACCTCGGCGCCGGCGCTCTCCCTGGACACGAGGTCGAGCACGGGCATCAGGTTGGCCCGCCCCCAGCCCTTCGGAGGCTGTTCGTACAAGGCGCCCGCGGCCACGGCCACCGACCGGCTAAGCGCCTGCTCCTGCCGGTGGGCCAGCGCCTTGACGTCGTTGCCGGTGCTGATCTCGGTGACATAGGACAGCACGATGATCGACGCCAGCGCCACGCCGAGAAAGGCCACGGCGAGCCGCAGGCCCAGCTTGCCGATTCCGAAGATCGGTTTGACCATCCGTTATCGGGCCCAGCAGCGCGGGAGTGAGATGCCTGGCCGCAGGCCGCGGGGGCAGTTCGCGCCCGCTGTGACACGCCCCGCGCCGTGCACCGGCACGAGGCAACTGGCCGACGCCATGGATTCCCCCATCCCCCAAAGGGAAGCCGACCCAGATGTAGGCGAGATGGCCGACCTGTGGAAGCCCCGTGGAGGGAGCGCTTAACCGGGCCTTCTGGCCGGGCCTACTGGCCGGGCCTTCTGGCCGAGTCGGCTAGCGGGCGGTTGGCAGCAGGTCGGCGTCGAAGCAGGTGCGATCGCCGGTGTGGCAGGCGGCCCCGACCTGGTCCAGCTTGACCAGGATGGCGTCACCGTCGCAGTCAAGCGACACCGACTTCACGATCTGGGCGTGGCCTGAGGTCTCCCCCTTGACCCAGTACTCCTGGCGGCTGCGCGACCAGTACGTGCAGCGGCCCGTCGTCAGGGTGCGATGCAGGGCCTCGTCGTCCATCCAGCCGAGCATAAGCACCTCGCCGGTGTCGTATTGCTGGGCGATGGCCGCGACCAGCCCATCGGCGTTGCGCTTAAGCCGCGCCGCGATGGCCGGGTCAAGGCCGGAGACGGTGACACGGGCCGACGTCATGGCTCTCCCGCTTCGCTCAGGCGGACCGGATAGCCCGCCACCCGCAATGACTGCTTCACCGCGCCGATCCTGGCCGCCCCGAAGTGGAACAGGCTCGCGGCCAGCACGGCGTCCGCCCCCGCGCCCACCGCGGGCGCGAAGTCCTCGACGCGTCCGGCCCCGCCGCTGGCGACCACCGGCACGTCGACCGCCGCCCGCACCGCGCTGATCAGCGGCAGGTCGAAGCCGGCCTTGGTGCCGTCGGCGTCCATCGAGTTCAGCAAGATCTCCCCCGCGCCAAGCTCGGCCGCCCGCGCCGCCCAGGCGACGGCGTCGACGCCGGTGCCGCGCCGTCCCCCGTGCGTCGTGACCTCGAACTCGGCGCCGTCGAGCCCGGGCGCCCGCCGCGCGTCCACCGACACGACCACGCACTGCGAGCCGAACCTGGTGCTGAGCTCGGACAGCAGGTCGGGCCTGGCGATGGCGGCCGTGTTCACCGCGACCTTGTCGGCGCCGGCCCGCAGCAGCCGGTCGACGTCGTCGGCTGACCGCACGCCGCCGCCCACGGTGAGCGGTATGAACACCTGGTCGGCCGTGCGCGCCAGCACGTCGTACATGGTCTCGCGCTCGTCGCTGGACGCCGTGATGTCGAGGAACACCAGCTCATCGGCGCCGTCGGCGTCGTAGGCGCCTGCCAGCGCGACCGGATCGCCGGCATCGCGGAGGCCGACGAAGTTCACGCCCTTCACGACCCGGCCGCCGTCGACGTCCAGGCAAGGGATGACCCGGACGGCCACGCCGGTCGCGCTCACCGGACCGCCGCCAGCGCCTCTGGCAAGGTGAACACCCCCGCGTACAGCGCCTTGCCGACGATCGCCCCGGTCACCCCCGCGGGCACGAGCCCGGCGATCGCGCGCAAGTCATCGAGCGAAGATACCCCGCCGCTGGCGATCACCGGCCGGTCGGTCAGCCCGCATACCTGGGTCAGCAGGTCCAGGTTCGGCCCGGTCAGGGTACCGTCCCGCGTGACGTCCGTCACCACGTAGCACTGGCAGCCATCGGACTCGAGCCGGGCCAGCACGTCAAGCAACTCGCCGCCGAGCGTGGTCCAGCCCCGAGCCGCCAGCCTGGTGCCGCGCACGTCGAGGCCGACCGCGATCCGGTCGCCGTGCCGGTCAATCACCCGGCTCACCCAGTCAGGCTGCTCAAGCGCGGCGGTCCCGATCACGATGCGCCGGCAGCCAGTCGCCAGCGCCCGGCGAAGCGATTCGTCGTCACGGATGCCCCCGGACAACTCCACGGCAGCATCCACCCGCTCGACTACCTTGGCCAGGATATTTGCATTCGTGCCTTTGCCGAAGGCCGCGTCAAGGTCGACCAGGTGGATCCATTCCGCGCCCGCCCGCTGCCACGCCAGCGCGGCGTCAAGCGGGTCACCGTAGGACGTCTCCGTTCCCAGGGCGCCCTGCACCAGCCGGACGGCCTGGCCGCCAGCCACGTCGACCGCGGGCAGCAACGTCAGTCCGCTCACGTGATCATCTCCAGCCAGTTCGACAGCAACGCGGCGCCGGCGTCGCCCGACTTCTCCGGGTGGAACTGGGTCGCGCACAGCGGGCCGTCCTCGACGGCCGAAACGAACCGCTGCCCGTGGCTGGTCCAGCTCAGCCGCGGCGCGCCCACCCCCGGCAGCGGGGCCTGGCCCCAGCGAGTAACTGCATAAGAGTGAACAAAATAGAACCGCTCGCCCGGATCAATGCCGGCGAAAAGCCCACTGCCGTCCGGAGTACTCACCAAATTCCACCCCATATGCGGCAAAATTTCCGCTTCCAGGCGGTCGACGACGCCAGGCCAGGCCGCGCAGCCCGCTGTCTCGGTGCCATGTTCCACGCCCCTGGCGAACAGTACCTGCATGCCGACGCAGATCCCGAGCACCGGCCTGGACGCGGCCAGCCGCTTGGCGATGATCTCGTCACCGCGCACCGCGCGCAGCCCGGTCATGCAGGCGGCGAACGCGCCGACCCCCGGCACCACGAGGCCGTCGGCGTTTAGCGCCACGTCGGCGTCGGCGGTCACGACGGTGTCAGCCCCCGCTCGCTGCACGGCCCGCGACGCCGAGCGCAGGTTGCCAGAGCCGTAGTCGAGCACCGCGACCCGCGGCGCGGCGCGAGGGCTCACAGCACGCCCTTGGTGCTGGGGATGCCCGCCCGGCGCGGATCGGGCGCGGCCGCCGCTCGCAGGGCCCGCGCGAAGGCCTTGAACTGGGCTTCGACGATGTGATGGGGGTTGCGGCCGCTGAGCACGGCCAGGTGGATGCAGATCGCCGCGCTGGCGCCGAGCGTCTCGAAGAAGTGCCTGGTCAGCGTCGTGTCATAGGTGCCGATCAGCGGGGCCATCCCGTCCGGCTCGCTGTGCACCACGTACGGCCGGCCCGCGAGGTCGACCGCGACCCTGACCAGCGTCTCGTCCAGGGGAATGAGGGCGTCGCCGAACCGGCAGATCCCGGCCTTGTCCCCCAGCGCCTGCCCGAGGGCCTCGCCGAGCGTGATCGCGGTGTCCTCGACGGTGTGGTGGGCGTCGATCTCGATGTCGCCCTTGGCCTGGACCCGCAGGTCGATGCAGCCGTGCTTGCCCAGCTGGGCGAGCATGTGGTCGAAGAACGGCACGCCGGTGCCGACGTCGGTGACGCCGTCGCCGTCCAGGTTCAGCTCGACCTCGACGCGGGTCTCCCTCGTCGCCCGCCGCACGACCGCGGTCCGCGGGCTCACGCCAGCACCTCGGCGAGAGCATTCGCGAACAACTCGTTCTCATCGGGGGTGCCGATGCTGACGCGCAGCCAGCCGGGCGGACCGACCTCCCTGACCAGCACGCCCCGGTCGAGCAGGGCCTGCCAGACCGCGTGCCGGTCGGCGAACTCGCCGAACAGCACGAAGTTCGTGTCCGAATCAGCGACCTCGAGCCCTTGCGCCCGCAGCCAGCGGACCAGGTCGTCACGGGACGCGCTGATGGTCGCCACGGCCGCCTGGAGCTCGGCCGACCGCGCGAGCGCGGCCCTGGCCACGGCCTGGGTCAGCGCCGACAGGTGGTAGGGCAGCCGGACGATCTGCAGCGCGTCGACGACGGCGCGGTCGGCCGCGAGGTAGCCGATCCTCCCTCCGGCCAGCGCGAACGCCTTGGACATGGTGCGGACCACGACGAGCCTGGTGAACCTGGGCAGCAAGATGAGCGCGGTCCCGGTCCGGTCGCGGGCGAACTCGGCGTAGGCCTCGTCTATCACGACCATGCCGGGGGCGGCCTCGCACACCTGCTCGATCACGTCAAGCGGCAGGGCGGTGCCGGTCGGGTTGTTGGGCGAGGTGAGGAAGACCAGGTCAGGCTGGTGCTGCCGGATCGCGCCCAGGGCCAGGTCGGCGTCGACGCCGAAGTCGTCCCGGCGGGGCACGCCGATCCACTGCGTGCTCGAGGTCCGCGCGATGATCGGGTGCATGGAGTAGGAGGGCTCGAACCCGATGGCGCGGCGGCCGGGACCGCCGAAGGCCTGGAACAGCTGCTGGATGACCTCGTTCGAGCCGTTGGCGGCCCACACCTGCGCGGCGGTGAGGCCGTGGCCGAGGTAGCTGGCCAGGTCGCCGCGCAGCGCGACGGCGTCCCTGTCGGGATACCGGTTGAGCGCGACCGCCTCGGCCGCGGCCGCGTCGGCGATCTCGCGCACCAGCTCGGGCGACGGCGGGTAGGGGTTCTCGTTGGTGTTGAGCCGTGCGACCGCCTTGACCTGGGGCGCGCCGTACGGCTTCGCACCGCGCAGGTCAGCCCGCAGCGGCAGCGCGTCAAGCCCGGACCGCTCGCGGGCTGACACGCCAGCGGCCGCGGGGGTCGCAGGCCCGGCCGTTCCGGCCGGGCCCGCGCCGTCGGCCGGCACCCGGATCCGGACGGCCGCGACGTGGGCGGCCAGGTCCTCGGCCCCGCCGAGCGCGTCGATGTACGGGGCGACTCGCGCCAGCGCGGGCTCGGTGCTGCTGACCACGTGGATGCCGCGCAAGAAGGTCAGCACGGACAGGCCGCCGGAGAACCTGGCCGTGCCGCCAGTCGGCAGCACGTGGTTCGAGCCCGCGAGGTAGTCGCCCAGCGAGACCGGCGCGTACGGGCCGACGAAGACCGCCCCGGCGTTGCGCACTCGCGAGGCCAGCTGCTGCGCGTCGGCGGCCTGGATCTCCAGGTGCTCGGGAGCCCAGGCGTCGGTGACCCGCAGGGCCGCGTCGATGTCGTCGACGAGCACGCAAGCGGACTGGCCGCTCAGCGCCTCCTTGATCCTGGCCGCGTGCCTGGCCGTCTTGAGCTGCGTCGCGATCTCCGCGTCCACCCGGTCGGCCAGGCCGACGTCGGTGGTCACCAGCAGGCAGGCGGCCAGTTCGTCGTGCTCGGCCTGCGCGATCAGGTCGGCGGCGACGAACCTGGGATCGGCGCTCCCGTCCGCCACGATCGCGATCTCGGTCGGCCCGGCCTCGGCGTCGGTGCCCACGGTGCCGGCGAGCAGACGCTTGGCGGCGGCCACGTAGACGTTGCCAGGTCCGGTGATGGTGTCGGCAGGCGCGCAGTCAGCCGTCCCGTAGCCGAGCATCGCGATGGCCTGCGCGCCTCCCACCGCGTGCACCTCGGTGATGCCGAGCAGCTCGCAGGCGGCGAGCACGGCCGCGCTCGGCCGCCCGCCCGAAGCCGCCTGCGGCGGCGACGCGACCGCGATCTCGGCAACGCCAGCGACCTGGGCCGGGACCACGTTCATGACGACCGACGAAGGGTAGGCGACGAGGCCGCCTGGCACGTAGACGCCGGCCCGGCGGACCGGAACGTAGCGCTCGGCAACAGTGGCGCCGTCGGAGACGGTCGTCACGGTGTCGGCAGGCACCTGGGTCTGGTGGACTGCCTTGGCCCGCCGGATCGCCTCGGTCAGCGCCGCCGTGACGGTCGGGTCGAGCGCGGCCAAGGCCTCGGCGAGTGCTTGCCTCGGCACCCGGGTGGTCGGCAGGTCGACGCCGTCGAACCTGGCCGTATGCTCGCGCACGGACGCCGCCCCGCGCTCCCTGACGTCCTCGCACACCGGCCGCACGACCTCGACCGCCGCGGCCACGTCCAGCTCGGCGCGCGGCAGCACCCCGGCCAGCCGGCGGCGCCCGAGTTCAGCGACCGGCCTACCCCGCAGATCAACCCTGTTAAGCACCACGCAAGCCTAACGTGACTGCCCGCCCCCACGCGGTGCCGGCAGAACGACGACGCTCGACCAGCCCGGCCCGCCCAACCTCCCCCGGCCTCGGCCAACCTGCCCGGCGCGCTCTGCCCGCCGCCCTCAACGTTTCCGTGATCAAGGAACATCCTTGATCACGGGAGTTCGCCGGGTTATCACCCTGTCTCCTTACCGTGATCACCGGCCCGGCATGATCACGGAACCCGGCAGCGCCGCTCGGCCTCGGTCAGGGCTCCGTGATCACGGCCGCGGACATGATCACGGAACCCAGCAGCGCCGCTCGGCCCGGACAAGCTCAGTGCTCGGCAATCGGCCTGACCTGTCCCGCTACCGTAATAGCGCAAAGGCTTCATTTCCTTGTCCTATACACAGCCGATCGCTTTAGGCATGCTTGCCTTCGAAAGGCAAAGGTCAGATCTCGCTCCCCTGGAGGCACAATGGCCGAGCAAGAGCGCCCACCCGAAGGCGATGGCACCAGCGAGCCGGCACCGCCCGCCGCCAATGCGACCAGGCGCGGCGTCCTCAAGGCCGGCCTGATCGCCGGGGCCGCGGTCGGCGTCGGCGGCTGGCAGTCGGCTGCGGCCGAGCCTGCGGCCAGGACGGCTCGCCCGGCCGCTCGGCTGACCACGGCCCACCTGCGCGCTCCCGGCTCGATGCCCTATCCCGACCGGCCGATGGGAACCGACACGATCCCGCAGATCGACCACATCGTCGTGCTGATGATGGAGAACCACTCCTACGACAACAAGCTCGGCATGCTCAACCGGCCTGGTGCCGACGGCTTCGGAATCGGCAAGGACGGCAAGCCCACGGCGACGAACCCTTACCCCAACGGCGACCTGCAGCACGCCTTCCGCATGCCGACGACCTGCCAGAACAACAAGCCGAGCCAGGCCTGGATCGCCAGCCACCAGCAGTACGCCAATGGCCGCAACGACGGCTTCGTGAAGTCCCCGAGCGGCCCGGTGGCGATGGGCTACTGGCAGTGGGCCGACCAGCCGTTCTATTACTCGATGGCGCGCCTGTTCCCGATCGCGGACCGGTACTTCTGCTCGGTGCTCGGCCAGACCTTCCCGAACCGCCGCTACCTGATCTCGGCGACTTCCCTCGGCATGGTCAACGACGGCGTCCCCGACCCTAGCCAGTACCCGAAGAACGGCACCATCTTCGACCGGCTGGACAAGGCCAAGGTCAGCTGGAAGGACTACTACTCCACGCTGTCGACCACCGAGCTGTACCCGAAGCTGTTCCTCGCCAACGTCGGCACCAAGGTCGTCACCCTCGACCATTTCTTCACCGATGCCGCCAACGGCAAGCTGCCGAGCTTCTCCCTCGTCGACCCCAACTTCGAGACCTCGTCGGAGGAGGACCCGCAGAACATCGTCGTCGGCGAGCACTTCGCCGCCAAGGTCATCAACGCGGTCATGAGCGGGCCCAAGTGGAGAAGCACGCTGCTGATCTGGACCTACGACGAGCACGGCGGTTACTACGACCACGTGCCGCCGCCGGCCGCGATCGCTCCCGACGACATCAAGCCCGAAGCGCCCGCCGACCAGCAGTTCGGCGGCTTCACCAGGTACGGCTTCAGGGTTCCGTGCGCGATCATCTCGCCGTGGGCGCGGGCGAACTACGTCTCCCACATGGTCTTCGACCACACCAGCATCTGCGCGCTGGTCGAGGCGAAGTGGAACCTGCCCGCCATGACCCACCGCGACGCGAACGCTAACACCATGCTCGACATGCTCGACTTCAGCGCCCCGGCGTTCGCGAAGCCGCCCAAGCTCGCCGAGCCGCTGTTGACCCAGCATCCGTTCAAGTCGCAGCGCTGTGACGTCACCGGCCCTGGCACCATCCCGCCGCCAGGCTCAGTGACGCCAGCCGCTGGCGGGTAACTACTCGATGATCTTGGAGATGGCGAGCTCGAGGATGTCGCGACCGCCAGCGGCCTTGAGCGCGGGGATCAGCGTGTTGACCCCGCGCTTGGGGACCACGGCCTCGACGGCGTGCATGTCGCCCTTGGCCAGCGAGGTGATCGTCGGCGACGACATCGCTGGCAGGATGGCGGTCACGGCGTCCAGGTCGGCCGCGGACACGTTCAGCTTCACGAGCACCTGACCGCGGGCCGAGATCGCGCCGCGCAGCAGCAGCGCGACGTCCTCCATGGCCGCCCGCTTCTCCTCATCGGCGTAGGAGTCGTGGTTGGCGATCAGCTCGGTGTAACTGGTCAGCAACGTGTGCAGGATGCGCAGCCCGTTCCTGCGCAGCGAAGACCCGGTCTCGGTCAGGTCGACGATGGCGTCTACGATGTCGGGCACCTTGGCCTCGGTCGCGCCGTAGGACGGCGTCACGACCGCCTTGATGCCGTGATCGGTCAGGAACCGCTTCGTCAGCGAGGGGAACTCGGTCGAGATCCTGATCCCGTCCGGCAAGTCGTCGAGCGAGACCCAGCCCGAGGCGGCCGGAACGGCGAGCACCAGCCTGACCGGGTCTGAGGTCGCCTTCGAGTAGGCCAGCTCGCCGAGCGAGGTCACCTCAGCGCCAGTCTCGGTGATCCAGTCCCGCCCGGTGATCCCGAAGTCGAACAATCCCTCGGCCACGTACAGGGGGATCTCCTGCGGGCGCAGGAAGCGTACCCGGTCGATCCTCGGATCCTCGATGAAGGCGTGGTAATCGCGGTTCGAGGCCCGGCGCACGGCCAGGTCGGCGGCGTCGAACAGGTCGAGCGTGGCCTGCTCAAGCGAGCCTTTAGGCAGCACGAGTGATAGCACGCCAAGCACCCTACCCGGATCGGCAGAGCCGCTCAGGCGACGACCCTGGCGGACGAGGAGCCGTCGGGCAACCGCCGTACCTCGAGCCGGTCCGTCACCCGGTCCTTCAAGTCAGCCACGTGACTGACGATCCCCACCGCCCGGCCGCGGTCCCTCAGCTCGTCGATCACGGCCAGCACCTGGTCAAGGGTCTGCTCGTCAAGCGACCCGAAGCCCTCGTCAATGAACAAGGTCTGCAAGTCGACCCCGCCGGCTTCAGCCTTCACCACGTCGGCGAGCCCGAGCGCGAGCGCCAGCGAGGTGTAGAAGGTCTCGCCGCCCGAGAGCGACGCCGGGCTGCGCTCCTCCCCGGTGTACCGGTCGATCACGGTCAGCGTCAGGCCGGTGCGCTGCCGCCTGGCCTGGGCCTCGTCACTGCGCCGCAACTCGTACCGGCCCGACGACATCACGTTGAGCCGCAGGTTGGCCGCGGCGACGACCTGCTCGAACCAGTGCCGCAAGACGTACGTGGTGAGCGCCACCCGGCGGTGCCCGTCCATGCCCTTGGCCAGCCCGGCCAGGTGGATCACGGGCGCGGTCGCCGCTGCCAGCGCCTGCGCCCTGTCCTCCGCCGACTGCACCTCCGCTAGCCTGACCGCTAGCCGGTCCCCCGTCAGCCGGTGCCGGTCGCTCGCTGACCGCGCCTCCTGTTCGGCGGCGCGGGCGTGCACCAGCGCGGCGGCCGCCGAGTCCGCGGCTGCCCGCGCCTCGGGGGCCTGGTCGGCCCGCAGGTCAGCCAGTTCTGGCGCGGCCGCGGCCGCTTCCAGCTCGGCCAGCACCCGCAGCCAGGAGGTCACTTGCTCGTCCAGCCAGTCCTGCTCGGCCGGCGTCCGCACCGCTGACCTGGCCGCTTCGAGCGCGCTCGCGCCAGCGCCGACGTCGAGCGGCAGCATGCCGTCGGCCGCCTGCTCCGGCGCGAACCCGCTGGCCATCGCCTCGTCCTGCGCCCGCCCGCGCGCGACCTCAGCCGACTCGAGCGCCGTGGCGAGATCGCCGAGCGCCGCCGCCAGGCCAAGCTCAGCCTGCGCCGCCGCCTCCAGCGCCTGCCTTCTGGCCCGTACCGAGGCGTGCGATCCGGCCGCGTCCGCCAGCGCGGTCCGCAGCTCGGCGAGATCCGCCTCCGCCCGCTCCGCCTGTGCCCGCGCCGACGCGCGTGCTCCAACCGCCGCCACCAGTTCGTCAGCCAGCCGCCCCAGCTCAGCGCGCCGCCGCCCGAGCTCAAGCTCAAGCCGCTCAGCCGCGGCGACGGCCCGCTTGGCCGCCGCGAGCCCTTCGGTGACCCGCACCGCCTGCGCCGTCAGCTCGGCGACGCTCCGCTCACCTGCCACCCCAGCGAGCCCGGCCACCTCATGGTCGAGGTCGTTGTGCGCTCGTTCGGCCGCCGCCCGCCGCTGCTCGGCCGCGTCCCGGCGCTGCCTGGCCGCGGCGACGGCCTCGGCGGTCACTGGCTCGGCGTCCGCCCGCGCGGGCAGCGGATGGCCCGCCGACCCGCACACCGGGCAAGCGACGCCGTCCGCGAGCCCGCCAGCCAGCTCGGCCGCGATCCCGGCCAGCCTGGCATCCATGGCCTCCTGATGCGCGTCGACCAGACGCTGGTGACCGTCGGTGGCCTCGCGCAACCGGTCGGCCGCCTCGGCTAGCTCCGGCGCGAGCCCGGCCAGCCGACGCCCGGCCGCCACGGCCCGCTCAAGATCGGCCAGCCGCTGCCTGGCCGCGTCCACCCCGCCGGCCGCCTCCCTGGCCGCGGCGAGGTCAGACTCAGCCGTCTCGATCAGCCCTGGCAGGTCGCGCCTGGCCGCCTCGAGCGCCTCGACCCGTTCGCTCGCCTCCCGCGCTACCCGGCTGAGCTCCCTAGCGGCGCTTTCCCGCCGCGACACTTCCGCTTCAGCTGCAACAAACCCCTCCAGGCCGGTCGCATCCCGAAGGTGCGCCTGGGCCGTGGCGGCAGCCCGCTTGCTCGATTTCTTAGCCAGCACGCTGTCGATCGAGCCAGCGATCAGCGCGGTCAGGCCCAGTCGTTCCGGCTGGTCGGCCGCGGCGAGCTGGTCCCGCACCGCCCGCCGGGCGGCGCTGACGGCCGACTGCGCTTCGGCGAGGGCGCCGAGCAGCGGCCGGACCGGCGCGGCCCGCCTGGCCGCGCCGAGCACCGCGACCCGCTCGTCGTGCTCGGCCCTCGTCGCCTCGTGCGCTCGCGACCGGTCAAGCGCCGCTTTGAGCTGTGCCGATAGGGCGGCCCTTCGCTCCGCCTCCTGCTCGGCCACCAGTGCCCGCCCGGCCTGCTCACCCGCGAGCCGCGCGGCCTCGGTGCTGACCGCCGCCAGCTCCGCGATCTCATCACCGATCTGCTTGAACCGCACCGCCCGGTCCGCCGGGCTCGCCACGATCAGCTCATGGCGCAGTTCAACCTCAAGCCCGGCCGCCTCGGCCGCCGCCGAGACCGCCGTGCCGACGTCGGCGTCGGCCTGCTGCCTGGCTCGCATCGCCTCGGCCCGACGGCGGTCAAGCTCGGCCGTGACCTTGTCGTAAAGCTCGGTGCCGAACAGCTTGGTGAGCAGCGCCCGCCTAGCATCGTCGTCGGAGCGGAGGAACCGGGCGAACTCGCCCTGCGGCAGCAGCATGACCTGCGTGAACTGGGCCCGGTTGAGCCCGACCGCGGTCGTGATGGCCTCGCCGACCTCGGCCTTGTTCGCCGACACGCTGACCCACTGCCCGGCCTGCAAGCGCCGCAGGTGCACCCGCATCGCCTCGGTCGTGAAGCCGTTGCCGCGCCGCTTGCGCCGCTGGTGCTCGGGCACCCGGCTGACCTGGTACCTGACGCCGCGCAGCGAGAACTCCAGCCGCACCAGCGGCTCGATGTCAGGATCGGCGAAGTCGCTGTGCAGCCGGTCATCGGCCGCATCCTGCCCGGCCAGCCCGCCGTACAGCGCGAACGTGATCGCGTCGAGGATCGTCGTCTTGCCGGCCCCGGTTGGCCCTTCGAGCAGGAACAACCCGCCCCGCGCGAGCTGGTCGAAGTCGATGTGCTGCGGCCGCGCGTAAGGCCCGAAGGCTTGCAGCTCCAGGCTGTGCAGCCGCATTCAGGCCGCCTGCATGTCAGGCTGCCCCCATGTCAGGCTGCCCCCATGTCAGGCTGCCTCGGTGTCTTCCCACTCGCCCGCGCCGCCGGCCCCGGCGAGCACCGATCCCCGGTCCTGCGTGTCGGCGCGCACCGCCGCCTCGACGACGTCAGCCAGGACGGCCAGTTGCTCATCGTCCGGCGGTCCGCCGCTGGTGAACTCCACGAACCGCCCGCAGATCTCGACCGGATCGGTCAGCTGCGGCAGCGCCCGCACGTCGGCCTCGGGGTCAGCGAGCTCGCCATCGGGGGCGAAGTCAAGCACGAGCGTGTGCGGCCAGCGCTCCCGCAGCTGCTCCATCGGCGCCGCGGGCCGCACCGGATCGGTGAGCACGACCTTGATCCAGGCATCCTTCAGGTCGGGGTCGTCCCGCTCAAGCAGTTCGTCGAGCTTGCCGGTCAGCTGTCGCAGCGGCCTGGGCACCGGCGTCGCCAGCTGGGTAACTCTGACCTGGCCAGCACCGTCAATCTCGGCCAGAGTGACCGACTTGGCGTGCCTCCGCTCGGAAAACGAGAACGCCAGCGGCGACCCGCTGTACCTGATCGCGCCCGTCCCGCCGATCCCAGCAGCCCCTGCCCCAGCCCTAGGCCCTGACCTAGGCCCTGCCCCAAGCCCAGGAGCCCCACCGGCCCCACCGGTCCCAGCAGGGGCGGCCACGTTCTGCTGGCCGTGCAGGTGCCCGAGGGCGACGTAGCTGAAGCCGGCGAAGACCGACGCGGGCGCGTCGGCGACGCCGCCGACCCTGATGTCCCGCTCTGACTCCGTCGGCTGCGCCCCCGATACGAACGCGTGCGCGGTGACGATCGTCCGCGCGATGCCGCGCTCGGCCGCGTCCGCCCTGATCCGGTCCGTGGCGGCGGCGAGCACCGACGCATGGGACCGGTCGGCGCCAAGCTCGTCCATGACGGCGTCGGGCAGCAGGAACGGAAGGCCGTACATCGCGATCTCGCCGTGCTCGTCGGCCAGTAGCACCGGGCGGGAGATGTCGGCGACGCTAGTCCGCAGGTGAATGCCGGCCGCCTCGCTTAGCCGGGCCCCGAACCCGAGCCTGATCGCCGAGTCGTGATTGCCGCTGATCAGCAGGACTGGAATGCCGGCCGTGGCGAACCCGCTCAACGCGCGGTCGAGCAGCGTGACCGCGTCGGTCGTGGGCACGGCCCGGTCGTAGACGTCGCCGGCCACGATCACCGCGTCCGCGCGCTGCCGCACCGACTCAGCGAGCAGCCAGTCAAGGAATCCGGCCTGAGCCGACAGCAGGTCAGCGCCGTGCAGCGTGCGGCCCAGATGCCAGTCCGAGGTGTGGATCAGCCTCATCGGCGCACCATTGGTTGTCGCGTCCTGACTGTCGGCTGTGGGTGAAGGAACTGTGGGTGAAGGAACTGTGGGTGAAGGAACAGAGCGGGGAAGTGAAGCCTTAGGCGAGACGGCGAGACCGAGTCACAGCCATCTTGCCCCGCAGCAGAGCCGTTCGGCGCTATTGGCCCGCCACGGCGTGTCGCGCCCAGGACCGGTCACCGCCGCCAAATGGCTGACCTGGACGTGCTTGTATTAGCTTTCGTGACCACGAGCGACGCCTCGCTGCCGGCGAGCACGGGCCAGGACGAGGACTCAGAAGAGGAACGGCACCGGCTAACGACGCTGTCCGGCCTCGCCGCGCTCTCGCTCGACGCGCTGTCGTCGGTGGCCTACGGGCCCGAGGCGATCGTGATCGTGCTGGTCGCGGCCGGGACCGTCGGCCTCGGCTACACGCTGCCGGTCACTTTGGCGATCGTGCTGCTGCTGGTCGTGCTCGTGACCTCCTACCGGCAGGTGATCGAGGCGTTCCCAAACGGCGGCGGCGCCTATGCCGTCGCCACCAGGCACCTCGGCCAACTGCCGGCCTTGACCGCGGCCGGGTCACTGGTCGTCGACTACGTGCTCAACGCCGCCGTCGGCGTCTCGGCCGGCGTCGCGGCCCTGACCTCGGCGTTCCCCGGCCTGTTCCGGTACACCGTCATCTTGTGCCTGGTCGTGCTGGCCGCGATCACGGCGGCGAACCTCTGGGGCGTCGCCGAGTCCGCCCGGCTGTTCATCGTCCCGACGCTCATCTTCATCGCGGCGATCGCGCTCGTGATCTTCTCGGGCCTGATCCGCAGCCATCCCGTCGTCACCCCGCCCCGGCACCTGCCGAGCGTGGCCGAGTCGGTCGGGGTGCTCCTGCTGCTGCGCGCCTTCGCCTCCGGCTGCTCGGCGCTCACCGGTGTGGAGGCGATCGCCAACGCGGTGCCGTCATTCCGCAAGCCGCGCATCAAGCACGCGCAGCACACCGAGATCTGGCTGGGCGCCCTGCTCGGCGCGATGCTGATCGGCCTCGCGATCCTGATCAGGAAGTACCACGTCACGCCCGACCCGCAGGAGACCGTGCTCGCCCAGCTCGCGGCGATCGGCGTCGGCAAGGGCATCTTGTTCTACGGCATCCAGCTGATCACCACGGTCCTGCTCGCCCTGGCCGCGAACACCTCCTTCGGCGGGCTGCCGGTGCTGGCCTCCCTGCTGGCCAGGGACAACTTCCTGCCGCACCTGTTCTTCCTGAAGGCCGACCGCCAGGTCCACAGGTACGGCGTCGTGGTGCTGGCGGTGTTCGCCGCGGTCTTGCTCGTCGTCGCTAACGGCAACACCCAGCGGCTGGTGCCCCTGTTCGCGATCGGCGTCTTCGTCGGCTTCACGCTGTCCCAGACCGGGATGGTCAGGCACTGGCGCGAGCAGCGCGGCCCCGGCTGGGCCGTTCGCGCGACCATCAACGGCGTCGGCGCGGTGATGACCCTGGCGGCGCTCGCGGTCGAGCTCATCAGCAAGTTCACCGAGGGCGCCTGGCTGGTCGTGATCACGGTGCCGCTCCTGGTGCTGATGTTCTCCCGGATCCACGCGATCTACGCCAGGATCGGCACGCTGCTGCGGATCGGCGAGATCCCGCCCGCCCCCGAGCGCGAACACTCGCTCGTCATCGTGCCGGTCAGCGGCATGTCCCGGCTGACCCAGGAAGGCGTCTCGGCCGCGCTGTCGCTGGGCGAGGAGGTCATCGCCGTGACCGTCTCCTACACTGAGCCCGCCGACGAGGAGTCGCACGACAAGCTCAGGGAGCAGTGGGAGCAGTGGAACCCCGGCGTGCCGCTGGTCAGCCTGCGCACCACCCACCGCTCGCTCGCGCCGCCGATCGTCGACTACCTGCGCGAGCTCGAGGCCGACGATCGGTACGGCCGGATCGTGGTGCTCATCCCTGAGGTCCAGCCCGCCCGGCCGTGGCAACGGATCCTGCACAACCAGCGCGGCTTCGTCCTCGACCAGGCCATCCAGAAGGGCACCACCGACGTGGTCATCTGCCGCCTGCACTTCCAGCTCACCACCTGGACCCAGCCAGCCGCCGGCGCCCCCGTCCCCCCGCCCGCCTCCCCCGGCCACGTCTAGCCGACGGATACAAAGGCTCCGGTTCGGATGGACGAGGACGAGGCCAGGCGGAGGTTCGCGCTCGGGCGGGTGGCGCGGCTGGCGACCGTCTCGGGGGACGGGAAGCCGCACGTGGTGCCGTGCACGTTCGCGGTCGACGAAGACAAGGTCTACGTCGCCGTCGACCACAAGCCGAAGACGACGACCAGGCTCAAGCGGCTGGCCAACATCGCCGCCAACCCGAGCGTGACGATGATCGTCGACTACTACGACGACGAGGACTGGACGGCGCTGTGGTGGGTCCGCGCCGACGGCCAGGCGTCGGTCATCACCGATCCGGCGGTCGCGGCCGGGCCGATCGAGTTGCTCGCTGCCCGGTACCCGCAGTATCGCGATGTCCGGCCGGACGGGCCGGTCATCGCGATCACGGTGACCCGGTGGTCGAGCTGGTCGGCGAGCTAGAGGTCGGCCACGGCCGGGATCACCTGGGAGCCGATGATCTCCAGCGGGATCACATCCCAGACATTGGCGACCGCGCCGATCGCCGTGTCGAATCCCAGCTCGGCGAGCGCGCCCAGCTGGTCGACGACCGCGTTGGCCTTCTCGCCGTTCCGGCCGACGTCGAAGATGAAGTAGCACGACTTGCTGATCTCGTCGTAGACCCGGCCCTCAGCATCGCAATGCTCCCTGAGCACGTCGAGCTTGCGAGCGAGGTCGGGGCCGGGGAACAGATTGCAAGCCTGGGCGTAGCGGGCAACGAAGCGCAGGGTCTTCCGCTCGCCGCCGCCGCCGATCATGATCGGCGGGTGCGGCTTCGACAGCGGCTGCGGGTGGTTCAGCGGCCGGTCAAGCTCATAGTGCAGGCCGCGGTACCGCGAGTCGTCGTCGTTCCACATCTGGAGGCAGATCTGCAGCGTCTCTTCGAGTCGCTCGAACCGCTCAGCGACCGGCGGGAACGGTATGCCAAGCCCGCGTGACTCCTCCTCGTTCCACGCCGCTCCGATCCCCAGCCAGGCCCGGCCGCCCGACAGCACGTCAAGCGTGGTCACGATCTTCGCCAAGATGCCCGGATACCGGTAGATCGCGCCGGTCACGAGTGTCAGCAGCTTGGCTCGGGAGGTGCACGCGGCCAGGTAGCCGAGCGTCGTGTACGCCTCGAGCATGTCGTTCTCAGGAGGTCCGGCGACCCGGATCTGGAAGAAGTGGTCCATCACGCTGATGAACTCGAATCCAGCATCGTCGGCGGTCCGCGCTACCGTCGCCAGATCGGCGCCGAGCGTCGCCGGCCCACCCGGCCAGTTGAAATCAGGAACCTGCAGCCCTATCCGCATGCGTTCATCCTGCCGCACGGGCGGGACGGCGGACCGGGCGGGACGGCGGACCGGGCGGGACTAGGAGCGGACTAGGCGGGAGACGGCATCGGCGGCTTCCTTGACCTTCGCCTCGCCTTCGGGGCCGCCCTGGGCGACGGCCTCGGTGACGCAGTGGCCGAGGTGGTCTTCGAGCAGGCCGAGCGCCACGGACTGGAGCGCCCTGGTAACGGCGGAGACCTGGGTGAGGACATCGATGCAGTAGACGTCCTCGTCGACCATGCGCTGCAGACCCCGGACCTGCCCTTCGATCCGGCGCAGGCGTTTGAGATAAGCGTCCTTGTCCTGGCTGTATCCACGCATGCCTGACCTTACCCCGGAGGTCACCGAGTCTGGCCAGCCTGGCATCGCATAGTTCGGACCGGCGCGGGTAGCTGGGGCGAACTGTGATCAACTGATCGCCAGACAGGAGTGATTTCAATGGCTGGGACGACGCTTCGGGTGGGCCGAAGCCGCGGCGCCTTTAGCGGCATCCTGCTCGTGCTGCTCGGGATCTGGGGCGGCCTCGTCCCTATGGTCGGCCCCTCTCTCCACTACGCCTACACGCCCGACAAGAACTGGACAGTGACCAGTGGCAGGATCTGGCTCGAACTGCTGCCGGCCGCGGTCGCCGTCATCGGCGGGATCTTGCTGCTCTTCAGCCGGTTCAGGCCGGCCGCGCTCGTCGGGGCGTGCCTCGCGACAGTGAGCGGCGGCTGGTTCATGTTCGGTAGCTCACTGGCCAGGATCTGGATGCGGACCCCGCCCGCTCAGGGCGTCCCCGTGGGCGGCTCGGTAGCACGCGTGCTCGAGCAAATCGGCTTCTTCACCGGTCTCGGGGCCGTGATCGTGTTCATCGCGGCCATCGCCCTTGGCCGGCTCTCGGTCGTTTCAGCCAGGGACCTCAGGCTCGCCGAGCGTGCCAGTACGATCCAGCCTGACACCAGGGCGACCGCGACTAAGACCCCGGCCACCGTGTCACCAGCCGCCATGAACGAGCCAGCGACTGAGCCAGTGACAGCGCCACGGTCAAGCGCTCGCACTACGGCGAAGGCGCCAATGGCGGCCTTGACTCGCATCGCGAGCCGGAACAAGCCAGCGACTTCCGGGGCTGGCTCCGAGACCGGCTCATCGTCCCTGCCCAAGCGGGAGCGAGTCGAATCAGGAGCCAACAGCAGCTAAGCCAAAGGCGCTACATAGTCAAGAGCGAATCGATGTGCCCGGGCGCTCCCCTAGGCGGGAGCACCCGGGCACTCTAGGCTTATAGCTGCCCGTCACCGCATGGCTGACAGTTCCTCGCGGGGCTGTGGGCTGTGACTGTCCGTTTGGCCGCCGGGAAACCTCGTTACTCGCAGAAGGTGCAGCGGCCTACCGTTATGCGATTTACTTTGAGTCCTACTTGCGAGTAGTCGCCGAACATTTCATCCATGTCACCTAACAATACGATACGGACCGTTTTTCAACGATGAGGTAGGCTGGAGCTTGATGGGCAGCCCAGGAGTCCCGGCGCGGCTGAGGAAGATCGCCGCGCTTACCGAGCGCGGGTCCGCCGGTCATGCTCCGACGACAGGGGCCGCATCACAGCCGACCGGACCCCAGGTCACTGGCCCAGCGTCAGCCGACAAGGATCCTGAAAGCAGCGGGCTCGCTGAACCCGGCCAGTCGAGCCCGGCTGCCTGCACCGGACCGACCGAGCCGCCTGCTCCGGCCGCTGGAACCCCATCCCCCGATCAGGCCAGGACCGAGACTGGGACCGCCGAGACTGGACTGGGCGAGGCCGAGCCCGAAGTCACCGGCCACGTCGCGGTCGACATGCCCCCGGTGAAGCCGGTGGTGAAAGCACTGGCCGACAAGCGAAGGCCGGCGCGGTCGATGCGGCCACGACGCGGTCGGCCGCGCAGCGAACGCGCGGACCGGGCCATTTTGCAGGCCGCGACCGAACTGCTGGCCGACAAGGGCGTCAGCGGCCTCACGATCGAAGAGGTCGCCCTGCGAGCCGGCGTCGGCAAGACGACGATCTACCGCCGCTGGTCATCGCGCGGCACCCTGGCACTGGACGCCTACCTGGCCGAGATCGACGGGCTGCGCGCGCTGCCCGACACCGGCACGTTCTCCGGTGACCTGCGCGCGGCGCTTGGCGCCTGGGTTAAGGCGGTCGCCGGCACTCCGGCCGGGGTCATGCTCGTCGGGCTGATCGCCGAAGTGCACAAGGATCCTGGCCTGGCCATGGCCTGGCAGGACCAGGTCATCGCGCCGTTGCGGGCGCACTACTCGATCATGCTCGACCACGCGATCAGCCGGGGCGAGATACCCGAGGACACCGACGCGGGGGTCGTGCTCGACCTCGTGTTCGGTGCCTGCTACTACCGGCTGCTGCATGTCCACCGGCCGCTCAACGACCAGTTCGTCAATCAGGTCATCGACATCGTGACGACCGGCGTCGGGGCCGCCCGCTAGGCCGGCCCCGAGCAGCCTCGCGGGTCAGGAGGTGATGCGCTGCAGCGTCATTGAGCCCTTGCTGCCGTGGCTGACCTCGATGACCAGGCCATAAGGACCAGGCAGCAAGATCTGCGTTCCGGTCACGCGCACCCCTCCAGACGCAGCGCCGGTCGCGTCGTTGAGCACGCTCACCACGGGTGCCGCGCACTTCGGCGTGCAGGCGGTGCTCAGCACGAGCAGGCCAGCGTCGGTATCGGCGAGGGAATCGTCACCACCGAAGACCTGCTTCGAGGTCTTGAGCGCCAGCGACGCCTGGCTGTAGCTATTGACAGTTACCTTCTTGCTGCCGCCGAAAGCCAGCAGGTCAATTCGGCTTCCCGTCAGGGTGATCGGCGTGCCGTTCGCTGCGCTCGTCTTGCTCGACTGCACGTGCCCTGAGGAAGAGGCATGACTGAGGTAGTTCCCGCTGCCGTTCTTGCCCTGGGACTCGAAGAAGAGACCGGACGAGTTCGCGGCCATCGCGCCGGGATAGGCCAGCTTCGAGAGCACGTGCACGGACGAGCTGCCGAGGAGGATCCGGCTCACCGTCGCGTACTCGAACCCGCTCCCGTCGGTCGCCCAGTCGGTCCACGACCACACCGTGTTCGTGCCGCCGACGGCGTAAAGCCCCGCCGAGGTGATCGGCTTGACCGGGCTCTTCAGCGTCCAGTGCCGCACCTTGGTCAGGTGGTTCATCGAGTACATGGTCACGGTAAGGCCGGTCTGCACGAACAGGTCGTCGCCGGTCCCTGCGAGCGCGAGCACGGTCTGGCCGGCGTGCAGCGCGACTTTGGGCGCATGGCTCCCGTGCACGACGTACACCACTGACCCGCGCGAATAGAACACGCCATTCGGGCCGAGGTCAGCGAACGCGTTGGCGAAGACGTTAGGCGTGGTCCCGAGCGAGACCTTGGGGCCGAGATGCAGGGCCGGGGCGCGGGAGGACGCCTGGGCACCGCCCTGGGCGACGACGAGGCCAGCGATCGCGATCGCGGCGGCCGGGATGATCGCTCCGGCCAGGCGGCCTCGTCGAAGGAGTGTCAGGGCAGGCATTCGCTCGTTCCTTTACTGGCCTTTACGCTGGCCGCGCCGCAGAGCTGGTGCGGTGATCATATAAAGATCGCCAGCTCAGCACCACCCCAGATAACCCGAAATCAGGTAACCCGAAATCGGATAGTCCGAAATCGCGGTTTAGGGGGCTGGGCGGGCGACCGGAGCGATCGCTAACCCGAAATCGGATATCCCGAGATCGTAGGTTAGGCGGACGGAGGCCGCTGGCGCAGGCGGCCACGGCCGGCGCAGGAGCCAGTCCGAGATCGGATAGCCCGAAATCGCAGGTTACTCGCCGGGGCCGCCTGGGCCGGGCCCCTTTCGAACCGCAACGTAGTCCCGCAGTTGCTGTTGGAACGACAACTGCGGGACTACGTTGCGGTTGGGCGGGCATCTCGGACGACAACTCAGGGACTACGTTGTTGTTCTTGTCGCGGGTCGGTCAGACCGGAATGGTGAGCAGCGTCGGGCCGTCGAGCACCTGGATCTCGATGCTGGACAGCTGGCTGGACTTGATCCAGGTGCCGCCTTCGATCAGCAAGTCCCCTGGGTGACCAGGGACGCCATAGCCGACCGCTGGCACCAGCCAGCCGACCATCACGCGGCGCAGGCCAGTCTTGGAGACCGCGATCAGCTCGCACTTGAGCGGACCGCGGACGTGCCCGAGCTTGAGCACGGCCTCCGTTCCCCACGGATGCGACACTAGGCCGACCGTGCCGGTGATGCCGGTGGCTGGGTTCGTCGCCGTGTGCCTGACGCCGGAGAGTCGCACCTCGGACGTCACCAGGGTCCGGTGCGGCGCGGCGGTGACGCCCGCGACCACGCCGGCCGCGAGCAGCACGAGGCACGCCGCCGCCGCGAGCCAGCCGCGCTGCCGGTTGCGCCGGCGATCGGCGGCCACCCGGCGGCTGAGCAGGTCAGCGATGGCCGTCGGGTCAGGCTCGGGGTTAGTGACCTCGACCGGGTCAAGGCCGGCGAACAGGTCGGCCATGGCCGCGAACTCGCCAAGCTCGGCCGCGCACGCCTCGCAGTCGGCCAGGTGGGCTTCGAACTCCTGGCGGTCTTCCTCGCTGAGCAGCCCGAGGGAGTAGGCCGCGACGTCGGTGTGCGCTACGGTCACAGGGTCACCCCCCGTTCGGCCAGGACGAGCCTCAGCGCGCGGAGCGCGTAATAGACCCTCGACTTCACCGTACCTGCAGGAATGCCAAGCACCTCGGCCGCCTCGTTCACGGTCCGGTCGCTGAGGATGGTCGCGTTCAGTACCTCACGGTGCGACGACGACAGGGCGCGCAACGCATCGGTGACGATGACGCTGCGCAGGACGTCATCGGTCAGGTCGGTGACCGACGCCCGCTCCAGCTTGTCATCACCGGTCTCCGCTGGTCGTGCATCCTTTTTGCGTTGTTCGTCTATGACGATACGCCGGGCGACAGTCGCTAGCCAGGGCATCAGCGATGCGGCGGAGTGGTCGAGCTTGCCGCCTTGCCGCCAGGCGCGCAGCATCGTCTCCTGCACGATGTCCTCGGCCTGCTGCCGGTCCCCGGCAGTAAGCCTGAGCACGAACGCCATCAGCGGCGACCAGTACTGCCGGTAGAGGTCAGCGACCACGCGGTCATCGGTACTGACCGCAGCCCGGCCGCGAGCGCCGCCGGCCCACCGCGGGCGGCGGCGCTGAGGGCCCCGTCCTGGGGTCTCCTGCCCCGGTGCGGGAATGGCCATCGAACCGCTCCCGTCCGCGCACTGCCAACGATCCCTTGATTGGCGGAATCGTATCGCGGCGCGCCATTTCGTCGGGCGATGTCGCCACACGTCTTGACCAAGCCTGGCGGCCAGCTGCTATATGGGCGGAATAGAAGGTTTATCCCCGCCAGGACCGGCCTCTGGATGGTTGAGTTCCGCGCGGACCCTTTTTGCGGAAAAAGATCTTGAGTTCGCGCTGAACCGTTGCCCCTGGTCGCCGCGTACCCCTGTCCGTCATCCCGGGCCCGGGAAACCCGCTGCGGCGGCAGTGCCCTGCCGCCACCTGAGACAGGAGCTTCCCGATCATGACTTCGACCCATTCGCTCAGCAAGCGCGTGCGGACCAGGACCGCCATCGGCATCGGGGCAGTCGGCCTCGTGGGGACGATGGCGCTGTCGGCCGGAATCGCCTCGGCCGGCGCCACCCCGACCGCTCCGACCGCTCCGGCCAAGTCGCACTCGTTCTCGTTCAACTTGGTGCCATCGCCGGGCATCAAGTCCTGCCTGCCGAAGGCCGGCGGGCGCGTCACGATCACGCCAGGCGACGAGAACGACACCATGACAGTCTCGATCCACGGCATGCCGGCCAATACCGGGTTCGACCTGTTCGTGATCCAGGAGCCGCTCAAGCCGTTCGGCGTCGCCTGGTACCAGACCGACGTGAACGCTGGCGCCTACGGCACCGGGTCAGCGACCGTCCGCGGCGTCTTCGACGTCGAGACCTTCTCGGTCTCGGTCGGCGGCACCACGACCTTCGCCCCGACCCACCAGTACCACCTCGGCCTGTGGTTCAACAACCCGAAGACGCCGTTCAAGCTCGGTTGCGAGCCGGGCGTGTCGGCCCCGACCGTCACCCCGTTCAACGGTGAGCAGCACGCCGGCATCCAGGTGCTCAACACCTCGAACTTCCCGGTCAAAAAGGGCCCGCTCGCCCACGTCTCAAGGTAGCGACCCTCGGTAGGATCTCGCCGGGCGCCTGGTGCGCCCGGCGAGATCCTGCTGCCGCCTACGATCCCGACGGCGATGGCACGGGGATTGGCGAACCCGAGTGAACGGGCGTCGGCGACGGCGTCGGACTGGGCCCAGGCGAACTCGACCGGCTCGGTGCCGGCGTCGGCGAGCCCGACGGGCTCGGGACCGGCGCGGACGGCGTGGGCGAGCCGCTCGGCGACGCGGTCGGCATCGGCGCGGCCGACCCGCTTGGAACCGGCGAGAGCGACGGCGACGGCGAGGGCGCCAGGGACGGCGAGGGCGCCGGCACCCAGCTGGTGAACGAGCCGAACCCGAACTGCGGCAGCGGACCCGACCTGACCTGGCGGAAGCCGGGCGGGATGGGCACGTCGAACGCGGCCAGGTGCGCGCTCGCCGCCTTGAGCCAGGTGAAGTCGCCGGTCACGTCGTCGTCGGCCCGGCTGGCGGAAGCGTCGAGCAGGGGTACCCGAGCCCGCCACCGGTCGCGGCGGCGCCACCCGTCGGCCGCCAGGTTGTACAAGGTGCGGCGCAGGTAGCCCTCGGTGTCGGCCACGGCCCGGCGCGGGGTAGCCAGCACGCGCTCGAGTGCGGCCTGCAGCAGATCCTCGCCCGCCTGCCTGCTGCCGGTCAGCGCGATCGCGGCTCGCATCAGCTGCTCACCACGCTCGGCGAGCAACTGCTCAAGGTCGGCGACGTCCAGCCGGTTCGGCATCGGCATCTCCTTCCGTCGTCTGCTCATGACGAACAGCCCGCACGCTCGGTTGCCTTCGCCGCCCCAGTCGCGCCATCGCCGGACGACCCTTCCCGGAGAGATATACCCCATAGGGGTATGCTTAGGGCATGGTCCACGAGTTGCTGCTCGCGCTGCGCGAGTCCTTCTTCATGCTCTGGGACACGTTGTGGGCACTGATCGGCGGCTTCGCGCTGTCCGGCGCAATCGGTGCGTTCGTGCCGAAGGACGCGCTGCGGCGCCGCCTCGGCGATCACCGGGCGGGCGCCCTGGTGCGGGCGTCGCTAGCGGGGGCGGCCTCGTCATCCTGCTCGTACGCCGCCTCGGCGATGGCCAAGTCGCTGGTGGCCAAGGGCGCCGACTTCGTCGCCTCGATGGTCTTCATGTTCGCCTCGACGAACCTGGTGATCGAGCTTGGCGTCGTGCTCGCCGTGCTCATCGGCTGGCAGTTCGCCGTGGCCGAGTACGTCGGCGGCGTCATCATGATCGGGCTGCTCGCCCTGCTCGGCGGGCTGTTCCTGACCGCCAGGCTGACCGGGGCGGCGCAGGCCAGGCTGGGCGGAGGCGAGGCCAGCGGCGCCGGTCAGCTTGCGCCGGCGGCCGGGCGCAAGCCCATCGCCACCAAGGCCGGCTGGGCCAGCGCCGCCAGCTACGCGGTGGCCGACCTGACCATGCTGCGCAAGGAACTCGTGATCGGCTTCGCCGGGGCTGGCTTCCTGGCGGCGCTGGTGCCGACCGGGTTCTGGCACGCGTTCTTCATCACCGGGCACGGCACCTGGACCAGCATCGAGAACGCCGCGGTCGGGCCGCTCATCGCGATGATCAGCTTCGTCTGCTCGATCGGCAACGTGCCGCTGGCGGCCGCGCTCTGGCACGGCGGGATCAGCTTCGGCGGCGTGATCAGCTTCATCTTCGCCGACCTGATCGCGCTGCCGCTGCTGCTGGTCTACCGCCGCTACTACGGCTGGCGGCTCGCGCTGCGGATGCTCGCCCTGTTCTGGGTCGTGATGGCGGCGGCGGGCCTCGCGACCGAGGCGATCTTCAGCGCCGCCGGGCTCGTCCCCGCGCATCGGGTCGGGCTGACGCAGGTCGTACCCGAGCACCTGAGCTGGGACTACACGACCGTGCTCAACCTCGTCTTCCTGTGCGTCTTCGGCCTGTTTTACTACCTGCACCGGAGCCGGGACCGGCTCGGCGGCGGGGCCGAGCACGCGATCGACCCGGTGTGCGGCATGCAGGTCAGCAAGTCGTCCGCGCCAGCGACCCTGCTGGTCGGCGCGGAAGCCTACTGGTTCTGCTCCGACCACTGCCGGGACCGGTTCGCCGGGCAGCGCGCGACCGCCCCGGTCCCCTAAAACAAGCGCGCGACCGCCCCGGTCCCCCAAAACCGCGGGACCGCCGCTGAGGCGCGGCTAGGCGCGGATCGCGTTGATTACGCTGATGACGGCGAGCACGATCATGACGGCAGCGCCGATCAGGGTGATCACGCGAGCGGGGATCAGCCGCAGCAAGCCGCGCCCGCCCGCGATGGCCAGGCCAGCCACG
>DATKFV010000139.1:0-14426 GCA_035511035.1 Streptosporangiaceae bacterium
CCGCTCGCCCTTCCTTCTGAATCCCGGCAAGCCAAGCCCTCCCTTACTCCGGTGGTACCGAGCGGAACGCCCAGCTTAGGTCGATCCCGGCCCGCTTACGGACGGAGCGGATCACGTAGTAGTAGATCAGCGTCGCGACGAGCAGCACGCCGGCCGTGATCCAGGACACGGCGGCGGTGCTGGCGAGGATGCCGAAGGCGGACTGGGTCAGGAACTCCACGATCGTGAAGATCATGAAGGCGAAGCCGAGCACGCCGAGGATCGAGATCAGCGGGATGTTGCCGACCTTGAACCGCGACGCCGGCGAGGCCTCGTAGGTCTCCTTCATCCGGTACGGGAACAAGATCGCGCCGAGCAGGCTCCACATGAGCGCGATGGTCAGGAACATGTAGCCCGCCGCCAGCGCCTCGGTCAGCGTCGGCCGGAACGAGAATACGATCGCCAGGACCACCGAGACCCCCGTGCCGAACCAGATCGCGTGGGCGGGCGCGCCGCGCTTGTTGACGTCGCCCATCCAGGCCGGCAGCACCCGGTCGAAGGACTGGCTGAGGTAGATCCGCGAGGAGGCCAGCGTCGTGTTGAACATCGATTGCGAGATCGGGCCGAGGAACCCGAGGAAGATCAGGATCGCGAGCACCACGTTCAGGAACGGGATCAGGAAGAAGGACTGCACGCCTCGGAACGCCCAGCCGCCGCCGAGGACGGTCGAGTGGCCGAAGGCGAGGAACGCGAAGGAGCCCATCAGCGGCTGCCCCACATAGTCCTGGGTCCAGACGAACGCGATCAGGTAGGTGATGGTCAGCATGACCGCCGCGCCCATCATCGAGGCGAACAGCCGGCCGAGGTTGCGGGCGCTCTTCATCTCGCCCAGCAGTTCGGTCTGCCACATGCAGGACAGGTAGGACCCAATGCCGAGCAGCGCGGTCAGCGCGAGGGTGTTGCCCCAGCTGAACGGCACGTGCTGGTGGTAGCCCAGGGCGGTCGCCTTGCTGACGACCTGGGAGGCGGTGAGGCCGCCGACGGCGTGCTCGAACTTGTTGAAGTGCGAGATGAACGTCGAGTGCGAGACGACGAGCCAGCCGATCGCGATGAGCAGGATCGCCAGCCCGGTGAAGGCGATCATGAAGTACTTCTGGATGCCCAGGTACAGGGGCATGCCGCGGACCATGATCACGCCCGAGATCAGCAGCAGCACGATCGTGAAGATCAGCGTCACGTGCGTATTGGCCAGCCAGTTGGCCGCGCTGATCCACCCGTGCGCCCCCGAGATCGCGCCGATGCCGCTGAACAGCGGCACCAGGCCCCCGGTGATCACCGTGCTCGCGGCCAGGAACGCGTAGAAGAACTGCCAGAACGCGAGGCCGGCGAACGTCGAGGTGAAGCCGAGCACCGGGCTGATCAGCCGGCTCTGGTAGACGTAGTCGCCGCCGCTGCGCGGCATCGCGCTGCCGAGCATGGCGTAGGCGCCGAAGATCGCGAGGCCGATCACCAGGTTCAGCAGGCAGGCGACGAGGACGCTGCCGCCTGGGAACTCGCCTGGGCCGAGGAAGAAGAACAACGTGACGCCATACAGGCCTGCGGCCGACAGGTAGCCGAAGTACATGCCGTCGCGCGGCGACATGGCGCGGACGACGCCAGATGACTGGCGGAGGAACACCCCTGGACTGCTCGACGTGTCAGTGGCCATGCTCTCCACTTCCTGTTCTAGGTATCGCAGTTATTCAGCTGGGTTAGCCTGCGTTTCTTCCGGCAGCTCGTACCACTTGGCCCGGGTGCCGATCCGGGCTCGTGCCTTCCACTTGACTGACTTGGGCGCGGCGTCGATGGCCGCGACGAGTGCATCGATGCGCCCCGACACCAGATCGCGGGCATCGCCCGCCAGCCGTACCGGCGCGTAGGCCTGGATGGCCTCCAACGTGACCCGCGACGACTGCCACCAGCCCCAGTTCGCCCGGCAGATGTCGGTGACCCTGGTGACGTTGAGGCCGGCGTCGTTGCCCGGCGTGAGGTCGTGCTCGATCAGCAGCGCGAGCAGGTCGGTCTTGTCCTTCTCGGTCAGCTCGACGATCTGCAGCTTGCTGAGCGTGAGGTCGGCGACCGGCAGCGACGGATGGTCATCGACGGCGAGTCGGCTCGTCAGCTCTAGTTCCTGGCACATCCTCAGCACGTCGAGGAAGACATCGACGTGCAGGCCGGTGACCGGATTGCTGTACATCATCTGGCGGCCGTAGTTCATCGCGTTGAAGTGCTTGTGGGGCTCGAGGTGCAGGACCGCCATGGCTGCGTCCATCTTCTTCGCGTCCTTGGACCGTGCGCAGATGTCGACGTCGTGGTAGTCGCGGGCCAGGCCGTGCGCGCTCATGCCCGGGCAGCGCAACGCGATCGCGAGGCCCCCGATCAGCTTCGCCGCGATGCCGTTCTTGGCCAGGGTGCCCTGCAGCTCCCTGGCCCGCTCCGCCATCTGCGAGCCGTCAGGCAGCTGGCTAGCTTGGTCAGCCATGGGTGGTCTCCCGCTGGGTCTGGGCGACCGCCCGGCCAGGGCCGCGGTCGCAGCATCGGTACTCATGCCAGGAACGTTCTGGCAGTAGATTCCAGGATGCTGCACAACTGCGTCAGTTCGGGGATAGATACCCATTCGCCGGGTGCGTGGAGGTTGCCGCCCGATGGTCCGATCAGCACGGTCGGGATGCCCGCCGACTGCAGCAGCGCCGCGTCGGTCCAGGCGTTCAGCCCGACCTCGACGGGCACCCGCCCGTGGAACGCCTCGAACGCGGCGTTCAGGTGCGACAGCAGCCGCTCGTGCCCGGCCGAAGTGAACGGGTCGCGCTCCAGTTGCACGGTGATCTCGCCCCTGAAGGCCGGCTCCCGCGTCGCCACGGCGGCGAAGATGGCCTGGATCTCGGCGACCCGGTTGGCCAGCTTCTCGCCGGGCTGGGTGCCGATCTCGATCCCGAGCGTGGTGCGGCTCGGGTAGGTCGCGTAGTCGGTGCCGCCGCCGATCGTGCTGGCGTGGAAGACGGTCTTGCCGCAGGGGAGGTCGCTGGTGGTCGCGTAGACGTCCCGGTCGAGCGCCCTTAGGCCCGCCATCACCTCGCTCATGTGCGCGATCGAGTCGACGCCCTGCTCGGGAGCCGAACCGTGGGCGGCGACGCCGTGGGTGGTGATGTCGATCCAGCCGAAGCCCTGGTGCGCGACCACGATCTCGTCGAGGCCGTGCGGCTCGATCACGATCGCCGCGTCGATGCCCGCCCGCTTGACCAGGTGCTCGGTGCCGACCGACAGCGCTTCCTCGTCGGCGACGAACGCGGCCATGAAGGTGCCTCGCTCGGGCGGGTCGGCGGCGAGCGCGAGCAGCGTCAGCACCATGGCGGCGCAGCCGGCCTTGTCGTCGCAGGCGCCGAGCCCGTACAGCCGGTCACCGTCGACGCGCGGCGTCAGTGCCTCGTCCCGCCAGTTCTCGTAGCCGACCGTGTCGGCGTGCGCGTTCAGGCACAGCGTCGGCCCATGCCCGGCGCCGCGGACGGTCGCGATCAGGTTAGGCCGGCCGGGCTGGACCTCCTCGACCTGGATGTCGATCCCTGGATGGTCGAGCAGCGAGGCGAGGTGCGCGACGATCGCGGACTCGCCGGCCCCGCCCGGCACCAGCCAGGGCGTGACCGACTCGATCCGCACGAGGTCGGACAGGAGCTGAACGACCTCGTTACTCGCAGCGCACAAGCTAGCCTCCCGACGGCGTCTGACCCCCGCGTACGCCACTGCCGGCCAGTGCCAACAACCTTGTCGGTTGTTATGCAAGGCATACAGTGTATGAGATGTGGTAAAGCTAGCAATACCTGGCAGCAGGGGTCAAGACTCCGTAACGTCCCGTAACCTGCCTTTCCGATCCGCCGGAAGTGGCCAGGGACCGGGCCTCCGGTCGGCCTGGCGAGACGAGATGAGGAGCCCGTTCATGGATCAGTTCCCGATGTTCTTCGGCCGGCAGCTGGCGGGGGAGTTGCAGGCGATCTGCCGCCGCCCGTACCTGGTGGTCACGATGGAGGACCTGTGGGACAGGTTCGAGCAGGACCTCGGCAGCGGGCTCGGCGCCGTCCACTTCGTGCGCAGCCTTGAGCGGCGTGACCTGGACGAGGCGGCGGAGCAGTACGGCGGGATGCGCGCGATCATCGGCGTGGGCGGCGGCCAGGCCATCGACGTCGCCAAGTACCTGTCCTGGCAGCTCGGCGCCCAGCTGTTCCAGCTGCCGACGGCGCTGTCGGTCAACGCGCCGTTCGCGCACCGGGCCGGGGTCCGCGAGGGCGGCGTGGTCCGCTACGTCGGCTGGGCGCTTCCGCAAGCGGTCTGGATGGACTGGGACATTCTTCGCAGCGCGCCGCCGCTGTTCAACCGCTGCGGCGCTGGCGACATCCTGTGCTATCACACCGCGCACTGGGACTGGCGGATGGCGGCCGAGCGCGGCAAGTGCGAGGAGCGCTGGCCTTATGACCAGGCGCTCGTTGACAAGGCGGCGGTCGCCAAGCAGCGGGTGATCGACGCCGCCGACGGAATCAGAGAACAGACCGACGAGGGGATCAGGGCGCTGGCGGAGTCACTGAAGTGGGGCGGCTCCGCGTTCGGCTACGACGGCTGGAACCCCAGGCACATCGAGGGCGCCGAGCACTACCTGTTCTACGCGCTCGAGGCCGTGACCGGCCGCAAGTTCATCCACGGCCAGGCCGTCTGCCTCGGCATCCTGGTGATGAGCGCGCTCCAGGACAACGACCCCGAGGGCATCCGCGCCGTCATCGACCAGATCGGCATCCCGTACCAGCCAGCCGACATGGACATCACCTGGGACGACGTCACCGAGGCGCTGCGTCGGCTGCCTGAGGTGATCAAAGATGGCGGCCTGTGGTACACGGTCGCCTCCGACAAGCCGATCACCAGCGACTTCACCGCCGCCGTCCGGGACTGGATCGAGGGCGGCGGGCAATTCGACCGTTCCGTACTGCCGGCTCCGCCGGCCTAGCTAACACCGCCGACTCCGTCGGCCGGCCTAGCGAGAACCGGGCTGGTCGTCGTCGTGATAGAAGGCGGTGATGGTCAGCCTCGCCCGTTCAAAATCAAGCCACAATTTATGCCAAATTGCTTCCTGAGCCTGGTCCCGGCTGGGGTAAACCCGCGTCGAGCCGGCTGACGCCGGCTCGACGCCGTCCAGGCTGAGCGCCGCGAACTGAGCGGCTCCGATCGCCGAGTAGGCCGCGTCGGCCCCGGACGGCACGGTCACGTCCCGCCCCGTGGCGCTGGCCAGGTCCGCGAGGAAGACCGGATGAGACGCGCTGGTGCCGCCGACTCGCAATTCCCGGCCGAAGCCGCCGACGCCGTCGAGCACCTCAAGGCACCGGCCGCTCTCCAAGATGATGCCGTTCAGCAGGCCACGGGCTAGATGGGCCGGCCCGTGCCCCAGATGCAGCCCGACGACCGTGCCCGCCAGCCGCTCGTCCCACAGCGCACCCTGCTCACCGGGACTCAAGTACGGCAGCACGATCGGCGCGTTTCGCGGATCGATCCCAGTCGCCTCGGCGACCAGGTCGGCCTCGCGGCCCCGAGAGGTGATTCCCCCACCCCGAACCACCGAACTCAGCCAGCTCACCGCGTCCCCGGTCGCCAGCAAGTCCATCTCAAGGCCCCACTGGCCTTCCCGCGCCATCGGCGTCACGAAATACCGGTGAGCCGGGTCAAGCACGAGCCGATCGGTGACGCCGAGGATCACGCTGCTGGTCCCGGCCACGTACCCGATCTGGCCCGGCTGCCGCGCTCCCAGCCCAAAGACCCCGAGCACCGAATCCGCCGCTCCGAGGCACACCGGGATCTGCCCGGAGCCAAACCGGTCCGCGAGCCAGGCCAGCAGCGGCCGGCTGCTCCCCGACGGCGCGATCGCCGGCAGCGCAGGCAGCCCCGACCCGGCCAGCTCGGCCGCTGCCGCGATGACGCCGGGGTGCCAGTCGCCGGTGTGCAAGTCGTAGCAGCCGAATCCCGTCGCCGTGCTCGGGTCGGTGACCGCGTGGCCGGTCAGCCACGCATACACGTAGTCCTTCGCGCCGAGCAGGGTCGCGGTCGCGGCCGCCCGGTCGGGCTCGTCCGCCGCCAGGCGCAGGTACATGGGCAGCAGGTAGCGCCCGTCCACCCACTGCCCGGTCGCCCGGTACAGCTCGTCCGGGCCGCAACGCTCGCGCAGCTCCTCGCCGTGCGGGTCGGCCCGGCTGTCCTGCCAGGTGATCGCCGGGCCGGTCGGCTCGCCGCCGACGTCCGTGGTCACGAGCGTCGGGATCATCCCCGCCAGCCCGATCCCGCGCCACCGGGCCGGGTCGGTCGCCGCCCGCAGGTCACCAAGGACGCTTACGACCGCGGCCAGCCAGTCGGCCGGATCCTGCTCGGCGGCTCCCGCCACCGGGCGGCGGGTCGGGTAGCGAGCATAGCTGCTGGCCACGACAACGCTCGTCGGGTTGGCCGTCACGCCCAAGTCCGCCGCGTCAGCTCGGTCGCCGCCGTCGGCTCCGGCCGCGCGAGCACTCGCCTTGCCCTGGCCAGTCCTGGCCAGGGCAACGCCCTTCAGGCCCGAGGTGCCCAGGTCCAGGCCGATGTACAGGCGCGTCGCGTCCGCGTCAGGCACGGTCCTGCGCGTCCCCGGCGGCGCTGGTGAGCGGCTTGACCGCCCAGTCCTGGAGCTCTGGGGTCGGGAACAGGTGCCTGGACGCGGTGCCCGAGATCGCGAACGCGAACTCGGTCGCCGGGTAGAGCTGCTCGAAGCAGTCGAACGGGGTGCCCGCCTTGTCCATGGACAGGCCCCTGATCCGGACCGCGTAGGTCCGGGGCGGGATCGCGAGCAGCCGTCGTTCTTCCTGGGCCGGCATGATCACCTCGAGGTATTGCTCCTCGAAGGCGTCATCGAGGCCGAACTGCCGGTTCAGCAGGTCGTACAAAGACCCGTCGAGCTGGCTGACCAGCTGATCGAGGCCGGGCGCGAGCGTGACGGGGATGATCGAGGTCTCCACGACCGCTGGATGGCCATCGATGGTGCGCTGCCGCCGCAGCTGCCAGACATGGGCGTCGCCCGGGATCCGCAACGCCTGGGCGATGTTGGCGGCCGGATGGCCGCGCCGCATGTCGAGGACTTTTGTGGCCAGGTTGTTGGTATCTGGAGACTTCCCGCTCTGGGCGAGGGTGTCCAGCAGGCTGCCAGTCCTGGTCGGCTCGGTCAGGATCCGCGGCCGGGCCAGGAACGTGCCCAGGCCCTGATGACGCCGGACCTTGCCGGCTCGTTCGAGTTCCTCAAGCGCGCGGCGCACCGTGATGAGGCTGACCCCGGTCAGCTCGGCCAGTTCCGCGTAGCTGGGCAGCAGGTCACCGGGCGCGAGGCCACGCTCGGAAATGAGCTTCTCGACGTAGTCGACGACCTGCTCGTACAGCAGGCCTGCCCCGGACCGGTCGGGTGGCGTCGCCGCGCCAGGACGGTCCCGCCGGACCCCGCCAAGATCGAGCACCATGGTGACATTCAACCCTAGGCGGGCCCGTGACTTATCGCGGTGAACGCATCCGCGGCCGCCTCGAGCATCGCGTCGACGTCGTCGTTGGTGTGCACCAAGGAAAGGAAAAGGTTCTCGTACTGGCTCGGGTGGAAGAGGATGCCGCGCAAGAGCATCTCCTGCCACCAGCGGGTGAACCGCGGCTCGTTGGCGTAGCGCTCGGCGTCCCGCCAGTTGCGGATCTGGTGCTCGCTGAACCAGAGCTGGAAGACGGTGCCGAGCCCTTCCACGATGACCGGCAGGCCGGCGTCCTCCGCCAGCTGGCGGAGCCCCTTCATCAGCGTCTCGCCGAGCTGGCGCTGCCGTTCGTACAGCCCTTCCTCGGCCAGCAGGTCCATTGTCGCGGAGACGGCGGCGCAGGCAATGACGTTGGCGTTGTAGGTGCCCGAGTGTGAGTACTTTCCCTCGGCGATCATCGACATGACGGCCTGGGAGCCGCCGATCGCCGCGACCGGGAAGCCGCCGCCGAGTCCCTTGGCGAGCGTGGTCAGGTCAGGGGTGACGCCGAAGTACTCCTGCGCCCCGCCCCGCGCGAACCTGAACCCGGTGATGACCTCATCGAAGATGAGCAGCGAGCCGTGCCGCCTCGTCTCTTCGCGCAGCAGCTCAAGGTAGCCGGGCTCGGGCAGGATGCAGCCGGTATTGAAGACGGCGGGCTCGGTGATCACCGCCGCGACCTCCTCGCCGACCTCGGCCATCACCTTGGCGAAGCTCTCGGCGTCGTTCCAGGTCAGCGAGATCAGGGTGTCCTTGAGTTCCTTCGGGACACCGGGCCCTGACGCGACCGGGGTAGGACGGCTCGCCGGGCCGGCTAGCCGCGGGTCGACGTGGTTGCTCCAGTAAACCGTGTCCTGCCAGCCGTGGTAGTGCCCCTCGAACCTGATCACGAGGCGCCGGCCCGTGTAGGCCCGAGCGAGCCGGACCGCCGTCCCGACGGCCTCGCTGCCCGAGTTGGTGAACCTGATCAGCTCGACGCCAGGCACCGCGTCGACGACCTTGGCGGCCGCCTCGATCTCGAGTTCGTACGGCAGGCCGAAGCAGGTGCCGAGCTCGTTGATCGCGTCGGTGACCGCCTTCGTCACCACTGGATGGCGGTGGCCGAGGATCATCGGCCCGAGGCCGAGCAAGTAGTCCACGTACTCGTGGCCGTCGACGTCGACCAGGCGCGATCCCTGGCCCGAGGCCAGGAACGGAGGATAGGGCTTCCAGCCGAACTGGACGGTCCGGGCGCTGCTGCCAGCGCCGCCAGGGATCACCTGGCTGGCCTCGTCAAACAGCGCCCCCGAGCGACGCGCCCAGCCGAGATACCGTTCGTCAAAGTCCACGTCTGGATGCTCCCGTTCCCTCACGAAGCGCGCAAACACAGCGACAATACACTGTATACTCTGCATGTTCAATAAGCGCCAGCGGGGGATATGCCTCACTCCGGCAGCCGTTGCTAGGTCGGCGGTGGGGCCGCTGCGAAGTCGGCGCGGAGCCGCCGTAGGGCCGCTGCGAGGCCAACTGAGGCCCCGGGGCCGCGCGGTTCGGTTCGGATCACGGAGGATCGGACGGGTTCTGACGCGGCGAACTACCGTGATCACGAGATTTCCATGATCACGGAAGAGCCATGCGTGGGTTAGCGGCGCCAGCGCTTCTTTTTGGGCTCGAGGACTGTGAACTGGGGGGTGGCGGGGGCGTTGCCGCTGGTCTTGAACTGCGCGGTCTGGCCGCGGAGCACGTCGGACTTCGGACCGTTCTTGAGCAAGACGCCGATGTTCATTCCTGGCTCGGCCGTGGCCACCATCGCGCGGAACATCTCGATCGCGCCGACCGTCCAGGTCTGGCCGTCGCAGAGCATCGTGTCACCGACGCTGAGCAGGCCATTCCCTTCCAGCGTTCCGGTCACCACGGTGCCGCGCCCGGTGATGTGAAACACATCGGCAATGTTCATCCAGAGCTCGGGCCCGGCCGGCCAGGCCGGGTCGGCCGCGTCCATTGGCGGAAAAGTCATGATCGTCGTCTTCCCGCGTTGGGGTTATCGATGCGCCGCCCCGAGCGCGGCCCCGGATCACTCGTTGATGGTCTTCTCGAATGTCCAGGTCTTGCCGTTCCAGCCCAGCGCCAGCGTGCGGAAAGAGTACCGGACGGCCGGATCGTGCCGGTAGCCGACCGCGACGCAGCGGGCCGGGCTGATGCAGGAGACGGGATCGAGCCAGGATGTGTCACCGGCTGCATCGACATCTCGGCACCTCGATACCCCGGCACCGCGATTCCCCGGCACCGCGATTCCCCGGCACCCCGAGACCCCGGCACGCCGGCACCCCGGCACCGAACGCGAGCGCGAGCGAGGTCGTTCTGGCTTCGCGAGCACGACAATGTTGACATGGTCGCGGACTTGATGACTGTTGCCTGGTTTCGGGGCATCCAATGCGGCGTGGCCTACGCTGAGACATTTACCCGCGCCGGACGTGTGGCTGCGCCGCTCGCGCATCGGCAGCTGCCGTGAAACGACCAGGGTTCGCGCCCCTGCTATGGCGGGCTGGCCGAATTCCGAATGACTGATCTTTCAGCAACTTCCGGTTAAATCGCTTTGGCAGGGGGCATTCTTTTCCTTGTCAGCACTTGCCCCCCGGGTGCTCGACATGGCGGTGCTCACCAGGTGGCGGGCTTGGTGAGCGCCGCACCTGTCTCCTGGGCGGCGCGATCACAGCCGCACCCTAGTCTCCGCGATCTGTGCGTACACCATGATCACGGTCGATAGCACCGCGAAATCCGCATACTGGATTCCGTGATCCGTGCTGGCCGTAGGCGACTGCGGCCTGATCAGGTGGTCGCGGTGGGCGGCAGCGCCTTCGCGGAAACGGCTATGCGGATTCCGGGGCGCGATTCGCCGTGATCATGGTCGGCACGATGATCGCGGAAGGCGGTGTGCGGGTCGTGGTGTGCGGGTCGTGGGACGGCGGAGTCCGAGGCCGGGATTCGTGCTGGGTGTGGTCGGGGTTAGTGGAGGTAGCGGCGGCGAGTCGGGGTGGCGGGAGTCGGGGCGGTGGGAGTCGTGGCCGTGGCTGCCTATACTTCGCGGTAATGCCGTTCGCTGCCATGCCCCAAGCCGAGCCCGTCACCAGCCGCGACAAGCGCCTCATCCTCGTGGCGATCGCGGTGATCGTGCTCGTGCTGGCTGGGGTCGGCATCTGGGCCGCCGTCAAGCCAGGTGCCTACGGCAAGTCGGCCCACGGCTGCATCACCGTCACCTTGCCGAGTTCGACCGGCGGGGCGCTGATCCATCAGTGCGGGCCCGCGGCCAGGGCCACCTGCCGGCACGCGTTCACCAGCAAGGGCAAGATCGCGGCCCTGACCCGGCCGCAGTGCCGCCTCGCTGGCCTCGCTGGCCTCGCGGCCGCCGCGCCGAGATCGTGAGCTTGGTCGAGCCAGCGGCCAAAGACGCGGCACTGACCTGCCGAGCGACTGACCTACCGAGCGACTGAGCTAGCGGGGACCGAGCTAGCGGGGGACCGAGCTAGCGGAGGAGCGGGAGAGCCCCAGCGTTAGGGTTGGGCGAGGCTACCTTGTCGGTAGCGCAGGGTCGCTCGGTGAGGGGATGGTCGCCAGTATGCGGATCGGCGCTGGACTAGATTCTCGGCTTGGCTTGCCGTTCGACCAGCTTCGGGAGGCGGGCAAGCAAGCGGCCAGCCTCGGTTTCGAGAGCTTGTGGACTCCGTCGGGCGGGGTACCTGACGCGTTCCATGTCTGCGCCGCCTGGTGCTACGACACGCCGCTCCGGACCGGCATCTCGGTGGTGCCTGCCCCTCGGGTGTGGACTCCGCGGACGCTAGCGATCCAGGCGGCGACTGTGGGCCAGGTCTCCGACGGCCGGTTCATCCTCGGCATCGGGACCGGTGGCTACGGCCAGGACTTCTGGGCGGCCGGTGGCCTGCCCAACCGGCCGATCGCGATCATGCGCGACTACCTGACGATCCTGCGGGGGCTACTGGCCGGGGAGCACGTCAACTACAGCGGCGCCGTGCTGAGCGCCGATGGTCTGTCGCTCGGGATCGACGACCTGCCTGCGGTCCCGGTGTACCTCGGTGCGCTCGGCCCTCAGATGGTGCGGCTCGCCGGTGAGCTTTCCAATGGCGCCCTGCTGAACTGGGCCACTCCCGAGCGGATCGAGCAAAGCCGCCAGTTCGTCGCCGAAGGGGCGGCCAAGGCCGGGCGCGACCCGGCCGACGTCGCGCTGGCCATGTACATCAGGGTCTGCGTGGACGAGGACGTCGCGGCGGCCCGGCGGGCGCTCGGGCGTCAGGTGCTCGGCTATGCCATGGCCAGGCCAGGGATGCCGCTCGACTCCGGCTACCGGGCGATGTTCGCCCAGATGGGCTTCGGTGACGTGCTGACCGAGCTTGAGCAGCGGCAAGCCGCCGGGGAGCCCGTCGACGCTCTCGTCGACGTGACGCCGGACGAGCTGCTGACCGCGGTCGGCTACTACGGCGCCGCCGCGGGGGCGGCGTCGGCCTATGCGCGCTTGTCGGCCGGCCTGGACGAGACGATGGTGCGGGTCGTTACGGCCAGCCGCGGCCTTGATCCGGTCGTCTACGCCCTGGAAGCGCTCACCCCTGACCGCATCAGGGCCGCGATCGGATCATCAGGCTAGCCGCTTTCATAGGGCTCGTCTGGCTTGGCGGGCTCCTCGGGTGCCTCCGGTGCCTCGGGCTCCTCGGGCTCGGCGGGCCGCCACTTCCAGCGACCGTAGGACGCGCTCTCAGCCCGGCCAGTGGCGGCCTCTTCGACCAGCCAGCGGTGGATTGTCTGGTGCGCGACCTCTTGGCCGTCGGTGGCGAGCCGCTCGGCGATGCCGCGTACCGTCATGCCCCTGACCCCCGCCGACCTGAGCATCTCGACCGTCCGCTCGCGGGCCTCATGGTCAGCGTCGGGGCCAGTCCAGGCGGGCCCGGCCGTCAGCTCGCGCGGGGCCCGGCCCGCAACGACGCCTGGTATGACGGTGGCCGACAGGGCGGGCCGGCCGGGCGGCCCGATGGCGCCGGCGCTGTAGCGTGACCACCTGGTGAGGTAGTCGCTGCCGAGAGCGCTCGCGACCAGCGGGTCGGGCTGCGGCCGCAGGCCGTCGAACCGCTCGGCGATCGCGGCGATCTCGTGGTGCTCGATCCGGTAGAACTTGACCGGCAGCACCCGCCCGGTCCGGCCCTGCTGCACGATCCCGCTGCCCGGATGGCGCAGCCGGGCGAGATCGGCGGCGATCCTGATGTTGTCGGGGATGATCAGGCGGGCGTCCGCTTCCGATGCGACCCCGAGGCCGATCCGCAGCGCGCACTGTGATTTCAGGTCCGCTGAGCCGGTCATGGTGACCGTGGCCCGCTGCGTCGCCATGATGAGGTCGATCGCCTCCGACCGCCCGGTCATCACCAGGCGAGTGGCCATCCCGGCCAGCGTGATGTTGCTGACCCCGCCGTCGATCAGCCGGGGGCCGCCGGTGCCGATGCCCAGGATCACGGCTACCTCGTCGCACACCAGCAAGATCGCGGGCTCGCGGGCCGATGGGGTGATCTTCTCCCCGCCGCTGCACGAACGTGCCCTCGCGTCGACCGCGCGGAGCAGCGCCCGCAGCATCCTCTCCGCTTCCTCGCGGTCCGTCGCCAGCCAGTCGATCACCGGGCGCTGCGCGCGCCGGGACAGCCACGGCTGGATCCAGGGCGCGGCCATCCGGCCGCCCTTCAGGTCGATCGCGAAGACCAGCACGTCGGGGCAGCGGGCAAGCTGGGCCAGCAGCACGTTCAGCAGGTTCGACTTCCCTGATCCGCGCAGGCCGACGATGAGGGTGGCGACCTCGCGGAGCGTCACGGCGCAGACCTGGCCGTCCTCGTACAGCCCGAGCGGGATCGGGTCGTTGATGCTCAGTGGCTCGTCCTCGTCCGGCAGGGGCACGGTCGCGGCCAGCACGTCCCGTCGGGCGACGTGCAAGATGACCTCGTGGGCAGCGCGGCCGCGCTCGAACCGCAGCGAGCCGTGCCGCAGCCGCGCGGCGACCTCGAGCCGATCGGTCGCGGCTGCTAGTGCCTGGTAGGTGACCTTGCCCGAGTCGGGCAGGCGTAAGTGCACGAGCTGGCCGGCGAGGGTCGCTTCCTCTCCGGCGTAGCCGATGTCGGCGTGGCCGATCCTGGCTAGCAGGTCGGGCCACTTGCGGGTCAGGCGGCTGGCGTTCGCAGCCTCCCGAGCCAGCCTGGCTCGCTCGGCGGCCTGCTCCTGCCGCCTCATGATGGCCGGATACGCGCAGGTCAGCACGATCGCCGGGAGCACCAGGCCAGCCAGGGCGACCGGCGACCAGACCGTGGTCGCGGCCACGTAGGCCAGCCATCCGGCCGCGACCAGGCCGCAGGCAGCGACGTAGGCGGCCAGCGCGGCGGCCCTCGTGGCCAGCGTGGCGACCGCGAACGGTAACGCGGACAGCACGATGGCGGCGACGATCAGCGTTGGCAGTGGCTGCGCGATGACGTTGGTGCCCGCGCCGAGGCCGAAGACGACGAAGGTGAACAAGGGACCGAGCAGCAGTGCCTGCTTGCGCGCCTGCCGTCCGGTTGGCCCGTTCGGGTCGCCTGGCCAGCCTGGCCCGCCTGGTCCGCCTGCCCCGGGCGGCCAGGTCGGCCGGACCCGCCGCGCCCGCCGCGCCGGCCGCGCCGGCCGCGCCGGCCGACGAGCGGCTCAAGAACATCGAGCCGCGCATGGTCGAGCTGATCCGCAACGAGGCGCGCGCGCGTGCGCGCACGCGGGCGCTGCTGAGACGCCTGCGGCGGCAGCTGCTGGACCGGTCGCCGCAGGTCGAGTGGGACGACATCGCGGGCCTCGCGCACGCCAAGAAGACGATCCGCC
>DATKFV010000140.1:0-22778 GCA_035511035.1 Streptosporangiaceae bacterium
GCCCCGCTCAGCTGAGCTGACCCGGCAGCGACCGCGCAGACGTCAGCGACACCGACACGCGCGCCACGTGTGGCGGCATGCGCGGCCAGATGCCCCCACACGACCTCGGACCGGCTAGCCGTCATCTGCGCATCCGGCCGCGCTGCATCCTCGCCGGGATACTGATACCCATGAGTGACTCCTTTCCCGGCAGGCCCGTCGATCGGCGCCGCGACGGTGTCCCTTCAGGCGACGCTCAGTAAACGCGGCCGACAGGGAAGAAAACAGCGCTCAGGCTCGCGCAGGGAAATCTTCGAGACTGTTCCAGAATTGGCGATAGCGCTGCAGCGCAACGCGCAGTTCCTCGGTTCCTGCATCATCGGCCCGCCACGCCGACCGCATGGAACGCTGCCGCTCCCTGACGGACTGGATGAGCGCCTCGACCCGGTCATCCAGGAGACCATCAGCCCGCTCCATCGAGGCGCGCGGGTCATCGACGAACATCGCCTGGATCTCATTCCAGGGCTCGACTGCGCTCGCGGTGGTGCCGCCAAGGTGTGATTCGGTGACTGACTCGGGCACCATGGTGGCCGCCAAGACGAGCGAAGGACTCTCAGCATTGCTGCCAGCCATCCCCGGCTCGTCTGCGCCGCCGTCACCAACAGGGGTAAGGCCCGGATAGTCAGACACGAAGGAGGTTGCCGACTCAGCGTCTGCAAGGGTCGCGGCGCTAGCCGGATGCGCTAGCTGGCCGTCGTCTGTCTGGTAGGCCTGTGAGGTCATTTCGCTAGCTCCTCCGCGTTCATTCGACCGAACTGGTCGCCAGACCCGTCAGCGACTGCCACGACAACGGCCGGTCCGGGCTGAATGTCGGCGGCTTGCACGCCGTTCCGGTCGGGATCCAGGTCGCCCGCCATGAAGACGGGCACGGATTCGGCGATCGCTGACTCCTGTCCCTCGCCGGGCTCGCCGACGAGGTCACGGAAGAGGGCGCGGTAATCGATCATGGCCAGGCGAAGGTCCTCGGTCGAGGCTGTGCCGGCAGCCGCGCTGCGGCTGGTCTCCTCGGCCGCACGGTAGTGGCCAAGGGTGGTTGCGTGCTCGACCGACAGGTCGGCAAGCATCTGGTCCGGATCCTCCGCCGGGTATCCGAGCTCGCTCATCACCGCCACCACGAGCACTTGCGAGGACGCCACAGCATCCAGTGGGGTGTCGACAAACTGCTCCTGAATGACGGTCCACTGCTGTGCGTAACCTGCCCGGGCAGAGTCGGTGAGCGGCTGGAGGTCCAGGCCGCGCACCCGCCGCTCGCGTCCCGCCAGCTCGGAATCTGCTTGGCGCTTGCTGTCGCGCTCGTCGGCCAGCCGGTCGTACTCGGGGCCGAAGCGCTGCTGGAGCCGCCGCCGGCGCCGGACCGCCATCACCCCGATCACCAGGACGGCGACCACGACAACGACCGCCACGACGACCGCGATAGTCACGGTTGACATGAAAACCACCTGCCTTCTGTTGAAGAGACCGCCGGACGTCAGCCTGGCCAGACGGGAGACGCCGTTCGATCGCGGCACTTGGCCGCTGAACGGTCAGCCGCGCGGGCTGCCACAGAGCGGTGCCGCGCGCTCGGAGTACATATGCGGGGCTCCAGCGGTGCGCGAACCAGCGGAGAGGAAATCTCCCGCAGGCTTACCGTCCTTGGGCCGTAGCGTCTTTCCAGGCACAGGCTTATACACGAAAAGAACTCCGGCCTCAGGTACGCATCTGCGGAGATCGCGGATGCGGCTACCGAGGTCCGGAGCAACACCCTCAGGCTACGCGCCTTTTCGGGCGGGCGCAAAGAGCAAAGCGCTAGCTCCAGGCGCACCATGACTCGCCGGATCCGGGCGGACAACATCTACTACTATCGCGGGCGGCGCTTAACCCTGTTGCCGACGGGTAGTCGAGGGGTCTACCGGAAAAGGTGAAGACCCATGGCCGATCGAGACCGGGCGGGCGCTGAGACAGCTCAGAACAGAACAATGAGGGCCATACCTGTAACGCCGTCCGAGGAGACGGACAGGCCGGAAGGACTGGCATTCGATGTAGCGAAGGGCGCCGACCTGTCCGGAGTTCCGGTGGGTGACCAGACGCCGAGGAATCTCGATGCTGCCCATACAGAGCAGGTGGTAAGGGAGACCGGCGGAGGCGTCGGGCTGGCCGTACCGGGAGATCCGGGCCCGAAGGCGGAGGAGCCATCTGGCGAGGAGGCCAGCGAACGCTGACCGACCCGAAGCGCCATCTGCGCCCGCGGGATAGACGGCATTGTTATTTGGCTAGTCCGGCCACGACGTTGATGGTGGTTGCGATGATCACGGCGCCCATGGGGAATGACAACCACGCGTGCCGCAGCGCGGTCCGGCGTATCTGCTTGGACTTGATGTTGGTGTCAGAGACCTGAAACGTCATGCCGATCGTGAACGACAGGTAGGCGAAGTCGCCATAGCCCGGCGCGTCGGCCTGGTTGAAGTTGATTCCCCCGGCCTGTCCTGCGTAGTACAGACGCGCATATTTGAGCGTGAACACCGTGTGGATGAGGGTCCAGGACACGAAGACCGACATCAGCGCGAGACCTGCCTGCAGGTACTGCAGGGCCCCGCTGGCATGACCGGCCCCGGCCAGGACCACGCCCACGGCGACCAGGCTGGCGATCGCCGCGCCGAGCAGCACGACATCGGCCAGGCCGCTGCTGGGATCCTCGCGCCGGGCGTGGCGCGACGTCGATTCCGCGTCGAGCGTCCAGACGGTGGACCACACCCACGCGCAGAAGACGAGCGCGAGGATGTCCCAGCCGATCAGCGGGGCCGCCCGGCCCGTGCCTGCCACCGCGGCGGACGTGCCCCCGGCGATCGCAGCGGCCAGGGACACCAGCAGCTTCGTCCGCGCTGTCGATACCCGCGGAACCCTCGGGTGGTCCGCGGCTTCAGGTCGCATCCCATCAGGCTGCCAGCCCTTGCCCGCCGACGCGAGCTGGGGGTTGCCCGTAGCCGTGAAAACGTGCGGCCGCCGACTGCGCGATCAGGAGGCGGGTTAGTCAGATGGTGATTCCGCCGGTGGCGAACAGTGCGATTGCTGCGGCGGCCATGACGGTGGCGGTGAGCCAGCCCAGGATCTTGGCGGCGTTGCCGTTCACGTAGTCGCCCATGATGCGCTTGCTGCCCGATACCCGCATGACGACGACGAGGAAGGGCGCGGCGGCCACGCCGTTGATGACCGCCACGTAGATGAGCAGCTTGATCGGGTTGACGTGCAGGAGGCTCAGGGCGGTGCCGCCAACAGCGCCGAGGGCAACCAGGCCGTAGAACACCGGGGCCTTGCGGACCGACCTGGAGAACCCCCACTGCTTGCGCAGGAGCCCGGCCATGCCAACCGAGCCGGCGCCGGCGAGCACGGGGATGGCCAGCAGGCCGCTGCCGATGAAACCGAGCGCGAACAGCGCGCTGGCGAAGTGCCCGGCGAACGGCCTGAGCGCCTCGGCGGCCTGGGCGGCGCTCTGGATGCCGGTCTTGCCGTGAGCATTGAGGGTCTGAGCTGTCGCCACGATGATGGCGAACATCACCAGGTTAGAAAAGGCCATGCCGGTGAAGACGTCCAGGCGGCTGGTGGATTGCTTGCGCTGGGCCCGGGCCGGTGCCTGCCGCCTGAGCGGCTGCGCCCGGGCGCCGCCCTCGGGCTCGTCGCGCATCTCCTCCAGGCGGTGGGCGCTTTGCCAGAAGAACAGGTACGGCGAGATGGTGGTGCCGAGCACGGCGACCAGCAGGGCCAGGTACGCCTTGGTCAGCTCAATGTGCGGGATCAGCGCGTGGCTCAGGACGCTGCCCCACTGATGGGTGACCAGGACCGCCACCACCAGGTAGGACAGCAGCGCCGCGCACAGCACCTTGAAGACCAGCGCGATGCGGGCGAAGGAGCCCAGCACCAGCACCGTGGTGATCAGCACGCCGGCCAGCAGCGCCCACAGCCACGTCGGCCCGGCGTGCAGGAGCTGCATGCCAGAGCCGATCGCGACCAGGTCAGCGCCAATGTTGAGGGCATTAGCCATGATCAGCGCGACCAGCAGCACAGCCAGGACTGCCCGGCCTGCCCGCCCGAAGTGCCTGACGGCCAATTCGCCCAGGCCCGTGCCGGTGGCAAGGGCCGTGCGGTCGCAGATCTCCTGGACCGCAGCCATCAGCGGCAAGGTCAGCAGCGCGGTCCACAAGAACGACAGGCCGTACTGGGCGCCGGCCTGAGAGTAGGTGGCGATCCCGGACGGGTCATCATCGGACGCCCCGGTCACCAGTCCCGGACCCATCGCCCGCAGGTACTGACGCCAGACCGGGCCCGTGTTCCGCTTAGTGAGATCAAGCTCGGAACGCCTGGCGGACGGCTCGGCGCTGGCATCGGCCGCCGTCGTCCCTGGCTGTTCGTCAGGCCTGACCGTCATCAGAACCACACGACGTTGCTGTAATGGCGATCAGCAGCTCGCACGCCGGCGCGGGCACAGGTCCGGTGCCAGGCGCGGTCGATGATGATGATGATGATGCCACGGGTGCCTCGGCTCAGGTAAACACCAGATACGAAGAGCCGAGGTCCAGGGCAGCTAAAACACTACCTTGCCCGCACGCATGCGCGCACAATGGCGTTTCCCGCCATTATCGCCAGGTTATGCAACATTCACCGCGACGGCAACGCCGCAGTGGCCGCGTGGTCCGCCTGGTTGCCGCCGGGTAGCCAGTCCAGCCAGGCTGGCAGGTACCAGCTGCGCTCGCCGAGCAGTGTCATCGTTGCGGGCATCAGGATCCCGCGGACCACGGTCGCGTCGATCAGGACGGCGAAGGCCAGTCCCACGCCGAGCGTCTTGACATCGACGAAGGAAAGCGTGGCGAAGATGGAGAACACTGCGACCATGATGACCGCTGCGCTGGTCACCACTCCGGCGCTGGCGGCGATGCCGGATGTCACGGCGTCCGCCGTGCTCATGCCCCGCACCCGGCGCTCGCGGATCCGGCTGAGGAGGAAGACGTGGTAGTCCATGCTCAGCCCGAACAGGAATACGAACATGAAGAGCGGAACCCACTGCGCGATCGCCCCGTAGCTGGCGAAGCCGAGAAGTCCCTGCAGCCAGCCATCTTGGAAGATGAGCGTGATCATGCCGTAGGCGGCGCCGACCGACAGCAGGTTCAGCCCGATCGAGACCAGCGGGAGGACGACCGAAGGTACCCGGCTCCTGCCATCCCCCTGGCCCCGACACCGACGATGCCCGCATCACGTCACGGCGAGGAGAACTGGAGCCGCCGGAACCGGCGGCGACACGGCAACCTGGCCGTCGCATACGCGGGTTACCAATTCCAAGGAAGCCATCTAGGCCGCCTTCCTGCATCAGCAGCAAAGGCAGGGTCCGGGTTGGAGCGTACGGCCCGCAGGGCTGCGGGTCCCTGCGGGCCGTGCCGGTTGCGTCGGACCCGGCTGTCTAGGAGCCCGGGACGACCCGGAGCGGTTGCTGACGTCCACCACGCCGGGGGTGTCCCAGCAGTCGTCGCCAGCCGCGCGCTTGGCCAGCACGGTGGAGACATCGCCGGTCAGCACCGCCACCCCGTACTGGACGTTGACGGCGAGGGTGTGGTCCTTGGTATGCACGTTCTCGCGCAGCCGGTCCACCAGCTCGGACTTGATCTGGCTGTCGGTCTGGGGAATAGGCTGGGTGAGCTGCTGACCGCCGTACCAGCCGTAGTAGTAGCGTTCGCTGGGATAGTGCCGGGGGTTTTGCAGAGTGGACATTGGTTTGCCTTGTTCGGGGATTACAGGGTGACCTATAGAAAGATTGGGATAGCTTGCGGCCGGGCGTTTAGCCCGGTACTCGTTGAATTATTGAATCAGGATCCTTCTTCATCCGGTCTCGCATGCTCTGGTCAATCACCTGCCCGGCATTGCCCGACGCCCGCTCGAGCTTCCGCGGAGGTTGGCGTCTTGGGGTTATCGCAGGTGTGGTCGCGGCAGGCTCTGTGACGGTGCAGGCTGGTCGAGGTGTACCGTCGCCTCGGCGAATGGTCCGGCGTATGCGAGGGCTAGCCGGTGGAGGGCAGACGCTGTCATGTGGCACCTCGGCTTTTGGCTGTGCGCGAAGGCACTACCGAGGTCCAGAGCAGCCAGGGCAGCGATCTCGTCTGCACACCGGCGCGACGAGCGCGATGATCCCTGTCGCGGACAGTACGCGCAGTCCGTGGCGTCGGCAAGCGCCGCAACTGGCTGACACCGCGGCGCGCTCCGCCGTCCTGCCGCACGCCCGGTCCGTGGCCGCTGGCTGCTGAGCCGCGGCGGTAGCGGGTCAGGCTGCGGCGATGTGCGCCGTGATCGCGCCGCTCCCGGATGTCGCCAGCCGGGACACGACAGCCGGCCTTCCCGCGGCGGCTCCGCCTGCAGGCTCAGCAGTGCGGGGGAGCCGGCTGACGTGCTCTGGGCTATGGTGACAGCTGCGGGAATATGGCGTATTGTTCGGCATGTCAGTTCTTGACACTCGCTGCGACGGGTCTAGACCCTGCCTTTGCTGCTGATGCAGGAAGGCGGCCACTGATGGCCATCGTGGAACTGAGTACCCGTGAATGCGACGGTCGGGTGATCGTATCGCTGCGCGGGGAGCTCGATGTTACGTTCGCCGCCGGTATCGCTGCGTCGCTCGCGGAGATCGCGGCTCGGGCATGCCAGATCATCGTGGACCTGGAGGGCCTGGAGTTCATCGACTCCAGCGGCCTGGCAGCGCTGGCCCGCGCGCGCAGTCACGCCCGGCACGCTGGGGGTGACCTGCTGCTGGCCGCGCCGCAGCAGCAGGTGCTGCGGCTCCTCACCCTGACCCGCCTGATGGATGTCTTCTCGGTCCACGCCTGCGTGGACGATGCGGCGGGCAGTCCCGGACGCACCCGGCCGGCGGACCGGACGGCCCCGCCAGGTCGGGTCTGCCTCGCAGTGACATGAACCGGCCTGGACTGCGGCGCGGCCAGCCGGCGGGCTGCAGCGCCAAAGCCTGGAAGGCGCGGGAGCCCGCCGAGCCTTCAGATTGTCCCATCCCAGACACCCTCGCGCCGCCGCCGTCGGCGGCGGCGCCGAACCGCTAGGAGCACCAAAGTGATTATTCTCGGCGTCATTCTCCTCATCATCGGCTTCGTCACCGGCATCGCCATTCTCTGGACCATCGGCATCATCGTCGTCATAGTCGGCGTGATCCTGGCGCTGCTCGGTGCGGCCGGCCACGCCGTCGGCGGCCGCAGGCACTACTTCTGAGCAGCTGCCGACCAGCTCGCGGCGATCCGGCCTCATCCCCGGCCTGATCGCCTGGCTTACCGCAGTCGCCGGGGCAGCCGCTCTGCCACCTCATCAGCGGCCAGTCGTCCAGCCGGCGGTCCGGCTGGTTCGCGCGCCGCTGACAGCCGCCAGGGGGAGTTCCGGCTCTCGGCCTCCCTCCTGGCGGCCTCCACGAGCCGCCTGGGCCGGGGGACCGGCTGGGGGCGTGCTCGCACCGGTTTCTCGCTCGCAACATAGTTTCGGAGTTGTCATGATCATCATTCTCGGGCTCATCATCCTGGTCGCCGCGCTGGTCGTGGCGGTCGCAGGTGTTCTGGGCAACGGCGGCAGCGCACACGCGGTCAGCCACTTCTCGGTACTCGGCTACCACTTCACCGGCTCGGCCGGGACGCTGTTCCTCCTCGGCATCGTGGTCGGTGCGGCTGGCCTGCTCGGGCTAAGCCTGATGCTGGCCGGCGCGCGCCGCACCTCCCGGCGCGGCAGCGCCGCGCGCCGCGGGCTGCGGCAGTCCCGCCGCGAGACCGCGGCGGCAAGCCAGCAGCGCGACGACCTGATCGGCCAGCGCGACGACCTGATCGGCCAGCGCGACAACGCCCGCGCCTACGCCGTCACCAATCCGGGCAGCGACACCGCGGCCCAGCACTCTCAGCTCAGCCCGGACAGCGACCGCCCGGTCAGGCTCCGCGTCTTCCGGCGCCGGTCCGCTCCCGCGCAAGCGGACGTCGGGCCTTCCGGCCCTATGGCCGCGCCGTCCGCTGCAGACTTCGCCGCGGGCCCGCCCGCCACCGACGTGCCCGCCGGGCCCTCCGCCTCTGACCTGCCTGCCGGCGTGTCCGCGGTCGCGGACTGACCCGAGACAGGCGCCTCCCGTCCTCCTTGTGCGCCTGCAACCTCAGCCGGCCAGTCCGGATGCTTCCCGGGAACGGCGTTTCCGGGAAGTGGCCGCCAAGCTAGTCCCAGCGGGACATGACAGCGGACGGAGCGGAGTGCGTGATGAGATTGGCTGCCAGCCAGGACCGGGTCCTGGACCGGATCGAGAGGACTCTGCTGGCAGATGATCCCCGGCTCGGGTCGCTGTTCGCGGTTTTCACCAGGCTGGCGCGACATGAGGCCATGCCGGCGACCGAGCAGGTCAGGGCCGGGCGATGGCGCCCGCGGGGCCCGGTCGCCGCAGTCTCGATCGCGCTCGTCATCCTCGCCGGCGCGGTCACGCTTGCCTTGTCAGCCCCGAGCGGGCAGACGTGCGGCGTGACCGTGACCTCGGCGGCGCGCAGCCATTCACCGAGTCAGGCTCCGGGGTGCCCGGCGCCGACGCAGCAGTGGCGGTACCTTCACTGAACCTGCCCAGACAAATGAAGCCGGTAACCGCCTGCGATGACTGTCACCGCCTTTCACCGGCCGCAGGTGGCGCCGGCCCCCCCGGCGGGCCGCACGCTGGCTGGGCGGCCCGCCGGGGCGTGATTACCTGCTGGGGTGGGGGGTCTTGCAGGAGATCTTCGGGTTCACGCCGATGTAGTTGAGCGGGCCCGCGGCGATGGTGACGGCGATGGTGCTGAACTTAGAGCATCTTGCGTCTGAGCTGCCGTAGTAGTGGCGCTGGCCGGCGGCTACGGCGCCGATGATGAGCCAGATGACCAGCAGGATCGTGAGAATGCGCATGGCTTCCTCCGGGTGGTGTCAGGTGAGGCTGGGGACGTGGCGCGGGTCGGGGCTGGCGTGCCGCGGCAGGTCCGCCTGCTGGCGGATGGCGCGGCGCTCGCCCAGGGTGGTTCCTCCCCAGATGCCGTCCTGCGTGGTCGCCAGCCCGCAGGACAGGCAGGGGTCGCGTACGGCGCAGCCCTGGCAGATTGCCTTGGCGGCGCTGATCTGGGACGGGCCGGCGCTGCCTGCGGCGAACGGGAAGAACAGTTCGGGATCCGCGCGCTGGCAGGCTCCCTGACCCATCCAGCCGAGAAACCGGGCGCCTGCCCCTGATGGCCCCATGACAAGCTCCTCGAGATCCAGGCAGCACGGCACAAGTGCAGCAGGCCGACGCGGCGTTCGCGGCTCCGCCAGTGCCAGGCCGGTAACCATCCCAGCGATGACTCCCATAACGGCTCCGGGGTCAGTGGCCCATCAGATTGTGAGCAGCCGGTCTCCCGGCGCGGCACGCACCTCAGCGGCTGCCCGCACCCAGTCTGTGCGCCCGGGCAAGAAAAAACTCCGGCCCACGTCCACAGCTGCGATCTGCCGATGCGGTAGCTGCCGGGGTCCGGAGCAACAACACCACTGTATGCCCCGACGGTGCCCGAAGATAGGTCAAATTCCCGCAGACCACTGATACCAGCAAGAAACAGCCCGAACGGAGAGCGGGTGCTGTAGCGGTGAGTAAGAGCGCTGGTTAATCTTCGCGCGTTCGATCTCGCTGAGGATCTCGACGGCGCCCGCGGTAGCAGCGTCCGGGCTGGCCATGGTTGCTGCGAGCTTGCACTGTAAGACAGATCGTCTTACAGTGATGGTATGGCTGAGACCATCACGATCCGGACCGACGAAGAGACCGAGCATGCCCTTGACATCCTGACCGGTGAGGGCATCTCGCGATCCGCGGCTATCCGCCAGGCAGTGATCCACGCAGCCGAGCGCCGCGAACGCGCCGCGCAACTGCGCCGCGCCGTCCTGGCGATGGACATCGGCGAGCCAGACGGCATCGACGTCGCAGCCGAGCTGGCCCGCGACCGCGGCGACGAGCGCTGATGATCTACCTGGACTCGGCCGCCGTCGTCAAGCTCGCACACGCCGAGCCGGAGTCTGAGGCTCTACGGGCGTGGCTGGACGAGAGAGCCGAAACCGCGTGGGCCAGTTCCGTCCTGGTAGAGATCGAATCGTTTCGCGCCCTGGCCAGGTATGCGCCGGAGGCGGTCACCCGGCTGCATCCCGTACTGGACCAGATCGACCTAATCGAGCTGAGCCCTCGCGTCCGCATCCTGACTCAGACCGTCAGGCCGGTCACAGTTCGCTCCCTGGACGCCGTACACCTGGGAACAGCCCTCAGCATCCGGCGCATGCTGACCTCATTCGTCGCTTACGACAAGCGGCTGCTCGACGCCGCGATCGGAGCCGGACTGCCGGCCGATTCACCGGCATGACCTCGGCGCCGGTTCGCACAATGCGCAAGTAGCCGTGTGAACGCCCAGGTCACGACTTCGTGGGCCTAACGTCCCACCATGCGAACCGGATGATCTTGGTCGAAGGTAACCCGCTCCCAGTACGTTTCGCCAGGTCACGCAGCGTTAAGGCAGCAGTATGCGCCCGGCTGGCGTGATGTCATGTGCGGTAGGCGTCGCGTCGGTGCGCGATGTCCACGACCGTGACGACGTGGTCCTTATCATCGATTCGGTAGATCACCCGGTACGTGCCGCGACGGGCGCTGTGCCTGTCGTCGAGAGGCGGCAGCAGGCGCTTGCCGACGCGATGGGGGTTGTCGAGCAGCGGCCCGGTGATGAACTCGCAAGCGGCCGCGGCCACTGCCTCCGGCAGGATGTCGGTCAGGGCCCGGCGCACCGTCGGCGTCGTCCGGAGCGCGTACGGCTCCGCGGCATCGTGAGTCACTCGCCAGCCAGCCGCCGCCGCATTGCCTCGCCGAGCTCGGCTTGCGTGACGGATTCTCCGCGCGCGAGCTCGGCGTCGGACGAGGCGAGCCGGCGCATCGTGTCAGCGTCTCGCAAGATCTCAAGCGTCTCCTCAAGCTGCTCGAGATCCTCGACGGCCACGAGCACGGCCGACGGGTGCCCGTGCACGGTGACGGTGACCCGCTCATGGTGCGCGTGGACGCGGCCCACCAGTTCGGACAGATGGCTCTTGACTTCGCCAAGCGGCAACGTGCTCATGGTCAGAAGTCTGACTAAAAAACCGTATGCAGTCAACCGGAGCCGACGCCCGCGAACCGGAGCCGCCCTGGTTCGCATAGCGAGACCTTCGCCGGCAACATCGGCGCAGATCAGACAGACCGTGGGCCTAACGTCCCACCATGCGAGCCGGATGATCTTGGTCGAAGGTGACCCGCTCCCAGTACGTTTCGCCAGGTCACGCCTGGTAAAGGCCGCGAAATGACCCGACGGTGGCCGCGCCTGGCCCGGATCGCAGGGGCGATCAGCTATAGCCACATGCGGCAGCTCGCCCAGGACCACGGACAGGCCGGGTGGCACGCGCATGCGTTCCCGCTGTCGGTCGACCTTGCCGCGAACGTCGCGACCGCCGGCCCTGGCATGGTCAGCCGGGTCATCGCGGGCTGGCCCGCGCTCGCGCTGCTGATCGCGGTCAGCTCCTGTCCAGCATGCTCGACCAGCACGCCTCGGCACGGCCCGCCACCGTCCCGTCCCGCCCGGAACCGGACCAAGCCGCCTGCGATATGCGGTCCCCGGGATCCCTCCCGATCTCGTCCCAACCCTCGGCACCGCCTTTCCGGGCACTGCAGCCGTCCCGGTTGACCTAGGTCGCGACCGGGAACGCGATCGGACGGACCAGAAATCGGCCCCACGCCCTGGGACGGTCGCCGACGTAACTGACCTGCTACCGGCCGCCAGGGCGGCCAGGGACGGGCTGCTGCGGGACGATCGTCCGGTGACACGGGACGCACTAGCCGCCTGGCTGCGCGAGAACGGCTACCCGGTCCGCAATGCCCCGCATCACTCCCCTGCTGCGCGCACTCCGCAGCGACATATCGACACCTACACCGACGCCGCGCTGACCAGACCAGGCTGGCCGGGCGCTCTGAAACGCGCACGCCGACCACTAGGTCGGCAACACGCGGGTGACATCGCTGCTGGATACACTCCGGCGCGAAGCCGAACCGCCCGCTGCGCCATAACGCTGGGCAAGAACACAGTCAGGCGATCGTCAGCTGCTCGTCGCCGATGGACCAAGGAACGGGACGATCCGCTGAAGAGCTCATTCCTTGCCCGGCCGTCCGGCTGCTTATCAGAGCAGTTCCCGGAAGTCATCACCGGTCAGTCCGACGATCGCCAGGACATTGCGCGGCGTTCCTTTCGGCATGTCACGACCGAGATGGACAGGTACCGAGACAGTTCGACCATCCGGGTGGCTCATGATGTGGTGGCTGCCATTTATCCGAGCCACCTCGAATCCCGCTCGCTCTAGCGCCTTGACCACCCTGGCACCGGGCACGGCTGGCATCTGCGTCACTACAGCAGCCTACGACGCTTGACTCCGGGCGAAGACGGCACACAATTCAGCCAGGCGCGCGGTTAGCAAGGAACCTTGCTAACCGCGCGTCCGATAGAGCAATAACTGTAGTGATTTGACCGATCGGATCGGTGCAGAATCGTGATGCATCGAGCCCAGTACGGCTGGGTCATCAAGCGACTTCGAGCGTGATCTCATCCGGGGCGCCGATCTCGGCGATCAGCGAAGCCAACGCCTCGCGCAGGTCGGCTACAGCCTCCTCAGGCGTGACGCCGTCGCCAACTGCCCCAGCTCCCGGGCGGATCAGCGCCGACGCGCACCACACCCCATCCTCGTCCTGGTCAACGGTGTACGGCACATGCACGAGACGACTCACGCGATCAGTCTAGATCACCTACCACGAGCTAGCACGAGCTAGCACGAGCTAGCAAGAGCCAGCCGGCTAACTGACCGCAGTTTCCGAAGCCGCTCGCAGCGCAGGTTCGCATGGCGACTGGATGGTGCCGCTGAACGTACGCATCACCCTCCGGTTCGCACAGTGCGCCATTCCCATCGGCGAAACCGCAGGTAGACGCTGGGGTGGGCCTAACGGGGATTGAACCGGGGTCCACGCGGGCTACCTGGTCCGGGGCGGAAGCTGGCGCAGCGGATCGGGCCGTGCGGGCCGTTGATTACCTTGTGCGGGACGGTCACGCAGGGGCGGGCATTGATCGCTATCGGGCTGCCGGTGAGCATGGCGTGGAACGAGCCGATGCCGCTGGCGAACATGACGGCGACCACGGCCACGGTGACAATCGCGCTCAGGGCGGGGCGGGAGTCATGCCAGGGGATGCGGGTGACCAGCCACGCGCCGAGCAGGGCGATGGCGCCGAGGGCCGGGACGTAGAACCTGGCCGCTTGCAGGGTCGTGCCGAATGGATTCGCGGTCCAGGTGTAGGCCGAGTACAGGCCCCAGACCGCGAGCCAGGAGGCGAACAGGGCCACGCCGACCAATAGGTCAAGCCGCGCGTCCGCGGTCCGGCGCCAGGCCCAGCGCGCGATGATCCACCCCAGCGCGGCCAGCCCGAGTACCAGCATCGGCATTGCCTGCATCAGGTGGGCCGGCATGTACCTGAGGTTGGGGCGGACGGCGCTCAGGCTGAACTGGATCTCGCCGGGGCGGTAGCCGGACTGGAGCGGGCCGCCGTACACGAGGGTGTCGAAGGCGAGCGCGCCTGCGCCGAAGACCGCGACCGAGGCCAGCCACCAGCACACAGAACGGCCTGGCAGCCTCGCGGCCCGGACTCGCCAGGCGATCAGGACCGCGACCACGGCGCAGGCAAGCACCACGACGTCGGTGTACCTGGCGAACGTGGCCGCTTCCAGCGCGACGAAGCCGGCCAGGCCCGCCAGCGTGCGCCGCCGCGGGCTTGCCGCTGTGGCCAGGACGGCCCACAGGAGGGCGCCGGTCCCAGCGGCGATCAGCGAGGCGTCGGTGAAGGTCGGCATGTAGTCGCGCCAGCCCCAGAGAATGGCGGCGCCGGATGAGCAGTACAAGCCCACGGCGGCGGCGCCACCGAAGCGGCCGAGCCAGCGGCGGGCACCTGCGAACAGGCCGACGCAGGCGAGCCCACCGTAGAACAGCTGGTCCCAGCGGATGATGCCGAGCCATTGGAAGGCGACCGCCAGGAAGGGGAAGCCCGGATCCTTCTCACTGATCCAGCGGCCATTGGCGAGCTGGACCCATTGCGGCACGGCCGGCAGGCCACCGAAACCGTTGGGTCGCGGCGCCGCGCTGCCCATGGCCCCCAGCTGGTTCACCAGTGCGTGCACCTGGGCGGTGGACAGGGTCAGGAAGTGCCCGTCGGTCATCGCGACGATCGAGCCCTGATAGGCGTAGTCGTCCGGCTCGGGCATGAACGGCGCGGTCCGCAGGATGACCACGCACAAGACGACGAAGGCGGCGACCGCGATCGCGGCCTCCACCAGGTCCCACCGGCCGAGCCGGCCGAAGCTGGCCGATGGCCCCGAGCGCGAGTCGGCCGCGCCGGGCCTGGTGACCGTTGCCTCGCTCATATCTGCCGCAATCTAGGTGCCCCGCCTCGACGCCACGCGGGAGCAGCGTGTGAGTTCGGCGTGAAACGCCGTCAGGCCGGCACCGGCGCGTCCGGGGCGAGATCGACCAGCACCTGCTGCTCGCTGCCCTCGGCGAAGACCAGCTCGGTCACCACGCCCGCGTGCCGCAGGTCGGTCTCCGCGAGCTGGAGCACCGCCAGCCGCTTCGGCTCGTCCTGCACCCGCAGCAAGGTGACCTCGTGGCGCTGGGAGCGCTTCTGGGCCGACTTCGCCTTCCTGACCTCGCCGAGGACCGCACCAGCCACGTCGAGCACGGCGGGGTCGGCGTCGCTGATGGCATCGGCGAACTCGCTGCTGGCCGGCCACTGAGCCCGGTGCACCGAGCCCTCCTGCCACCAGGACCAGACCTCCTCGGTCACGAACGGCAGGACGGGCGCGAACAGCCGCAGCAGGACCGACAGCGCGATCGACAACGCGGCGGCCGCCGAACGGCCCTCGTCGCCGCCGTGGTAGGCCCGCACCTTCACCAGCTCCACGTAGTCGTCGCAGAACTTCCAGAAGAAGGTCTCGGCCCGCTCCAGGGCGCGGTGGTACTCATAGTTCCTGAAGGCCTCGGTGGCGTCGTCGACGACGTCGGCCAGCTGGGCCAGCATGGCCCGGTCCACCGGCTCGGTGACGTCGGCGGTGGTGCCGGGCTCGGAGCCGAGGCCGAGCACGAACTTCGACGCGTTCAGCACCTTCACCGCGAGGCGGCGGCCGACCCGCATCTGGGCCCGGTCGGCGGCGGTGTCGGTGCCGGGCGCGGCCCGGCAGGCCCAGTGCCGCAGCCCGTCAGAGCCGAACTCCTCGACCAGGGGCATCGGCGTCAGCACGTTGTCCTTGGACTTGGACATCTTCTTCCGGTCCGGATCAAGGATCCAGCCGTTGATCGTCGCGTGCTTCCACGGCAGCACGCCGTCCTCGAGGTGCGCGCGCAAGAGCGTGGAGAACAGCCAGGTGCGGATGATCTCCGGTCCCTGCGGGCGCAAGTCGAACGGGTAGATCCTCGCGTGCAGGTCCGGGTCGTCGATCCAGCCCGACGTGATCTGCGGAGTCAGGGATGACGTGGCCCACGTGTCCATGATGTCGGGGTCGCCGGTGAAGCCGCCGGGCTTCCCGCGCTGCGACTCGTCGTATCCGGGCGGGGCGTCGGCCTGGGGATCGACCGGCAGCGAGGCGTCTTCGGCCGTGATCACCTCGTCCCAACTGATGTCGCCGGAGTCCGCGATCTTGTACCAGACCGGGAACGGCACCCCGAAGTAACGCTGGCGGCTGATCAGCCAGTCGGTGTTCAGGCCCTCCACCCAGTGCTCGTAGCGCACCCGCATGTAGTCCGGGTGCCAGTCGAGTTCCCGCCCAGCCGCCAGCAGGTCGGCGCGCAGCTTATCGTCCCTGGCACCATTGCGGATGTACCACTGACGGCTGGTGACGATCTCCAGCGGGCGGTCGCCCTTCTCGAAGAACTTGACCTGCTGCTTGGTCGGCCGGGGCTCGCCGATCAGGGCGCCGGACTCGCGCAGCAGTTCGGCGATCGCCCGGCGCGCCTGCTGCGAGGTCTTGCCTGCGAGCTCAGCGTAGGCGTCGGTGCCGGCTCCGGTGAGCCAGGCCGGGGTCTCGGCCTGGAACCGCCCGTCGCGCTGGATGACCGAGCGCAATGGCAGGCCAAGCTGGCGCCACCACACCACGTCGGTCGTGTCGCCGAAGGTGCAGATCATCGCGACGCCGGTGCCCTTGTCCGGCTCGGCCAGCGGATGCGCGTGCACAGGAACCTCGACGCCGAACAAGGGCGTGATCACCATCGTGCCGACCAGGTGCTTGTACCGATCGTCGTCGGGGTGGGTCACCAGGGCCACGCAGGACACCAGCAGTTCCGGCCTGGTCGTCTCGATCTCCACCGGCGGGCCGCCGGCCACGGCCGGGAACGCCAGCCGGTGGAAGGCGCCGTTGACCTCCCGGTCCTCGAACTCCGCCTGCGCCACCGCGGTCTGGAAGTCCACGTCCCACATAGTCGGCCCTTCGGCCGCGTAGGCCTCGCCGCGCCGCAGGTTGCGCAGGAAGGCAAGCTGGGAGACCCGGCGGGAGCGCTCGTTGATCGTCGCGTAGGTCAGATCCCAGTCGACTGACAGCCCCATCGTGCGCCACTGCTGCTCGAACGCCTCCTCGAACTCCGACGTCAGGCGCTGGCACAGGTCGATGAAGTTCGGCCGGGAGATCGGGCGCTGGGCCTTGTCCCCCTTGGCGACCTCGGTCACCACCAGGTCGGGGTCATAAGGCACGGTCGGGTCGCACCGCACGCCGTAGTGGTTCTGCACCCTCCGCTCGGTCGGCAACCCGTTGTCGTCCCAGCCCATGGGGTAGAAGACTTCGCGGCCGCACATCCGCTGGAACCGGGCGATCGCGTCTACCTGGATGTAGCCAAAGGCGGTGCCGAGGTGCAGCGAACCGCTGATGGTAGGCGGCGGCGTGTCGATCGCGTAGATCGCCTCGCGCGACTTGGACCGGTCAAAGCGGTAGCTGCGCTGGTCATGCCAGCGCTCCGCCCACTTGGCCTCAAGACCCGCGAGTGACGGTGTCTCAGGGATGGTTGCCATGCGCAGAAGGATATCGTCGCGCCACCGCCTGCTACGACTTCATAGGAGTCAGCCGTAGTACCGATTCGCGCCGGTCTGACCACCTTGACAACGCGATGACCACTGCGGTGTCATCTATCTTAGAATGAAATTCTAAGATTGCCCCGAAGAGGCAACGCCGGAGAGGCAGCCATGGACCTTGACCTTGGCCCCGAGATCGCGGAGTTCCGCACGCACACCCGCGAGTGGATCGCGGCGAACGCGCCCGGCGGCCTGCATGATCTCGCCGACTGGAACATGGCCGTCACCGCCGGCGGCTACCGGGGTGAAGAGCTGGCCCGCGCGGCCGCCGACCCCAGGTACGCCGACTGGGAGGCCAGGCTCGCCGACGCCAGCCTGATCTGCCCGCACTGGCCGGGCAAGTTCGGCGGCCAGGGCATGGACGGGGTCCGCCTCGCGGTGCTGAACGAGGAGTTCCACGCCGCCGGGGTTCCGAGAGTGCGGCGCGGCATGGGCGAGAGCCTGGTCGGGCCTTCGATCATCGTGCACGGCACGGACGAGCAGCGGGCTCACTTCCTGCCTAGGATCATCAGCGGCGAGGACGTGTACTGCCAGGGCTTCTCCGAGCCAGACCACGGCTCTGACCTGGCCGGCGTGGAGACGAAGGCCAAGGTGGACGGCGACCAGGTCGTCATCACCGGGACCAAGGTGTGGACCTCGGGCGCGGCCCGCGCCAACATGATGTTCGCGCTCTGCCGCAGCGACCCGGACCTGCCCAAGCACGCCGGGCTCTCCTACGTCCTGTTCCCCTTCAAAGAGCCCGAGGTGACGTACCAGCCGATTCGGCAGCTGTCCGGCGCCAGCGAGTTCTGCCAGGACTTCATCAACGAGGTGCGGGTGCCGCTGTTCAACGTCATCGGCGGCCTGAACAACGGCTGGAAGGTGGCCATGACCACGCTCGGTCACGAGCGCGGCGGGGCCGTGACGGTCCAGCACCTCGGCTTCGAGCAGGAGTTCTGGGAACTGGTCGAGACCGCGCGGAAGCGGGACAGGAACACCGACCCGCTGGTGCGCCAGGAACTGGCCCGCGCCTACACCGGGGTGCAGATGATGCGCTTCAACGGCCTGCGCGCGCTCGCGCAGGCCGCCGAGGGCCGCCCGCCCGGCCCTGAGGCCTCGATCAGCAAGCTGCTGTGGAGCGAGTATCACAAGCGGCTCGGCGAGGTCGCGATCGACATCGTCGGCACCGACGCGCTGGTGCGCCCTGACGGCCCCGGCTACCCGACCTCGCAGTGGCAGAACGTGTTCCTGTCCAGCCGGGCCGACACCATCTACTCGGGCACCAGCGAGATCCAGCGCAACATCATCGGCGAGCGCGCGCTCGGCCTGCCAAAGGAACCCCGCTGGTAGCCGCGGCCAAGCTCAGGGAGTTCTTCGCGCCAAGGAGCCTCGCGATCGTCGGCGCCTCGGAGACGTCGGGGTGGGCCAGGTTCCTGATGGCCAGCGCCGCCGCCAGCGGCTTCGATGGCCCGCTGATCCCCGTGCACCCCAAGCGAGCGACGGTCTTCGGGCGGCCGGCCGCTGCCAGCCTGCGCGACCTGGCCGAGCCGGTTGACCTCGCCTTCATCATGACGCCGTTGCAGGCGGTCGAGGAGGTGCTCGACGACGCGGCGCAGGCGGGCGTGCCCGGCGTGGTGGTGCTCGCCTCCGGCTACCGGGAGAATGGCGAGCAAGGGCGGATCCTGCAGGACCGGCTGACCGCCCGCGCGGCCGGGCACGGGATCACCCTGCTCGGGCCCAACTGCCTCGGCTTCCTGAACGCGCACGCGCGGGTCGCGCCGTTCGCGCTGACCATTCCGCTGCCGTTGCTGGCCGGCCCTGTGGGCATCGCGCTGCAAAGCGGCGCGCTGGCCAGCGTGCTGCTCAGCTTCGCCAGGGCCCACGCGATCGGGGTGAGCACCCTGGCCAGCCTCGGCAACGAGGCCATGATCAGCACCAGCGACGTGATCGACTACCTGATCGAGGACGACCACACCAAGGTGATCGGCCTGTTCCTCGAGGAGATCGGTGACGCGGCCGCGTTCACCGCCGCCGCGGTCAAGGCCGACCAGGCGGGCAAGCCGATCGTCGCGCTCAAGGTCGGCACCAGCCAGGCGGGCAGCGCGGCCGCCCTCGCCCATACCGGTTCGGTGGCTGGTGACGACGCGGTCATCGACGCCGCCTTGCGGCAACTCAACGTGGTGCGGGTCACCAGCATCGAGGAACTGCTGAGCACCGCTGCCGTGCTCGGGTACTCTCGCTGGCCCGCGGGTCGCCGGATGGGCGCCGTGACGACGTCCGGCGGGGCTTGCGACCTGATCGCCGACCGGGCCAGCGGGGAAGGGATCGAGCTGCCGGCCTTCGCCGAGGCGACCGTCGAGGCGATCTCGGCGCACGTGCCCTCGTTCGCCGAGGTGCGCAACCCGCTCGACGTCACCGGCTACTTCCTCGCCAACCAGCGGACCTCGACGCTGACCCCGTCCGACCTCGCGCTCGACCACGCCGCCGCCGACCCGGCGCTCGACTTCGTGATCTACACCGGGCTGACGCTGCCCGACGCCAAGCCCCCGGACGAGGCGATGGCGGACGCGCTCGACGCCCGGGCCGCCTGGCTGGCTGAGCGCGTCGCGAGCGCGCCGGTCCCGATCATCCCGATCGGCTCAACCTGCGTGGACCTGTCCGAGTACGGGCGCTCGCTGCTCGGCCGGCACGGCCTGCACGTGCTGGCCGGCATCGACCTGGGCGTGCGCGCGATCGGCAACGCGTTGCGTTGGATGGAGGGCCGGGGCTGGCTGGAGGGCCGGGGCAATTTGGCTGCGCCGAAGCTGGTCACTCGAGTTACCCCGGTGTCGACCAGCGGACCTTGGGCCGAGACCGACGCGAGGACTTTGCTGCAGGACTTTAATATCCCGGTGGTGCCCGCGACGCTGGCGCACTCGGCCGACGACGCGGTCAGGGCGGCCGCAGGCTTCGGTTACCCGGTGGCGGTGAAGGTCTCCTCGGCCGCGATCACGCACAAGTCGGAGCTCGGCGGGGTCGCGCTCGGCCTGAGCACCGACGCGGCCGTCGAGCGGGCGTATGACCAGGTCGTGGCGGCGGCCGGGGACGAGGCGATCGACGGCGTCACGGTCGCGCCGATGCGCAAGGGCGGAGTCGAGCTCCTCGCCGGGGTCACCGTCGATCCCACGTTCGGCCCGGTGCTGGCCGTCGGCCTCGGCGGCATCTGGGTCGAGGTGCTCGGCGACGTGAGCCTGCGGGTGCTGCCGGCCGGCCCGGCGCAAGTACGCCAGATGCTGGGTGAGCTACGGGGACTGCCGTTGCTCACTGGCGGTCGCGGCCAGGTTCCCGCCGATCTGGACAAGCTTTCGGCCGTCATCGCGTCGATCGGCGACGCGGCCTTGTCATTGGGGAGCGCGCTGCGCTCACTGGAGATCAACCCGCTGTGGGTCAACGGCGACCAGGTCGAGGCGCTCGACGTGCTGGTCATCACTGAGTCGGAACCGAGGAGCTGACGACATGAAGCTGGCGATGAGTCCCGAGCAGGTCGAGCTGCGGGAGTCGGTGCGGCGGTTCCTCGCCGAGCGGGCGCCGCTGACCAGGGTCAGGGAGCTGATGTCGGCCGACGACGACGCGACCGACCCGCTGGTCTGGCAGGCCGCCGGGGCGCAGCTCGGGCTGCAGGGCATCGCGATTCCTGAGCAGTACGGCGGGGCCGGGTTCAGCTTCTACGAGCAGGCAATCATTCTCGAGGAGCTTGGGGCCGCGCTCTATACCGGGCCTTACCTGGCCAGCGCCGTGCTCGCGGCGAACGCGCTGCTTGCTAGCTCGGACGAGGCGGCCAAGAGTGACCTGCTGCCGGGAATCGCGAGCGGCGAGACGATCGCGACGATCGCGTTCACCGAGGACGACGGGTCGTGGGAGCCCGAGGCGAGCAGGCTGGCGGCGACGAAGCAAGGAGACGCCTGGGTGCTCGATGGGCACAAGAGCTTCGTGCTCGACGGCTACACCGCGAGCCTGCTGCTGGTCACCGGGCAGGCCGACGGCGGCTTGTCGCTATTCGCCGTCGGCGGGTCGGCGGAGGGGCTGCGGCGCACGCCGCTCGCCGCCCTGGACCAGACCAGGAAGCTGGCCAGGTGCGAGTTCTCCTCGGTGCCGGCCCGGCTGGTCGGATCGCCAGGCGAGGCCAGCCCGATCCTGGCCAAGGTGCTCGACATCGGCGCGATCGCGCTCGCGGCCGAGCAACTGGGCGGGGCCCAGCGCGCGCTGGACATGGCCGTCGAGTACGCGAAGATCAGGCACCAGTTCGGCCGGCCGATCGGCAGCTTCCAGGCGATCAAGCACCGCTGCGCCGACTTGCTGCTCGAGGTCGAGTCGCTGCGCTCGGCCGTGATCTACGCGGCGGCGGCCGTCGCCGAGGACTCCCCCGAGGTCCCGACCCTGGCCGCGCTGGTCAAGGCGCTCGCCTCGGACACGTACTTCCACGTCGCCGCCGAGAACATCCAGATCCACGGCGGCATCGGCTTCACCTGGGAGCACGACGCCCACCTGTACTTCAAGCGGGCCAAGGCCAGCGAGCTCTTCCTCGGCGACAGCAACTACCACCGCGAGCGCCTCGCGACGAGGATCGGCGTCTGAGCCCGGCCTAGCTGACCGGGACCGGGAGGCCTAGCTCGGTGAGCAGGTCGATGGAGTAGGCGACGCGGCCGGTCAGCGACTTCGGGTCGCCGCTGCAGAGGGCGAGCGCGGCGGCGGCCATGACGCTCGGCGGCTCGGAGTGAGGATCCTGTTCGGTCGTGAGCTGGTGGAACAAGGTACCGGGGGTAGGCACGACCTTGTTCGGGGCCAGCGCGTTGACGGCGATGTTGTCGGCATACAGCTCGGCCGCCAGGCCCGTGGAGAAGCGCTCGATCGCGGCCTTGCACATGCCGTAGACGGTGCCGCCCCGGCCACCCCAGGCGGTCGGCGGGATCTGCGGATGCACGGCGGCGATCGAGGAGATGTTCAGGATCCAGCCGGCTCCATGGTCGCGCAGCCCCGGCAGCACGAGCTGAGCCAGGTGGAACGACGCGGTCACCTGAACGTCGAACATGAGCGCGTACTGCTTCGGGGTGAAGTCCTCGACCCGCCTGAAGTAGGTCACGGCCGCGTTGTTGATCAGGATGTCGGGGACGCCCAGTTCGCGCACGGTCTCGCTGACCAGGAACTCGCGGTCGTCGGCCTTGGCCAGGTTCGTGGCGACGGCGAAGGCCGTGCCGCCGGCCGCCCTTATCGCCTCGGTGGTCTCGCCGATTGTCCCGGCGAACGGTGAGCTGCCAGGGTCGGCCGTCCTGGCGGCGACCGTGACAGCCGCGCCCTCGGCCGCGAAGCGCTTGGCTATCTCGGCGCCGATGCCCCGGCTGGCGCCGGTGACGATGGCGACCTTCCCGTCAAGCAGACCCATGACTGACTCCTCGCGACCGCGTACGGCAGGCTGGCCTCGGCCGGCTACGTTGACCCGAAGCCCGGCTAACTGGTAATTCTAGAACGGCATTCTATGCAAATAACACCACCTGGCTGGAGGTCATCATGCCGCTCGACCACAGCGTGATCGGGGTAGCTGGCGAG
>DATKFV010000141.1:0-43864 GCA_035511035.1 Streptosporangiaceae bacterium
GGGGACGGGGCTGGCGCGGCCGCCGGAGGGGCCGGCGCGGCGCCCGGCGGTGCCCGCCAGAAACCGGCCAGGTCGACCTCGGGGACGAGGACGCCCGGCAGGCCGGACGCGGTCACGACGCCAGCGAACGACGCCGGGCAGGCGACCCTGACCTCATGACCGCTCGCCCGCAAGGCCCACCCGATGGGTACGAGCGGGAAATAGTGCGAGGGAGCAGGGAAGGTGACGATCAGGACTTTCATCGGCGGCTTTCACTACCTTCCAGTACGGCCTGGCGGCCGGCCAGCTGACAGCCGGCCAGGGCCTCGTCGAGTACCCGGGCGAGGCCAGCGGCATCACCGGCCCGCTGGTCCTTCGCGCGCCACGCCACGAACCCGTCGGGGCGGATGAGAACCGCGCCCGAGGCCGCAACCCCGTGGGCCCGCTCCCACCTGGCGCCCGGGTCGATCAGGTCAGCTCCGAGCCGGTAGACCTCGGCCGGCCAGCCGAGGTTCGCGCTGACCTGGCTCATCGCCTCGGCCCACGGTCCGCCGGCCGAGCCGCACACAAGGACGCACCGGCCACCGTAAAGGTCAAGGGCGGAGATCTCCTCGCCGTTCCTGACCAGGGCCACGTGCGGCGCCCTCGTCCCTGGCGCACCGGTCGGCTCGTCTGGCGCCAGCGAGAACCCCGCGGTCTGGCCGCGCTCGGCCGCCAGGGCTCCTGCGCCGTACCGGTAGCCGAAGATGACCTGCTCGTAGCCGACCTGAGGGCCGCCTTCGTCGTAAGGAATGTCCCGGCCGGTGCGCTCGCGCAGCAGGTGAAGCGACTGAGCGAGGGTGAACCTGGCGACTGGCTGGCGCTCGGCCTGGTAGGTCGCCAGCAGTCCGGGGCCCGCGCTCCCCTCAAGGGTCGCGGCCAGCTTCCAGGCCAGGTTGTGTGCGTCGGCTATGCCCGTTCCCGCTCCGAACGCGCCCGCTGGCGGCATCACGTGAGCGGCGTCACCGGCGAGGAAGACCGGGCCTTCGGCGTACCGGTCGGCCACCTGGGCGCCGATCTCGTAGTCCAGGGTCGTTATCCCGCCGGCGAGCTGCGGGACGATCTTCAGGTCCAGATCCTGGTCGCCCACGGCGGCTCTGGCCAGGGCAACGCAGCGGTCCTCGGTGAACGAGGGCAGCGACTCCCCCTGGTCGGGCCGGAACGGCACGCTGAATACCCAGCGGCCCTCGCTGTGCGAGATCAGCGACGTTCCCGGCCTTGGCTGGTTGAAATGGCCGACCGCCAGGTGCCGGCCGCGAAGCGGCCCGGTCAGGTCGGCCTCGAAGACGAAGCACAGGGTGTGGCCGATCATGCCTGGTCCGCTCACCGTGATGCCAAGCTGATCCCTGATCGCGCTGCGGTAGCCGTCGGCGGCGATCAGGAAGCGAGCGCTAACCTCGTGCTCCTCGCCCGAACCCAGGTCCTTGACGCGGGCGGTGATCCCGTCCGGCTCAGCCTGGAGCCCGGTGAGCTCGGTCGAGAAGGCGATGCCGGCCCCGAGTTCGGCAGCCCTGGAGCGGACGACGCACTCCAGCTGATCCTGGTCAATCGGGATCCAGGAGGCGGTGCTGACGTTGCCGTCCCGGCTCGGGTCAGGCGAGGCCTGCATCTCGGTGACGGCCCGCTCGGGCGCGGTGAGGGTGTCGGCGCGGATCACGAGGCCGGACGAGTACTTCGCCCGTGACCTGGCGGCCTGGATCGCCGGCTCAAGCCCGACCTGGCGGTAGAGCTCGACGGTGCGCGGGTTAATGACCCGCGCGCGGGGGTGGGCGAGCGCACTCGGGCGGCGCTCCACCAGCTGAACAGGCACTCCCTGGGCGGAGAGGAATACCGCGGCCGACAGGCCGACAATGCCGCCGCCTACGATCAGGACGTCGGCGTCCCTGACGCTCATGAGCTGAACTCCTTCGCTTCAGGCGACGGCTCGCCCGAAGGCGGCTGGTGCCGCCGTTCGGGCTGGCCTTGTCGCATCAGTACAAAGTGATGATCTTGAAGGTTCCTTCGTAGACCCGGCCGATACCGGTGGCCGGATCGCGCACGTAGCTCATCAGCGCGTAAAGGCCGGGCGTGAAGTTGGCGTGGACGACCGCGGCCAGGCCGGGTGAGATCGGCAGCAGGCCCTGCTGGTATGGGCTCGCGAACACGGTGCTGGTTGGCGTTTGCCCCGCCTCTTCGGCGGCGAAATAGGCCGTGAGGTCCTGCTTGGTAGTGCCAGGGACTAGCTGGCGGAGCAGGAACTCATACGGCTGGGAGTTCCCCTTCGGGTTCACCGCGAGGAACGTCAGGTTGGCTGGGAGGTAGTTCGGCGCGACGAAACGGGCGTTGCCGTCGGACTCGCGCACGGAGATGACCGCGTCGAAGTGCGGCCAGGCGGCAGGCTGGTAAGGAGCGTTCACCTGCATCGTGGTGTACTGCGCCGCGGCGCCGTCTTCCGGCGTGTCGGCCATCTGGTAGGCATTTGGCTTGAGGTTCTCGGTGAACCAGCTCGGGCCGGTAGGCGCGACCGACAGGCCGCCGGAGAACGTGATGTCGCGGTAGACCGCCTGGAGCGCTGGCAGCGCGACCGATGGGTCGGAAGAGTAGCTCTCGTCGATCTCCTGCACCGCCTGCGCCGGCGTCACGCCCGGGTTGAAGACCAGGGCGGCCAGCTGGTGCTCGTTGCCGTCCGTCGTCGACGCGCTGATGGTGGTCGGACCAGCCGAAAGCGGATTGGGGCTGATCACGAACGGGTCGTTCTGGTTCAGCGTGACCGAGACCACTGGGGCCGCCGGCCAGCCGAAGTCGTGTCGTGCGTGCGGCCCGGCCGAGGCTCGGGCGGTCGAGGCCTGGGCGGCCGAGGCGGTCACGTTCGCCACCATCGGCGCGGCCGGGATGGCAACCGCCACGACAGCGCAGGCAACGAACCCCGCACGGCGTCTAGTGAATGTGGGCATCAGCCGATTCCCCTTCTCGCGGGTGTCTTTCTCGCTTGATCGCGTTACGTGATCGCGTCAAGACCTGATCGAAAGGACCATCGCCCCGCCCGGTCGAAAGCCGGTCGCGGGCCGCTGGAATGGCCGGCCAGGCCCGGCCGCCGCGGCCGCTCCAGCCTCCTTCGACCGCGACCAGGCACCCTTGCGCTCGGAGGGATGACATGAAGATCCTGTTCAGCACCTGGGCCTGGTCGTCGCACTACTTCCCGATGGTCCCGCTCGCGCAGGCCTGCCGCGCCGCCGGGCACGACGTCAGGGTGGCCAGCCAGCCGGCCCTGGTGGCCGCCATCAGGTCCTCAGGCCTGCCCGCCGTCGTGGTGGGTTCCGACGTGGACGTCAACGCGCTGTTCCGTGACCAGGTCGCCCCCCTGATCAAGGCCGGATCGGCCGAGCCAGCCAGGCGGACCTCGCTGGCGATCGGCATCTTCGTGCGAGTCGCCGAGGCGATGGCGGATGACCTGGTCAGCTTTACCCAGCGGTGGCAGCCGGATCTGGTGGTATTCGACCCGATCACCTTCGCGGCGCCGATCGCCGCCGCCGTGACCGGCGTTCCGGCGGTGCGGCATCTGTTCGGGCCGGACTTCACCTCCGGCGGTGCCAGGCCAGGCGCGGCCGGGGCGAGCGCTGGCGCGGGCGGGGCGGGCGGGACGGGCGCGGCCGGGGCGGGCGCGGGCACGGCGGGCGCGGGAACGGGCACGGGCCCGGCTAATGGGGCCAGGGCGAGCGCTGGGCCCGAGATGCCGGGGATGGCGGCTCTGCTGGCCCGGTTTTGTGTCCCTGATCTTCAGCTTCGCGGGACGCTGACAGTCGACCCCTGCCCGCCAAGCATGCAGCCCTCCGCCGCCGTAACCCCGCGCGAGCCGATGGCCTACGTCCCCTACAACGGCCAGGGAGTCATGCCGCGCTGGCCGTCAGGGCCAGGCCACCGGGTCTGCCTGACCTGGGGAACCTCCACGGTGGCGCTCACCGGCGACGACAGCTTCCTGCCGCCGGCGGTCATCACGGCGGCCAAGGACACCGGCGCCGAAATCGTCATCGCCGTGACGGCCGAGCAGCGACGGCTCCTGCCCGAGCTACCACCGGGCGCCAAGGTACTCGAGTCGGTGCCGCTGCACCTGGTCTTGCCCGAATGCGCGGCGGTCGTGCACCAGGGCGGCGCGGGCACGACCCTCACCGCAGCGGCGCTTGGCGTACCTCAGGTGATCTTGCCCCAGCTCCCCGACCAGCGGTTCAACGCCCAGCAGGCCGCCGCCACCGGCGCCGCCCGTTGCCTGCCAGTCGCCGACCTGACCGCAGAGTCAGCGGCCGGGTCCATCGCCGCGGTGCTCGACGAACCAGGCCCCGCCGCCGCCGCGCTAGCGCTCCGCCAGGAAATCCTGGCCCAGCCCCAGCCAGCCGACGTCGTCGGCAAGCTCGAGGCACTCGCAGCCGCCTAGGACACTGGCCCCACGATGGCCCATCGCCGGGCCTGGCGGGCCGCGGCGAACCCCTTCGATGGCCCATCGCAGGTGCTATTGGCCCTTCGCTGGCCCATCGCAGGGGTTCGAACCTGGGATCCAGCCCCTTCGGTGGCCCATTGCCGGGGCTGGCGAGCACGTCCCGGCTCGCGCGCGGGTCAGATCCGTACCTTGCGCTGGAACAGGGCGATGGACAGCGCGCTCATGAGGACGCAACCGCCGCCGAGCACGGCGAGGATGCTCCACAGCGGCAGATGCGGAACGCCGGGCGTGAGGCTAGCGCGCAGTCCTTCTGACATGTAGACGAGCGGGTTGAACAACGTGATCACTTGCAGCCACCTGATCGAGTGCAGCGCGGCCCACGGGTAGTAGACGCAGCCGAGCATGGTGATCGGAAGCAGTCCTACCGCGAGCAGGCTCGGGCCCCGGCGCACGTCGGCCACGGTGCCGAAGAACAGGCCGATCGCCGCCGCGAAGAGCGATCCGGCGAGCACGACGACCACCAGGAGGGCCCAGTCATGCACGTCGATCACGGGCGCGAGCCCTTTCGGATGGATGAGCAAGGCAAGCGGGAAGACGATGGCGCCGGTAAGGAGCGACTGGATCGCGCCCACGATGATCTTCTCCACCGCGATGCTCCATACCGGGAGCGGGGCCAGCAGCCGGTCCTCGATCTCCCGGTTGAAGGTGAGCTCGACCAGCAGTGGGCTCATCACCGAGACGACTCCCGTGATCAGCATCGTGCTCGCGACCGCGCCCGGCAGCAGGATGGTGGAGAACGGAACGTTGGCCTGGCTCGAGCTGAGCGTGGTCCCGATAGAGGGCATCACGTAGGCGAAGACGAAGACCAGTAGCAGCGGCTGCACCACGCTGCGCATGCCGACAACGGCGAAGTCGCGGCGCATGACCCGGAGGTCCCGCATGACCATGGCGCCGAAGGCGCGCAGGCTCGCTGACCTCGGGGCCCCGTGCAGCCGGATCCCGGCGGCGACCGTCATGACCGCTGCTCCTTTCCGGTCAGGGTGAGGAACGCGCTCTCGAGGCTTGGCTGCAGGGTCTTCACGTCCGTCACGGGAACTCGTGCCCGCGCCCCGGCCTGAACCAGCGCGCTGAGCAGGCCGTCAGCGGTCCTGGTGAATACCCGCGCTTGCCGGCCGGTGATCTCCACCCGGCTCACGCCCGCCCGGCCGGCGAGCTTCTCGACCTCAGCCGGGGCGGCCCCCCGGTAGGTGGCGGTCACGATGGTCTCGGCCCCGGCGGCCCGCTTCAGCTCCTCGCAGCTTCCTTCCGCGAGCACCTGGCCGTGATTCATGATCGCGATCCGGTCGCAGAGCGTCTCCGCCTCGGCCAGGTTGTGCGTGGTGAGCAGGTAGGTGAGCCCTTCGCGGCGCAGGTCGCGCAGCAGGTCCCAGAGGTCAAGCCTGGCCTGCGGGTCTACGCCGGCGGTGGGTTCGTCGAGGAAGAGCACGTCCGGGCGGTGGATCAGCGCTCGCGCGATCATGAGCCGCTTAGCCTGTCCGCCGGACAGCTGATGCACCTTGGCGTTCGCGCGGTCAGCGAGCTGGAAGTCACCAAGAAGCTCGGCCGCGCGGCGGCGGGCCTGCTTTCCTGGCATGCCGCAGTACCGGCCGCGAAATTCCAGGTTCTCGGCGACGGTGAGCGAGCGGTCGAAGTTTGGTGCCTGCGAGGTCACCCCGACGTGGCTGCGCACCCCGAGCGGGTCGGTGCCGACATCGCGGCCCCAGACCCTGGCGCTGCCGTCGCCGAGCCGGACCAGGGTGGTCAGGATCCCGATGAACGTTGACTTGCCGGCGCCGTTTGGTCCGAGCAAGCCGAAGAATTCGCCTTCAGGTACATCCAGGTCGATGCCTCGTAAGGCGTGGACCCGGCCGCGGGCGCCGCCGTAGGTCTTACGCAGCCGCCTGGCACTGATCGCAATATTAGTCACGGCCTAGACCTAGCCCACCCGTATCGCAGATCGCTGGAGCCAGGGCACGACCGGCCGTCAAGCCGGCCGCGAGCGCACGCCGCCACAATCGACGCGAGGCGGGATAGCCACCGGCAGGCACGCCGGCCGGCGACCGAAAACGAAGGGTGGAACGCAGCCATGCTGCCGCAGGTCATCGCAGTCGTGAGCCTCGCCGCAACCGGCATCGTCTCCGGCGTCTTCTTCGCCATCACTGTGAGCGTGCTGCCGACGCTGTTCGCGATGCCACCTGGTCAGTACGTGACCGCGCACCGGCGGCTCGGCCGGGGCTATCACCCGGTCATGCCGCTGCTGGTCAGCTGCGCCCTGCTCGCCGACATCGCGCTCGCCGTGGTGGCGGGGGGCGACGCGGCCCGAACGCTGGCCATCGCCGGCGCGGTATCGCTCATTGGCGTCCAGCTTGTCTCTCAGTTCGGGAATGTCCCGATAAACAAGATCGTGCACGGGACCGACCCGGACGCGATCTCCGCGGACTGGGCGGATCCGCGCCCCGCCTGGCGGAGCTGGCATCTGCTGCGGACCGGATTCGCCGTTACCGCCATGACGATCGCGGCGGCCGCCGTGGTCGTGACCGCCTGACTAGGAGGACACCCCCAATGATCACGTTCTTCGTCCCGCTCGCCGTCCTGGCTGGCGGGCTGGCCGCCGGCGGCCTGATGATCTCCGCGCTCGGCGGCGCGCCCATGCTGCTCGCCCTCCCCGTGGACAGCTACCTGCCCGTGCACAAGCTGCTCGTGGGACGATTCGACCCGTTCATGCCAATCTGCATCGTGACCGCGCTGCTGAGCGATGTCGCCGTCGCGGTCCTGGCCCCGACGGGCGTGACCCACACCCTCGCCGCGGCCGCCGCGGTGCTCTACCTGTGCGTGATGTCGGTGTCGCTCACCAAGAACGTGCCGATCAACCGCTGGATCGCCACCCTGGACCCGGCGAACCCGCCCGCCGACTGGCAGCGTGTCGACCCGAGGGTGAAGTGGCGCAACTGGAACCTGGTGCGCACCACCTTCGCGGTGCTCGCACTGGTCGTGAACGTGGCCGCGGTCGGATTCCTGGTCTGACCGCTGAGACGGTGCTGGTCCCGGAGCCAACCCCCGGGACCAGCACCGTGCTGGCCCGGGGGGGGCGACCCCCCGAAACCCCCCCCGCGGTGCTGGCCCGGGGGGGGGCGACCCCCCGAAACCCCCCCGCGGTGCTGGCCCGGGGGGCGACCCCCCGAAACGCCTCCGCGGTCTCAGATCCCGCCGTCTACCGTGAGGACCTGGCCGGTGATGTACCTGGAGTGCTCGCTCACCAGGAACAGGACCACGTCGGCGATGTCATCGGGGCGAGCCAGGCGGCGCAGGGCGGCCTGGCTCCGCAGCCCCTCGAGCGCGGGCCCGAGCAGCTTCGCCGTCTCCTGCTTCTCGATGATGGCCGGCGCGACCAGGTTGGCCCTGATCCCCCGCGGCCCGAGTTCCCTGGCGAGTGAGCGGGTCAGCCCGGCCAGCGCGGCCTTGGCAGCCGTGTAATGAGCCATCTGGGCGCTCCCGGCGGCGGCCGCGCGCGAGCCAAGCGTCACCACGCTGGCTCCTTCGCCGAGCAATGGGAGAGCCCGCTGGATGATCAGGAAGCACGAGGCCACGTTGGCGTCCATGACGCGGCGCCACTCCTGCGGCGGCAACGAGCCGAGCGGGGAACGCCCGATAGCGCCCGCGACGGTGACCAGCGCATCAAGTGCTCCGAACCGCTCGGAGCAGGCATCGGCCAGGCGCCGGGCGTCAGCTGGGTCGCAGGCATCGGCGCGCAGCACCAGGTGCGCGGCGCCGGTTGCCGCCAGCTCGTCGGCCAGTCCGCGCGCCGCGTCATCGTCGTGACGCGCGCAGGTGACGACGCTTGCGCCCGCCCTGGCGAGCGCGAGCACGACGGCCCGCCCAGTTCCCTTGGTGCCGCCGGTGACCAGGGCGCTTCTTCCGGCCAGCAAAGCTGTCACCGCGGTCCGCTCCCGTCCCGAATCAGCTTCGCCTCGATCTGGCGGCACCCTTCCCTGAAGGTCACGCCGGCCGAGCGCAGCGCCCACTCGAGGTCACCAGTCGTGATCGGCTCCGTTGCCACCGGGAGTTCCTGCCATGCGGCCCAGGCCCTGGCCTCCGCCGGAGACACCCGCAAGACGCCGTTCTGCTGGCCGGCCGGGCTCTGGCCGTAAGGGGCCTGGCCGTAAGGGGCCTGCCCGGGCGCGGGGCGCGCGTACGCCGCGAGCACCGCCTTGATCTTGCCGATGGCGGCGGGCTGGCTGCCCCAGGCGGCGCCGAGCGCTGCGTAGTCGGGACGAAGTTCCTTCCAGTCGCAGTTCGCTTGCTCTCGCGCTTCGGCAAGCGCGGCGTCGGCTACCTCGGCCAGGGCCGCGTGCAGCGCCTCGTCGTCGACAGTGATCAGTTCGCGGCCGAGTTCAGCGCTCATCCGCTGCAGGTAGCCGATGAAGAATGAGGCGGTCAGCAGGTAATCGAGGATGGCCAGGGTGTCGCGCACCGGTGGCGAAGCGAATTCGGTGAACCGGCGGAACCCGCCCGAGCCCTCTTGCATCATTACCCGGTAGATAGCCAGGAAGGCCGACGTCATCTCCTGCACCGCGGCCGCCTGCCGCATCAGCGCGATGCTGGCGATAGCCCCCCCGTAACCAGGGAAGCGCTTGCCGATCTCGTCGAACCGTTCCGCCAGGACGTGCCGCACGGGGTCGGAGTCGGCCAGCCACCTCAGCTCCGCCCCGCTCGCATGGGCGCGCTGGCCGAAGTCAACGTCCTGGCCGGTCACCAGGGCCTCGGCGAATCGCACGTCATCGGGCAGGCGGTCGCGGCGGATGCCGCAGTTCACCGTCACGACGTTGAGCAAGCCGCCGTTCCCGTCCGGCTCAGCGTCGAACAACCGCTGGTAGTCGAGAAACGCGGTGACCGGGCCGGACACCGGCACCCGGACAGGTCCGGCGACAACCGCGCACTTGGGCCTGGCAAGGCCGGCCCGCAGATCCGCGCACCAGTCCGGCCCGACGACGGCATCATCGTCGGTGAACAAGATGGTGTCGTGCTGTGCGTTCAATATGGCGGTGTTGCGGGCCAGTGAGACGTTCTGCCGGTCAAGAAAAAGCACGCGGAGCAAAGGTGACCCCACGTGATCAAGCACGGGGACGCTACGCCTGCCGTTGACCACGACGAGCACCTCGGCGTCCCCGCCACCTATTTCCGCCGACCTGATCAGCGCCTCGACCGCGCGTCTTAGCTCCGGCCGGTCGCCGGTGGTGGGAATCGTGGCGGTCAGCCCCCGGCCGTCGGTGCGCTCGGGGCGGGTCATGACACCGGCTCCGGCTCGCGGCGGCGCTCGTTCGCGAGCCGTTCCAGGTCGGCTACCACCCCGGCGGGCGGCGGCTGCGCTTGCATCTCAGCCTGTACCCGGGCCGCCGCCGTCCGGTAATCCGGCGCCCCGAGCAGTTCCGCGAGCCGATCGCAGAGCACATCAGGGCTGGCTTCCCACGGCGGCAGCGCGATCGCGGCGCCGCTCGCGGCCAGCCGGTGCGCGTTGAACCGCTGTTCGGGCAGCACGGGCAGGACGAGCTGCGGCAGGCCGCAGGTGAACGCGGTCATGATGGTACCCATTCCGCCCTGGTGCACGATCAGGTCACAGGTCGGCAAGAGCAGGTGCAACGGCAGGGATTCGACCACCCGCACTCCCTCTGGCGGCGGTCCGAGTCGCCTGGCGTCGCTCGCCGACAGTGCCGCTACCACGTCGACATCCAGGCGAGACAGGGCCTCGAGCACGGGGCCGGTGTCGGTAAGGCCCGGCATGAGGTGGGCGTTAGTGGCACCCCAGGTCACGCAGACCCTCGGCCTGGGCGGTGGATCAAGCAGCCAGTCGGGGGCAGTTCCAGGGCCGTTGTAAGGGACATACCTGACGCCCAGGCGCGGATAGGTCCCTGGCACCTGCAAGCTCGGCGGGCAGTTGTCGATGGTGACGGCGCCCAGCGTCTCGACCTCGGCCAGGCCGAGCCGGTCAAGCGCCGGCGCGAGCACCTCAGGCTCGTATTCCCGCGATTTCAGCGTGAAGTCGATGCCCCACAGGTGGCGCACGGCGGGAATGCCGAGCGCGGCGGCAGCCAGCGGCCCCGCCCACGTGGTGGGCTCGAACACGACCAGATCGGGCCGCCAGTAGCGAGCGAAGTCGAGCAGGTCGCCGATCATCGCGTCGAGGATCGGCACGAAGATCTGCAGTCCCTTGATGGTCCAGGCGCGCTGCTCACCGGCCGATAGCTGGCCCCGGTTCGCCCATGGCGGCTTCCCTGAGGCGCCGGCGCCCCCGTACAGGCCGTCGAAGATGCTCTTCATGTCCACGTCGTGGCCGGTGATGACGGCAGGCAGGCCAGAGCTGGTGATCGCGTCGGCCAGCGCAGGCTGGCTGGCGACTCTTACCTCGTGACCTCGGGCTCGCAGCGCCCAGCCGAGCGGGACCATCGGGAAGAAGTGCGTGGGCTGCGCCCACGACGTCAGCAGTACTCGCATGGCCTCACGCTGGCACGCCGCACTCGCAGGTGACTTGAGGATCGGCGGTGGCCGGCCTCAAGCGATACTCCAGAACGCGGAGGGCGCCGGCCGCGAGCATGGCGAAGGAGACTCGGGCCCGTGCGGCGAACACTGCATGGCGAACCCCGTGCGGCGAACACCGTGCGGCGAACCCGTGCGGCAAGCGCCGGCGCGTGAAGGTGAGGCAGACATGCACATCCTGGTAACCGGAGGCGCGGGCTTCATCGGCTCGCAGGTCGTCGAGGAAATGGTCCGGGCTGGCCACCAGGTAAGGGTCATCGACGCGCTGATCGCCGGGGTGCATCCGGAGTCCAGAGCTCCGTCCTTCGCTGGCGACGTGGAGTTCATCCACGCCGATATCCGGGACGAGCGGTCGCTTAACCGCGCGCTGACGGGCATTGACCTGGTCTGCCATCAGGCGGCCATGGTCGGCCGGGGCAAGGAGATCCTCGACGCGCCGAACTACATGGGCTGTAACGACCTGGGCACCGCGGTACTGGTCGCGGCCATGACCAAGGCCGGGCTCGGCCGGCTGATCCTGGGCAGTTCAGTGGTGATCTACGGAGACAGCCGGTACGACTGCCCGGCGCACGGTCAGGTCCGGCCGGGTTCCCGATTGGCCGCCGACCTGCGGCGCGGCCGGTTCGAGCCCAGGTGCCCGCGGTGCGGCGCTGACGTGGTGGCCAGCGCGGTGACCGAGGACGACCCGGTCGATCCGCCCCGCAACATCTACGCGGTATCGAAACTGGCCCAGGAGCTCATTGTCGGCGCCTGGGTCAGGGAAACGAACGCGAGCGCGGTGGCGCTTCGCTACCACAATGTCTACGGGCCTGCGATGCCCTACCAGAGCCCGTACTCGGGGGTGGCCTCAGCCTTCAGGACGTGGGTCGCCAGGGGCGAGGCGCCCCGGGTATTCGAGGACGGCAAGCCGCTGCGCGACTTCGTGCATGTCCGCGATGTCGCGCGGGCGAACGTCGCGGCGCTTGACCGCGCCGAGGCCGGATTCCGGGCGTTCAACGTGGCGAGCGGCGAGCCACGCTCGATCGCCGAGCTGGCCGCCGCGCTCGCGCGCGCTGGCGGCGGCCCGGCGCCACTGATCACCGGGGAGTTCCGGGTGGGCGACGTGCGGCACATCTTCGCGTCGCCCGCCCGGCTGATGTCAGAGCTGCGCTGGCGGCCTGAGGTCGGCTTCGAGGCCGGGGTCAGGGAGTTCGCGGCCGCGCCGATGCGGGGCGACCCAGGTGCTCAACGGGTCAGGGCCGGCACGCGAAACACGTGAAGTGGCGAGTGCTCGCCAGCTCCACCGTCTCGCTGAAGACGTCGCTGAGCAACGGCCCGATCGTCGCCTGGCGCAGGAGCTGGGTGCGGTACGCGGGGGTACGAAGCCGGCCGCCTGACACCCGCATCGCTACCGCGGTGGCGAAGAACTTGCTGGCCCGGCCCAGGTGCCCGAGGGCGCCGTACCGCTGACGCTGGTATTCATGGAAATTATCGAGCGTCCAGAGGTTGCCGATGAAAACGCCCCCTGGGGCCACGAGCGACCTGAGCCGTTCAAGCACGGACCTGACGTCGCCGAGATGGTGAATGGCGTCCAGGCACATGACCAGGTCCGCCTGCTCCTGGCCGTCGTCGGCCCAGAAGTCGCCGCGGACGAAGCGCACCTGCGGCTGCTTCACCCGGCTTGCGGCGATGTCCAGGGCATGCTGGGAGATGTCGGTCGCCACGACTGAAGTGGCGGGGGTCAGGGTGGCAGCCATGGCCGTGAATTCGCCTGTGCCGCACGCGAACTCAAGTATCGTGCGGGCGTCGCCGCCGTATCGCGACAGCAGCTCGGCGATCTGGGCTTTCTGGGCAAGGAAATCTTGCCCGAGTACGTGATGGCTTTCCGCGTCAGCGCGGTCCCAGAACCGCACGGACCAGTAGTCTCGGCCTTCCGGCGGGTACGGGCGCACGAGGGCGTGTCCTGATCGGACGAGCGTTTCAGAAATCATGTGGCCATCGTCGCCGCGGGTACTCGCAGCCTGATGGAACTGCCCTGGAGCCGGGATCAGCCCTAGCGGGCGCGCTGGTCTTCCTGGCCGATCGAGTGCCAGGTGCGGGTCAGGCCGCGCGCGAGCGGGGTTCGCGCCTGCCAGCCAAGCAGCCGCGCGGCGGCCGTCGTGTCTAGCCAGGCGTCCTGCCGGTCGACTTCCCTGGCAGCGACGCGCTGGATTTCAAGCTGCCGCCCGGTCACGCTCGCGATCAGCCCGTGCAGCTGCGCCAGCGAGGTGGGCGTCCCAGAGCCGATGTTGAGCGTGGGCAGCCCGTGCGCCCTGGCCAGCGGATCGCAGCCAATGCGGTGGTAGATGCCGGTCATGGCCGCCACTACGTCGTCCACGTACACGTAGTCACGGCGGGCCTGCGGATCGCCGAACAAGATCAGCGGCTTGCCGCGGGCCGCCGCGGCGAGCCAGTGAGCGACCACGCCCTGCCCGCTTCCGGTTTGCTGGCCAGGACCGTAGACGTTGGCCAGCCTGAGCACGGCCGAAGGAAGCTCGCGGTCTGCGAGTTCTGATTCGAGCGCGAGCTTGGCCGAGCCGTAGGCGAACGCCGACCAGGTCGGCGACTGCTCGGAGTAGGGCGGTGGCGCGCTGGTGTCGTAGACCTTGCCGCCGGAACTCGCCAGCACCACGACCGGCGGCCGGTCTAGCCACCCTAATTCGTCAAGGGCCAGGCAAAACCGCTTGTGGTCGGCCGCGACCAGATCGGCTGAGTGCTCGGCGTCGGCCGGGCGGATGGACGTCGCGAGGTAATAGACGACCTGGAACGGAGTGCACTGGCCGCGGCGGCCGCCGTTCACCGTGAACGGCACGGCGCGGGAGAAGCACGACGCCGGGATTGCGGCGGAGGCCAGCGCGGCCGCCAGATGGCGGCCGATGAAGCCGGACGCGCCGACAATGGCCACGGCCGGTTCGGGTTCAGGGCTGGCCATTATCCCGGCCTCTGTGCCCGGCGGCCGTGACCGGGAGGCGTACCGCCTGCCGCTGCGGGCCCCACCACCGGCGGTTGGCCCGGTACCAGGCGACCGTGTCGGCTAGTCCGGTGCTGAACGGGATCAGCGGCTGGTAGCCAAGCTCTCGCCTGATCTTGTCATCGTCGACGGCGTAGCGCCGGTCGTGGCCCTTGCGGTCCGCCACCCGGCGAATCCGGTCCTGGCCGGCTCCGCAGAGCGCGAGCAGCCGGCCAGCGAGCTCGGCGTTGGTGAGCCGTACCTGGCCGCCGATGTTGTAGCACTCGCCAGGCCTGCCGCGGTCAAGCACAAGCTGCAGGGCCCGGCAATGGTCGGCCACATGGATCCATTCCCGCTGGTTCTGGCCATCGCCGTAAAGCGGCACGTCCTTGCCGTCGAGCAAATTGGTCACGAACAGCGGAATGAGCTTCTCGATGCACTGATAGGGCCCGTAATTGTTACAGCAGCGGGTGACGCGCACGTCAAGCCCGTGCGTCCGGTAGTAAGCACGCGCCATCAGGTCACCACCTGACTTGGACGCGGAGTAAGGCGAGTTAGGCGCCAGCGGATCGTCCTCCCGCCATGAACCTGACTCGATGGAGCCGTAGACCTCGTCCGTCGACACCTGAACGACGCGGGGCACGCCGGCGCGCAGGCAGCACTCGAGCAGGTTCTGGGTCCCGACCACGTTCGTCAGGGCGAACTGCCTGGCCGAGAGCAGGGACCGGTCCACGTGAGACTCGGCCGCGAAGTGCACGACGGCGTCGTGGCCGGGCAGCGCGGCCATCATCTCGTGCGGGTCGCATACATCGGCTTCGATGAAGTCGAGCCTCGGATGCCTGGCAGGCAGGCTGGTGAGGTTACCTGCGTAGGTCAGCTTGTCCACGACCGTGACCCTGGCGTTCTCGTAGCCGACGTACTCGCCCGCCAGCATGGACCTGACGTACTGGGAGCCGACGAATCCGGCACCGCCGGTGACCAGGATCTTCATGAGCCGATGCACAGCTGGCCGTGGTCGCCGACGATGAGCCGGTGGCCGTCGGTGCGCGCGATGGTACGGCTGACCCGGGCCTCGCGGCCGATCACCGAGTCCTTGATGTGGCCGACGTCGGTGAGCACCGCGCCGTCCATCACGATCGAGGATTCGAGCGCGGCGCCGTCGACTACGCAGCCGGCGCCGATTGACGTATAAGGCCCGATATAGCTCCCGGCGATCACCGTACCCGAGCCGACGACGAGCGGGCCGACCAGCCGGGACCGGCTCACCTGAGCTGTCTCGTCGAGCGTGACCGGGCCGATGATCGTGCTTTCCTCGTCGACCTGGGCGTCGAGCGCCGGGGCAAGCCCTTCGAGCAACTCCCGGTTGCAGTCGAGCAGGTTGTCGATCTTGCCGGTGTCCTTCCAGTACCCCAAGTGATGGTAGGCACGGACCTCAGCGTCATGCTGGATCAGCCACTGGATCGCGTCCGTGATCTCCCGCTCATTGCGCCAGCTCGGCTTGATTGCCCTGACGGCCTGGTGGATCGCGCGCGAGAAGACGTACACGCCGATCACCGCGAGGTCGCTGACCGGCGCCGCTGCCTTCTCCTGGACGCGGGTGACCTGCCCGTCGGGCGCGATCTCCGCGACCCCGAACTCGGAAGGGTTCGCCACCTTGGCGACCATCAGCAACGCGTCCGGCCGCTGCTCGCGGAACTCCGCCACGACGTCGGCGATCCCGCCGACCACGACGTTGTCACCCAGGTACATCACGAAGTCGTCATCGCCTAGGTAGTCCCGAGCGATGAGAACGCAGTGCGCGAGGCCGAGCGGTGACTCCTGCTGCAGGTACGTCACCCGGAGGCCGAGCTGGGCTCCGGTCCCGGCGACCCGCTGGATATCGGAAGCGCGGCTGCCGACAATGATGCCCACCTCGGTGATCCCTGCGTCGCGAATCGCTTCCAGGCAGTGCACCAGCACCGGCCTGTTGGCCACGGGGACGGTCTGCTTCGCCATCGAGTGGCTGAACGGCCGCAGCCGCGTGCCGAGACCGCCGGAGAGCACGAGTGCCTTCATTGTCCTGCCTTACGTGAGATTAAAACGCGGCGGTGACTTCGTAGACGCCATAGGTGCCGCCGTCTCTGGCCCGGTCCTGAAGGTGCCTGAGCGGGGTGGTGGCCTCGCGATGAGCGGGTCCTTGCTCCCACGTGCTGAACGCGTCCATTGACTCCCATTCGCTGACGACGGCGTAGCTCGCCGGGTCATCGAGGGAGCGGATCAGCTCGCTGCCGACAAGCCCGGCCGTGCCGGCCAGTTCCTGGCTTGTCAGCCGGTAGGTTTCCGTGACGCCGGCATGGTCGGCGGTACGCAGCCAGACAAGAACCCTGACTCGCCTCCTCATACGACCACCCCGCTGCCTTCGAGGTGGTGCAGCACGTGCATGGTGACCATCGATCCGCCATGCCTGAACGGGTGCAGCCGCTCCCGGTGCCGCACGTGCGCGGCGCTGTGCTCGAACTCGCGGAACGTGGCCTCGTCCAGCCAGTCGCTGACGATGTAGAAGACGCCTGGCTCCTCCGCGCTGCGCAGCAGCCACTGCCCGAGGTTGGCCGGGTGGGCAGTGATCACGCTGCCGATGTCGAGCCAGGTGCTCTCGAAGTCCTGCTCCAGCCCCGGCTTGATCTGCATCCTGAGCAGTACTCGGAACGGCCGCGCGCTGGTCACCTCAGATCCCCCCGTCGACGTTCACCGTCTCGCCGGTGACGTACCTGGACAGGTCGCTGGCCAGGAACAGAACGACATCAGCGACCTCGGCGGGATCGCCAAGGCGGCCGAGCGCGGTGAGGGCGTGGTACCGTGCCCGCACCTCAGGCGGCAGGTTCGCCGCTTCTTCCGTGGCGATCACGCCGGGTGCGACCACGTTGACCCTGATGCCGCGCGGCCCGAGTTCCTTGCACAAGGACCTGGTCAGCCCGGCGACCCCGGCCTTGGCGGCCGTGTAATGCGCGCGCAAGGGTATGCCTACCGTGGCGACCCGTGATCCGAGGTTGATGATCGAGCCCCCGGCTGGCATGAGCGGCAGGATCTTCTGGATGACCATGGCCGTGCCGGTCAGGTTCGTGTCGATCACTCGCTGCCACTCGGTCAGCGGCAGGTCGGCGAACGGGACATGACTGATCGTCCCGGCGCTGTTGACGATGATGTCGACCGAGCCCAGCCGGTCCCGGCACTGCGCCGCGAGCCGGTCCACGTCATCGGGCCGGCTGACGTCGGCCTGGCACAGGTGGTGCTGGCCCGCTGTCTCCTTGAGCTCGGTGGCGAGCGCCTCGGCGGCCTCGATGTCCTGCCGGTAGCAGGCCACGACGTTCGCGCCCGCGCCGGCCAGGGCGAGCGCGATCGCCCGCCCGATCCCCCTGGTGCCGCCGGTGACGAGTGCGTTCTTCTGCGCTACTGCGATGGTCATGACCTGGCCTCCGTCCGTGCCACTGCTTCGGTTTCGACTAGACGCTTGATCCGTTCCAGCTGGATCACTGAATTGGCGTTAATGTGCTCGGCCATGGCGGCGTCGTCCGCCGGGGCTTGCGGCTTCATGTGGAAGTCCTGGACCCAGCGCATCTCGACGCCGCCGGTGACCGGGCGGTAGGTCCAGCGGATGTTCATGTACTCGAACGGGCCGGTCTCGACCCGGTGCGCGAGGACGGTGCGGGCCTGCTCGTCGGCGGTGCGCTCAGACACCCAGCTCCAGACGTTGCCGTCGGGGTCAGGGTGCATGGTCAGCCGGAAGCTGACCGTGTTCCCCTGGCGCCCGAGTATCTCCGCTGACGCGTACTCGCTGAACAGCGAAGGCCAGGAAGCGACATCGTTGGTCATCTCCCAGACGATGCCCATGGGCGCGGCTATGACGATCGCGTTTTCGGTCCGGGCGGCCATGTCAGACACCTGCCCGTAGCAGCGTGTTGACGTAGGAAACGGTCGCCGCGGGCGTCGGCATGGCGTCCATGGCGTCGTCACCGACCGGGATGCCGAATCGCCGCTGTATCTCGGCCTGGATCTCAAGCACGGCGAGCGAGTCATAACCCAGGTCGCTGTAGCTCACGTGGAGTTCCGCGCCGTTGAAGCCGCCCGACTGGTCCATGCCCGCGCAGCCGCGCATGATCGCGGTCAGGTCGTCCGTGGTGAACTGCCGCATGTCATTGCCTCTTTCTCTTTGTTGGGCCCGCCGCCACCGCTGGCTGCGGGCGCCGCTGATACCAGCACTGCCGAGTTGAATCCGCCGTATCCCCGAGCCAGGACGAGGGCCGAGCGCAGCCGCGCCGGGCGGGGCTCGGTGCAGACCAGGTCGAGTCCGAGTCCGGCGGCAGGCGCGCGGACGCCGGTAGTGGGCGGCACGACGCCATCGCGCAGCGCGAGCAGCGCGGTGGCCACGTCAAGCGCGCCGCCGCCCGCGTAGAGTCGGCCGGTCATCGTCTTCGGCGCCGTCACCGGCACCGCCCCCGGCCCGAATACGGCCCTGATCGCCGCCGCCTCAGCCTGGTCGCGCTCCGGCACTCCGGCCGCGTCGGCGAAGATCACGTCCACCGCGCCAGGAACCACGTGCGCATCGCTGAGCGCGGCCCTGATGACCCACTCGAGCACGGGCGGGCGCCCGCTGCCAGGGGCCGGGTCGAACGCGGCCGCGTAGCCGGCGATCATCCCGTAGACGTGCGGAGCGTTCCTGGCGGCGGCGTGCCCCGCGTCCTCGGCCACCAGCATTGCCCCGCCTTCGCCTGGCAGGTAGCCGCAGGCCTGCGGGTCGAACGGGCGGTAGGCCAGATCCGGGTCATGGTGAGTGCTCAGCCAGCCGGTAGACAGCTGGGCCACCAGGCCGTAAGGACACAGCGATGCGTCCGTCCCGCCGGTCAGCACGAGACTGGCGTCGTTTCGCAGCACGCGTCTGGCCTGGCCGATGGCATCCAGGCCGCCCGCTTGCTCGGCGGCGATGACTCCTGATGGTCCTCGCATCCCGTGCCGGATCGAGATCTGGCCGGTCGTGGCCGCATAGAACCAGGCGATGGACTGATACGCGCCGACATGGCCAGGGCCGTGCCGCCACAGCTTCTCGATCTCGCGCTGGCCGAACTCGGTGCCGCCGGACGAGCTGGCGGTGACGACCGCCATCTCGTATTCGGCCAGCGCGCCCGTGTCCGCCGCCGCGTCAGCCAGCGCCAGCGCCGCCGCGTGCAGGCCCAGGTGAGTCCAGTTGTCGGTCTGGACGATCAGCTTGGGCGGGATCAGCGCCGCCGGATCGAATCCGGCCACCTGCCCGGCCAGGCGCACCGGGTAGGGCGACGGATCGAACCGGGAAATAGGGCCGATCCCGCTGCGTCCGCTGAGCACCGCGGCCCAGTAGTCAGCCACGCCGATCCCATTGGGCGCGATCACGCCGATGCCGGTGATGACTGCCGCGCTCACGGCCGCACTCGCCCTGGCTCGGTCAGCACCATAGCGCTCTGGAAGCCGCCGAAGCCGCTGCCCACGCTCAGCACGGCTCCGACATCGCAGGTTCTCGCCGTGTTCGGCACGTAGTCCAGGTCGCACTCGGGATCGGGCGTGTGCAGGTTGGCGGTGGGCGGCACCACGCCGTGCTCGATCGCCAGCGCGCAGGCTGCTAGCTCAAGGCACCCGATGGCGCCGAGCGAGTGCCCGATCATTGACTTGATGGAACTGACCGGAACCCGGTACGCCCGCTCCCCCAGGCTCCGCTTGAACGCGGCCGTCTCGTGCCGGTCGTTCTGCCTCGTGCCTGACCCGTGCGCGTTGACGTAGCTGACGTCGGCCGGGCCGATCCGGGCGCGGAGCATGGCCACGCGGATGGCCTCGGCCATTTCCCGGCCGTCTGGCTTCAGCCCGGTCATGTGGAACGCGTTGCTGCGCGAGGCGAAGCCGGCGATCTGGGCGTACATGTGCGCGCCGCGCCGCCTGGCCTGGTCCGCCTCCTCGAGCACGAGCACGGCCGCGCCTTCCCCGAGCACGAAGCCGTCCCTATTCAGGTCGAACGGCCTGGACGCGTGCTCTGGGTCGCCGTTGTTCGGCGATGTGGCCTTGATCGCGTCGAAGCAGGCGACCGTGATCGGCGAGATCGGCGCGTCGGTAGCGCCGACGATCATGACGTCGGCCGAGCCTTCCTCGATCAGCGCCGCGCCGTGCGCGACGGCGTCGAGTCCTGACGTGCAGCCAGTCGAGATCAGGGCGACTGGTCCCTGGGCGCCGCAAGCCCACGCGACCTCAGCGGCCAGCGTGCTCGGCACCATGTACCCGTACAGGTGCGGAACCCCGTAGCGGTGGTCAACGAGCCACTGCCGGCCAGCGTTGCTGAGTACCAGGTATTCCTCTTCGAGCCCCATGGTGGCGCCCACCGCGCTGCCAAGGCTGACGCCTATCCGGTGCGAGTCAGGCATCGCGTCAAGGGCTAATCCGCTGTCCTCGACGGCCTCGCGCGCGGACACCACGGCAAACTGCGCCGCCCGGTCCATCCGGCGGATCTCCTGCGGCGTCAGCCCTTCGCAGGCCGGCCTGAAGTCGCACTCAGCGGCGATCCTTGACCGGAATCCGGTGGCGTCGAAGAGGCTGATCGTCCTGGTAGCCGTGCGGCCATGAGTGAGCAGGTCCCAGAAAGCCTTCCGGCCGATCCCGGCCGGCGCCACGACCCCGATGCCGGTGATCGCGGCGAGTCGCCCGGTCACGTGGAACGTCCGGGCCAGGGCGGCGGGATGGCGCCAGGAAGCGGTTCGGTGTCCACGTGGCCAAGCTCGGGCCTGGGCGCGAGCGGCCCGAGGCAGAAAACGACGAGTGCGGTCTCGCTGCCGTGGTTCTCCAGCCGGTGCGGCACACCCTTGGGCGTCAGCGCGGCCACATCAGGGCCGAGCTGAACTTCCTCGCCGCCTGCGCGGAGCACAAGCGATCCGCTGACGACGTAGATGAACTCCTCGGAATACGGGTGACGATGCTCGGAGACGGCCTGGCCAGGCGCGAGCCTGAGCGCTCCCATGAAGCCGGCCGTCGATCCGGCCGTCTTCGGGCTCAGCAGGACCCGCAGGTCCCCGCCGCGACGCGAGTCGGCCGTGATGTCGGCGAATGCGACCCTGGTCACTGACTCAGCCATGTCAGCCTCTTTCCCACGCGTAGAAGGGGACCGCCATCGCATCCTTGGGTTCGGCCCAGGCGGGATCGTACGGGCGCACGTGCTCGGCGAGCTTCGCCTGGACGTCCAGGTAAAGCGGGTGGCTGCGGACCTGGTACAGGTTGGGCGTGACTTCGCGATCGGCCTCGACCAAGTGGAAGTACAGATCGTGGAAGCGGAACAGGGTCCGCCGGGTGACCCCGACCAGGTCGGGCAGGTCGGTCGCGTCGGACTCGGCGAAGATACCGGCGATCGCGTCCGCGGGTCCTGGATCGAGGCGCGCGACGATCAGCGTGCGGTCCATTGCTGTCCCTTCCTGCTCACGTGCTGGCCTGCTCACGTGCTGGCCTGACTGTCATGACGATCCTGAAAGACGCCGCTCGCGGGTCGCTGGAGTAAGGCTGGTGCGGTGCTCGCGGGTCAAGCTCGCGGGTCAAGCGCGCGCCCGCCCGCGACTGCTTGTAGTTACGTGCCGGCTACCAGGTGTTCTTGGTACGTTCTTTCGGTCCTGCGATAGAGCAGTCGCTTGACCTATCGGGAAGGAGTGATCAGGCGTGGGGGATGGCCAGTTACCGAGGGAGAGCAGCAGCGGAATCTACTGGCTCGGTGAACCGCCGAGTACTGACCCGGCCCTGGTCGGGGAGGAATTCGCGTGCCTGAGCAGGCTGGCTGACCTGCGTTGCGTCCAGCCGGGATTCTGTCTCACGGCACCGCCTTACCACGTCGACGAAGACGGCATGCTCAGGCCAGGCGCGGCGGAGCTTGCCCGTGCCTACACGCGGCTAGCGGCCACGGCGGGCGAGGCCGATCTCCCGGTCGTCGTCCGCTCGGAGCTCGCGGGAGCGGCCCCTGCGGCCTCGTGCTCGGCAGGCGCTCCTTGGACGTTCTTCAACGTGGCAGGCACCGAGGCATTGATCGCGGCGATGATCGAATGCCTCGCCCCTTACGCCTCCGCCAGGGCACGGGCGTACCGGTCAGTCGACCAGGGATCGGCCAGCGATATTCGAGTGGCAGTGCACGTGCAGCGTTTCGTCCGCTGCGACGTCTGCGTGCGGGTGCGCACCGGCCGACCCGATGGGCCTGGCACGGTGCGGGTGCAGGCGCGGTGGGGGGCCTGCGAGGAATCGGCGCGGACCCGTGGTCGCGACGTGATGCTGCTCAGGCGCTCTGACCTGGCGATCACGCGGACGGAAATCGGGCGCAAGGATCGGATGTGGGTACCGGAGGCCGGCGGTGTCACTGAAGTCGATGTTCCGGCCGCGCACCGAACTGCCGCGTGCCTGTCAGAGCCGCGCGCGCAGGAGGCAGCCAGGCTCAGCCTCGACATCGAATCGGCGCTTGGGGCGCCAGTGGAAGCTGAGGTGTGGCTCGCGGGCGGGCGGCTGGTGCTGGCCTGGTGCCGCCGCACGCGCCGGTGATCATTGCCCGACGGTGGCCTGCTTGTCGAGCATCTGGTCAACCATCGCGGTGGTGTGCGCGCCGGCCAGGAAAAGCGGATTGGCCAGAACCTGGCGCAGGAATCCGGTAGTAGTCGTGATCCCAGGGCCGCGGACAAGGAACTCGCCGAGCACGCGTTCCATCCTGGCTATGGCCTGATCGCGGTCAGGTGCCCAGACGACCGCCTTAGCCAGCAGCGAATCATAATACGGCGGCACGACAAGGCCGACCCGGCCGTGTGTCTCGATCCGCGTGAAAGGCCCGCCGGGAACGGCGAACTCGGCGATAGTCCCCGGCGCTGGAGCGAAGTCGCGAGCGGGATCCTCGGCGTTCACCCGGCATTCCATCGACACCCCGCGGATTTGCACGTCCGGCTGGGTCAGCGATGCCGGCCGACCCGCCGCTATCAGGATTTGCTCGCGCACCAGATCAAGTCCGGTCACCATCTCGGTCACCGGATGCTCGACTTGGATGCGGCAGTTGACCTCGATGAAGTAGAACTGGTGATCGCTGTCGAGCAGGAACTCGTAGGTGCCTGCCCCGGTGTAGCCCACGTACCTGGCGGCATCAGCTGCCGCCTTGCCCATGCGCTCGGCGAGCGGGGCCGGGATGCCGGGGGCGGGCGACTCCTCGATCAGCTTCTGCCGCCGCCGCTGCACCGAGCAGTCCCTGACGCCCAGATGAACCGTGTTCCCGAAGGAGTCGCCGATCACCTGGACCTCCAGATGACGAGTGCGCTCAAGATAGCGCTCAAGATACAGGCGCGGATCACCGAAGATCGCCTGAGCGTCGGCCTGGGTGCGGGCGTACACGGACGGGAGGTCCTGCCGCCTGCGCACGATTGCCATGCCGCGCCCGCCGCCGCCAGCGGCGGCCTTGATCATCACCGGATAGCCGACTTCGTCGGCCGCCTGCAGCGCCTCGTCGGCGCCGCGAGTGGCTGCGGGGCTGCCGGGCAGTACGGGCAGCCCGGCTTCGGCGGCCATCTTCCTGGCCTCGGCCTTGTCGCCGAGCCTTGCCATCAGCGAGGCGCACGGCCCGATGAAAGCTATCCCGTTGGCCTCGCAGATCTCCGCGAAGTCGGGATCTTCGGACAAGAACCCGTAGCCCGGGTGGATGGCCTGCGCGCCGGCCTGCAGCGCTGCCTCGACGATGGCCGCCGAGTTGAGATAGCTGCGGCGCGGCGCGGCCGGTCCGACCTGCAGGGACTCGTCCGCATAGGCGACCGGTAACGAGTCCTTGTCGGCCGCCGAGTGGGCGATGACTGTGCGGATGCCGAGTTCCCGGCAGGTCCTGGCGATCCGGAGGGCAATCTCGCCCCGGTTCGCGATCAGTATCTTCGAGAACATTGAGCTCTCCGGTGACGAGGGCGGGTCACGGCTGCGGATGGCTGACGCAGGCGATGAGCGGCTGTCCGTGCTCGACCGGCGCGGCGTCAGCGACCAGGATGGCGGCGACCCGGCCTGGACGGTCCGCCTCCACCGGCGTCATCAGCTTCATCACCTCTACGATCCCCACCTGCTTGCCCGCCTCGACCAGATCGCCCACCTGGACAAACGGTGCCGAGCCTGGCTCGGGAGACCGGTAGAAGGTACCCAGCGTCGGTGCGTGAACGTAGAACTCCGCGGCATCGCCTTGGCCTTCCGCCGGCTCGGCGGGCACGCCTGCCGCTGGCTGCGGCTCGCTCGGCCCACCGGGCGGCAGCATGGCCGCGGTCTGGCTGGTCGTGCCTGACCGCCCAGGTTCCTGGGCGGGCCACTCGATCTCGACGCTGCTGCCATCGGATTCGAGCCGCAGCCTTGACGGTGTCCTGCTCGCCGAGTCAAGCAGGGCTAGTGCGCTGCGACACAGCGAGTCAAGCGCGCTGGGACGTGGAGCCGGAGGATCCGGCTGAGAGTCATTCACGCGGCGCCACCTTCCCGGCGCCGAGTGTCACTCTCGGCACCGGCTGACTTCGCGCCGAACGCACCGAACCGCCGACGGCGATCAGCGAGCAGGCGCGGCGGATCAAGGCTGGAGAGCTCGTCAAGCACCTGGCGCAACGCCGTGCGAATAAGCTCGGCCGCCCCGCCTGGATTGATGTGCGCGCCTCCGGGCGGCTCGCTGATGATCCGGTCGGCTATCCCTTGCCTGAGCAACTCGGGCGGGTCAATGCGGAGCGCGCGGGCGGCGAGCTTGGCGGTGCCCGCGTCCTTCCACAGGATCGCCGCGCAGCCTTCCGGGCTGATGACCGAGTACACGCTGTTCTCCAGCACGAGCACGCGATCAGCGAGCCCGAGCGCAAGAGCTCCGCCGCTGCCGCCTTCGCCGGTGACGACGGCCACGGTCGGGACGGGCAGGCTCGCCATGACGCGCAGCGCATCCGCGATTGCCCACGCCTGGCCGTCCCGCTCGGCCTCGATGCCGGGGTAGGCCCCCGACGTGTCGATCAGCGTGATCACGGGCACGCCGAGCTTCCCCGCCAGCCGCATGAGGCGGCTGGCCTTGCGGTAGCCCGACGGCGTGGGCATCCCGAAGTTGTGCACGGTCAGCTCCTGCGCCGTGTGTCCCTTCTGATGACCGATGAGCATGACGGGCCGTCCGTCGAACCGACCGAGGCCGCCGACGATGGCGGCGCAGTCGCCGGCCAGCGTGTCTCCATGCAGCTCGTAGAAGACGTCGAGAAGCATGCCGGCGTACTCGGAGGTCGTCGGCCTGTCCAGCCTGCGAGCGAGCCGCAGTACGTCCCAAGGGTCGCGGCGCGCCTTCGCCTGGGTGGCTGGCCTGGCCGCCGGTCGCGGCATCCGTGCAGGCCCGGTGGCCTGGCGCGGCGCCACCGCGGAGAGCAACCGGATCAGCGCGGGCCTGATCGCCGAACGCGGCACCACCTCGTCGATCAGGCCGCGATCGCGCAGGAATGCCGCGGTCTGGAAACCGGGCGGGAGCTGCTGGCGGATCGTCTGCTCGATCACCCGCGGACCAGCGAAGCCGAGGTGGGCGTCCCGTTCGGCGATGATGACGTCGGCCTGGGTCGCGAAGGAGGCCGCGACCCCGCCGTAGGTGGGGTCGGTCACCACCGTGACCGTGAGAAGCCCGGCGTCGTCGAGCGCGAGCAGCGCCTGGGTCACCTTGGCCATCTGCATGAGCGATAGTGCGCCCTCTTGCATGCGGGCACCGCCCGAGGCCGTGACCATGAGCAATGGCGTTCGGTCCCGCACGGCACTCGCGGCGGCGTCGGCGATGCGCTCGCCTGCCCCACAGCCGAGGCTGCCGCCGAGGAAACCGAAGTCCATCACGGCGGCGACGATCGGATGCCCGCCGATCGATCCGCGCACGCAGATCACTGACTCATCGATGCCTGTCCGGCGCCTGGCCTCCTGCAAGCGCTCCGTGTAGGCCCGGCTGTCGATGAAGGCCAGCGGATCTTCGACCGTACTTGGCGACGGAATGGGCCGGGCCGAGCCGGGATCCAGGAGCTGCCGCACTCGCTGTGTCGCCGTCAGCCTGGAGTGCCATCCGCAGCCGGGACAGACGCGCAGGCAGCGCTCGAATCGCTTCCAGTAGATCAGCTCTCCGCAGCCCGAGCAGGCGGTCCACTGCGGTGGCTCGTCATCGGTGTTCGCTACGGCGACTTCGAGCACGCCATTGGCCTGGTGCCTTGTCATCACCATCGGAGGGTCGCTGATCTCGCTAGACGGGAGGTGGAATGACGCTGGAGGCTCTGACCTCGAATGGTCAGGCGATCGCGGCCGTGCGGCCCCGGTCGTTGCCAGGATGAGGCGGTCCAATGAGGCGGTCCACCGCAATGCGATTACTGCTGAATCCGAAGTTCCACCAAGATTCGACCATTCTTCGAACGAGCACGTAGAAGGTCTGGGCGAGCGGCGTCGGCCCGCGATGCCATGCCCCAATTGACTTATGACTGTCAGCTCATCGGAAGTAGCCGAACGTAACTGGACCGGGATAGAAAGTCGCCAAACATCTATGTTTTACCAGCGAATTGCCGGACAGGTTGCAGGAGCCCGCATAGTTGGCACAACAACATACCCACTAACCACGCTAGCTAACCTTAGTTCACGCCAGTCACAGGCGTGAACCCACAAGGAGAGGAAGAGTGTGATGGAGTTCCGGGTGCTGGGATCGCTTCAGGTCTGCGCCGATGGCGTGGAAGTCACGCCGTCGGCGCCGAAACTGCGTGGCGTTCTCGCATTCCTGGTATTCCGGCATAACCAAGTGATTCCTGTGACAACGCTGATTGATGAGCTTTGGGGCGAGGACCCGCCGCGCAGCGCTCTGTCAACCTTGCAGACGTACATGTATAAGTTGCGCAAGTTGCTCGACGAGGCCGGCGGCGGCGACATGCTGGTGACCAAGCCGACAGGCTATCTGGCCGCGATCCCCCCTGAGGGCATTGACGTCTGCAGGTTCGAGCGGTACGTGGCAGAAGGCAGGCACGCCTTCGACCAGGGTGACGCGCTGCGGGCCTCGGAGATACTTAGCCGGGCCTTAAGCATGTGGCGGGGGCCGGCGCTCGCGGACGTCGCTACCGGTGAGAGGCTCTCCGCCCATGTCATCGGGATCGAGGAGTGCCGGCTCGTGGCCCTTGAGCTACGGCTGGAGGCTGACCTCAGGCTCGGCCGCCACCGGGAACTCGTGAGCGAGCTCAAGGAGCTGGCCTCCACCCATCCGCTTCATGAGGCTCTGCACGCCATGCTCATGGTGGCGCTGTCCAGGTCCGGTCGGCGAATCGAGGCGCTGGATACCTACCAGCTGTTCCGGCGCACGCTGGTAGATGAACTCGGGCTAGAACCAGGGCCCATGCTGCGTAACCTGCAAAGCGCGCTGCTCTCTGACGATGCGTTGCCCGAGTATCTGTCGGGATCTGGGCGAGCGGCTCCTGACAGCCAGGAAGCCGACATGACCAGTGAGGTTGGCGCCCGCGCGTTGCGCCAGCGCGAGGAAGGACCCAGGGAACCGCCAGAGTCGAGTTCGAAATCAGGGCAAGGGATGCTGGCTGTGATCGGCACCGGGCCGCCACGACCGCCTGCTCCGGCAGTGGCGCAAGGTCAGGCAGCTCAAGTCACGCAGCCGGAGCGGCAGGCAGGCGCGGGCGCTCAGGTGGCGGCCTGGTCGGTCCGGCCGACTGATGGCGGTACGGCCGCCGCGACGGCTTGGCCAGGCATAGAGCTTGGTCTCACCGGCTTCGTAGCTCCAGCGCAATTGCCGAGGGATATCAGCGATTTCGCTGGCCGCGATGAGGTACTTGGCCGGATCGGCGGGATGCTCGCACCTCCAGCCGAATCCGATGGCACGGCGGCCGGCGTGGTGGTGCTCACCGGGATGCCGGGAGTCGGAAAGTCCGTGCTGGCGGTCCGCGCCGCGCACCAAGCCCGCGGCGCCTTCCCCGACGGTCAGCTGTACGCCGACCTGGGAAGATCAGGCGGGAAGCCGGCGGACCCTGGGTCCGTGCTGGGGAACTTCCTGTGGGCGGCCGGGATGCCAGAAGAGAATTTGCCTATGACGCTGGCCGAGCGCGGGAAGCTTTTCCGCTCCTGGACAGCGGGGCGCCGGATGCTGATCTTGCTCGACGACGCGGTATCAGGCAGCCAGGTCCGTCCGCTGCTGCCTGCTGACGCCGGCTGCCGCGTGCTCGTGACAAGCCGCCACTCGATGGCTGAGCTACCAGGCATCGACCTGGTAGAGCTCAATCCGATGGACTTAACTGAGGGCCTTGAGCTACTCGAGAACATCGTCGGGCGGCAACGGCTACGCCAGGATCCGGCCACGGCCAAGGAGCTGGTGCAGCCGTGCGCTGGCCTGCCGCTCGCGATCCGGGCGGTCGGCAGCTGGCTAGCGTCAACGCGGGCGTGGCCGCTCAAGAAAGTCGCGACGCGACTTCGCGGTTCGCGCGGGTTCCTCGATGGGCCCGGCCTGTCCGGCATCGACGTGCTTGGTAGCTTCGAGTCCAGCTACCGGTGGCTGGCGACGCCTGACCAGGCCGGGTTCAGGTTGCTGAGCCTGCTCGGCGACCAGGACTTCACCGCGGCAACGGCCGCGCTCTTACTTGGCTACGATGTGACCGCCGCTGAGGCCCATCTGTCCAGGCTGGTTGAATGCCATCTCCTGAGCGTGGCCAGCAGCCACTCCTCAGGCGAGGTCCGCTACCGGTATCACAAGCTGGCGCACATCTACGCCAGCGCCTGCTTGCGAGGTGTTCTCGAGAACACCACGGTCCCGGCAACCGCCACGGGCACCTGCAGGGGCGCTGCCAGCCCCGCTCTGGCGGTCAGATCGGCAGCTCCCACGGCGGCTAGCCTGCCAAGGCGACGCGCCGCATCTGGCTGGTGCCATGGCAGACCTAGGTGAAGCGGTCAGCGGGCCAGCTTGCGGTTCGGTGACCAGTGCCCGTAGCCGACCGCGGCCTTCGCCCTGACCTGGCACGTGTAGCTGACTCCTCGGGTCAGCGAGCGCACCTTCACCGGTGAGCGGGAAGCCGCGCCGGAGCGGGTGGTGCGGTGCTTGGCCCAGCAGCGGCCCTCGTACGAGCGGACATAAGAGCCCCGGGGTCGCGCTGCACGGAAGGTCAGGTAGGCGACCGTCGCCGACGCCCGCCGGGTCTTGAGGCCGGCCGGGGCGGCCGGCGTGATGGTGCCGCGCTTGATGCGCACCTTCCGCGGCGAGAACGTGATCCCGGTGATCGCGATCTCCGTCGACGTCGGTCCAGGGGTCACGGTCACGGTCCCCGTCCCGACGCTGGCCGAGACTCCAGCGGAGGTGAGCGTGGAGGGGTCGTTGATGCCCATGTCCACCAGGAAGGCGTTGGGCAGCACGGCGTCCCAGAAGCCCTGGAACACCTGCCCATTCAGCTCGTGGGAGTTGCCCAGCTGCTCGGTGATGGTGAGCGGGTTCCCGGTGATCTGCGGCGGTATCTCGGTCAGCTCGACGTTCGTCGACTGGTCGAGGCCGTTGAAGTCGTTCCACTGCGCCGAATCGGGCCACTGCCGCCAGTCGCCGACCTCACCCTGGAAGGCGACGATCGTGTTGGTCTCGTTTGAAGGGCAGGTCCAGGCGACCGCGTTGCAGTCGGCGTTGACTCCCTGCTCCACGGCGGTGCCGGAGACGGTGACGTCCCAGGTGCCAGCCATGCTGTCGTAGGAGTCGGTGACGCTCACACCGCCCGCGTACTCGTCGGTGACGCGCGGCGGGTGCGCGCCGACGTCGATGGTGATGCTGAACGAAACCCCCGCGTCCCCCGGCGCCAGCGTCGCATAGGTCCCGTGAATCAGCGCGTCGGCGATCCCCCACTGGGTAAGGAACTCGCCGTCGGACTGCAGCGACCCCGAAGCGGACACCGCATAAGTCGCATCACTTTCGGTGATAGCGACCCCGTTGCGCGAGGCGGACACCACACAGGGCGGTGCCTGGTTTCCGCACCATTCGGAGGGGAAGATGTCCGGCCGTGCGCGCGCCGACGTCGGCGCGCCGACGAGGGGCAGGGCAAGGCCGACCGCCGTCACCAGCGTCGCGGCCAGCATGGTGGTGCGCTTCATCATTGGGCAATCATGCCGCGACGATCACGAATTGGCCAGTACCCGACAAGTCAGCCGGCCTCCGCTGGCAACTGACGACGAGCTCGCGCTCCCGGCCGGCTTTAGGGGATCATGGTCGTCGCCCGACGAGGGGCAGGAAGATGTCGTCGACGATCTCGATCAGGGTCTCGTCGGGCACGGGCGCCTGGTTCATGATCAGGTCGTGGCGGACGAGGTCGACCGGCAGCGAGACGACGTGGGGGCTGAGCCGGCGGGGGTCGATCTCGCCGCGCTGGACGGCGCGCTCGATGATGGCAGTCATCATGCTGCCCCTTCCGGCGATCGCCCGTTCGCGGATTTCCGCTGGCGGGCGCCCGGTGGCGTTGAAGTAGTCGGCGAGCACGAAGGTCAGCACGCCGACGATCTCACCGACGCTAGCCGACATCTGGCGCAACACCGCCAGCACGTCGTCCCGCAGCGTGCCGGTGTCAGGCGGCCCGAAGGCCGCCGACGAGGCGTGGTGGCGCAGGGCAGCTATGACCAGCTCCGCCCGGTTGGACCAGCGCCTGGCGAGCACGGGCCGGCTGGTCCCGGCGCGCGCGGCGACGCCGTCGAGGGTGAACCTGGGATAGCCGACCGCGCCTAGCTCGTCCCAGGCGGCTTCGAGCAAGGCGGCCTCAAGGGCGGCGCCTCGGCGCCGCTGGGCCGGCGTCGAGCGGTGTTGGCCTTCCTTGCTGGCTGACGTGGATGCAGGCGCCCCGCTCATCACACCTCCAAGATGCTCCTTGCGCATCTTATCGCGGAGTGCTACCTTGAGGTCAAATTAGATGCGGTCAACGCATCTTGATGGTTGGGCGATGGCTCCCGCTGACCGTCCTCCGCGTTCTGCTGGTCGTCGTCAAGCTGACGGGCGAGGTGGGCTCATGAGCCAAGTCATGATCGAAGTCGAGGCGCTGACCAAGCGGTACGGCGAAACCCAGGCCCTCGCCGGGGTGGACTTCTCGGTCCAGGCGGGAACGCTGCTCGGGCTGCTCGGCCCCAACGGCGCCGGCAAGACGACAGCTGTGCGCGTGCTGACGACGCTTGCGCTGCCCGACAGCGGCCGGGCGGCGGTGGCGGGGATCGACGTCGTCCGTCACCCCGCCCAGGTCCGCCGGCACATCGGCGTGGCCGCCCAGGACGCCACGCTCGACCGGCTGCTCACCGGACGCCAGAACCTCGTCCTCGTCGGTGAGCTGAGCGGAATGGGCAGGCAGCTCGCCCGGGCGAGAGCGACGGACCTGCTCGAGCAATTCGAGCTCACCGGCGCGGCGGACCGGGTCGTGGACGGCTACTCCGGCGGGATGCGCCGGCGGCTGGACGTGGCCGCGAGCCTCATCTCCCGCCCCCCGCTCACTTCCCCCGCCCCTTACATCCTGTTCCTCGACGAGCCCACGACTGGCCTGGACCCGGCCAGCCGCCAGCGGGTCTGGGAGGCGGTTCGCCAGCTGCTCGCCGAAGGCGTCACCGTGCTCCTCACCACTCAGTACCTCGACGAAGCAGACGCGCTCGCTGACCGGATCGTCGTGATCGACTCCGGGCGCGTGGTCGCCGACGACACGCCCAAGGAATTGAAGGAGGCGAGCCGGGGTGCCCGCCTCGAGGTGACACTGACGGCCCCGTCCACCGACGCCGTCGCGACCGTTGCCCCGCTCGTCAGCGGGCCGGTCCAGGTGAGCGACGACGGGCGGCGCCTGAGTGCCGGGGTCGACCCGGTCCCCGGACTAGCCACCTCGATCATCCGCGCACTGGACCAGGCGGGCATTGCCGTCGACAACGTGGAGGTCCGCCAGCCCTCGCTCGACGACGTCTTCTTCGCCCTCACCGGAGGTCGCCATCACGGGGACCGAACCAGGGACGAGCCCGAGAGCGGCCACGGCGCGGGCCAGGCGGCGGAAGGAGCACGAGCATGACGACAGCCACCGCGACAGCGCCGGCCGGCGCGGCGCCTTCACGCGAACCGAGCAGCGTCGCGCGGGGGTGCCACGACGTCTGGGCGATGACCCGCCGGAACCTCGTGCACATCTCGCGCGAGCCGACGCAGCTGTCCGACGTCACCGTGCAGCCGGTCCTCTTCACGGCGCTGTTCGTCTACATCTTCGGCGGCGGCATCCCCATCCCCCACGGAACCTACAAGGACTTCGTCCTCGCTGGCATACTCTCCCTCAATCTCGTGACCTCCACCATGGGCACGGGCGTCGGGCTGAGCACCGACCTGCACGAGGGCATCATCGACCGGTTCCGCGCCTTGCCGATGTGGCGCGCGTCGGTCCTCGTGGGCCGGTCCCTCGCCGACCTCGCGACCTTCTTTCTTTGCGCGCTCATCGTCGGCCTGACCGGGCTCGTCGTCGGCTGGCGACCCGACGCCGGCCTGGGATCGATCGCCGGCGGCTTCGCCCTCGTGCTGCTCTTCGCCTACTCGCTGACCTGGATCGCCATCTGCGTCGGGCTCACCAGCAAGAACCCCGAGTCAGCGGCCTCGATCGGCTTCATCGTTCTCTTCCCGCTCGCCTTCGTCTCCAACGCCATGGTCCCGACCCAGCACATGCCAGGGTGGCTTCGAGTCGTGGCCGACTGGAACCCGGTCAGCGCCGTCACGGCAGGCGCCCGTCACCTCTGGGGCAACCCCAACCCATCCGCGACGATCAGCGCGTGGCCGATGCAGCACCCGGAACTGGCCGCCGTCGCGTGGTCAGCGCTCATCCTGGCGATCGCCGCACCCATCGCCGCCTGGCTGTTCCGACGACGCATTACCGAGTAACCGCTGGCAGAGCTACCTGGGGACGGAGTGCTTATCGCGAGCGTTATGTAGCCCGCCTGGAAGACGGCCAAATCAGATTTCCGCATCCGGCCTATCGCCGAGTTCTCGCCGAATTGTGCAAGCGCTCTATCTCTGAACTCTGTCCGAAGTGGTCGAATACTGCGACCTGCTCAGGAGCCTAAGTTCTGAAAATCTGGCTGGCCATTACTCCGACAGATAGCGCTCAAGAGCTTCGACCTTGGATGTGATCGCGTCACTAACGCCTGCCCGCATGTCGGCCTTCAGAACCACGCTGACGCGAGGCGCGCGGGCCGCAACGGCATCGACGGCACCCTTAACAACAGCCATCGCTTCGTCCCACTCTCCCTCGATAACAGTGAACATCGCGTCGGTATGATTAGGAAGCCCGCTCTGACGCACAATGCGAACAGCCTCCGCGACGATTTCTCCGACATCTTCGCCAACACCAAGAGGCGTAACCGAGAAAGCAATGATCACGCTAGCCATGTTCTTTCCCCAAGGGTCGTCTGCCTATACTCGCCGGAACCGCAAATATAGACTACCCGGCAATCAGGCATATCGGACAGACACCCCTCGTCATCTGTCCGAGGCTAAGGCATCTTGAGCCAGGCCCAGCCTCTGTAATACTCGATGAACCCGTGGTGCCCAGTCGTCTCGCCGCGCTGGCCGTGAGCACGCTCGGCGTCGACGGCTTCCCCGTCATCTTGGCAGCAAGCCATCGTGTGCCAGCCTCGTGACCACAATGCCCCTATGAGCGGCACCATGTCGTTGTCGACCTCTACGGCTTCGCTTGCCTGCGGCGGTACGAGCCGGGTGGATGCGTGAAGCTGGAAACATGGGCCTGGAGCCTCTCAGGGGTTCGCTCGGCACTTCTGCCAGTTGGCGGCCGCCGCCGCCAGGCCGGGATGCGGGGCTTCCGCTGCGATGTCGGCCCACCTGGCCGCCTGCGCCGCTGAGAACGCGGTCACCGCATTGCGGGGTGCATGGGCTCCGCAAGTTGGCCAGGCCCAGTCGACCAGGCGAGCGTCGTCAGCCGTGACGCCTGGAAGACGAGCCGCCCGGCTCTGGGGGCACCTTTCCATTCTTTTGCGGGAAATGGCAACCGGATGCCTTGCTTCACTCGTCCAAGTCGTCGGCCGGGACAGGCGGGCATCGGAGTTGGGTTGTTCGCCGCTGGCCTGGCGATGGCTGAGGTGGTCTTGGCCGCGGACACTTGATTTGCGAGGGGTAATGGCGATGACTGGGAGCGAGCAGGGTACGCGGCCGAGCAGGCACGGCCGGCGGGCGGCGTTGATCGGGGCGGTGGTCGCGATGGCGGTGCCGGGGCTGGCGGGCTGCGCAGCCGCCGTGGCCGCGTCACCCCGGGCAGTGCCCCTCACGCGGGCGGTGGCGGCCGGGCGGCTAGCGAGCGGGTCAGGTGCCGGGCCCGGCTGGGTGCCAGTGCCGTTCAGGGCCGCGCAGCTGTCGGTGCCGGGATCGTGGCTGGTCCAGGCTCGTGATCAGCTCTCGTGCGGGTTCCCCCGGGCCACTGGGATGATCTTCGCCGGCATCGGGCCTGAGCTCCCGAAGGGGCTGGGCTGCGGCCTGACCGCTCGCCTGGCCTGGATCGTGCCGGCCGGGCACCTCTCGCACAGGTCCCGGCACTGCAAGCCCACTGCGGTGATTCATGGCATCGGCGTCTGCCGGCTGCCAAGCGGTAAGGGCTCCGTCCGCTACCTCGTCCCGGCCCTGGGGGTCAAGGTCGGGGCCCGTGGTCCGCAGGCCCGGCGCGTGCTGGCCACGCTGACCAGGTCGCCGCTCTCGGTCGCGCTTAGCCCCGGCCGGCCAGGCCCGGTGCCCGCCAGCTGGCTCCGGCGGCAATTCGGCGGCGTCTGGTTCGCGACCCCCCGGTCGTGGAGCCCGGAGCACGAGCACCAATGGGCTACCTGCGGGACCGGGCAGGGAGCGGGCACGCTGCTGCTGATCGACGCGACCAAGCCACCGGCCGCCCTGCCGTGCCCCTACCAGATCCCCACCGCCTCCGCCGAGCAGGCCCAGCCCGGCCTGACCGTGGTCACAGGAAAATACGCCGCCCAGTCCGTCGGCGAGAAGTACCCGCGCTGCCTCACCCGGCACGGCGCCAGGATCTGCCTGTCAGCGATCACCGGCCAGGGCGGCGCGTCCAGCGGCGTGCTCATCTTCTCGGTCCGCAGGCCGCAGCACCGCACGGCCACTTACTTCCTGCTCGGCCTGTCCGGATCCGGCGCCCGCGCCAGGACCGTGCTCGGCTCGATCAGACTGGGCCGCCACCTGGCATAGCGCTGCGCCCAGGCCGCGTGCCATCGGCGCCGGGACTTGCTGTAAGGGGTTTGTAATGCCCGGCGCCGACACGTCCTCATGGCCGTCGCTAGCTGACGAGCTTTCAGCGATCAAGGCTGGAGGAGAGCCATGAGCCGATCCCTTCCGCGCCTGGCCGTCCGGGCGAGAGTCCTGCTCCCGGTGGCCGTGGCGGTTTGTGCCTTGCTTGCCATGGCCGGCGTGACGGCGCCGGCGTCCGGTGCCGTCACGCGGCTGCCTGCCCTCATCCCGGCGATCGTCAACCCCAGGCCCGTGCCGGTCGCCTACGCCGGCAGCCAGGCCGCCGGCTACCCCTTCTGCGCCGACATCGTGCCGGTGAACCCGATCACCAACGCGTTCGGCACTCCCCTGATCGCCACCACGGCGAACTGCAACGAGACGACTCCTGAGGCGTACGCGATGGCGGTCAGCCCGGACGGGCGGATCGGTTACGTCGTGACCAATCAGATCAGCTCCTGCGCCAACGGCTACGTGGTACCGATCAACCTGGTCTCAGGCCAGGCCTATGCGCCCATCCCGGTCGGCTACATGAACTCCTACAACGCCCAGGTTCCCGGCGGCATCGCTATCACCCCTCCTACGTCACCGACTTCGGCAGCGACAAGGTCGTCCCGATCGACATCGCGACCGGGACGACGCAACCGGCCATCACCGTCGGGTCCGCCGGAAGCGCCCCCGACTCCATCGCGATCACGCCCGACGGCTCGACCGCTTACGTCACAACACCAGCCTGCACTACTCGGCCATGTTCAACGCGGCGCAGGCCGACCTGTACCCCGGTGACTGGACCAAGCCCGAGATCCAGCCCCAGGCAGCAACGCAGGCTAGCCCGGCCCTCGCCGGCGCCGGCTACGACCTCTACCTAGGCTGGACCAGCCGGACCGCGAAGTACCTGTTCTTCAGTTACGCCGAGAACCCGTACTAGACGTCGGCGACTGAACGGGGCCTTTCGGTAGGCCAGAGCCTGGCGAGAGGGCATACTGGGGATTGATGAGCAAGTTCCGCGCCGCGCCCCGGCGCTATCTGCCTGGTAGTCCCTTCAACGTGCCGCTTGAGGTCGAGCCGGTGGAGACGTTCGAGCTCCATGATCAGGTGACCCACGACAAGTACGGGCTCGGTGTGGTGCTCGGCGTCGAGGAGGGAGTGGCCGTGCTGGTGGACTTCCACCCACGCCGCCTGCGCATCCTGGCCCCGTATTCGAAGATGACCAAGCTGTGACCAATGCGGCCGGGGGCGGGACGGCCATGGGCCCTCGCGCCCCCGGTCAGCCTTGGCTTAGAGCGGCCTGAATTAAAGCGACAGCTGAATTGAACCGACAGCTGAATTGAACCGACAGAGGGCGGGACGGCTACGCGCCCTCCCGCCCTCGGCTGCGCCCGAATTAAAGCGCCGAATTAAAGCGGCTGCACCTGCTCCGCCTGCGGGCCCTTCGGGCCCCGCGCCGCGGTGAACTCGACCCGCTGGCTCTCGGTCAGGCTGCGGTAGCCGTCAGCCTGGATCGCGGAGTGGTGCACGAACACGTCGTCGCCACCGTCGTCCGGGGCGATGAAGCCGAATCCCTTGTCGGCGTTGAACCATTTCACTGTGCCCTGAGGCATGTGTTCCTCCTGCCGGAACGATCTTCGGGAGGCACGTGTGCGCCTCCGGGTTGCCGCGATCGCCTGCCGGGGACATGGCCTTGGCTCATGGCGCCCGCTGTCAGAATTCGCAGGCGCTGGGTACACGAGAACGAACTTCGACTACAACCACGCCAAGTAAACACCATCCCAGCCGCGCCCGTCACCAGCCACCCGCAAAGAGATGACCACAGCCGAGTGTCAGCGTCAGTGAGTTGCTCAGGAACCGACCTCAGCCAGGGGCTATTTGCTGATATTAAGGTGTTAATGGTACGGCGGAGGAAGCCCCATGATCAGCCGGCTCGTCCGCCGGGAACCTTGGCCTCTACCAGATATGCCTGCAACCCGCTGTAATGGGAAGGATCCCGGTTGTGGCGCGTCGCCCGCCGCCGTGCTGCGCCGGCGCAGGCGCAGGGAGCGCCGCGGCGGCACGAGCGGCAGGAGCCAGTCATGACGTCAATCGATACGCAAGCAGTCGGCAGCCCAGCCCTGAACTCCTTCGAGTCGGAGGTCGAGCAGACCGCGCGCTGGCTGGCCAGTCCGCGCTTCGATGGGATCACGCGGCTGTACTCGGCGCGCCAGGTGGTCGAGCAGCGGGGCACGATCGACATCGACTACACCGTGGCCAGGGTCGCGGCTGAGCAGTTCCATGACCGGCTCAGGCAGCTGTTCGCCGAGCGCAAGCAGATCACCACCTTCGGGCCGTACTCACCAGGCCAGGCGGTGGCCTTGAAGCGGATGGGCATCGAGGGCATCTACCTGGGCGGCTGGGCGACGTCGGCCAAGGGCTCGGTCACCGAGGATCCAGGGCCCGACCTGGCCAGCTATCCGCTGTCCCAGGTGCCGGATGAGGCCGCGCCGATCGTGCGGGCGCTGCTCACCGCCGACCGGAACCAGCGCTTCGCCCGCTCCAGGCTGAGCGAGGCTGCGCGTGCTGCCTCCCCGCCGATCGACTACCGGCCGTTCATCATCGCCGACGCCGACACCGGGCACGGGGGCGACGCGCACGTCAGGAACCTGATCCGTCGCTTCGTCGAGGTCGGGGTCGCCGGTTATCACATCGAGGACCAGAAGCCTGGCACCAAGAAGTGCGGGCACCAGGGCGGCAAGGTGCTCGTCGGCGTGGACGAGCAGATCAAGCGCCTGAACGCGGCCCGCTTCCAGCTCGACGTCATGAAGGTGCCCGGCCTCATCGTGGCCAGGACCGACGCCGAGGCGGCCACCTTCATCGAGGGCCGGGGGGACGAGCGCGACCATCCGTTCATCCTCGGCGCGACCAACGCCGAGCTGCCGACCTACAAGGTCGGCTACCTGACCATCTTGCGGAAGCTCCGCGATCTTGGCATCGAGGACGTGCGCGGCCAGCTGCTGTTCAAGATCTCCGCCGAGGAGTACGACGAGGCCAGCGCCTGGCTCACGCAGGCAGGCGTGCTGGGCGCCGTGCAGGCGAGCGCGCACGCGTTCCTTGGGGGCGCCGGGTCGGTCGAGGAGCTGCTTGACCGCGTCGAGGCGCGCTATCTGGACGCGTGGCTGGCCCAGGCCACCCTGGCGAGCTATCCCCAGGCGGTCGCGGACGTGATCGAGTTCCTGACCGGCGAGGGCGAGTCCTTCGACCTCGGCACCAGCGAGTGGCTGGAGTTCGCGAACCGGACGTCATTCCACGCCGCGCGGGCCAGGGCCAGGTCGATGGGGATCGACCTCGCCTGGGATTGCGAGGCCAGCAAGACCCCCGAGGGCTACTACCAGGTCCAGGGCGGAATCGACTACGCGATCGCCAGGTCGCTGGCGGTGGCCCCGTTCGCCGACCTGCTGTGGATGGAGACCAAGACGGCGGACCTGCAGGACGCCAGGCGCTTCGCTGAGGCCATCCACGCCGAGTTCCCCGGCAAGATGCTCGCCTACAACCTGTCACCGTCGTTCAACTGGGACACGACCGGCATGAGCGAGGACGAGATGCGGCGATTCCCGGCCGAGCTCGGCGAGCTGGGGTTCGTCTTCAACTTCATCACCTACGGCGGGCACCAGATCGATGGCCTGGCGGCCGAGGAGTTCGCTACCGCCTTGAGGCAGGACGGCATGCTGGCCCTGGCCCGGCTGCAGCGGAAGTTCCGCCTCGTCGAGTCGCCTTACCGGACGCCGCAGACGCTCGTGGGCGGGCCGAGGTCGGACGCGGCGCTCATGGCGGTCTCGGGCGGCACGGCGGCCACCAAGGCAATGGGCGAGGGCTCGACGCAGCACCAGCACCTGGTCCAGACCGAGGTGCCGGCCAAGCTGCTCGAAGAGTGGCTGGCCACCTGGACGGAGTACCACCAGCTTCCTGGCCAGCTGCGGGTGGCGCTGCGGCCGCACAGGGCCGGGTCTGAGTTGCTTGAGCTCAGCCTGGCCAACGGGAACGGTGAGAAGGTCGCCAACGTGATCTTCTCGGTGATCGTGGACCGGCGGGGGCGGCACATGCTGTCGGTCAGGGACCAGAACACCTTCGACAGCGCCCTGCGCCAGAAGCGGCTGATGACGCTGGCTCACCTGTTCCTGGTCCACCGCTACAAGATCTGGGCGGTCCACTACGTGAGCCCGACCGACGACAACCGCTACCAGGCCCAGAAGATGAAGGCGCACGGCCTGTTCAGCGACGTGCACGACGAGGTCGGCGACATCATCGTCGCGGAAGTGAGCGCCGACGGCGTCAGGGCACTGCTCGCCCCTGACCGGGAGCACCTGAACGCCCTGATCCAGCGGAAGTACCCGCCGGCCGCGGCGCAGCCAGGGTCTCCCGTGAGTCGCGTCAGCTGAGGGATCCTGGCTGGTCCGCGACCGCGGCGGCGCATCGCGACGCGAGGGCGGCTACGGCGGCGCGGAGTTCGTCGCCGCCTTCGACGCGGAAGGCGAAGGGCATGGCCGCGAGCCACTCCTGCGCGTACATGGTGGGGTTGCTGGTGCTGCCGGTCAGCACGCATCCGCTGGCGTGCGGTTCGAGGTGTCCCATCGGCGGGCGGATCCATGGTGCCACCTCCGACGGCGGGGCCATGAACACGACCCGGGCGGGGAATTCCCAGCCCTGCCCGAGGTTCTCCTCGAGCGCCGCTACCGGGTCAAGGTCGTCCGGCGGCGTAAACGAGTGGCGGGTGTGCTCGACCGCGCGGACCCGGTCGACTCGGTAGCTGCGGACCGCGCCCGCGTGGTGGGAATGGCACAGCAGGTACCAGCGTCCGTGCCGGACCACGACCGCCCACGGGTCGGCCTCTGATTCCCATTCGCTGCCTGACTGGCTCTGGTACCTGAGCCTGACCCGGTGCCTCGATGCGACGGCGACGACGAGCGCGCTGGTCACGGCCGGATCGGGGTGAGCAGCGCGGCGGTCGGGGGCCGCCGAGGCGTTCTCGCGCAGCACGGCGGCCTGGCGGCCGACGTTCTCTGGCAGCGCCCTGATGACCTTGGCCAGTGCTGAACCGGCCAGTTCACCGGTGCCGGTCGCCGCCGGATGACCCTCAAGCACGGCCATTACCAGCGCCAGCGCCTCGTCCTGGGTGAAGAGGACCGGTGGCAGCCGCATTCCCCGGCCGAGCCGGTAGCCGCCGTACCGGCCGCGGGCGGACTCGACGGGCACCCCGGCCTCTCGCAAGATAGCGACGTAGCGGCGGGCCGCGCGCTCCGTGACCCCGAGGCGCTCAGCGAGCTGGCCGGCCGTCGCGCCGGGCTGGAGTTGCAGGATCTCGAGTGTCTGCAGGGCGCGAGCGGTGGGACTGGCGGTGGATGTCATGTGACGAGAGTAAGAAAGCTACCGCCTAACCGGAAGCTGATCGTCCGGTAATGCCATTACGGTCGAAGCTGGTCGAGCCGCCTGCCCGGCCGCTCACTGTCATCACTGCGGGCGGAGCAGGTAACACCATGGATTTCCTCCTGATCGCCGGTCTTTGGCTCGACGGCTCCGCCTGGGACGCGGTTGTTCCGCAGCTGCGGGTGCTTGGCCATCAGGCCGTGCCCCTCTGGCTGCCTGGTCAGGGAGCGCCGCCGGCCGCGGCCACGCTTGCCGACCAGCAGGCGGCCGTGCTGGCGGCCGTCGATGCCGCGGCCGGCCGGGTGATGGTGGTCGGTCATTCGGCCGCTTGCACGCTCGCCTGGATGGCGGCCGATGCCAGGCCGGACAAGGTGGCGCGGGTCACGATGATCGGCGGTTTCTCGTCCAGCGACGGAGCGACCTACGCCGACTTCTTCGAGCTGACCGACGGCGTCATGCCGTTCCCAGGGTGGGGGCCGTTCGAGGGCCCTGATTCCGCCGATCTTGACCTGGAGCAGCGTCGGCGCATCGCGGACGCCGCGATCGCAGTCCCCGAAGGTGTGGCCAAGGGGGTCGTGCGGCTGCGGGACGAGCGGCGGTTTGACGTGCCGGTCACGCTGATTTGCCCCGAGTTCTCCCCCGCCCAGGCCAGGGAGTGGATCGACGGGGGCGAGCTGCCAGAGCTTTCCAAAGCCCGGCACCTCGAATATGTCGACATCGACTCGGGCCACTGGCCGATGTTCACCCAGCCGGCCGAGCTCGCTCGCCTGCTGGCCGAGGCCGCCAGGGCCTCAGCTCATGACTAGGCCAGCGCTGGCCCTAGCGCTGGCTCTAGGGAAGGCTGGCGCACTCCCGGTCAGGACCGTCCGCGCCACCTAGCAGCACGGCGAGGATCTCGCCGAGGGCAGGCGCGCTGGTTCCTGGCTCGGGCAGCGGCATGTGCGCCTGTATCTCGTACCGGTTCCGCCGGCCGTCCTTCGTCTTCATCACGTACCCGGCCACGGTGAGATCGGTCACGATTCCGTGCGCCGTGCGCTCGGTGACGCCGACGCGGGCGGCGATGTCGCGCAGCCTCAGCCCCGGGTCACGAGCGATGCACAGCAGCACGCGGGCGTGGTTGGTCAGGAAGCTCCAGTCAGGCACGCCCGCAGTGTATTACAGATCTCCGGAAAAAAATTGCTTGTTTTCTATTACAGGTATAACCTGAGGCCGGGTACCGGCTTGAGCCGCTGACGGCGGCCAGTTGTTCCGGTGGCCGTGAGGAAGGCTCACGTGGACAGCGAGAAGAACCTGATGAGCAGCAGGCCAGATGCCTCTTCGGCCTGACCCGACGATGACCGGCTTCCGGCCGTTCTACAACCCTGCCACCGGGGAGTGGATCGAGTTCACGACTACCGCCGAGGACAGCGACGGGCAACTCCTCCGGTTCAGCTGGCGCAGCGTACCTGGCGGCATGATCACCGAGCACATCCATCCGAGCCAGGAAGAGCGCTTCATCATCACCGCCGGCGACGCTCGCTTCACCATTGACGGAGAAGAAGTCATGGCGAAGGCCGGCGAGACCATCATCGTGCCGGCTGGCGTGCGCCATTCCGAGGGCAATTCCGGCCTCTTCGACATCGAGGCGGTAGTCGAGCTCAGGCCCGCGCTGCGCAGCAAGGAGTTCCACGAGGCGGTGGCCGGCCTGGTAGCCGATGGCAGGACCACGGCCAGGGGCGCGCCAAGGAACCCGCTCCGGCTCGGCGCCACCTTCTGGCACTTCCGCCACGAAAGCCGGGTCACCGCACCGTCCATCGCCGTGCAGAACCTCATGCTTCCGGTCCTGTCGGCGCTGGCAAAGGCGTTCGGCGTGCGTCCCTACTACCCGAGGTGGGACAGCCGCACCGACCATTCTGACGTGCCCACGGCACCGTGAGCTTGACCTCGAAGCAGCCTTCCAGGCCACCGGCGCAGCCGAGATCCCCGCTTACGCCGTCGTGCCGGGCGATCCTGCCGCCGAATCCCCCCACGCAGACCTAGCGGCTGCCGGACACCCGGCCTGCGCGCTCAGTGGTTGGGGGTGTAGCCGCTGACTTCGCTGGCCGGCACCTTGTAGCCGTACACGGTGACGAAGGCGCCCATGTCCTGAACGGCGAACGAGAACGTGCCGTGCTTCGGGATCGCCAGACCTGGATCGACGGGCAGCACGGTCATCCCCAGCGATGCCGGAGTGAGCGTGGTAACCACTCGCTTCAGATCGCAACCCGAGCCCTCGTACAAGCCGAGGTCGCTCGTCCCTGGATCGGGGTCGCTGTCCACGCTGACGGTGACCTGCGTGATCACGAAGCCAGTAGTCGCCGAGAAGGGGGGCAATGTCAAGCACTGCGGTGTCGTCAGCGTCGTAACCAGGGTGCCTCCCCTGGTCTCAAAGCTGCCTGCCGATGCCGGCGTCGTAGTGAGCTGGCCTGCGTCCGTGACGGCTGCACGCTGCCCTCCTGGACCGGTGATCTCGGTGACACCGGCCGCCGTCGCGATCGCCGCCGACGGCGCGAGCACGAACGCCAGCACAATCCCGGCTGCCAGCCATCCTCCCCGACCAAGATTCCTGATTCCCGGCACGCCCATTGGTCCTCCTCGTTCGCTTTCGCACCAGCGTCCCGCTCAGGACCGGACCTGACTACCCGTCAGCATGCACAAGGTTTGGCGCGAGTAGTGGCGACTTGAGGAGCTTCTGCCGTTCAGGCGGCTTGCGGGTCGGGCTTGACGGTGTAAGTACGTCCGGTGGGGGTGGTCCAGGTGAAGGTGCCGGGTGTGCTCTGGTCGAGCCGCCACCGGGCATGCTGTTTGAGCTTGTGGTGGTAGCGGCACAGGCAACCCAAATTGCAGCTGCAAGTCGGGCCGTCCTGGTCGTAGGGCCGGGTGTGGTCCCCTGGCCGCTGCCGGCGGCGGTGCTCAGCTCGTCGGCGGAAATGATCACGGTGACGCGGCGCAAGAGGCTGCTCGGGCTGGCGGGGCCTGCCCGAGGGCTGCCAGGGCCAGCTCGGGCGGGCCGGGCGGGTGACCGGCGGGGTCTGGCCCGGGTGATGGCAGTGGCGCGGCCGGCGTGGTCAGTGAGGACGACTCTCCATTCGGTGGCGGGATCTCGAGCGGCGAGGAGGGCGAGGTAGCTGGCCTGGGCGGGGGTGATCGGCCCGAGCCGGGTGAGGTAGCCGGGTTCGGGGCCGCCGCGGGCCAGGGTGATCCAGGGCAGCCGCAGCTCGAGGAATCCGCTGCCGGCGGGCGGCAG
>DATKFV010000142.1:0-16890 GCA_035511035.1 Streptosporangiaceae bacterium
GGAAGGGAGGCCCCAGCTATCGTTCTCGCCATCATCCCCGCCATCGCCATCGCCATCGCCATCATCCCCGCCATCGCCATCGCCATCGTCCCCGCCCCGGCCCCGCCGGCCGCCACCCCGATTTCGGACTACCCGAAATCCGAATATCCGAAATCGGATTTTTCGGTTCGGGCTGCCCCCGCTCAAGCTGGCCCCGCTCCGGCTCGCCCCGCTCCGCCTGCCCCCGCTCCGCTTGCCCCCGCTCCGACTCCCACCGCTTGGACCATCCGGCTCCGGCTACCCCGAGATCAGACTACCCCGAGATCGGACTATCCCAAATCGGATTATCCGAGGTCGGATTATTCTCGCGGGCAGGCCGAGTGATTAGCTACGTCCTGGCGTTTTTCGCAGCACTGGTGAACGCCACAGGGAACGTGCTGAACCGGAAGGCCGCGCGGGATGAGCCTGATCAGGCTGAGTTCAAGCTCAAGCTGATCACCGATCTCGTGCACCGCCGGATCTGGCTGGCGGCGGTCGCCATGATGATGATCTCCTTCGCCCTCGCGTCGGCGGCGCTTGGCACGGGGCAGCTCGCTTCCGTGCAACTGGTCGTGGTGCTCGAGCTGCCCATGACGATCATCGGCGGGGCCTGGCTGCTGCACACCCCGATCGGGGCGCGTGAGTGGGTGGCGATTGGGGCGCTGACTGGCGGGGTTATCGGGTTGCTCGCGTTGCTTGACCCGAAGCCGGGACCGGCGAAGGCGATCGCGGCGGAGTTGTGGATCACGATGTCGGCCGCGAACATCGCGGCGCTGATCGTGCTCGTGCTCGCAGCCCGGGCGCACCCGAAGCCAACGGTCAGGGCGAGCCTGCTCGGCATCGCGACCGGCCTCGGCTACGGCCTGACCGCCGCGTACACGAAGGGGTTCGCGGACAAGTTCAGCTCCGGCGGGATCGTGGCGGTCCTGACTTGCTGGCAGTTCTACGCCACGATCGCGGCCGGCGTCGTGTCCGCGTTCTTGCTCGAGAACGCCTACCAGGCCGGGCCGCTGACCACCTCCCAGCCGGGGATCACGCTCGTCGACCCGCTCGTCTCGACGATCTGGGGGATCGTCGTCTTCGGTGAGACCGTCAGCCACGGCCCGCTGCTATGGCTGACCGCGCTGCCGGCGATCGCGGTCGCTGGCGGCGTCTTCCTGCTGAGCCGCTCCCGGATCCTGCGGGCCACCCAGACCGGCCAGGCCCAGCCGCCGGCGAAGGACGAGGTGCCCGCGTCCGGCTAGCCGGCCAGGGCGGGTGCGCAGGGCCGCGGCAGCCAGTCGCTAACGTGAACTCGTGCTGAATCGCTGGCAGGGCTGGATCGCGGCGGCCGCGGCCACCCTCATCGCCGCCGCGCTGGCCGTCACCGACCTCACCGACGCGGGCATGCGGCGCTGGTGGCTCGCGCACGCGCTGACCACCGACACCGTGTCCGGCCTGCTCGTGCTGCTGATCACGGTGCTGGTCGTCGACCAACTGGTTCGGATCAGGCAGCTCAATGACCGCGCCCAGGCGGTCGCGGCCCAGTCGGCCATCATGATGGCACAGGCAACCCGCTCGGTGACCGCGGTATCGGCCGTCGTCGACGGCTCCGGCGATCGGGCGAGCGCGCTCGATGAGGTCAGAACCTACATGGTGATGCTGCTCGTGAGCGCCCCCGTCCTGATCGACGGCGCCGTGTCGCGGGCCTTCCTCGAGCAGTCCCAGGGGCTCGGCGGTGAACTGGCCCGCGCGCTCACCGTGACCAAGTCGAAGGACAGCCCGAGCGAATACTCTCGCAGTTCCCTCGACAAGGCCGTTGCTAGCCTGCGCACCGCCTCCCTGCCCCTGCTCCGCCCGCTGGGCAGCGACGAAAGGGTCGCCGCGATGGGTGTCGACACGAGCGGCGACTAGCTCGTGGCGGGATCGGTTCGATGACAGCCAAGCAGGCGCCGACCACCGTTCCTGGCCAGCACCGGCAGGTGCTCGTCGCGCTGCTCGCGATGACGGCGGGCGCGACGGACGCGGTGACCTTCCTCGGGCTCGGCGGGGTGTTCGCCAGCGTGATGACCGCCAATATGGTCCTGCTCGGGCTCAGCGCGGCCGAGCGCAGCGGGTCGCTGGCGGCGCACTCAGCGACCGCGTTCGCCGGCTACGTGGCCGGGGCGCTGGCAGCCAGCCACTTCGTCGACCGCGATGCGCCGCCTGGCAGCGGCCAGCCGCGACCGCTCAGCGCCGTGCTCGCGGCCGAGTTTGTCGTGCTGGCCGGGTTCACCGCTGGCTGGGAGTGGACCGCCGGGCGGCCGGGCGGGGCGGCGCAGCTGGCGCTGCTCGGGACAGCGGCGCTGGCCATGGGCGGCCAGAGTGTGGCCGTCATTGCGATGCGGATGCCCGGCGTCTCAGCGACGTACATGACAGGAATGCTGACCGGGATCCTCGGCGACCTGGCGACCGCTGGACGGGCCGGCGTCGGTTACCGGCTCGCCTTGCTCGGCATGCTCGTCGCCGGCGCGATCGCCAGCGGCCTGGCCTTTTCGCAGGAACCCAGACTGGTGCCAATTGTGTTCCTTTGCCCGCTGGCCGGTGCAATCGCGCTGGCACGACTCAGGCCGCCAATCGCCACAACGCGGATTTAGCCCGTACCCGCATCGCTTACTGTGCGTAGTCATCAGTGACAATATGTAGCGGGCGCGGCGGCGACCCGTCATTTCCATTTCCTTCCAGGCCACGTCGGCGACCGCTGAGCCCATAACTGATCAGCAGGTCCGATGCTGGAGGAGCACAAGGAATGACTTTCATCAGCAAATTTGCCGTGCTGACTGCCGGGGTGGCGGTCTTCGCCGCCGCTGGCGTAGCCGCCATGAGCCCCGCCATGGCGTCGCCGCAGTCGCCTCCGACCTTTCTCGGCCAGTTCAACCTCGTCAAGCAGGTCGCGTCGACGGTGCCGCTCAACGGTGACGTGAACCCTTACGGCGTCGCCGTCATCGACCACAGCAAGGGCAGCCTGCACCAGGGCAACGTACTCGTCAGCAACTTCAACGACTCCTCCAACCAGCAGGGCACCGGGTCCACGATCGTGGAGGTCAGCCCGCAGGGCGAAGTAACGACGTTCGCGCAGATCTCCGCCAGCGGACTGCCGGGCGCGTGCCCAGGAGGCATCGGCCTGAGCACCGCCCTGGTCGTCATCGACAACTGGGTCATCGTCGGCAGCGCGCCGTCGAGCAACGGGCAGGCCGCCACCGCCAGGGCCGGCTGCCTGCTGGTGCTGGACAGCACTGGCCGGGTGCGCGAGGTCATCGCCGGTCACGGCATCAACGGCCCATGGGACGCGACCGCCGCCGTCTCCGGCTCCCGGGCGCTGCTCTTCGTCACCAACGTGCTCAACAGCACGGTCAGCGCCGGCGGCAACGTCGTCAACCGGGGCACGGTGACGCGGTACTCGCTGCGGTTCTTCCCCAACTCGCCGAACCCGCCGCAGCTCACCAGCTTCACGGTCGTCGGGTCCGGCTTCTCCGAGCGGACGGACCCGAACGCGTTCGTCATCGGCCCGACCGGGCTCGGGGTCGGACGTAACGGCGCGCTGTACGTCGCCGACACGCTGAATAACCGCATCACCAGGATCAACAAGGCGCTGACCAGGCCAGGATCGGGCGGCAGAGGCGTGCTGGTGAGCTCAGGCGGCTTCCTCAGCAGCCCGCTCGGCCTCGCTATCGCGCCGAACGGCGACATCCTGACCGTCAACGGCGGCGACGGCCAGATCGTCGAGACGACGTCCTTCGGCACTCAGGTCGCGCAGTTCTCCCTGGACACCACCGGCAGCCCGCCTGGCGCCGGGGCCTTGTTCGGCCTGGCCGTAGCACCATGCGACGGCGGGGTGTACTTCGTGGACGACAACACGAACACCCTCGACTTGCTCTACTAGCAGCGGGCCGGCCCGTCCGACCCTCGGCACCAACCCGGCGCCCAGGGCAAGGCCAGCGATTGTCCGTGATCACCACGCCGACCGTGATCACGGACAATCGCCGGTCCACAGCAATCCCCCCGTGATCATGAAAAATCCACAATCACGGTAGTTCGTCGGGGTGATCACGCACCAAACTACCCTGATCACGAGAACACCAAGATCACGGAACACCGCAGGGGCGCCTCCGTCACCCGCGCCGCAGAACCCCTCCGATCGTCCGTGATCACCCTCGGCCTCAAGCTTGGCCAGGTCAGCCTCAGGGCGGGATTGTACGGGTGGCGGCGAACCCTGGCGGGCTTATCCACATTCTTTCGTGCTGCAAATAGGCGTTGTCCACAGCATGGTTCCCTTGGCGCAGAATTGTCCGGGCGATACGGCAAGATAAGACCTGCGCGCATTTCATCCCTACTCATCACGGAGGCGGCAGCTTGAACGACCTGATCCCCCACGTTGGCGCGGGGACTCTCATCGAGCAAACGCTGCTGGCGGATGACCGGGCCGTGCGGATCGGCGCGATCGGCTCGCTCACCTTCGACCGGGCCATTGTCATTACCCAGGACAAGTGGAAGCGGCAGGTCGGCGGTATCGCGCGGCACGAATTTTTATTGGCGACGGCACGCGAGGCCGGGCCTGCCGACGAGGACGACGATGAGGTGCTCCTCCTGCGGGTCGAGGGCAGCGCGCCGCTCGTGGTCGAGCGTGACCTGCTGGCGCTCAGGGAAGCGGCGCTGCGCGATGCGCTCTGCGGGCAGAAGGATCCATCACCATCGGCGGTCCTCGATGTCGAACTCGACGCCGCCGCTCGCGAACGGACCTCCTTCACCGGCTTGGACTGCCAGATTATCGGCACGTTCTACGAAGACAATCGCGACGGCCGGATCAGCCTTCAGTTTGGCCACGACATCGACAACTTCTACGCGACAGCTACCTATCGAGTCTTCAAGCCGGTGGGCGATGGGCTGGGCGCGATCGCCTCGTACATCAGGCCGACCCGTGAGCCGGCCGAGATGGTGCGGATCGGCGCCGTCCGCTACTCCTCTACGAGGCGCAGGACGACGCTGGCCAAGCAAGACGACGTCCCGGTCGAGGTCAATGTCGGCGACTTCATCGGAACGAAGACCGGCATCTTCGGCATGACGAGGATGGGCAAGTCGAACACGATGAAGACCGTGGCGGCTCGGGTGTTCGCCGTTTCTGAGCGGCGCCGCGCCGCCGGGCGGCCGCCGATCGGGCAGCTGATCCTTGACCCGCAAGGCGAGTACGCCGATCCCGACGATCGCAGCGGCACGGAACTGGCCGCGATCGGCAGCGGCCGGGTGATGGTCTACAAGTTCGGCGCCACCGGCCGCGAGCAGAACGTCCGCCCGCTCGGCTTCAACTTCTATGACCCCGGCCAGATCGAGGCCGTCAAGGGCATCATCTCTTCGGTGCTCGCTGACGCTGACTCCGACTACGTGCGGGCATTCTTGCAGGCCGACTTTGTTGGGCACGGGATAGTCGGAGAGGCCAGGGGCGAGTCGGAGCAGCGGGCCGCCCGAGCCAGCCGGGGCAGGCTGCTGCTGTACGGCGCGCTGGCCAAGGCCGACTATCAGACCCCCGGCACGCAGGCAGATCAAAGCGGCAAGGAATGGCCCTGGCGAGCTCGCGTGCAGATGCGAAGGGATCTGGCCGACGAGCTTGAGAAGCAGCTGGGCCGGGGACACATCGACCGCGCGCAAGACCGCCGCACGATCGGCATCGAGAGCGGCTCGCTCACCCAGGTGATCGACTGGATCATCGAGCACTCGGAGAAGCAGGACTTGGCTGGCGGAGCCGGCGACGGACTCAGGTCGTTCGTACGGGGCGAGGCCTGGCAATCCGCGTTGCCTATCTACACGCAACTCAATCACGGCCGGGCCGTAGCTGGTTATGCCAAGTTCAAGTCGCTCAAGCCGTTCCATGCACCCCAGTCGCGGCTTGACTACCGAAGGGAGATCTACCGCGAGCTCACGGCCGGGAAGATCGTCATCGTTGACATGCACCTCGGGCCCGACGTGACCATCCGCGAGTTGTCGCGCAACCTGGCCGAGTTCCTGATGGAACGGCAGACCGAGGTGTTCGCCGCCGGCCAAGAGCCGCCGCACATCCAGGTGGCCCTAGGTGAGGCCAGCGACTTGCTCTCCGCCCAGCGGCATGAAGAGGGGCCAGACATCTGGATGCGGATGGCCAGGCAGGCCGACAAGCTCAACATCGGGATGCTCTATGCGGCGCAGCAGGTGACCTCGGTCGCCTACCCCGTCCTGGCGAGCACCAGGAACTGGGTCGTCGCGCACCTGAACAACTCCATGGAAGTCCAGGAGCTAGCGAAGTTCCACGACTTCGAGGCGTTCGGCGACGCGATCATCGGGCACGAGGACCAAGGCTACGTCCGGCTCAAGATGATGTCGTCTCCCTACGTGGTTCCGGTCCAGATCGACCGCTACGGGATCGAACTGGTCAACGAGGCCCGCCTGGCCGCCCGCCTCCCAGCCCTCACGACCTGATGGGCGAAGACGTGACCCGCTCGCACGCCGAGCCGACGGCCCCGGCCCCGGCCCCGGCTCCGGCAGGACGAACTCCAGGCTCGGGCCCCTGTCAGTCGCGGTCGATAACGTGCCGGGCATGGCTAGCTTCGCATTGACCTTGATCCATGGGCCAGGCTGGGACGCCTCCCGGCCCATCAGGGAGCAGGACGGCTGGGACGAGCACGCGGCCTTCATGGACGGACTCGTCGAGGACAAGTTCATCATCGTGGGCGGACCGCTCGGTAGCGGTGACCGGACGCTGCACCTGGTGGAGGCGCGGGACGACGCCGAGATCAGGTCGCGCCTAGCAGAGGATCCATGGGCCAGGGCGGGCCTGCTCCTGGTCGGGTCAATCGAACCCTGGGCACTGTGGCTGGACGGCCGCCGCTAAAAGGGTAACGTCGATCGGGTGGCCTTCAAGATCTCACCCGTCCTGCAGGCCGCCCATATCCGCCCTGTACAGGCCGGGGGCGAGCACCGGATAGATAATGGCTTGCTGCTCAGATCGGACGTCCACATCATGTTCGACCAGGGCTATCTCGGCGTCGACCCTGCTCACCGGCTACTGGTCAGCCCGAGACTGAGGACGGACTTCGGCAACGGCGAGCAGTACTACGCGAAGGCGGGCCACGTCATTGAACTCCCTGACCGCCACGCCGACCGGCCGAACCGCGACTTCCTGGAATGGCACCTAGACGAGGTGTTCCGAGCATCGTGAGCGCGCCGGGCCTGGCATGATTCGGCGAGCGTTACGAGGCGGAGACAGGGGCGTCAGCGATGAGTTTCGCGGTTCCCGACCGTCTACCTTCCGGGGCAGGAGACTCAGCGTCCCGATACCAGGAGGCGATCATGAAGGATGAGCTGACAAAGGTGGACGCTGTGGCGTCCGTCCGCACTGCCGCGCTGCCGGACGTTGCCGACCGGGCCGCTTGGCAGGCGCAGCTTGATGAGCTGGTGGTCAGGGAGAAGGCGCATACGCGGGAGGGGGATGCGATCGCGGCGGCGCGGCGGCGGCTGCCCATGGTCGAGGTGGACCCAGCTATCCCGCTGACCGGCGAGCACGGTCCCGTCCCGCTGATCGACGTGTTCGAGGGCCGCCGCCAACTCGTCGCCTACTTCCACATGTGGCACGACGGCCAGCCAGCCGAGGGCCAGTGCGAGGGATGCACCTTCTTCACCGGGCAGATCGGCGGACTGCCCTACCTGCACTCGCGGGACCTCACCTACGCGGTCTTCGGCCAAGGTCCGTACGCGGAGAGCGCGGCCTACCATGACTTCATGGGCTGGGACATGCCCTGGTACTCCGCGCGAGACTCGGCCGAAGCGCTGCTGGCCGGACGGTGGTTCGGCATGCAGGTCTTCTACTTGCAGCACGAGGGGCGGGTGTTCGAGACCTACTGGAGCACCGGTCGCGCCGCCGAGGCGATGGCGCCGGCTTATGGCCTGCTCGACATGAGCGTCTACGGACGCCAGGAGGTGTGGGAGGACTCACCCGCCGGCTGGCCCCAGTCCTTCCGGACCGACGGTGACCAGTTCCGTTCCAACGGCCGCCCCACCGCCCAGTGGCCGCGGCTAGCGGCCGGGCACTCAGACGACCTCCGTCCGTCGCGCTAGCCCGGCGCATCCACTCGGAGTAGCCGTCGTCGTCCTCGTCAGGTGGCAGGACCGCGCAGATCCCAGCTGTTGCCCGCGATGTCGAGGAAGACAGCGACGCGCCCGTAGGGCTCTGTTCACGGCGTAGTGAGGAATCGCACGCCAGCAGCCGTCATTCGCTCGAAGGCAGCGCCAAAGTCATCCACTCTCAGGAAGAACCCGACGCGCCCGGCGACCTGGTTGCCTTCGGCCGCCGCCTGGCGCTCGCCGTCCGCGCGGGCGAGAAGAACGCCGGTCTGCGCGCCGGGCGACCGGACGATGACCCACTGTAGGATAATCGCCTCGCGGTAAATCTTCGTCAAAAAACGTAGTCAATCCGCCGCCAAGCGAAGATACTCCATCACAACGTAGATAACTTCCCGCGAAAGCGACGACAAGTCTCCGACGAAAGAAAATCCTCCGCCGAGGCCACGAAGATCCTCCGTCATAAGAAAACTCTCCGCCGAGAACGCGGAAATCCTCCACCGAAAAGCGCGAGGATACGCCTGCAGGAGCGGACTCCCCGGCTAACGACACGAGGGCCCCCGCATCGGCCTCCCGACGACGAACAGCGGCGCGAGCCAGACGCCAGCAGCGGCGGCAGCGGCACTCAGTCCAGGAACGAGTTGAGCGCGGCGGTGAAGAAGGCCGGGTCGTCGAGCCAGGGGAAGTGGCCGGCCCCTGGCTGCACGGTCAGCGTGGCGTTCGGGAAGAGGCCGACCGCCGTCGCGGCGACCTCCGGGGTCGGATTGGCATCGCATTCGCCCGCGTAGATCAGGACCGGCGCGGCCAGTCGCCGGACGGCCTCGCGGGTCACGGGCGGGTCGAACGCGCCTTCGGTGCCGAAGACGGCGCGCACTGGCCCTGAGCGGTCGCTGACCCCGATGTCGACGTGAGCCTGGGCGACCTCATCCCAGCGACCGTAGAGGAACGGCATGTACAAGCGGCGGTTCTCCATCGAGTCCTCGCCAGCCTCGGCCCGCCCGAACGCCGCCATCGCCGCGTGATACCACGGCTCATGCGACCTGCGCTCCACCGCGGCGCGCCACTGCTCTTCGGTCACCTCCACGCCGAGCGCCCGCAGACCAGGCGCCAGCAAGACCAGCCGTCTCACCCGCTCCGGATACGCCGCCGCGTAGAGCACCGCCAGGCTCCCCGAAGCCGAGTGGCCCAGCAAGTCCATCGTGTCCAGCCCCAGTTCAGCCCGCAGCGCCTCGACGTCGCCGGCGAGCCGGTCGCACCGGTAGCTCGCCGGGTCGCTGGCGTCCGCCGACAGCCCGGTGCCCCGCGTGTCCGGCAAGATCAGCCGCCGGGACTCGCTCAGGCCGCCGAGATCCCCGAAGTACTCACTGCCCCGGCCAGGACCGCCGGGCAGGCACACGAGCGGCCGTCCCTCCCCCAGCGTCCGATAGCCGATCTCGGTGCCGTCATAGGAAGCGAATCGGGCCATCGCGCCATCATGCCGTGCCTGGCAACGCCGCGCATCTCTTTATGCCACCAGCAGAGACGGCCTCAGCAGGCCGCATTCCTGTCCTCGCTGCGGAGCCGGAAAAGGAATCAGAATGCTCGCAGTAACTCAGCTCGCCGACGGCACAACTCGACTAGGCGTATCACCTCGCCGAGGGGCCAAGTGGCGGCAAGGCTAGCCTGTGAAACATGGGTGACGACGATCCGGCTACGGGCCGACGGTTCCTTACTCGGTCGGCGTACGCGGATGACCGGCATCTTCGTTCGCGGATGTCGATCTTCGCTTACGTCGAAGGGCCGGCCGACCCGGGCTGGCGGCTTTCCCCAGTTGGCTGGGATGGGAGTCAGCTTGTCGCCGACATTGGCTGCGGCAACGGGTTCGAGTTGCGGCAGCTTGTCCCCGAAGGCCGTTGCCGGCACGCGATCGGCATCGACTTGTCGGCGGGGATGCTGCGCACCCTTGATGACCTCCGCGGCTCGGGCCGGCTGACCATCCTCCAGGGCGACGCCCAGCAACTTCCCTTAGCCGACGACAGCCTCGACGTCGCCATGGCCATGCACATGCTTTACCACGTGCCCCACATGGATGCCGCCGTCCGCGAGCTGCGCCGCATCGTCAGGCCAGGCGGGACGGTGCTCGCGTCCACTAACAGCACGGGGTCGCTCTCGGAGATCCACGGCCTGCTCAACAACGCGCTCAGCGAGCACCTCGGCCATACCGCCGAGGCGCTGCCCGCGCTGACGTTTACCACCGAGGCCGGCGCCGCCGCACTAGAGCACGAGTTCCCCGAAGTGACTCTCCACCGCAACGAGCTGTCGCTCGCGTTCCCGCACGCCCAGCCGGTGCGCGACTATCTCGACAGCCTCCGCGAGCCGATCCTCGCGCACGTCGGCGAGCCCGTCGACTTCGACGCCGTACTCGACGAGGTCTGCGCCCGCGTCGAGGCCGTCGTCACTGCCGACGGCTGCTTCCAGGACGCCTTCCGCAGCGGCGTCTTCGCCTGCCGCTAACCCGCCTCACCCCCTGGGCAGGCGCCGCCCGTCCACGGGCAGATCCGCGGATCGTACGTACTGTCAGCCAGCTTGCGGAGAAACCGCCCGTTTTCGCCGAAGTCCGGCTTGAGCCAGCGGGCCACGACCAGCAGCGATACTCGCGTCGCGCCGGCCTTCTTCAGCGCCAGCGCGGCCGACTGGGCGTGCCCGCCGGTGGCCCAGGTGTCGTCCATCAGCAGGACGTGACTGCCGTCCGGCAGCGTGCTCCCCGCCTCGAAGTGATCCGCCCGCAGCGCCCGTGGCCTCGACGCTCGCTCGGCCGCGAGCAAGCTGACCTCCCGGCCTGGTGCCGTCAACCGCACGATCTTATGCAAAGAATGCTCTCCGGGCCTTCCCGGCAACGACGGCACGGTCGCCCAGTGCGTCACCGGGCCGCCGAGCACGCCCGCGCAGTCCGCGTGCATCGACAAGCCCAGCAGGATCAGCAATGAGACAATCGTCCGGTGCTCGTCCAGCGGTTCCGGCGCTTTGTATCCCCGTAAGACGTATCCGGATTGCTCACCGGCCACGGCATAGGTGATAAACGCGACAGCGTCGGCGAGATCAGCCCGGTGGGAATTATTTTTGCAGCTGTAGCAGTAATCAAAACGATCAACCGGAGTCGCGCAGAGGGTGCAGGTAGCCCCAGTTCGCCGGACGACGTTGCGGAGGTAACCGCCGGCCAGGCTGACCAGGCTCGCGCTTAACCGCGCGACGGTTCCCTCGTCCAGCATCGCTACGGCGCCACCAGCCGCGCGAGCGCGTCGCCGACCGCTTCGCGCTCGGCTACGACGTGGTCGACGCTGGCCATCACCGCGCGCAGGCTGCCAGCCACGGCCACGCCGGGCCGAGTCGCCAGGGCCTGCGCCCACGCATTCCGCTCGACGACGTCCGAGGTCAGGATGACGGGCCGGCCGTGCTCGACCGCGAGCCTGGCCTGGATGCGGGCGCCGCTGTGCTCGCCGGCCTCGACCACGATGGTGGCGAGGCCGTAGCCGGACATCGTGGCGTTGCGCATGGGGAAGTTGCGTTGCTGCGGGGGCGCGTCCGGCCAGAACTGCGACAACAAGAGCCCGCCGACGGCGATCTCCTCCTGCAGCCCGCGGTTCTCCGCCGGGTAGGCCCGGCTGATGCCGGTGCCGATGACCGCGACCGTGCGCCCCCCGGCGTCGAGAGCGGCCCGGTGCGCGGCCGCGTCGATCCCGAGCGCGAGCCCTGACACGACCGTGAGCCCGCGCCGAGTCAGCTCGCGGGCCACGCTCGCGGCGATCGACCGGCCCCGCTCAGACGCCCGGCGCGAGCCCACCACCGAGACCGCCGGGTCGTCGCAGATCACTGTGCCCAGGGCGAATAGCACTGGCGGCGCCTGGTGGATGCCGCGCAGCCGGGCCGGGTAGTCCTGGTCCATGATCACCAGAACGGTCCAGCCCCGGTCCGTCCACGCCGTCACGTCGGCGGCGGCCGACTCGAGCGGCCCCAACTGTCCGGGTACGCCGGTCAGCGTCGCCGGGACGCTGCGCTCCCATACCGCGACCGCGCTCCCGGCCTCCACGACTTGCGTCGCGATCTCACCCCAGGTCAGGCCCTCCGGCCGGACCCGCAGCAACGCGACCAGCGCCGCCCGCTCCGCGAGGCTGACATTAGGCACCCGCCCAGCCTAAGCACCCGCCGCCGCCTCGCCCCCCAAACCCCCAGGAAACCCCAAACCCAGGAACCCCGAACCCGGGAAACCCCGAACGCCAGGAACCCCGAACGCCAGGCGCCCATCAGACCCATCGTTGGCGCTTAGGTGTTCTTCCGACAACACCGATGCGCCAACGATGGGGCAGGCCAGGATTCAGAGGTGGCGGAAGTAGGTGCTGACGATGGCGGCGATCGCTTTCTGGCCTGGCTTGGTCGGGTGGCCGCTTTGCTGCTGGTTGGGGCGGACCAGGGGATACAGCCAGGAGTTCGCGGCACAGCCTTCGTGATGGTTCAGGGCGCTGGTGACGTCGATGAACCGCAGGCCGTCCTGCGCGGCGGCGGCGTGGATGACGGCGTTCAGGTCGGCGTCGAGGTCGTTCAGGCTTGCCCTGACGTTGTTGTTGAGCCAGCCTCGGCAGCGGAGCAGCACCTGGCCCTGCGTCGTCGGGAACAGCCTCGGATAGCCGACGACGATGATCGTGGCGTGCTTGTCGGCGGAGCGGAGCTCCCGGTAGTCGGCGACCAGGATGTGCTGCTCGTGATCGATGTCGGACTCGGCCTCGGCGATACGGCCATCGGCGACGCAGTTGCCGAGCGTGAGTACGCAGTCGGTCAGGATGTCAGAGAATTTGACGTCGTTGCCGCCCATGGTGATGGTGAGCAGCGTCGCGGGCGGCTTGACGTCTTGCAGGAGCACGAGCTGATTGGGCTGGTCCTCGACGTGGCCGTCGAGCGCCTGCGACGTCGCGCCCGAGCAGGCGATCAGCGCGCCGTATTGCATGGGGCGGATTAGCCGGGGCAGTTCGCTGGCCACGAGCCTGGGCCAGGCGTCGGCCGAGCGATGGCATTTCTCGAGGTTGGCGTCGTAGTCGCCCGCGCCCTCACCCGATGAATAGGAGTCGCCGAGGGCGGCATAGACGGCCGGAAACTTTGGCTTGGCCAGCGCCGTGGCGCTGATCTGCCAAAAGCCGGTCGCCGCCGGGTTGCTGAACCCGATGTTGATCTTGGCGAGGCGAGGCTCGACCTTGTCCGGCAGCAGGTAGGTGTCGCAGGCGGCGAGGCTCTTGCCTGGCCCGAGTGTCCTCGGCGGGAAGGTGGCGAGCTGCGCGCAACCCGGCGTGGTCGCGTCCGAGCCGTAGTACGGCTGACCGTCTGTGCCGGTCATGAGCGGGACAGGGAACGTGAGGTCTTGCGAGCCGGTGTTGGTGAGCATCACCTTCAGGCCGATCCAGTGGAAGCCTCGACCGGGACTGATCGGCTTTTTCGAGACCTCGGGGTTGACGGCCGTGACGTTCTCCCTGGCCTGCTCCAGCGTGGCTGTCGCCCCGTAGGTGATCACGCCGCCTGGGTAGGCGTAGGGCGGAGCGGACAGGTACAGCGTCGACGGCGCGACGATCGTCAGGTCGCGTGGCTTGGCCTTGGCCGGGACGGCGGGACTGGCCCCAACCGGGCCAGCTGCGCCGGCAGCGGCCGGGCCAGCTGTGGCGGCAGTGGCCGGGCCGCCGATCGCGACCGCGGCGGACGTCACCAGCAACGCGAACAGCAGCCGTCGCATCGACCCTCCCCTTGTCACCGAGCAGCCGAGCGAGACTGTACTCGGGCCGGGAGCTGCGCACCGGGATCGGCGGCAACCAACAGGAAGGACGGCGAGTCGCGCCCAGCGCCGGACGATCCGGCTGGGCGACGATACCTGGGCTAACCGGGCGACTTCCAGGAGAAGGCTCCGCCGTGGCCTTTTTCGACGAACGTGAGGTCGATGATGCTCGTCGCGGTCGCTTTCGAGCCGCCAGCGGTAGCGGTCAGTGACACCTGGTTGCCGACCTTGACCGAGCCGATGCCGTCGCGCTGAGCATCGACGGCCGTCGAACTCGCGACGGTATAGCTGGCCGTGTAGCCGTCCGGGCTACGGACCGTGATCGAGGTCGGGCTGACGGCAGTGATCTTGCCGCTCTGCACGTCGAGTGTCTCGTAGCCGCCATTATTGGGCTTGACCACCACCACCTGTCCGTGCACGATCCCCGACGATCCGCCCATGAAGCCGAGGCCGATACCAGGGACGCCCGCAAAGCCACGGTGGAACGGCAGCCCGCGGATGCGGGAGCACGTCACCGAGGGGGACGTGCTGCAGTGAAGCGACGGGGCCGGTGACGAACTGGCGGCGGGGTCCGCGACCGTGTGCGCGCTCGTGCCGCTACCGCTGACCTTGTACGCGACGCTCGCCCCGACCAGCAGCGCGGCGACGCCGACACCGGCCGCGACCAGAAGGTGGCGGGCCCGGCCTGATCCGCCCGAGCGGCCCGTTCCGCCCCGCTGGCCAAAGCCGCCGATCTCAACGAAGTCGCCAGGCCCAGCCGGGTCGCCGGCGCTGGCTGACTCACCGGGACCAGGCCACTGGCCGGAACCGCCAGCCCAGACCGGGCCGCTCGGGCCGGACGAACCGATCGGGCCGGTCGGCCCGCCGCTGTCATCTCCGTATGGCTGTTGCGACATCGAACCAAGTCCCTTCCGCGACTGCGCGCAGCGCAGACCGCCAACCATCATGACCCGCCGACCTTAAGGCATGCTCCAATACTGCTCAGAATCAGCGGATTTCACTCCGCGACTTGCCCGCGTTCGTGATCTGGTCACGGTGATTCACGCGAGTGACCTGGGCACCCATCAAATTTTCCGTAGTCATGGGTTTTCCTTGATCACGGGCAATCGCCTGGGTCACGACGCGTCGAACTACCGTGATCGTGGAGTTTCCATGATCGCGGAGAATTCGGTGGCCAGAGGAACGCCCGTGATCATGGCTGCCACCATGATCGCGGAGGAATCGGGGGGCGGGGAGGGGCCGCGGTCATGCTGCGGCTAATAACGCGAGGGCGGCGGCGCGGAGGGCGCGGTAGAGGAGGCGCTCGTCGCCTAGGCGGTGCTTGAGCTGGCGCTCGAGGCCGCCGATCGGGACCAGGTTCTGCGGGGCGCGCGGATCCTTGTGCGGGACGCTGGCCAGCGAGGGCAGGATCAGGGCGGTCAGGTCGGCCAGCCTGGTCACGTCCCCGACAGCCAGGTCGGCCGAGCACTCCAGGCGGACCACGCCTGACCAGGGCACCCCGTCGGTGCCGGGAAGCTGCAAGTACCAGGAGGTCCGCTGCCAGGACGTGCCCATGGTGAACGCCGGGGTGCGCTGGCCGGGGCGCAGCGCGCCGACCACGGCGGCCTGCTCACTGGGCAGGTAGGAGGCGTGGTGGGTCTTGATGTAGCCGACGGTGCGGTCCAGGTGGGCCCGGCCGCGCAGCGGCCCGTCCACGATCAGCAGGTCGTCGTCGCCGGGATGGGCGGCGCGGACCGCCACCGCCAGCGCCACCTCGGCGAACGACAGGCGCTGCTGCAGCGCCAGCGACAGCTTGTCTAGGCCGGCGCCCTCGGCGGCCCTCGCCTCGTAGCGGCCGGCGCGGGTCACCAGGGCACCGACGTCGCCGGCGGCGGTGAACAGGCCGCGCTCGACGACCACGTCGGCGACGTGGGCGGCTCGGGTGACCACGTGGGTGACTCCGTTCGCGGGGCGAGTCACCCCGGCTGGGGCCTGGGCGACTCCATTCAAAGGTCGAGCCGCCCCGGTCGGGGGCTTGGCGACTCCTTCGCAGACGACGAGGCCGACGGCGAGGGAGGCGGCGACTCCCGCGACGGGTTGCAGGCCACCGCCGTGCACCCAGATCCTGGCGTCGATCCGGCGCACTCCGTCGAGGAACAGGATCCTCGGCGGGATCGGCGCGGCCGGGTCGGGGTCGATGGGCCGCCAGTCCGCGGCCGGGATCTCGAACGAGGCGTCCAGCACGGCGCTGGACGCCGAGAGTCCCCCTGGCTCGTCTTGCTCGTCGGAGAACGCCTGCCCGTAGCCGGGATCCCAGGGATCGACCGTGAACGACAGGGGCGCGGCCGGCGCGGTGGCCGCGGGCGCGGCGGTCACGCCGCGCTCTCCTTGCGCAGGGTCGAGGTCGTCCCGGTGCGGGAGACGACGAACTGGACCGGCGCTCGCGCAGCGAGCGCCGGCACGTGGGTAATGATCCCGATCATCCGGTCCGAGTCCGTCGACAACCGCTCCAGCGTCTCCCCGACGACGACCAGCGTGTCCTCGTCGAGCGTCCCGAAGCCCTCGTCGAGGAACATCGAGTTCAGGTCCCTCATCCCGGCCGAGAGCCCGATTACCTGCCGAGACAGCGCCAGCGCGAGTGCTAGCGAGGCCTGGAAGGTCTCACCACCCGACAGCGTGTGCACAGGACGAGTCGCTCCGGCGTCGGAGAAGTCGATCACGACCAGGTCGTTGCGGTCGTCCCGGTCGAGCTGGTACTGCCCGCCGGACAGCTCCATCAGCGTCTCCGACGCCTCGGCGACCAGCGAGTCGAGCGCCTCCCCGCACAGCCATCGCTCGAACGACGACGCTCGCAGCAACCGGCCGAGCATCGAGGCGACTCGCTCCTCTTCCACGTGCGCCGCGACCTGGGCCTGGAGCTCGGATGCCCGCTTGCGGTTCTCCCTGACCAGGTCGAGCTGGTGCGCGGCCCGCTCGGCGTGCGTCGCCACCGCCGCCTC
>DATKFV010000143.1:0-3790 GCA_035511035.1 Streptosporangiaceae bacterium
CCCCTGTTCGCTACTGGCGCACCGAGTTGCGGGGATTGCGGGGGGTCACGATCGGTCTTCGGGCACGCGGCAACACCACCCGCCGGGGTCGGCGAGCGGCTACGGTGTTTCGTTACGCTTCGGCGCCATCGGAACCGCCTCCTTCGGCGGCGTCCTCGGGTTCCGCGTCCGGATCGGTCTCGGCCATCACTTCCGCGTCATCCCCGGCGGCGGCGGCGTTACCGGCAGCCACAGCGCCTGCTACGGGCGCGTTGAGGGCGGCCTTGATATCGACCTCGTGACCCGCCTCATCGGTCACCTTGACGCGCTCGGCGATCAGGTTCATCGCCTTGCCGCGAAGGACCTCGGCGGCCGCGTAGGACAGCTGGCCGCTGTCCGCGAGCTGCTGAGCCAGCTGCTCCGGGGCCACGCCCATCTGCTCGGCCTGCCGGGTGACGTAGGCGGAAAGCTCGGCCTGGTCGACACCGAGTTCTTCGGTGCGGGCCAGCTGGTCCAGGATCAGGCTGACCTTGACCGAACGCCGGGCCCGCTGGTCGATGTCCGCCTCGAACTGCTCGTGGGTCTGGTTCGACATCTCCAGGTAGCCGTCCAGGTCGGCGCCTGCCCGTTCGAGCTGCTGCAGGACCGATTCCCGGTTCTGCTTGGCCTCATCGGCCACCACGCTTTCCGGCAGCGGGATGTCGATCTTCTCGAGCAGGGCGTCAAGGGCGCGGTCACGCGCCTGGACCACCTGCTGCACGCTCTTCATCCGCTCCAGCTGGGCCCGGGTGTCGGCGCGCAGCTCCCCCAGGGTGTCGAACTCGCTGGCCAACTGGGCGAACTCGTCATCCAGGCCAGGCACTTCCTTGACCTTGACGCTGTGCACGGTGACCGTCACGTCGGCTTCGCGGCCGGCGAACTCGCCCCCCGCCAGCTCAGTGCGGAACGTCGCAGAGTCCCCGGCCGCCATGCCGGTCAGCGCCGTGTCCAGCCCGTCCAGCAACGACTCGCTGCCGACCTGGTAGGACAGGCCGCTGGCCTGGGCGTCCTCGACCGGCGTGCCATCCACGGTGGCGGATAGGTCAATGGACACGTAATCGTCGGGCTGGACTGCCCGCTGCACCCCCTTGAGCGAGGCGAAACGCTCCTGCAGCGAGCCGAGATACTCGGCCACCTCGTCCGGGGTCACCACGGTGTTATCGACGGTGACCGACAAGGTGGCGAAATCGGGGAGCTCGAACTTCGGCCGGATGTCGACCTCGACGGTGAAGGTGAGCTCCTTGCCGTCGTCGAGGCTGGTGATCTCCACCTCGGGCTGGCCGAGGGCGTAGATATCGCCGTCGGCGACCGCCTTCGCGTACAGATCGGGTATCGCCTCGCTGACCGCCTGGTTGAGCACGACATCCCGGCCGACCCGGCGGTCGATCACTGGCGGCGGTACCCGGCCAGGCCGGAAGCCCGGGATGCGGACTTGCCGTCCGACCTCGCGGTAGGCCTTGTCGAGGCTGGGCTTCAGCTCATCGAACGGCACCTCGACGCTGAGCCGCACACGGGTCGGGCTCAGCTCTTCGACGTCAGTCTTCACGTCCGCGTCACTCCGGGATTAGAGATGGTAACTCAGCGCTTGATCGCTGAGAAGTCTAGGCCGCCAGTCTAGGGGCTAGCGAACTCTGACCACGCGCACCGGCGGCGGCTCATCGTTCCGGGGACGGTTATCTCCGATCAGGAGATGCAGGAGCCAGCTCACCAACCCCACGATGATGGCACCCCAGAAGGCCGGCCAGAACCCGGTCACATGGAACGGCAACGTCAGATCGCCCGCGATGACGCTGGTCAGCCAGAGCAGCAGACCGTTGACGATCAGCGCGGCCAGGCCGAGCGTGAGAACGTAGAACGCGCAGCCGACGACCTTGATCAGCGGCTTGAGCGTGGCGTTGATGATGCCGAAGATGAGGGCGACCAGGAGCAGGGTGCCCAGCTTCGACCAGCCGCTCCCGGCGAGCAGCTCAATCCCGGGGACCGCCGCGGTCGCGACGGCCAGGGCGGCGGCGGAGACCACCACCCGAAGCAGGAACCTCATAGTCCAGATATTACTCGATTTGCGGACCAGGTTCCTTGTGGCCATCACCGCGGAATAGACGCCGGTAAGCGTTGGGGGTCGTGCCGCGCCAGGCGCGGAAGTGATGACGCAGCGCGGTCGCGTTGCCGAAGTCGGCCCGGTCCGCGATGACGTCGACGGTCTCATCGCTCTCCTCGAGCAACTGCTGGGCCAGCAAGATGCGCTGCCCGGTGAGCCAGCGCTGCGGCGTCGTGCCGGTGTCGTGGACGAAACGGCGGGCAAAGGTCCGCTCCGACATGTTCGCGCGGGCGGCCAGCTGGCGCACCGTGAGGGTCTGGTCGAGGTGGCCGCGCAGCCATTCCAGCAGGTCACGCAGGCTTCCATCGCAGAAAGAGGCGACCGGCTGCACGACGTACTGCGCCTGGCCGCCGTCGCGGTGCGGCGGCACCACCATGCGCCGGGCGATGCCGTTGGCGACCCGGGACCCCTGCTCCTTCCTGACCAGGTACAGGCAGGCATCGATGCCGGCCGCGGTGCCCGCGCTGGTGATCACGGGATCGTCGTCCACGTAGAGGACGTCTGGATCGACCTTCGCCTCCGGGTAACGGCGGGCCAGTTCGGCCGCGTGCCGCCAGTGCGTCGTGCAGCGGCGGCCATCGAGCAGGGCCGGCCTCGCCCAGGATGAAGGCTCCGCTGCATACGCTCAGTATCTTCGCGCCGCGGGTTATCGCCCGGCGAAGGGCCTCAAGCAGGTCTTCGGGAAACCCCGGCGGCCCGGCCGGCCCACCGGGCCACCCGGTGGGCAGCTCGGCCTGGCCGGCGCTGCGGCCGAGCCGGTCGTCACCGACCGCCGGCAAGGCGATCAGGTCCGCCTCGGCCAGACGCTCTAGGCCGCAGGCAGGTGAGATGGTGAAGTCGACGGTCGCGCGCAACGGCGGCGACTCTCCCGCGACCACGGCGAAGTCGTAGGACGGCAGCCCGTCATCGGCCCGGTCGACGCCGAAGACCTCGCAGATCGTGCCGAATTCGAACGGGAGGAAGCTGTTGACGAGCACCACGGCGACGTTACGCAGCATGACAACCCGACCGTACGAAGTGAGCTCGGTCACCAACGGCCATGAACGGCAGTATGGCAGAAGCTTGGCAGGATATCACCCAAGGGTGGCAGTACTGCCATTGGCTCGACGGCAACGTCCTGGCATCCTGGAGGCATGGACGCTTACAGTTCTTCCTCATCCCCCAGCCGACGGGCGTCCTGGTGCATTCGACTCGCCCGCCGGATTTACTACGCGGTCCGCGAGATGCATTACGCGACTAAACAAGCCTCTGAGCTGATGCTGAGCTACGGCCTGGCCGAGTCGGATCAGCCTCCGGACACCTACGCCGAGTTCCTGCTCCGTACCAGGGCCGCGGTACGGCACGAACCTCCGGCCCATCGCCGCTCCGCGGGCAGCCAGGTCAGGTAGGTCGTCGGTGGCGCGTGGCGCAGGGCCAAGGGCTGTCACCGATGCCCGTTCTGGAGGGTTCTGAAGGGCCTGACGTGCCTGGCGAGGGGGCCGAGCGAGTCGTTCCGCGGCGCGCGGCATGTGTTGGTCGGGCTGGCCGGATTCGAACCGGCGGCCTCCGCGACCCAAACGCGGCGCGCTAGCCAAGCTGCGCTACAGCCCGTCGCGGCTGAGTCTAGCGGTTCGCCGATGGCTGCGCCCACGCCGCGACGGGCGGCAGCGGTGCCAGACGGCCACGGGGCGAAGA
>DATKFV010000144.1:0-24082 GCA_035511035.1 Streptosporangiaceae bacterium
GAGAGAGAGGGGAGTGCGGAGCGGGCTGGGGAAGCTCAAAGTTGGCGTCGATGATGGCCGGCCAGTTCGTGACGCGGGAAGCGTCGTGCTGAGAATGGGGTGAGGAAAAGTCATTTTGCCGCAAATAGGCCGGGGGAGATCGACGTGCCAGAGCCAGGTCATGCCGCGCGGGCAGACGCGCTTGCGCTCCTAGACTGGCGGCGGCAGGTCGCGGCCTTGTACGCGGAGGTACGGGCGAGTCCGGACCCGGCGGCGGCCCACCAAACCTGGCAAGCGGGCCGCAACGCCCTCCTGCGCGGCCACCCGCTGTCCCCCATCCCGGTCGCCGAACGGGCCGGGTTCGAGTCGGTGCCGGTGGCGCCTTACGACCCGGCCCTGCGGTTTATCGCCGAGGTCGACCTGGACGTGGCCCCGGCCCAACTGGAGTCGACAACAGGGACCGACGGCGTCGTTATGCTCGAACGAGCCGGCGTCGTCCGCCTGCCATGGATCGGCAGCCTCGACGTGTGGTGGATCTCCGGGTACGGCGGCGGGATCTTCGTTCCGATCAAGGACACCAGGTCCGACGGCGCGACCTACGGCGGCGGGCGATACGTGCTCGACACCATCAAGGGGGCCGACCTCGGCGGCGAGGGGGGTTATCTGGTCATCGACCTGAACTTCGCCTACAACCCGTCCTGCGCCTACGACCCGGCCTGGGCCTGCCCGCTCCCGCCGCCAGGCAACACGGTCCCCGTCCCGGTGACGGCGGGCGAGTTGATGCGCTGATCAGCTCCCGACGAGGATCTCCGTCGACTCGGGTGGCAGCGTGATGCCGTGGCCGAACGCCGACGCCCAGCGGAGCCGGTGACGATCTTCGAGTTGGCGCTGTTCTGGCCGGAGGCGGCGTAGCTGGTCGTGCTCAGCTTGCCGCGCGGCTTGATCGCGAGGCGGAGCCGGTCGGCTGGCGTTCGCGACCGGCGCGGCCGCGAGCGCGGTCGCGGCCAGGGTCGTCGCCGCGACGGCGACCGCGTGGTCAGCGGGCGGCGCGGACGCCGGAGCGGTCGAGGTGGCGGCCGGGGGCGCCCTGGCTTACGCACGGTCAGCGGGCGGGGGAAAGGGGACTTCGGCCATGATCAAAAGGAAATCCGTACCATGAAGTGGCCGAAGTTGATCATCTCACTAGGTTCGTTAATTCGAATACGCTTAAAACACGCCAAAATATCAGGCGCATTAGCAGGTACCTAGTACTATGATCATTTGCAAATGATCATAGTACAAAAGGCTCTGGCTGGGTCACTGGGCCGGGGTCTCGTCTGGGGGCCGGGCCACGCCGGGCTGGGTCAGACCCGACCCGGGGTGGGCTATGGGGGCCGGGGTCGGGTCAGGCCGTGGTCAGGCCGGGCCGGGCTATGGGGCCGGGGTGGGGGTTGGAGTCGGGGACAGGGCGGTGCGGAGGGCGGTGCCGTTGATGCTGCCGAGGCCGGTGCAGGCGTCCCAGCCTGGGCCGGCGTTGTAGCCGGTGACGGCGGGGCCGTACTGGCTCTGGGGCACGGTGTTATCGCCGGTCAGGACATCGTGGAACGCTCCGGCCAGCGCGCTTGAGTAGAGCGTCGGGCAGAGCGCCCCCACGGGCTTGGCCTGGGCCTGGTTGAGGCAGGCGGTCAGGCCGGCGTAGAGCGGCGCGACCGCGCTCGTGCCGCCGACGGGGTTCCATTGCCCGTCCACGAGCACGTAGTAACCGCTGTTGATGTCTGCGTTGCCGCAGACGTCGGGGACGCCCCGGCCTGGCCCGCCGCCATTGACGTTCGGCGGCATGGTCACCGTCTGCCAGGAGGGGACAGGGAATACCTCGCTGATGCCACCACCGGTCGCCCAGCCATTCTGGTCGTTCCAGGCCGCCTCGCTCGGGCTGCCGTCCGCGCCGATCGTCAGGGTCGTGCCCCCGCAGGCCACGATGTTCGGGCTGGACGCCGGATAGTCGACGTGGGCGTGGTTGTCATTGGCGCCGTCGCCGGCACCGTGGTCACCGGCGGCGCACAGCACGGTGACCCCGAGCTTGGCGGCATCGCTGAGCGCGGCCTCGAAGGATTGCCTGGCCTGGGTCGTCCACTGGTCTTCTGGCCCGCCCCAGCTGATGCTGATCACCGAAGGGGCGTGGACCGTGTCGTGCGCGGCCTGACTGATCGCGTCGACGAAGCCGCGGTCCGATGAGTCGGCGAAGTAGACGACGATCGTGGCTCCTGGCGCGATCGAGCCCGAAACTTCGATGTCGAGCAAGACCTCTCCGTCGGCGGCGCCGCCGGGCGTGTTGCTGCCGCTGTCGACAGGGACCGCGATGACGTTCGGTGTCGCGATGCCGGCCTTGGTGAAGTAGCCGTCGACGTCGGCCGAGGTGAACCCGCCGCCGAGTTCGATGATCGCGATCGCCTCGCCCGAGCCGTTGACGTCGGTGGGGAAGTCGTAGGCCTTGGCGACCTGGGTGGCCCAGAGCGGCTGCGGGCCCGAGGCCGGACTGCCCGGGGCCGGACTCACGGGGGCCGGACTGACGGGGGCCGGACTGACCGGGGCCGCGGCCTGGTCTTGGATCACGTCGGCCAGGCCCGTCGTGGGATGCGGCAGGTCGGCCTCGGCGATCGGCGGGCCGATCTGGAAGTGAGGCCTGGCCTGCGGACGGTTGTCCAGGCCAAGCACCGCGTCGATGATGCCGGCGAGGTCGCGCGGAACCCTGACGACTCCTTCCCGGCCTCGGTACTCGTGCCCGTCCGTCTCGTAGCGGCCAAGTGACACCCCGAACGCGTCGCTGACCTGGGCGACGGTCCCTTCGATGGTCACGGTCCGCCGCGCGCTATCCGCGACCTGGACGTCGAGCCCAAGCTGCGCCGCCCAGCCGGCGACGGCATCGACGTCGGCCTGGTCAGCGCCATCGGTCGCCGCGAAGCGGGCCCGCTGCTCCCGGCGCCACGCGGCCCGGTCGGCGCCGGCCGCGCGGGCCGTCAGCGCGAAGCCCTCCCCGCTCCTGCGCCTGACGATCACCGATACCAGCACCTTCTCGCCCGGGTTCGCGTCGCCAAGCCGGGTCGCTCCGGCGACCTTTTCTTTGGCCGAATTGGGGAGGTCTACCAGGTTCGGCTGCTCAGGCATCAGAATTCACCCCTTCAGGGAAAGCGCCAGAAACGGCGCTGGCTATGCACGCTCCGCGTGTGGTCAATTCAATCTTTTGACATTGCCCGAGCGCAACCAAAAGACACGATCAGGCGGCCGCATACCTGCGATCGGTCGCACTTATCACCCGGCACCGGCAGCCGCCAGTGCCGGCTTCCGCTACGTGTTCGACGCCTGAGGCACGGACTCACTGGCGCTCAGCCGGGCGCGGACGCGGTCAGCTTCGGGGGCGCCGAGGTCGGAGTAGCGGGCCAGGGCTTCGCGCCAGTGGCGGCGGGCCTGCGCCATGGCCCCCTCGGCTTGGTAGGCGCAGCCGAGGCCGTCGTGGGCCCTGGCTTGCTCGTACCGGTCGGCCGCCTCGGCCGCTAGGGTCAGGGCCGCCGCATACCGCTGCCTGGCCACGGCGGGACGGCCGGTGGCGAGCATCACCTCGCCGAGGCCACTGAGCGCCAGGGCCTGCCTGGGCACGTCGCCGGTCTGACGGCAGATGCGCAGCGCCTCGGCCAGGCAGGCCGCGGCCTGGACGTGGCGGTTCTGCCGCAGTTCGGTGACGCCGAGGCTGGCCAGGGTGTCAGCCATGGATGAGCGGTCACCGAGCTCGCGCCAGAGCGCCAGCGCCCGCATGAGGTAGTCAGCGGCGTGCTGGTAACGCTGCTGGCTGAGCTCGACCTCGCCGAGGTTGGCCAGGGCTCGGGCCTCCCCGCCCCGGTCAGGGATCTGCTGGCATATCTCCAGGGACTGGCGCAGGTGTCCGATGGCCTGCTCGTACCGGCCTTGGCGCAGGGCAGCGAAGCCAAGGTTGCCAAGCGCCCTCGCCTCACCGGTACGGTCAGCCAGCTTCCTGTGCAGCACTAGCGAGTCCTCGAAGTGCCCGACGGCCGCCGTCGGGCGGCCGAGCAGCAGGTCGGCTACGCCCAGGTTCGCCAGCGCCCTCGCCTCGCATGGCCCGTCATCGATCTGCCGGCACAGCTCAAGCGCCCTGGACAGGTGATCGGCCGCCTCCTGGTAGCGACCCTGCCGCAAGTCGACCGTGCCCAGGCCGAGCAGGGCCACTGCTTGCCCGGCGAGGTCTCCCAGTTCGTGGGCGGCGCGGTAAGCCGCGGCGTCGACCGCGATGGCGTCAGCAAAGAACGCGCCGTTGGAGAAGTACCTGAACAAGGTGGCGGCCAGCTTGGTCGCGTGCTGCGGCCAGCCATGCTCGGACGCGTAGACCGCGACCGCGACTAGCTCGCCGCGCTGGGCGTCGAGCCAGGCCAGCGCCTGTGCCTGGGCAGCGAAGGCGGGAACCTGAACCGGTGGCGGACCGATCTCAGGCCGCCGGTGCCGCTCGGCGGGGAACGCCACGTCCATCGCGGCGGCGCAGGAGTGCAGGTAGTAGTCGAACAGGCCGGTCAGCGCGGCCCGCTGCTCTTGCGGCGAGTCGTGCGCCCCCGCTAGCTCGGACGCATAACCGCGGAGCAGGTCGTGCACGCCGAAGCTGGCCTCCCCGGTGCGCTGGATCATGCCGGCGCGAGTGAGGATGTCGAGCACCCGGCCGGCCACATCGAACGAAAGCCCGGTCAGCGCGGCGATCGCGCCCTGGCTGAAACCAGGTCCCGGATGCAGCCCGGCCAGCCTGAACACGCGCGCGGTCACAGGATCTAGCTGCCGGTACGACCAGTGGAAGGCGGCGCGCACATCCGCGGCCTGGTCGCTGTCGTCGCTGAAGGCGTCGAGCCCGCGATGCCTTGTGACCTCGGCGGCGATCTGCCCGAGGGACAGGTCAGGTCGCATCGCGGCGCGGGCCGAGACGACGCACAGCGCCAGCGGAAGGTGCGCGCAGGACTCGATGATCCGCGCCACCGCGTCAGGCTCGCTCGCCACCCGGTCGTCACCGACCCGGTACCGCAGCAATTGGCTGGCCTCGGCCTCGTTCAGCACGCTCAGCTGCAGCGGCCTGGCCGCTTCGCGGGTCGTGAGCCCGGTCAGCTGGTTCTGGCTGGTCACGACTACCCGGCAAGTGAGCGAGCCTGGCAGCAACGGCCGCACCTGCGCGACGTCGCGGGCGTTGTCGAGCACGACCAGCAGGCGCTTGCCCGCCAGCAGGCTGCGGTACAGGCCGAACTGCCCATCCTCGGTCGCGGGCAGCCGGTCGGCGGTCACGCCAAGCGCGTCGAGCAACACCCGCACCGCGTCAGCGGAACTTACCGGCGTCTCGGCCGGGTCGAATCCGCGCAGGTTCACGAATAGCTGCCCGTCGGGGAAGTCCGCCGCGACCCGGTGTCCCCATTGCACCGCCAGCGCGGTCTTGCCGACGCCCGCCATTCCGCCGATGGTCGAGATCACGGCGGTGCCGCCAGGGGTGTGGAGCAGCCGCGACAAGACGGCCAGTTGCTCGGTCCGGCCGGCGAAGCCTGGCACGGGGCCTGGCAGCTGCCTCGGTACCGGCGACCCGTCAACAGCGCGGTCATCGCGGTGCCGCGGACGGCCAGGGCGGCTGGGCGGTTCGGCGGACGGCGCTCGCCCAAGACGACGGCCAGCGGCGGTCACGAACTCGGCCCTGGCCTGGCCGCTCAGTTCGAGTGCGTCGGCGAGGCGGAAGACCGAGTTACGGTAGGGCCACTGGGTGCGGCCACGTTCCAGATCGCTGATCGCCCTGATGCTGAGCCCCGAGCGGTGGGCGAGCTCGGCCTGCGACAACCCGGCGGACCTTCGGCCGGCCAGCAACCGCGTCGCGAAGCTCCAGTCCTCAACGCCCATTCCAGGCCCTCGTGTTGTCGTTGCTGCCTAAGTGACGGCCATCATCGGGACGGACAGTACCGCAACGCCTAATACGTCACTAGTAATAGGCTAATCACGGATAGCGAACGGTGGCCGCACGACCGCCATTGACGCGGTCCGTTGAGGCCGGGCACCCGGTCGCGAGGCGCATGAGGTCGGTATCGAGGTCGATGGACAGCTCGCCATCATTGAGTAGCATTGTGCCTGCGCTGCCGTATTCGTGCTGGTAGCTCGACCAGGACTCGTCCTTGATCTTGGCGGCGAAGCCGCTCTCCATCAGCAGCACGAGCTCGAGCGCGGCCCGGTCGATGCGCTTGCCCAGCGCCGGGTCGATCCAGTCATCGGGGGCGGCGAACAGCGACGTCGGCACGGTCATCGTGCGCAGGTAGGCGAACAGCGGGCGCAGCTGGTCGTCGGCGACGAGCGCGTGCCTGGCGGTGCCCGCCGTGGCGGCCAGCACCACGGGCTTGCCGATCAGCAGGTCGTTGTCGAGTACGTCGATGAACGAGGTGAACAGGCCGCTCGGGCCGGCCTTGTAGACCGGGGTGGCCGCGATGATGGCGTCGGCGTCGCGGAGCGTGGTGATCGCCTGGCCGAGCTTGGGGGTGATGAGCTGGGTGACCAGCGCCGTCGAGACGTCGCTGGCGAGTTCGCGCAGCTCGATCACCGATGCCGTCGCCGTGTTCCCGTGCCTGGCGGCGAGCGCGGCGACCCGCTCGGCGGTGCGGTCGGCGAGCATCCTGGTCGATGATGGGTCGCTGGTGCCGGCGCTGATCACCGCGATGCTGAACTGCTGGGATCGGTCGGGCGTGGTCATTTTGCTTATGTCCTTAGTCGTGAGCTTGGGCAGTTGCGGCGGCGGCGGCTAGCTTGCGGCACAGGGCCTCGAGCTGGCGAAGGTCGGCCGGGGTCAGGCCGGACGTCAGGGTGCGGGCCACAGCGCGGGCGTGCCGGCGTCCGACCCGGTGCTGGACGGCCCGGCCGGCCGCGCTGAGGCAGATCAGGATGCCGCGGCCGTCGGCCGGGTCGGGGCAGCGGTCGATCAGGCCGCGATCGGCGAGCCGGTCCACCAGGCGCGACAAGGCGGGCTGGCTGAGCAGCACGTGCCGGTTCAGCTCGCTGAGCCTGATCGGGTGCTGGCACTTGGACAAGGTGTAGAGCACGTCGTACTCGCGCAGCGAGACCTCGGTCCAGCTATCGTCGGCGGCGAAGCGCTTCATGGTGGTGGCGTGGGCCGACAGCAGTGCCTCCCAGGCGTCGTTGGCCGGATGCTGGCTCATGACGGGCTCGGGTAGCTGGCCTGGAACCCAGGGGCCGAGTCCTGGTACGGGGAGTCGCCGGTGACGTTGTCGCCCCGGTTGGCGTTCGGGCGCGGCTGGCGGGCCGGCTCGTCGCCGTACTTGGCCTGGACCAGGCTGGCGTGGGTGGGCGCCTGCGGGGTCTGCGGATCCTGCCGGGCCGCGATCTCGCGGCGGAGCACTGGGACGACCTCCTCGCCGAGCAGGTCAAGCTGGTTGAGCACGGTCTTAAGCGGCAGGCCGGCGTGGTCCATCAGGAACAGCTGGCGCTGGTAGTCGCCGAAGTGCTCGCGGAACGTCAGGGTCTTGTCGATGACCTCTTGCGGGCTGCCGACCGACAGCGGGGTGAGGTCCATGAACTCCTCCATCGACGGGCCGTGGCCGTAGACCGGGGCCTCGTTGAAGTAGGGGCGAAACTCGCGCTTGGCGTCCTGGGAGTTCTTCGCCAGGTAGGCCTGGCCGCCGAGGCCGACGATGGCCTGCTGCTCGGTGCCGTGGCCGTAGTGGGCGTAGCGCTGCCGGTAGAACCGGATCAGGCGCATGTAGTGCTCCTTGGGCCAGAAGATGTTATTCGCGAAGAAGCCGTCACCGTAGTAGGCGGCCTGCTCGGCGATCTCCGGGGTCCGGATCGAGCCGTGCCAGACGAACGGAGGAACGTCGTCGAGGGGGCGGGGGACCGAGGTGAAGCCCTGCAGCGGGGTGCGGAACTTGCCCTCGGCGTCGACGACGTCCTCGCGCCACAGGCGGTGCAGGAGGTTGTAGTTCGCCAGGGCGAGCGGCAGGCTCTGCCTGATGTCCTGGCCGAACCAGGGGTAGACAGGGGCGGTGTTGCCGCGGCCGAGCATCAGGTCCATCCGGCCCTTGCTCAGGTGCTGCAGCATCGCGTACTCCTCGGCGATGCGGACTGGGTCGTTCGTGGTGATGAGGGTCGTCGACGTGGTCACGATGAGGTCCTTCGTGATCGCCGCGATGTAGGCGAGCAAGGTCGTCGGAGACGAGGAGAAGAACGGCGGGTTGTGGTGCTCGCCGATCGCGAACACGTCGAGGCCGACTTCCTCGGTCTTCTGGGCGATCTTGACGATCGCGTCAATCCGCTCGGCCTCGGTCGGCGTCTCACCCGATACGGGGTTCCGGGTGATGTCGCTGACCGAGAAGATCCCGAACTGCATCTCGTGCCCTCCTGCGCTGCCGCGCGTGCTCTGCGGGCGGGATGCCCAGCGAAGATATATGCGTTTGCATGTATCTTCAACAGCAGACGGCAGCAGATATTCCCGGTCTCCGGGCGTGACCTCCTGGCATGGCGGCTCGCGGGCGCGCTAGCCGATGGAGCGCAGGTGCGCGCGGTAGCCCTGGCCGTAAGCGGTGGGGGTGCCTGAGAAGCTGGAGATCAGGCTCGGGCCGCCGGCGCAGTGGGAGTTGGCGTTCCAGGTCCAGGCGAGGTAACTGGTGCCGCTGAGGTCCAGCCACGCCATCAGCGGCTCAATGTAGGTATCGGCGCAGTCGTTCTCGCCGATCTCGCCGGCGATGACCGGGACGCGGGCGATGACGGGAGAGACGTCCTTCACCCAGCAGGCCAGCGTGACGCAGCTGCTGAAGCTGTAGGAATGCCAGGAGGCGGCCAGGTTGTGGTCGGGATCGGAGGGCTCGTGCGTCAGCCAGCCGTCCAGGTCGTTGGCCGAGCTGATGCCGCCGACCATGATCACGTTGGTCGCGCCGGTCGAGCGGACCGTGCGGATCAGGGTCTGCATGCCAGCGACCCGGTAGTCGATGCCGGTGCAGGTCCCGCCGTACCGCCAGCAGTGCCAGGCCTCGCCCCAGGTGGCCCCGTCGACATAGTTCGGGTAGGGCTCGTTGAACAGATCGAAGATGACGGCGTTGTTGCCCTTGAATGCTCTCGCGACCGAGGCCCAGAACGGGACCGACTGACGCGCGTCGGGCATCGGCTTCTGGCAGATCGCCGCCGACACGGTGCAGACCGGCGGCACGCCGGTCGGCTTGGGGCTGAACCGGCCGTTGCTCCAGTGCAGGTCGAGGATCGCGACGATGCCGTTGCGGTTGAGCAGCCGGACGTACGATTCGACCGCGCGACGGTAGCGGGCGCCGCGGTACTGCCGCTCGACGTAGGACTGGCCATTCCAGCAGGCCTCGTTGAGCGGTACCCGCACGGCGTTGATGTCCCAGGTCTTCATCGCGGTCACGGCGGCCTGGTTCATCGGGCCCTGCCAGATCCCCCGGCCTTCCACGCACATGTACTCGCCGCCCGAGCGGTCGACGCCGTGCAGCACCACCCGTTGCCCGGCGGCGTTGACCAGGTGACTTCCGCTGACGTGCAACTGCGGGGCCGGTTTGGTCGCAGAGCGAGCGGCTGCGGCGGCTCGGGCCGGGGCGGCCGTGCTGGCGGGGGCCGGGGCGACGGTGCTGGCTCGGGCCGGGGCGGCCGTGACGGACAGCAGGCAGCCTGCGATCGCGGCAGCCGTCAGCGGCTGGCGCCAGCCAGTCAGGTTCAGCGTGCTCACGCCTGGCGCTAGCGGAGCGAGTGCAGGTGGGCGCGGTAGCCCTTGCCGTAGGCGGTCGGGGTGCCGTTGTAGTTGCTGACCAGGCCGGGTCCGGCTGAGCAGTCAAAGTCGGCGTTCCAGGCCCAGGCGAGGTAGCTGGTCGACTTGGAGTCCAGCCACCGCATCAGCGGGTCGATGTAGGTGTCGGCGCAGTCGTCCTCGCCGATCTCGCCGGCGATGATGGGGACGCGGGCGATGACCGGGGCGATTGTGGCGGTCCAGCAAGCCTTGGTGTCGCAGGTGTTGAAGTTGTAGGAGTGCCAGGAAGCGACCAGGTTGTGGTCAGGATCCTTAGGCTCGTGGCCGAGCCAGCCGGTCAGGTTGTTGGCGTAGCTGAGGCCGCCGAGCATGAGCACGTTGCGGGCGCCGGTCGCGCGGACCTTGTTCACCAGCGTCTGCATGCCGGCGACCTGGTAGCCGATCCCTGGGCAGGTACCGCCGTGCAGCCAGCAGTGCCAGGCCTGCATTTGCGTGGGCGCGGCCGCGTCCGGGTAGGGCTCGTTGAACAGGTCGAAGATGACCGCGTCGTTGCCCTTGAACGCCCGCGCGACCGAGGTCCAGAATGGCTCGGACTGGGCGGCGTCCGGCATCGGCTTCTGGCAGACCGCCTTCGCTGACTTGCAGCCCGAGGATGGGCCGGTGTACAGGCCATCGGTCCAGTGCAGGTCCAGGATGGCGACGATGCCGTTGCGGTTGAGCAGTCGCACGTACGCCTCGACGGCGGCTCGGTAATTGGCGCCCCGGTACTGCGGGTGGACATAGGACTCGCCGTTCCAGCAGGCCTCGTTCAGCGGCACGCGGACTGCGTTCGCGTCCCACCTCTTGATCGCGCTGACCGCCGCCTGGTTCATCGGGCCGTCCCAGATGCCCCAGCCCTGCACGCAGGCGTACTCGCCGCCCGACCGGTCCACGCCGTGCAGCACGACCCGCTGACCGCGGCCGTTGACCAGGCGATTGCCCGACACGTGCAGTTGTGGCGCCGGGGCCTTATCGGAAGCAGCCGGGGAGCGGCTGGCCGCGCCTGCCGCCGTGACCTGGCTAAGCCCCAGTGCGCCGACGGCAAGGCCGGCCGCCAAGGCGCCGGCGAGGAGCCGGTAACGCCACCGCTTGCGCTGTGAATGCCACCCGATCATGGGCTGAGACTACATTCGGCTGCCCGGATCTGATGGGCTTCGCGGCTTTTTGGCTGATCGTTGTTCTGGGTTTTCACGGGAGTCCCTGGTGGCGGCAGTTAGTGTGCTGGCATGCCGATTAGCGGGGCGCTCGTCACATTTGGCCAGGGAAGGCACCCGTTCGTCTGTGGCGTTTGCCAGGGCAAGGTCTTCGACAGCCGGGAGATCAAGCTCAACACCGCCGGGGCCGAGTTCTTCAACATGGGCTGGGCGAACCAGTCGGCGACCGGCCTCGTCTGCCAGACGTGCGGCTACCTGCACACCTTCGTGGCGCCGGTGGAGCTGTGGAAGTCGGAGAGCGGATACCCGCAGCAAAGGGACTAGGCATCGGCGCGCTCACGGCGCTCGCTGCGCTCGGCCCGGCCGGCCAGGATAGTGAGGTGCGGAGTGGCGGCTGAGCTGGACGAGCGGGTGCGGGCTATCTGCCTGGCGCTGCCTGGGGTGACCGAGCGGCTCAGCCACGGGGCGCCGACCTGGTTCGTCGGAGCCAAGAAGTCGTTCGTGACATTGTGGGCGCGCGGGCACCACGACGATCAGTTCCCGCACCTGTGGTGCGCGGCCCCGCCCGGCGCTCAGGCCGAGCTCGTCGCCTCAGGGGCTGACCGGTTCTTCCGGCCGCCGTACGTAGGCGGACGCGGCTGGATCGGCGTCCGCCTCGATCGCGAGGTCGACTGGTCCGAGATCGCCGAGCTCTGCCAGGACGCTTACCGGGCCATCGCCCCGCCCCGCCTGGTCGCCGAGCTTGACGGCTGAGGCCGACGGGCCGGGCTAGACCTTGGCCGGGGTCTCGGGGACGGACCAGGTGGCCGCGTCCATGATCTGGGGCAGGTGGGCGGCGATGTCCTCGATGGTTGGCATGGCGCAGTCGTAGCCGGGGGTCTCGACGATCAGGTCGCGGGCGAAGCGGCCACCCCTGGCGGCGAAGATCTGGCCGCTGACCTGGCAAGACTCGTGGCACAGGTAGGCGACCATCGGCGCCGCGTGGTCGGCGCCGGCAAGGTTCGCGGTGGCGCGCTTGGCCCGGCCGTCCTCGCGTCGCTGGCTCGCGGGGAGGGCGGCGTCGGGGTCAGGGGAGATCAGGTTCACCAGCACGCCCGAATCGGCTCCCTCGAGCGCCAGTGTCCTGGCCATGCCGATGAACGTGCTCGTCGCGGCGGCGAAGTTCGCCTGGCCTGGGTTCCCGAACAGGCCGGCCGCCGAGGTGGTGAGCACGATCCGGCCGTAGCCCTGGTCCAGCATCGGCCGCCAGGCCGCGTGGGTCATGGCGGCGGTGCCGATGATGTGCCACTGCAGCACGGCGGCGAAATCCGACGCGGTCATCTGGGCGAACGAGCGGTCCCTGGCGATCCCGGCGTTGCTGACCAGGATGTCCAGCTGGCCCCAGGTTCTGATCGCGGTGGCGACGAGGGCGGGACCGGATTGCGGATCGGCCACGCTCCCGCTGTAGGCGATCGCCGTTCCGCCGTCGGCGATGATCTCGTCGCGGACCACTTCGGCCGGGCCGGGACTGCCATCGCCGCCGGGCATGTCGTGCACGATGAGGCGGGCGCCCCGAGCGGCCAGCAAGCGGGCGTAGGCGCGCCCACGCCCGGAGCCAGCGCCGGTAATGGCGGCGACTTTCCCGTCGAACCTTAGCTGGCCATCTCCCATTCAACCTCCCGCAAGGCTGGATCTTAGCGCCCCGCTGGCTCAGATCGCACTCACGGCGACGTCGAATGGCAGCTTACTTGTTACCGGAGTCGGGCCAGTCAAATGTCATCTTCACTGGCAGGGAACCTCATGCGGGTCCGGCGCATCAAAGATCCGCGGCACCAAGTGGATCCTTCGCTACACCTCGTGACGCTTCGCAGGTCAGTACCCGAAGATGTGGGCACTCCTGTGGGTTTCCTTCATGGTGGCTGAGTACCCCCGCGCCTAGCGTCGTGACCATGCCTCACACCACGCCTGATCCGGTCACCGGTGACCTGGTCAATGGCGGCGAGGCAGGAAAGGGGCTGGTGCGCTCATGAATTCAGAGGCTGTTTTCGTTGTCATCATCTTCCTGGGCAGCGTTGTCGCCTGGCACGCGATCTGGCCGTACGGGCCGTGCCCGGCGTGCAGGGGCCGCCGGGGACGCGGGTTCGGCTCGACCTCGGCGGCCTGGAACCGGTGCCGCCGGTGCGGCGGGCACGGCGAGCGCTTGCGCTTCCTGTCCAGCCTGATCCGGCGTGACCTGGCGAACAGCAGAGGGGCTAGCCACACTCGACGAGAGTCTTGAGCCCGGACCTGGCGGCCGCATGGCTGAACGCTTCGCTCGCCTTGGCGAGCGGGAAGCGGTCACTGACGATCGCCAGGTCCACCTTGCCCGCGGCGGCAAGCCCGATCGCGCGCGGGTAGGTCTCATTCATTCGCCTAACCATCGCGATGGTCAGGCCCTTGCGCCGGGCGACCGACGCTTGGAACCTGATCAGGTCATCGCCAGGGATGCCGCCGAGCAGGACCCGGCCGCCCGCCTGGACTAGCGAGAACGCCAGCTGGACGCCGTCGTCGGTGCCGGCCATCTCGAAGGCGACGTCGACGCCGGACCGCGCCAAGGCGCCGCCTTCAGCTCCAAGCGCGATCTCGTCGGCATCGCCCGCCTGGGCCGGGTCGATGGCCAGGTCGGCACCGAGGCGACGAGCGGCCGCCCGCCGTTGCGGCAGCGGATCGACCGCGATGACCGAACTCGCCCCGGCGACGCGCAACACCTGGATCAGCAGCAACCCGATCGGCCCGCAGCCGATCACCGCCGCCGACCCGGCCAGCCGCAAGTGGCCGAGATCGGCCGCGTGGATGGCGACCCCGAGCGGCTCGAGCAGCGCCCCGTCGGCGTCGCTCAGCGAGTCGGGCAGCCGGTGCAGCAAGTGGGACGGCCAGGCCAGGTACTCCCGCATCGCCCCGTCCTGCGAGCCGTGACCAGCGAACACCACGTTGACGCACAAGTTCCGGTAACCGCGCAGGCACTGCGGGCAGGTGCCGCAGGCGATCGCCGGGTCGATCGCCACCCGCTCGCCCTGGCGCGGGCCGCTGGCGATGACTCCGGCCGCCTCGTGTCCTGGCACGAGCGGCGGTCCCAGCAAGGCGTCCCCGATCCCGCCCTCGGCCCACCAGTGCAAGTCCGAGCCGCAGATGCCGACCGCGGTCACCCGCACCAGGCTCATCCCCGCCGGCGGCACTGGCACCTGCTCGTCGGCGACCCGGAGATCAGCGGCGTTGTGCAGCCTGGCGACGAGCATTCGAGAACTCCTGCATCCCCTGCGATCACCTGAAACAAGGCGATCTCGGTGCGCGAACGGCGACCGTATCTGCTCCGATGATAGGCACTCGCGCTCGCCCCGCTACTGCGGCGGCGCATCTTGGCTGGGCAACCCGTCTGTTATCGAATAGTTATACATGCATGGTTGGGCGAAGTAGTAAGGCCTGCTAATTTTCCGACGGATTGCCAATTTTCCATGTCCGACATGGCAGATTTAGCGGCATGGGGCTGGCTCGGCGCGGTGATCTTCCCGGTCACCCGATGGGGGATGAGGAAAATGCCCGGATCCAACGGCAGGGCCAGGCGGGTGCGCGCGAGCTCAGGAAACTTGCCCTTCTTGGCGGCGGCCGGCACGGTGCTCGCCGTGGTGGCGGGCACGGCCGGCGCTACTGCGGGCGCTACTGCGGCCCAGGCCGTGCCTGTGGGTCAGGCTTCCGCCAGCTCAGCCAGCCGGGTGACGATGACCGTCGCGCTCGCCGCGCAGTTGTCCAAGAACGCGAACCAGCACGTGATCGTGGTCTTGAAGACCCAGTTCGCGGCCGCGCACGAGGGCAGCCGGGCAGCGACGGTGCGCTCGGCCATGGTGGCGAGTGCGCAGGCGCCGCTGCTGAGCGAACTGCATGAGGTCCACGCTACCCGCATCAAGTCCTACAGCCTGGTCAACGCGATGGCGGCGACGGTGTCGAAGAACGAGGTCGCCTACCTGAAGGCCGACCCCGCCGTCAAGGAAGTCATCCCTGACGTGACCATCGCAGGCCCGAGCCCGCTTTCGGCCGCGCCGGTCAAGGTGACCAGCGCCGCTCGCTCCAAGCACCTCAACGGCCGGGCTCTCACGCCGAACGTGCTGCCCAGGGCGTGCTCGCAGAAGACGGCGCAGCTTGACCCCGAAGGCCTGGGGCTGACCCACACGGCCTCCTTCATCAAGTCCAAGCCGACCGCGCGGTCGCTCGGGATCTCGGGGGCCGGGGTGAAGGTCGCCTGGATCGCTGACGGCGTGGACCCGAACAACATCAACTTCATCCGGGCCAACAACACCTCGGCGTTCGTCGACTACCAGGACTTCAGCGGCGACGGTCCGGGCCAGCCGACCAGCGGCGACGAGGCGTTCCTCGACTCGAACACGATCGCCGGCCAGGGCCTGCACACCTACAACGTGAATGGCTTCTCGGCCCAGTCTGACCCGATCCCGTGCCTGATCAAGATCGAGGGCGTCGCGCCGGGTGCGAGCCTGGTTGGCCTGGACGTGTTCGGTGAGAACGAGGACACGACCGAGTCGGCCTTCCTGCAGGCGATCAACTACGCGGTCGAGACCGACCACGTGAACGTGCTGAACGAGTCGTTCGGCTCGAACCCGTTCCCTGACATCACCGCGCTCGACGTGACCAAGCAGTTCGACGACGCGGCGGTCGCGGCCGGCGTGGTGGTCACCGTGTCCAGCGGTGACGCCGGGTCGACGAACACGATCGGCTCGCCGGCGACGGACCCGAACGTGATCTCGGTCGGCGCGTCGACCGACTTCAGGTTCTACGCCCAGACCAACTACGCGGGTGCGGACTACTTCGCGACCAAGGGCTGGCTGGACGACAACATCAGCTCGCTCAGCTCGGGCGGGTATGACGAGACCGGCGGCACGGTGGACCTCGTCGCACCTGGCGACCTGAGCTTCGCCTCCTGCGACGCGAGCCCGGTGTTCGCCGGCTGCGTGAACTTCCAGGGCCAGTCCTCTGACATCGAGGAGAGCGGCGGCACGAGCGAGTCGTCGCCGTTCGTGGCTGGTGCGGCGGCGCTGGTGATCCAGGCCTACCGGCAGGCCCACGGCGGTGCCACGCCGACCCCGGCGCTGGTCAAGCAGATCCTGGTCAGCACCGCGACCGACCTCGGCGCCCCGGCGGAGGAGCAGGGCGCTGGCCTGCTGAATAGCTACCAGGCGGTGAAGCTGGCCGAGTCGATCTCCACGTCCGACGGCACCCCTGCCCCGACTGGCTCGACCCTGCTGAAGTCGGTGACGCAGCTGAACGCGGCGGGCGCGCCCGGCACCGCCGAGAACTTCAGCGTCACGCTCACCAACACGGGCTCGGCCAGCCAGACGGTCGCGATCAGCGGCCGTCAGCTCGGACCCAACCAGGACGTGCGGGGCGGCAGCGTCACGCTGAGCGACAAGGGCAGCCCGCAGTTCGTGAACTACCAGGGCATCACCAACAACTACGAGACCTTCAGCTTCAACGTCGCGCCCGGCATGAACCGGCTCGACGCCTCGATTGCCTATCCAGGTAATCCGAACCTCGGCAACAACGCGCGCGTGCGCCTGATCCTCGTTGATCCCGAAGGGCGGTTCGCCGCGCACTCACTGCCGCAGGGCGTCGGCAACTACGGCAACGTCGATGTCGTCGACCCGGTCGCCGGCACCTGGACCGGCGTGATCTTCAGCGATGTCGCGACGGCGGGCGGCACTAACGGCGTGGTGCCGTGGCGGGTGCAGACCCAGAAGTACATCAAGTTCGGGAAGGTGTCACCGAAGAGCGTGACCCTGTCACCAGGCCAGAGCGGCGTCGTCAGCATTGACGAGACGACGCCCCCGCTGGCCAGCGACCGGGCGGGCTCGATCGTGTTCACCTCGCCCACGTCCGGTACCACGACGATCCCGGTCACGCTGCGCTCGCAGATTGCCTTCGGCGCGGGTGGCGTCGGCTACTTCAGGGGCACCCTGACCGGCGGCAATGGCCGGCCGAACGGTGAAGGCCAGATCGCGTACTACGAGTTCAACGTAGGCGCCGGCGTCCGCAACATCACCGCCAATGTCAACCTCAGCAACGACGCGGGCGACCAGGTCGGCGCCTACCTGGTCGACCCGAACGGCGATGTCGCCGGCTACGGGCAGAACTCGCTCTTCATGGCAGGCCAGAGCACGGCGCTGACCGCATACGCGGACAGCCCGATCGCCGGGACCTGGACGCTGATCGTCGAGTTCGCCTCGCCGGTCGTCGGCGACGAGGTGTCCCAGGTCTTCCACGGCGACATCGAGTTCAACGATGTCTCGGCGAGCGCGGCGGGCCTGCCGGACAGCGCCTCGACGACGCTCGGGACGGGCGTGCCAGTCACGGTGCCGGTGTCGATCACGAACAACGGTGACCAGGCCGAGGACTTCTTCACCGACCCGAGGCTGGACGCGACGTCGACCCTGAGCCTCGCCCCGATCGACCAGGCCAGCGGGGTCTCGCTGCCGCTGACCGGTGAACCGCCGGGCTGGCTCGTGCCCACCCATTCCACCGCTATCGCGGTCGCCGCGACGGCGAGCCTGCCGATCGAGTTCGACTATTCCCCGGACACCGGCGACCCCGACCTGGTCAGCAACGTCGGCACGAGTCCGGACGCCTCGTACACCCCGCTGTCGGGAAACCTGACCAACGGCGTCTGGTTCGCCAATCCCGACGAAATCGGGCCGTACGCGGCCCCGGCGCCCGCGGGCACGGTCAGCATGTCGATGGCGGTGACCACAGATCCGTTCGACCCGGCGGTGACGTCGAGTGTCGGCGACTTCGAGCAAGAGGCGGTCAATCCCGCCGCGCCGTTCTCGGCGTTCACCATCGACGCGGGCCAGACGCGCACGATCAACGTCACCATCACCCCGTCCGCCGCCTCGGGCACGGTCGTGAGCGGCATGCTGTACGTCGACACCCTGATGAACGATGTGCCGCCCTATGGGCAGGAGGCTGTCGACGAACTGACTGGTCTGCCTTACGAGTACACGGTGGGGAGCTAGCCCTGCCGTGGCGAGCGGCCACGGTCGCGATGGGGCCGCCTAGCTGATCGCCGGGGCGCCTCGCCAGAGAGCCGGCTGGGAGGAGATTGTCTGCTATGGTCGGTTTGCTAGGAGCCGGAGCGCGTTAACGGCCGGTACGGCGGCCTGGCCTCCAGGGAGATCCCCCGATGGCATTACGGGTTGGCAAGCGCCAGCTGCTGCTCGCGCTGTGCGTCTTCGCGGCGTCGTTCGGTGTCACGATCGCGGCTGTGGCCGTAGTCAGGCACCAGGCGCCTGCGCGTCCGCCTGCTCCCGTCGCGATCAGGGCCGCCGGGACCGGACCCTTGGGCCCGGCTCAGCTAGACCGTCAGTGGGTCGTCTACTCCGACCGGTCCACCTGCGCTGACCGCGCGGCCGGTGATGGCGTCTCGGCGATCAGGCTGGGCCTGTCGCAGGTCGCCTGGTTCTTCTCCGACAGCTCCCTGGGGCCGGCCGGGCCCCGCATAGGCCTGTCAGAGCAAAGCGGGTTCGTGCACAACCTGGTCGTGATGCAGACCATCGACGACAGCAGGAGCACGCTGGTCACCATTACCGGGGGCGATGGGTGCACTGGTCCTGGTCAGCTCAGCGAGGCCCGCTCGGTGGTGTCGCCGGCCGACGCGGGCGGCGTCGTCGGCCAGCGGTACTGGGCTGGTGATGGCCTGCGGGTCAGCTCGCGGGTGCTGCGCTTCTACACCAGGTTCCTGCCTGGTGCCCTGGTACCGGTGGGGACGGTGATCGCCAGCTTCGCGGTGCGGCAACTCGCCCGCGAAGGCCGGGGACCGCAGTTCGGCGCCGCGATCACGCCGGCCATCACGCCGGTGCCGGCCTACGTGCCGCCCGACGGCGGAACCCCGATCGCGTGGGGCGCGGCGCTGCTCCGGCAAGGCGGCACGGCCTACGTGTACGGCTGGCAGAGCCCGGTGCCCCGACAGTCGGCCCGGCGCTGGTACCTGGCCAGGGTCGCTGTCTCGCGGCTGACCGACGTGGCGGCCTGGCGGTTCTACGCCTGGCCAGGACGGTGGGTGACCAGCCAGCGCGAGGCCCGGCCGATCAGGTCGGGTGCTGGCGTCGCCATCGACACTGGGTTCAGCGTGCTGCGGGCCGGCGGCCGGTACTGGCTGATCGAGCAGGCGGGCGGGGTCGGCGGCCAGGACATCGACGCCTATCCTGGCCGGGCGCCGTGGGGCCCGTTCGATGGCTCGGCCGGCCTGGTGCTGTACCGGGCGGCTGGCATCGGCCTGACCGGCGCCGATGACTACCAGGTCATGTACGAAGCGCGGACCGAGCCCGCCCTCTCGTCCAGGCGCACGCTGCTGATCAGCTACAACGTCAACTCGCTGGCCGTGACCGCCGGCTGCGAGCCACTATCGGAGTTCACTAACGCCGTCATCCAGCCGCGCTTCATCGCGGTCCCGCGCTCGGTCTTCGGGGCCTCGGTCCGGACGGCCAGGTCAGCGGCGGTGGCGACCGGCCCGGCCCCGGCTCCGCCGGCGATCCGACGGGTTTCCCTGTGGTACGACAGCTGGAAGTACCGGGGCGGCTGCCCGCCGCTGCGTCCCGTCACGCACTTGGCGGTTACCCGCGCCAACGGCCGCATCCGGGTCCGCTGGGCGGCGGCCGGGCCGGGCGTGCGGTACGCGGTATACCTGCGTTCCGCCGGCCGGCGGTACGCCTTGCTCGCAGTTACGCAGGTCGCGTCGGCCACGCTGCCGCGACTAACTCTTGGCCGGCGGTACCAGGTCAGGATCGTCCCCGAGAACGTCGAGCGACGCCGCGGGCCAGGAGCGACGCTCATCGTCAAGGTCCGCTGAGCCGGGGACAGGAGCGGCGCGGATCGGACAGGCGCCCGTCCTCCGAACAAAAGGCGTCCAATGGGCGCGCCCGCCCTGCGGGGTCACGAGCCGATCCCGGATTTGTCTGGTGACGTGGCCATTTCCCCAGCAATCGTTTGCGACAGAAGATCATGGAGATATCTCAGCTTCCAACCCAAGATCTTGTTATTTTCACTGGTCCATAGACCATGCGGATGACAAGATCTTGGTCTTGCCTGCGAGGATCCTCCAAGATCTATGGCGGAATGACCGAAACCCGCGCGGAGGCCGCTCGAACCGAGGTTCGTCGGGTGGCGGCGGGTGACCGTGCGAGGGGCCAAGACCGGGATGAGACGATGCCAAGCGGTCCCGCGCGGCGCGGGCCGGCGAGAGCAGCAGGGGAGATGATCGTGGCCAGGCACAGTTTTCTCTGCCCGCTTCGCTGGTCCGACGTGGACGTCTACGGGGTCGTCAACAATGTGGCCTTCATGCGCTACCTCGAAGAGGCCCGAGTCGACTTGTTCTTGTGCATGCCTCCGGCCGAGCGCGAAAGCTTCCTTGGCCAGGGCTCGGTGGTCGTGCGGCACGAGATCGACTACAAGAGCCAGCTCACCCACCGGCGCGAGCCGGTGGAGATCGAGATCTGGGTCAGCCAGTTGCGGGCCGCGACCGTCACGATCAGCTACCTGGTCAAGGACGGCGACCGGGTCCATGCCAGCGCCCGCAGCGTCCTCGCGCCCTTCGACTACGCGGCCTGTCGGCCTCGGCGGCTGACCCAGGCTGAGACCGACTTCTTCGCCAAGTACCTCGACGCCGACGCGGGCCCGGCTTAGCGGGCAGGCGGGCTAGGACTCGCGGAGCATGGAGCGGAGCAGCTTCAGGCTGCCGGCCGGGGTCGGCGCCTCGGCGCTCAGCCGCTGCATCACGCCGACGTAGCCGTCTACGATGTCGGCCTTGGTGTGGTACTGGGCGCCGGTCAGCTGCTCCAGGTAGACCACGTCGGGCAGGTTCTGGTCATCGAAGCTCAGCAGGCTGAACGACCCGCCGGCCGCCGGGTGACCGCCGGCGTTGAACGGGACGACCTGGAGGGTGACGTTCGGGCGCTGCGACATCTCGATCAGGTGCTTGATCTGCGCGCGCATCGCCTTGGCGCCGCCGATCGGGCGGCTGAGCAGCGCCTCGTCGAGCACCATCCGCAGCGCGGGCGGCTCGGGCCGGTCCAGGATCGCCTGCCTGGCCATCCGCAGGTTGACCCGCCGGCTGATCCCCTTGGGGTGGCTGTAGCTGAGCATGATGACCGCTCGCGCGTAATCCTGCGTCTGCAGCAGTCCGGGGACGAACTGCACCTCGTAGCCGCGGATCTCGCGGGCCGCCTCCTCAAGCCCGACGTACTCGTCGAACCAGCCGGGCAGCACGTCAGCGTAGTCGCGCCACCAGCCAGGAGAGCTGGCCCTGATGGCCACAGCCCGCAAGGCCAGCCGGTCGGCTTCGGCAGTGACCCCGTAGAACGTGAGCAACTCGGCGAGGTCCAGGTCGGTGAACTCGGCCCGGCCGGCCTCAAGCTTGCTCAGCTTCGAGTTCGAAGACCTGATCACGCGGCTGGCCTCGTCGATGGAGATCCGCCTGGACTCCCGCAGCCGCCGCATGTACGCTCCGAGCAGCACCCGCAGCACGGTGGGGCTGCCCGCGGGTTGCGGCAGCACCGGTGACCCCATGCCGAAGACCGGACCCGTGACAGGCCCGGCCGTTGTGACCACTGGTGCCCCTTGCGCTCGCTCGCTGGAAAAGGCTGACGCCGTGAGTGTCCCATGGCGGAGGTCATGCGCGCCATAGCCTCAAAATGACTTTTTCGCCATTTAGGTCGGGCTGGTCACTCCTATTCCTGCTTCGACCGATCGTGGGCGTGAGCACGGGCGTCCGCGGCCATCACCGGCCCAGTGAACCAGGCGTGACCGCCGCGCGTTTATGGGGTGCTGGCATTCAGGGTCGATTGGACTCCCCGGCGGCGGATAGCCCGGCGCGCGGAACCTCGGCCGGCTCCCGGACGTTCCGCTGGTGTGATGTTCCTTCATCGCGGGCGCCTGGTCAGGCGCGGCGGTGACCCACTAGGGCGGCGGTGCCGGTGGGCCTGACTAGCCAGGCCCTGGTCGTGCTACTCGCGGTGCTCGCAGGACTGCTCCTCGTCGGCGCTCTCGCCTTCTGGTCCGTGCTCGCGCGGCCCGGCCTCGGACGGCTCGTCGGCCGGACCGTGGTCGTCTGCTTGCTCGACCTCGTCGTCCTCGGCCTGATCCTCGCGATCGCCAACCGGTCGGGTGGCTTCTACGCCTCCTGGGCCGAGCTGCTCGGCACCGAGCACGTCTCTGGTCACGTGATCGCGCTCGGCCGCGGTCCCGTCGATGCCCGCAGCGTGAACGCTCACGACGGTGAGCTCGCGGTCACGGCCAGGCTGATGATCACGGTTCCCGGGCATCCGCGCACAGCTGGCGGCCGGCTGCTGAGCGTCACCATGACCGGCCCGGTGTCGGGCATCACGGCCAGCGGCTTCCTCTACGTCCCCGAAGGGGAGTCCCGCGCGTCCAGGCGGCACTCCCTCCTCCCGGTCATCGTCGTCATCTCCGACCGGCTCCGCGCCCGCTCGGCGGCGTTCTCGGCCCGGCGGATCGCTGGCACCGCCGCCCTGGAGATGGCGTCGGGCCGGCTGCGGCCCGCGCTGATCGTCATGCTCCCGCCAAGGATCGCGTCCGGCGCCGGCCGCAGCTGCCTGAACGTGCCCGGCGGCCCGCAGGCGGCCGCGTTCTTCGCCCAGGACCTGCCCCAGCTGGTCAGGTCGGGCTTCCCGGCCAGCGCCAGCCCCGCGCAGTGGGCGGCGTTCGGGGACGGCACCGGAGGATACTGCGCCCTCCAGTTCGCGCTGACCAACTCGCAGGCGTACTCGGTCGCCGCCGCGCCCCCCGGCTACTACAACCCGGAGGCAGCGCCGCGCAAGGTAGGCCCGACCGTGCAATTGCGCGACCAGGAGAACCTGCTCTACCTGCTCAGGCACGAGCCGATGCAGCCGGTGTCGGTCATTCTGACCAACGGCTCGATAGCGGGGGAGCCGGTCTTGGCGCTGGCCAGGGCGCCGATGCGGGTCGCGATCGTCCCGTTCGCCGACGGCCGCTGGCCGCTGGCGCCGGTCCTTGACCGGATCGGCCGCCTGCTGGGAACCCAGCCATGATCGCGGGAGCAGCGCCATGGGGCTGACGAGCGGCTCGTTGCTGCTGCTACTGGTCGTCGCGGCGATCGGCTGGATCATCGCGACCGTGCTGGTCTGGCCCCGGCTGGCGCCAGGCCCTGGCTCCCGCGCCCGCAACCTGGGCACCGGACGGCTCGCGGCCCGCACGGCCGGCCGGGCCGGGCTGCTCGTCGGCAGCCAGGCGCTGGTCCTCGCCGCCTTCCTGGTCTGGCTGAACGGCTACTTCGCGTTTTATGGCTCCTGGTCGCAGCTCCTTGGCAACACGGTCACCATCAAGACCGCCAAGCCCGCCGACCCGTACCCGAAGCTCGTCCGCACGATCCCCGCCGCCGGCCGGCCGAGCCGCGGGCTGCCCGACGCGGTCAGGTTCTACGGGTTCGGGCTCGGGCCTGGCCGCGATCATCCTGGACCGCCGCCGCACGCCTACCTGCCCGGCGTCCGCAGGCTGGAGAGGCTCCCAGGAGCGGCCCGCTACGGCATGCTCGCCCGGGTGCAGATCAAGGGGCTCCGGACCGGCCTGGTCGCCAACAGCGGCTACGTCTACCTGCCGCCGCAGTACTTCCGGCGGGCCTACGCCCGCGACAAGTTCCCCGCCGTCCTGGCCCTCACCGGCTACCCCGGCGGGGCGAAGAGCATCATCGACCGGCTCGGCCTCGCCTCCACCTCGGCCCGGCTGGTCTCCGAGCATCACGCCAGGCCGGTCGTGTACATCATGCTGAACGTCTCGCCGGTGTTTCCCCGCGACACCGAGTGCACCAACATCCCGGCCGGCCCGCAGGTCGCGACGTTCTTCGCGGTCGACGTCCCGCAGGCCATCGAGCGGGCCTTCCGCGTCAGCGCCAGCCGGTCCGACTGGGGCACGCTCGGTTACTCGACCGGCGGCTACTGCGCGACCAAGCTGGCGATGATGTACCCAGGCACGTTCTCCACGGCGGTCTCCATCGCCGGCTACTACGTCGCGCTCAAGGACGACACCACCGGGAACCTGTACGGCAGCAGCCAGGCCTACCGGAACGAGAACGACCTGGACTGGCGGCTGCGGCACCCTTCCC
>DATKFV010000145.1:0-25624 GCA_035511035.1 Streptosporangiaceae bacterium
GCGCCGACCTCTCCAACCCGGTATCGAGCACACCGCCGCCTTACCCGCCGCTGCGGATCGACGAGGCCTACATCACCCGGCTCGAGAGCGAGTGCGACTCGCACAATGCCGAGCTTCCTGTTCTTCGCAGCTTCCTGCTGCCGGGGGGAAGCCGGGGAACGACGCTGCTGCACGTGGCCAGGACCGTCATCCGCAGGGCCGAGCGGAGCGCATGGGCCGCAGCCAGCGAGCACGGCGACTCGGTGAGCCCACTGCCCGCCCGATACCTGAACCGGCTGTCCGACCTGATGTTCATCTTCGCCCGCCAGGCCAACGTGGGACACGACGACGTGCTGTGGAAGCCGGGCGGCGAGCGGAACGTGTCCTAGCAGCTGGAAGTGGTGGGCGCGAGGCCGCTGCCCGGGTCCACGTGGTAGGACACGACGTCAAGGATCGAGCTGCGCTCAAGATCGTCCTCGCCGATCGGCATGAGCACGAGTCTTTCACCGATTGCGATGCGGCCGGGCTCGGGGGCTAGGGGCGGGGATCGCAAGGGTGTCGGTGTGCCACAGGGTACGTACTTGCGTACTCTGTGCGCCACCGGTGCCGATGCCTGAGCCTTGCCGGTGGCCGGCTGCCTTCGGGCGTTCCTCGTTCGCGTGCACACTGGGCGCTTCCTGTCTCCTGCGAACCTCTCGCACTTCCTGCGTGGGCTGGAGCGGAAGTCCGTTTCCCGTGGTTGTGGCACCCTACGTACTCTTTCGCGTAGGGTGCCACTTTCATGGGCCGGGATGGGCGCGGGCGAGGCACTGGCCGGGCAAAGGAATGGTACGGATGGGGCGAGGGGGGCGCGGGGTCGAGTTGTGGTGGCCCAGGCCGCAAGCTCGTCCGGGCGGTTAGTTCGGCCTTTCGTGCGGGACCGGTGGGCGGGTGACGGGCATGATGGAGAGGAGGGAATCCAGGCCGGCGAAGTCAGCTGGGTTGGTTGTGTACAGGGGGCGGATCGGGCGAAGCCCTGATGTAGGGTGTCAGAAAGTCACGATAATGGTCGACCCCGGCTAGAGTCCCGTTGTGCGACTTCAGCCTTAACTGTCGTCACAGGGCCATGTCTAGATGGGAGCCGGGCGGCGCGGCCTCGAGCCAGGACAGCAAGCCGGTGAGCGCCGACTCGGCCAGGGCCAGTTCAACCCGGCCGCCAGCACCACCTCTACCGCCACCACCGCGCCGACCGTTAGCAGCACCACCACCACCAGAACCACCAACAGCACCGCCACCAACAGCAGTACCGTCGGCGCCACCAGCACCGCCACCGTCGCGATCACTGGCAGCACTGGAACTGTCGCCGTCGGCCCGGCTAGCACCGCCACCGTCGCCGTCGGCCCTGGCAGCACTGGCACCGTCGCCGTCGGCCCGGCCAGCACTGGCACCGTCGCCGCCAGCAGCACTGGTGCCGTCGCCGTCAGCAGCACTGGCGCCGTCGTGGTCGGCAGCACTGGTGCCGTCGCCGAGTTGGCATTCCACTACGATCATGCCGGGACCTAGGCTGGCGGCTTCGGCGTCGCTGGGGAGGCGGCGCGCGACTAGGCTCAGGTCGCGCCTTGGGAAGGTTTCGTCTGGCCGCATCGACACCCCGAAGACGCCGAACCAGTAGAGCTCTTCACGCTGGTAAGAAGCCAGGCCGAGGCGCCATGGGCCGTCCCCTTTGCGCAGGCCGCACTCGACCGTGCCGCCGCCGCGCTCGAGCAGGAACCTGCGGGCGGCGATGCCGGCGGCGGCCAGGATCGCGATGATCAGGAAGGCGGCGAAGAGCCAGGCCGCATCAAGCGCCAGCGCTCCTCCGCCCACCGAAGTTAAGCCTGGCCGCCCGCGGCGCGCAGCTGCGCCCTCGCGTACTTGGCTTCGGCTGGCTCCTCCGGACCCGCCCCCGCTTCGGAGAGCGCGGCGTCGAGTTCGGCTTGAGCCGATGCGGCGTCTATCTCATCGCCGAGCAGAGCCTGGGCCGCCAGGACGGATACCTTGTTGTCCGCCACGGAAAGGAATCCGCCGCTGACCGCGGCTCGGACCCTGGTTTCATCCTCGGCCACGATCTCGACCAGGCTGCCCTCGGCCAGCACGCCGAACACCGGCGAGTGCCCGGCGAGCACGCCGATGTCCCCCTCGGTGGTCTTGGCGATCACCGTGCTGGCCTCGCCCGACCACAGCTCGCGGTCGGGCATGACCAGCGCTACGTGCATCGTCACTTTTCCATCTCCCTGGCCTTCTTCTCCACGTCCTCGATCCCGCCGACCATGTAGAACGCCTGCTCAGGCAGGTTGTCGTACTTGCCTTCTGTGATCGCCTTGAACGAGGAGATCGTCTCGTCCAGCGGCGTGAACACACCCGGCTGACCGGTGAACTGCTCGGCCACGAACATCGGCTGAGACAGGAAACGCTCGATCCGCCGCGCCCGCTGCACGGTGATCTTGTCCTCTTCGCCGAGTTCGTCGACGCCGAGGATGGCGATGATGTCCTGCAGCTCACGGTACCGCTGCAGGATCCGCTGCACCTCGCGGGCCACGTCGTAGTGCTCCTGGCCGATGTACCTCGCGTCCAGGATCCGTGAGGTGGAGTCTAGCGGGTCGACCGCCGGATAGATCCCCTTCTCTGTGATGGACCTGGACAGCGTGGTGGTGGCGTCCAGGTGCGCGAACACCGTGTGCGGCGCGGGGTCGGTGATGTCGTCCGCGGGCACGTAGATCGCCTGCATGGAGGTGATCGAGTGGCCGCGGGTCGAGGTGATCCGCTCCTGCAGCTGGCCCATCTCGTCGGCCAGCGTCGGCTGGTAGCCCACCGCCGACGGCATCCGGCCGAGCAGGGTGGACACCTCCGAGCCCGCCTGGGTGAAACGGAAGATGTTGTCGATGAACAGCAGCACGTCCTGCTTCTGCACATCGCGGAAGTACTCGGCCATGGTCAGCGCAGACAGGCCGACCCGGAGCCTGGTGCCCGGCGGCTCGTCCATCTGGCCGAAGACCAGCGCGGTGTCCTGGATGACGCCCGACTCCTGCATCTCAAGGAAGAGGTCGTTGCCCTCGCGGGTTCGCTCCCCCACCCCGGCGAAGACCGACACGCCGCCGAAGTTCTTGGCGACCCGGCGGATCATCTCCTGGATCAGCACGGTCTTGCCCTCGCCGGCACCGCCGAACAGTCCGACCTTGCCGCCGCTGACGTAGGGCGTGAGCAGGTCGATGACCTTGATGCCGGTGACGAACATCTCGGTCTTCGGCTCAAGCTGGTCAAGCGGGGGCGCCTGGCGGTGGATCGGCCAGCGCTCGGTCACGTTCAGCGAGGCGATCGGGACGTCAAGGGTGTCGCCAAGCGCGTTGAACACGTGGCCCTTGGTCACGTCGCCCACGGGGACGGAGATCGGGCCGCCGGTGTCGGTGACCACGGCGCCGCGGACCAGGCCGTCGGTCGGCTCCATCGAGATGGCGCGCACGGTGTTGTCCCCGATGTGCTGCTCGACCTCGAGGGTCAGCTGGTGCTCCACGTCGCCGATCTTGGTGTTCACGTGCAGCGCGTTGTAGATGTCGGGCATGTCGTCGGCGCCGAACTCGACGTCAACGACCGGGCCGATGACTCGTGCGACCCGGCCAGTGCCCTCGCCTGCGGCCTGCGCCTCGGCTGCGTGCTCTGAGGTTGCGGTCATGGTGCTCACTAACTCCTGGTCGCATCGGAGAGCGCGTTCGCTCCGCCGACAATCTCGCTGATTTCCTGGGTAATCTCGGCCTGCCTGGCCTTGTTCGCGTCCCTGGTGAGCTTCTCGAGCAGCTCGTTGGCGTTGTCCGTGGCCGACTTCATGGCCCGCCGCCTGGAGGCGATCTCGGCCGCGGCCGCGTCGAGCAGGGCCTGGAAGATGCGGCTCTCGATGTACCAGGGCAGCAGTTCGTCTAGCACCCGCTCGGGAGACGGCTCGAAGTCGTACACCGGGATGGGTCCGGGCGCGCGGTCCGGCGCGTCGACTATCTGCAGCGGCAGCAGCCGGTGAATGACCGGCCGCTGAGTCAGCATGGAGATGAACTCGGTGTACACGATGTGGATCTCGTCGACGCCGCCGTCTTCGGCCGGGCGGCCGAAGGCGTCGAGCAGCGCGCGGGTGATCTCGGTGGCGTTGGCGTGCCTGGGAGTGTCGGAGAATCCGGCCCACTCCCCCGCCATCACCTTGTCCCTGAACCGGTGCCAGCCGATGCCCTTGCGGCCGGACACGAAGGGCACGGTCTCTACCCGGCGCTCGGCTAGGGTCGCGCTCAGGGCCTGCGCTTCGCGCAGCACCTGGGCGTTGTATCCGCCGGCGAACCCGCGGTCGCTGGTCAGGATCAGCACCGCGGCCCTGGTCGGATTCTGCGGCTCGGTCGTCAGCGGGTGAACGATGTTGCTTGACCGGCTCACGACGGCCTCGACGGCGGCGGTGATCTCCCTCGCGTACGGCTCGGCCGCGCGTGCCCGCTGCTGCGCTCTGATGATGCGGGACGACGCGATGAGCTCCTGCGCCTTGGTGATCTTGGCGGTGGACTTGACCGTGGCGATCCGCCGCCTGACCGCGCGAAGCTGTGCTCCCATTAGGCCAGCGGGCTCCCCTCGGGGTTGTCCGGCGGCGCGGGCACGCTCCGGGTGATGCCTTCCTTCTGGATCTCTGACTCATCGGCGGCCTTGACCCCGTCGTCGGTCACGAGCAGGTGGCCGTCGCTGGTCTCGAAGCCGCGGCGGAAGTCCTCGATGGCGCCCTTGAGCGAGGTCACCGTGTCGTCGGACAGGTCGCCGGTCTGCGTGATCGCGTCGTAGATGCCCGGCCGCTCGCGCGCGATGTAGTCGAGGAACTCAGTCTCGAACCGGCCCACGTCGTTCAGCGGCACGTCGTCGATCTGGCCGGTGGTGCCGGCCCAGACCGAGACCACCTCGCGCTCGACCGGGAACGGGCTGTACTGGCCCTGCTTGAGCAGTTCGACCAGCCGGGCGCCCCGGTCGAGCTGGGCACGGGAGGCCGCGTCCAGGTCGGAGGCGAACGCCGCGAACGCTTCGAGGTCGCGGTACTGCGAGAGGCCGAGGCGGAGCGTTCCCGAGACCTTCTTCATGGCCTTGACCTGGGCGTTGCCACCGACTCTTGAGACCGAGATGCCGACGTTGATGGCCGGGCGGACCCCGGAGTTGAACAGGTCGGTCTCGAGGAAGATCTGGCCATCGGTGATCGAGATCACGTTGGTCGGGATGTAGGCGGAGACGTCGTTGCCCTTGGTCTCGATGATCGGCAGGCCGGTCAGCGAGCCGCCGCCGAGGTCGTCGGACAGCTTGGCGCAGCGCTCGAGCAGCCGCGAGTGCAGGTAGAAGACGTCGCCAGGGTAGGCCTCACGGCCAGGCGGGCGGCGGAGCAGCAGCGAGATCGCGCGGTAGGCCTCGGCTTGCTTGGTCAGGTCATCGAAGACGATCAGCGCGTGCTTGCCCTGGTACATCCAGTGCTGGCCGATCGCCGACCCGGTGTACGGGGCGATGTACTTGTAGCCGGACGGGTCTGAGGCCGGGGCGGCGACGATGGTGGTGTAGGCCATCGCGCCCGCGTTCTCGAGCGACTGCCTGACCTGCGCGATCGTCGTCCCCTTCTGGCCGATGGCGACGTAGATGCAGCGCACCTGGCGGGCCGGGTCGCCGGACTCCCAGTTCGCGCGCTGGTTGATGATCGTGTCGATCGCGATCGCCGTCTTGCCCGTCTGGCGGTCCCCGATGATCAGCTGCCGTTGACCGCGTCCGATCGCCGTCATGGAGTCGATCGCCTTGATGCCGGTCTGCATAGGCTCTTTCACGGGCTGGCGCTGCACCACCGAGGGTGCCTGCAGCTCGAGCGCCCGCAGCTCGGTGTTCTCGATCGGGCCCTTGCCGTCGAGCGGCTCGCCGAGCGGGCCGACGACCCGGCCGAGGAACGAGTCGCCCACCGGGACCGACAGCACCTCGCCCGTGCGCTTGACCTGCTGGCCCTCCTCGATCTTGCTGAAGTCGCCAAGGACCACGACGCCGATCTCGCGGATGTCGAGGTTCAGCGCCAGGCCACGGGTGCCGTCCTCGAACACGAGCAGCTCATTCGCCATGGCCGATGGCAGGCCCTCGACCCGCGCGATGCCGTCGCCGCACTCGGTGACGAGGCCGATTTCCTCGGTCGCGGCGCCAGCCGGGTCGTATTGCTCGACGAACCGCGCCAGAGCGTCCCTGATCTCCTCGGGCCGGATAGTCAGCTCGGTCATCTTCCTCGCGTCCTTCTCGTCTGGTTGGTCCGCGCTGGCCTCTGCCGCTTCGCGGACGCTGGGGTCTTGCTCATCGGTCAGGCCGCCAGGTTTCGCTTCACTTCGGCGATCCGGCTCTCGACGCTCCCGCTGATGAGCTCGTCGCCGATCCGCACCGACATGCCGCCGATGAGCTCAGGGTCAATGACGACGTTCAGGTGAATGTCGTGTCCGTAGGCCGCGCTGAGCGTCGCGACCAGCCGGGAGCGCTGCTGCGCGGTCAGCGCGCTCACAACGTGGACCTCGGCGACGAGGCGCTCGCGCAGCGCGGCGGCCAGGCTCGCGTAGGCCTCGAGGCTGGCATCCACGCTGCGCCCGCGCGGCTCGGCGGCGGCCTGGCTGACGAGCAGCAGCGTCGGCCCGGCGACCTTGCCGTCGAGCAGGTCCTTGACCAGGCTACGGCGGCCAGCGGCGGAGACGAACTGGTTGGACAGCGCGTAGCGCAGGCCTGGGTCGGCACCGACGATCCGGCCAAACCTGAACAGCTGGTCCTCGACATCGTCGAGCAGCCGGCCGCGGTCGGCCGCGGCGCAGATCGCCAGCACGGCCAGGTCCTCGGCCGCGTCGACCAGGTCACGTGGCTCCGACCACCGGTCGGCGGCCAGGGCGCTCATCTGGTCGACCGTGGTCGCTGATACCCGGTCGGTCAGCAGCGACCGGGCCAGCCCGGCCCGGGCCGACCCGTCAATCGAGGCGTCGGACAGGTTCCGGCGCAGAGCCGACTGGTTGTCGAGAAGCATGACCACGGCGAAGAGCTCCTCGCCGGTCCGCGTCGCCGCATCGGCGGTGCTCCCAGACAGCGCCGCGGCCAGGCGTTCCTTGGCCGCGGACAGCGAAGCTCGGCTCGTGCCTCTCATCTGGTGGTCGCCCTCGCAGTGGCATCCCGGTCAAGATCATCGAGGAACCGGTCGACCATGCGGGACTGCCTGGCCTCGTCTTCAAGCGACTCGCCGACGATCTTGCTAGCCAGCTCGATGGCGATCGAGCCGACCTCGGCCCGCAGCGCGGTCAGCGCTTGCTGCCGGTCCGCCTGCAGTTGCGCATCGGCCGAGTCGATGATGCGCTGCTTCTCGGTCACGGCCTCGGTCCTGGCCTGGGCCAGGATCTGCGCCGCCTCTTCCCTCGCCTGCTCGCGCAGCCTCGCTGCCTCGTGCCGGGCGTCGGCGAGTTGGGCGCGGTAATCGTCGAGCACCCGGTTGGCTTCGGTCTGAGCGTCTTCGGCCTTCTTCAGGCCGCCCTCGATCGCCTCGGTGCGTTCCTCTAGGGTCTTGGAGATCCTGGGCATCAGCACGCGCCCGAGCACGTAGAACACGATCAGGAACGCGATCGTGCCGATGATCAGCTCGGGCCAGTGCGGCACCAGCGGGTTCGGCGACCCCGAGGCCAGATGATGTGACGGCATGACTACTGCTCCTCGCCGCGACAGGCTGTATTTATTTCACGGCCCCGTAGTGGATGATGAACGGCATCACGATTCCGATCAGCGCGAGTGCCTCGGTCAGCGCGAATCCGATGTACATGTTGGACCTGATAAGGCCGGCCGCCTCGGGCTGACGGGCCATCGCCTCGACGCCGTGCCCGAAGATCAGGCCGATGCCGATGCCAGGGCCGATGGCCGCGAGGCCGTAGACCAAGGCACCCGCGTTGAGGCTGATGACCGTGTTGTTGTTGGTCGCCGCCGCGAGCACGTGGTGGATGAGATGCGGAAGCAGTTCATGCATCTGTGCTTTCCTTTTCGGTAAAGCCGGCGGACATTCCCCCGGCGGGTACGTAGACCATCGGGCGCATCTTGGTACTCCTCATATCAGTGCTCCGCTTCAAGCGAGCCACCGATATATTGCGCGGTCAGGATCGTGAAGATGTAGGCCTGCAGGGCCTGGATCAGCAACTCGAAGGCGGTCAGCACGATCGTCAGCAGGAAGGAGGTCGCGCTCCAGAGCAGCCCGATACTGGCGCTGGCCAGGTACCAGGTGGCGAGCGTGAACATGAGCAGCAGGATGTGCCCGGCGAACATGTTCGCGAAGAGCCGGACTGCGAGGGTGAACGGCCGCACAATCGTGTACTGCAGGATCTCCACTGGGGCGAGGATGACCAAGATCCCAGCCGGGACGCCCTTCGGGATCATGTTGCTGAAATAGCCGCGCAAGCCCTGGTGCTTGATCCCCAGGTAGGTGTACGTGCCGTAGACCATGAGCATGAGAGCCGCGGGAAAGGCGATCTCCGAGTTCGCCGGGAACTGGGCCACCGGAATGATCTCCATGAGGTTCATGATCCAGATGAAGAAGAAGAGCGAGACGAGGAACGGCAGGAAGCTGTCGCCTCTCTTGCCCATCATCGGCCGCAGGATCTGGTCACGAACGAAGAAGATGCCGAGCTCACCGAGATTCTGGGCGCCCCTGGGCACGAGCTTGGGCCGGGCGAAGGCACTCCAGAAGAACGCGATCACGACCGCCGCGCAGATGCACGCGAGCAGCATCGGCTTGTTGAAGGTGAAATCGCCGATGCTGAACAACGGTCCGTAGGTGAAGCTCTTCGGGTAGCCGGGCGCTGGGAAACCGCAGCCCGAGTACAGGTGACAGCCGCTCGCGGAGAGCGCCGCAACGTTAGCGGCCAACGAAGCCTCCTTGATCCTGGTGCGCCCACCGATGGTCAGCAAACACCACGGGGCCGCCTCGTCCAGCGAGCGGCGGCGAGCTGGCGGGCACCAAAGCCGTGGTGGCCAGGTGAGCGTAACCGGACGTCTTAGTGCCGCTTACAGCGGGGTTGGGTTGAGATGAGACCGTGTCGTAGCCGGGGCGTGACCAGCCAGTCGTGAACAAGGCACCTGATGAAGTCACTGCCGCCCGTACTTGTAGATGACCGCGAACATGCCGATCCCGAGGCCGACGAGCATGCCGATCGGGAACAGCGCGGCGATGTGCGTCCAACGGCCGATCAGCCAGCCCAGGGCCCCGTAGAAGGCCATCCCCGCCACTAGGTACCCGAAGACGGACCAGCCTGCGTTGTGCGAGTCGTCCGGCATCAGGCCTCGCTGCGCTTCCGCATCCCCGCACGCCCCATCACCGTCCGGAGGGTTCTACGTAGGGCTGCTTGAGCCGCATCGACCAGTACACCTGCGAAGCCGACCAGGCCAGGATGCAGACAAGCGCGGTCAGGCCAAACAAACGGGAGTTGAACGCCGTGGATCCGGCGAACCTCACCACGAAGAACAAGAGGAGCAGTATCTTGACGATGTAAGTGGTCATCGCGGTGATCATCATGGCCTGCGGGCTCTTGCGGGCGGCCCAGCCGACGGCGGCGACGCTTATCGCGAAGAAAATGGCGACCAGGGCGATGCCCAGCAGGGCGCCGATCAGGCCCTTCGAGCCACCGATGGCAAGGCTGATGACTACCATGACCGCGCCAAGCGCCGCCGTCGTGAGAACCGACCGGCGGACGATCTGGGCGTAGTTCGCCAGCATCGTTATCAGACTCCGGAGGAACTGGCCGGCGGCCGATTCGGCCGACCGGGTACATGCGAGAAAACGTGGTGTCGGTGACACTACGGTCACCTGCTCGCGCAGGCAATAGATACCGCGCTTTCAGGCGACCAAACCGTGTCACGGGCCTCGCTGCCAACTGTCGTCTGGCCGCATGTGAAAGATATCACAAGCTCTCCGACCTTGGCCGCACCAGGTCACCGAACGTGACGTAACCAGCCGATGCAGGGTGCCGGGGCAGCACCCGTCACAAGCCGCCCGATCCCTCCACCCGGGGTCCGAGCGGGTCAGGCCGCAGGATGCCGGCACGCAAGTCAAGCCCAGCGACCTGACCTCGTCGAACGTCAGCCCGTCAGGGGATGATCGAGCCCGAGGCCCTGGTCACCGGCGTCGGCCCGGTGCCGTCTTGATGGCCGGAGCCGTCCTGATGGCCAGTGCCGTCCTGATGGCCAGTGCCGTCCTGATGGCCGGCGCCGTCCGGGTAAGTCGGGCTGCCAGGAACGCGGGAACCACCAGGAACATGCGCACCATTGGGGGGAGCCGGGCCGTCCTCGGCGGCCGGGCCGACCTGAGGATCGGCCGACCCGCCCTGAGGCGGCGCGGCCGCAGCCGCGTCGCGGGCGCCATAAGGCACGCCGTAGGCTCCGCCAGGGCGGTCGAAGCCGGGGGCTTTCGGCTCGGGCTGGCGGGCCCGGTGGGCGCCGCTCCTGGTAGTGCGTCCGGCTGGATCGTCTCCGTTGGTCGCGGGATGCGGCGCCTGGTCCTTGTCCTCGTCATGCAGGCCCGCCGAGTGCCGGGGCCGAGGCCGGCTGGCGGCACTGGCCGGGACGAAGCGGGGATAACGCGGAGCAGGCCCGGGAGTCGCGGCACCCGGAGCCGCGCCGCCGGAGGCCGAGTGCCGGGACACGGGCGCGGCGTAGACCGCGGCCGGGCCGGGCGCGGGCAACTGTGCTGGTGGCGGTGCCGGTGCCGGTGACTGCGCCGGCGCCACCGCGGGTGCCGAGGCGGGCGCAGGTGCCGCCGGTGCGGTACCGGCCACGGCCGGCTGGCGGGCGGGGGCGCTCCCCCGGCGGCGCTCCCACCAGCGCAGTCTCGGCATCGACAGCAGCACGAGCACGAGCACGGCGGCCAGCGTGATCCCGGCCAGCACCACCAGGGGCGCGGTCACGATCGACAAGCCGACGACCGTGCCGGCGAACAGCGCCGCCCAGGCATACAAGATCAGCACGCTGGACCGGTGCGAGTGGCCGACCTCGAGCATGCGGTGGTGCAGGTGCTTGCGGTCGGCGGCGAAAGGTGACTGGCCGGCCCTGGTCCGCCTGATCACCGCGCGGAGCATGTCGGTATAGGGGATCGCCATGACCGCGGCGGGCAGCAGCAACGGCAAGATCTCCGCGTACCGGTTCGCCCGGCTCGCCAGGTTGGTGAAGTCCAGCGAGGAGATCGCCGAGATCGGCACGTAAGCGAGCAGCAGGCCGAGCAGCATCGACCCGGTATCGCCCATGAAGATCCTGGCCGGGTAGAAGTTGTGCGGCAGGAAGCCGATGCAGGCGCCGGCCAGCACGATCGACGCCAGCGCAGGTACCGCCTCGGCGGGCAGCGCGATGTGCGGCGCGGCGAACTTGGTCAGCGAGTAGTAGTACAAGAAGAACGAGAAGGCCGCGATGCAGACGATGCCGGCGGCGAGTCCGTCCAGGCCGTCGATGAAGTTGACGGCGTTGATCGTGGCCACGACCACGAGGATGGTCACCACGACACCCTCGTGATAGGTCAGCTCGAATACGCCCTCTTTGGGCAGCGGGAAGCTGGACAGTTGGGCGCCGCTGGCCACCAGGACGCTGGCGGCGGCGACCTGGCCCGCAAGCTTCCCGATCGCGGACAGCCCCCAGCGGTCGTCGATGATCCCGATGACCACGATCAGGCCCCCGGCCAGCAGCAGCCCGCTCACGATGCCGGTGCCGCCGAGCACGGCCCGGAACGGTGCCAGCTGAGAGGCGACGATGAGCCCGGCCGCGACGCCGAAGTACATGGCCAGCCCGCCCATGCGAGGGATGGGCTCGGCGTGCACGTCCCGGTCTCTCGTCGGGGGGACGGCCTTTATCCTGATCGCCGCCCGACGGACCAGCGGCGTCAGAAGATAAGTCACCGCAGCAGTGACGAGCAGCGTCAGGAAGTACTCGTACTCACGCACTGCGGTTCACCATGCCGGATAGGTCTCGCGCATCAACGCCAACTCTATGGCACGCCCAGCGGCCTCACGTCCCGTACGACCGCATAGCCAGCTTACGGCCATACCGCGGTAACGAAGCGGTCTAGGCCGGACAGGTCGGTGTGGTTGCGGGTCTGGCGCCAGCCGTTCTCCTCGGCGAACACCCAGTAGACCTGGGCTCCTTGGGGCGATCCGTGCTCGACCGCCACGAGGCCGCCTGGCCGGAGCAGCCTTCTCGCGACCCGCTCCACCACCCGGATCGCGTCGAGGCCGTCCTGGCCAGAGAACAGCGCCGCGGTCGGCTCGTACTCCCCCACCTCGGGCGGCACGTCGGCGCCGACGGGGATGTAAGGCGGGTTACTGACCACGAGGTCGACGGTCCCGTTCAGCTCGGCCAGCGCGCTGTCGAAGTCACCGGGATGCAGGCGCACGCGGCCGGCCGTGTGCGCCGCCGAGGTGGCGCAGCGGGCGATGTTCCGCTCGGTCCACGGCCGCGCCAGCGGGTCGCCCTCGACGGCGTGCACCAGGGCGGCCGGCACCTCCTGGGCGATGGCCAGCGCGATCGCGCCAGAACCGGTGCCAAGATCGGCGACCACCGGCTCGGCCACGTCCATCTCGGTCAGCCGCTCGATCGCCCACCCGGTCATCACCTCGGTCTCCGGCCTCGGCACGAACACGCCGGGTCCGACCTCAAGGTCGAGGTACCTGAAGTAGGCGATCCCCGTGATGTGCTGCAGCGGTTCCCTCGCCTCGCGCCTGGCCACGTCGTCCCAGAACCTCGGGTCGAAGTCGGCATCGGTCACGAGGTGCAGCTTGCTCCGGCTCACCTGGTGCCGGTGCGCGGCGAGCAGTTCGGCGTCGGCGCGCGGCGACTCGACGCCAGCATCGGCCAGGCGGGTCACGGCCAGGCCGATCTCGGTCATCAGCAAGCTCATCGAGTCGCTTACTGGGCTGCGGCCATCTTGTCGGCCCGGTCCGCGTCGATCAGCGCGGCGATCACCGCGTCTAGGTCGCCGTCGAGCACCTGATCGAGGTTGTAGGCCTTGTAGCCGACCCGGTGATCGGAGATCCGGTTTTCCGGGTAGTTGTACGTGCGGACCCGCTGGGAACGGTCGACGGTCACGACCTGGCTGCGGCGCTCGGCCGCGGCGAGGGCCTCGGCTTCCTCTTGCGCGGCTGCTAGCAGCCGCGCCCGCAGCACCCTGAGCGCGGCTTCCTTGTTTTGCAGCTGGCTTTTCTCATTTTGGCAAGACACCACGATGCCACTGGGCAGGTGCGTGATCCGCACCGCCGAGTCGGTGGTATTGACGCTCTGGCCGCCAGGACCTGAAGACCGAAAGACATCAATCCGCAAATCGTTGGGATCAATGCTGACCTCAACGGGATCGGCCTCGGGCATGACGAGGACGCCGGCGGCGGACGTGTGGATCCGGCCCTGAGACTCGGTCACCGGCACTCGCTGAACCCGGTGCACGCCGCCTTCGTACTTCAGCTGGGACCACGCGCCGTCGGGGGTGCCGGCGAGGCGGCCGCGCCCGGCGGCCTTGACCGCGACCGTCACGTCCTTGTAGCCGCCGAGCCCGGTGATGGTCGAGTCGAGGATCTCGGTCTTCCAGTTCTGGCGCTCCGCGTACCGCAGGTACATCCGCAGCAGGTCAGCCGCGAAGAGCGCGGACTCATCGCCGCCCTCCCCCGCCTTTACCTCGAGGATGACGTCCTTGGCGTCGAGCGCGTCCCTAGGCACGAGCAGGTGCTCGAGCCGTTGCTCAAGCTCTTGCTTGCGGCGGGCAAGCTGCTCGGCTTCCTGCGCGAACGACGGATCCTCGTCCGACAGCTCGATGGCCGTTTCCTCGTCCTGGCTCACTTGCAGCCACTGGCTGTAGGCCTGGACGATCGGGGTCAGCTCGCTGTAGCGCCGGCCGAATGCCCGCGCCTTGTCCTGGTCGGCGTGGATAGCCGGGTCGGCGAGGTCGCGCTCAAGCTGCGCATGCTCGGACGCGAGGTCGGCAAGCCGCTCAAGCACTGTTTCTCCTTATTTATTTCCAGACAGCCAACAGGGCCGATGCGGTAGCACCGGCCCTGGCGATAACGGCTACTCGTGCGAAGGGGCCTGGCGAGGCCGTCGCTACTTGGACTGGCCGCTGGCTTGCTTGCCGAAGCGGCGCTCGAACCTGGCGACGCGACCGCCGGTGTCCAAGATCTTCTGCTTGCCCGTGTAGAACGGGTGGCAGCTCGAGCAGACATCGGCGTGGATCTCGCCATTCCTCGCCGTGCTCCGGGTCGTGAACGTGCTCCCGCAGGTGCAGGTCACCTGCGTCACCACGTACTGCGGGTGAATGTTCGGCTTCATTGTCTCTCCTGGTTCCGGCGGTCGCCGGGTCGCCGGGCGGCGTTCGCAACGCTACTGAGCTGTGAGCGCCGGGGGCGTGAACCGGTACCGCGCTATCGGTGCACCAGTGTGCCACATCTACAACCACGGCGGCGCCGTGGCGATTCCCCGGGAAGGTGCTGGTCGACCCGCCCGGGATCTCCTGGTGGGATCTAGTTAGCGACCGTGGTCTTCTGCACGTGCAGGAGGAACTCGGCGTTGCTCTTGGTCTCCTTCATGCGCTCCATCAAGACCTCAAGCGCCTGCTGCGGCTCGAGCGCGTGCAGCACCCGCCGCAAGGCCCAGACGATCTTGAGTTCCTCCGGGGTCATGAGGAGCTCTTCCTTCCTCGTGCCGGACGCGTCCACGTCGATGGCAGGGAAGATGCGCTTGTCCGCGAGCTCGCGGCGGAGCCGAAGCTCCATGTTGCCAGTGCCCTTGAACTCCTCGAAGATGACTTCGTCGGCTCGGGAGCCGGTCTCGATCAGGGCGGTCGCGAGGATGGTCAGCGAGCCGCCGTGCTCGATGTTCCGAGCCGCGCCGAAGAACCGCTTCGGCGGGTAAAGGGCGGTCGAGTCGACACCACCGGACATGATGCGCCCGCTCGCCGGGGCGGCGAGGTTGTAGGCGCGGCCCAGCCTGGTGATCGAGTCGAGCAGCACGACCACGTCGTGGCCCATCTCGACCAGCCGCTTCGCCCGCTCGATCGCGAGCTCGGCCACCATGGTGTGATCCTCGGCCGGCCGGTCGAAGGTCGAGTGGATGACCTCGCCCTTGACCGAGCGCTGCATGTCGGTGACTTCCTCAGGACGCTCGTCCACCAGGACGACCATGAGGTGGCACTCGGGGTTGTTCTTGGTGATCGCGTTGGCGATCGCCTGGAGGATCATCGTCTTGCCTGCCTTAGGCGGCGAGACGATGAGGCCGCGCTGGCCCTTGCCGATCGGGCACATCAGGTCCATGATCCGGGTGGTCATGATCGTCGGGTCCGACTCCAGGCGCAGCCGCTGCTGCGGGTAGAGCGGGACCAGCTTGGAGAAGTCTGGCCTGCCCTTGGACTCCTCGGGGTCGAGGCCGTTCACCTTGTCGAGGCGGACGAGCGCGTTGAACTTCTCGCGGCGCTCGCCATCGCGCGGCTGCCGGATCGCGCCTTCGATCACGTCGCCCTTGCGCAGGCCGTAGCGGCGCACCTGGGACAGCGACACGTAGACGTCGTTCGCGCCCGGCAGGTAGCCAGTCGTCCGCACGAAGCCGTAGTTATCGAGAACATCGAGGATCCCTGCGATCGGGATCAGGATGTCGTCCTCGGCGATGACCGGCTCGGATTCACCGGAACCGCGCTCGCGACGGCGGTTGGTGCTGCCCTGCTGGTTGCGGTTACGGAAGCGGTCGCGATCGCGGCTGCGACGGCTCTGGCCGTCGCGATCGTCGTCACGACCGTTCTGATCGCGGCCGTTCTGATCGCGGCCGTTCTGATCGCGATGGCTCTGCTGGTCGCTGCGGCCCTGCTGGTCGCTGCGGCCCTGCTGGTCGCTGCGAGCCTGCTGGCCGTTGCCGCCAGAATCGCGCTGCTGGTCGCCACGGGCTCCGCCACTGGGCTGCTCCGCGCCTTCGGCTGGACGGCTCTGGTCCTCGCGCCGACCATTGCTGGTCCGGCTACGGCGATCCCGCTGGCTTTCCCGCCGGGTACCGGAGTCGCTGCCCTGGCCGGCTGTGCGCCGCGAGCCAGCGGACTCGGCGTCCTGGCCAGTCTCGGTGCCCTGGCCAGCATCGGAGTCGCCGACCGCGTCGGCCCGGCTGATCGTATCGGCGCTTGAACCCGCGCCCGCACTCCTGCTCGCCTCTGGTGACGCGACGTCGGCAGCGCGGTCAGGCGGAGCGTCCACGGCTATCCCGCCAGTCCCGACGGTCTCGCCAGCTCGGTTCGCGTCGGCGTGGTCCCGGTCACGCCCGTTCGGCGCGATCGCAGCCTCTGGCCTGTCGGCGAACACAGGGCCTGCGGCCTGGGCACCAACATCCGCGGCCACCGTGCTGGCCTTCGCGGCATCGGCCTGGGCGGTACCCGACCCGGCCGGAGCCGAGGTGGCCGCGGCAGCCGGGCTAGCGGCATCGCTGGCACCGGGCTCGTGCGGCGAGGACGTGACCTCGCTGATCATGCTGAGCTGCCCTGATCCTTCTGATTCCATGGCGTCCTGCTCAAAGGGGCGGGCGGTGCCGGCTCCCGCAGGCACGTTCCGCTTGACTGAATTTCCGTTTACTTCGTTCTGAATTTGTGGAGTCTGCCGGTGATCGCTCGCACCATGCTGACTCGGCTCCCCTAGCCCGGCGCTTGCCGGCTCATGGCCAACATCATGGCGCCCGCCACCGACAGAATTGAGGCCCTGCTGTCGCTCTTCAATAGCGGCTACGACTTGACCCTTACGCATTCGACCAGTGCCGGTGATGCCAAGGGACTGCGCCAGCCGCTGCAACTCGGGAAGCAGCATTGTCGCCAGGTGCTCCGCACCTGGGGTCCGCCGCGAGTCGGCATCCCGACCACCAACCCAGGAGCGTACTGCGCCGTCCTGCCCTAGGGAAGACCCTGCACTATCGGAAGTGCGGTCCTGGTCGGCGGCCACCCCAGCCGCGATCGGCTCGTCAGTCGACGAAGGCTCTGGTGAGCCGGCGAACAGATCGGTGGTATCGGTCACAAGGGGTCCTTCCAAGAAGCAGGCTCGCCACGGCGCGATGGTGCTTGAATTTCGGCCACGTGGCTCCTGCTATCGCTTCCGTCCTGATCTGTCAGGCCGGTTGTAATACATTTCGCTATTCTCGGGTCTATCGGTATTGGGCTGATTGCCGCCGACGCGTACCATCGCGGCCGTGAGTTAGGGCGAGGCGCGTGCAGACCTTCAACGTCTCCCGACAGATGGGTTTCACCGAGAGCAACCCGCCGCCGACTTAGCTCCTGTCGACCCACTGCCCGCCACCACAGTGACTGCCGACTCGGTGCGCGCCGACTCAGCGCACGACGATCAACTGAAGCACGGCGCTGAGCCAAGACGCAACCCCGAGCGAAAGCACGGCGCTGGCCTGACGGATTGCGAACATGCACCTCACCCCAGCACGGGGCATCTGGTGCCTCAGCCAGTCTAACACCAACAGCGGTCACGACATTCCTTCTGGACCTGCGACGCGCCCGAGTAGTACTGCCACGAGCCAGAACCGCCTGGAGGGCGGCCCAAGCTGCGAAATTTCGACTCCGGATAGGCTACGGGCGCGCCGCCTGGAGGGCCGCTGCGACCTGCGCCTGCGGGGGTTGAACTACGCCGATATCGTCGACGCCCTGGGGGCTTACACGGCTTGCGATACCCGCTTCGCTCGCGCTTGAACCACGGTCAGCGGAACACTGTCGCCGTCAGTTTCGGCCTGATACCACGCCGAAACTATAGTAAGCAGGAGGTTCTGACAAGAGTCCGTCCGGTAAGCCTGAGCTACCTTCATCGATCCTGCTCAGGCTCGTCGACCCCAGGGTCGCGGCCGTCAGTCCGAGCAAGCGAGGCGTAGCGGGCGCTTTGCTGCCCCGGAGCGGGCCAGCGGGACCGCGCCGGGCCGGAGTCCGCCAGGATGCTCGATCAGCCCGGGCCAATTTGCAGCGAATGAAGAACGCGGGATCGACGCGTCGCGATGTCAGCCGTGAGCACTACGGTTAGTCGAAGGCGCTGCTCGGGGCGCCGGCCAGCTCCCGCACCACGCGGATCATCTCGGTCGGGTCGAACGGCTTAGTCAGGTAGGCATCGACGCCGACCTGCTTGCCGCGAGCACGGTCGTCCTCCTGCGCGCGGGCAGTAATAAGGACAACCTTGATCGCCGCGGTGTCAGGGTTCCGGCGGAGCTGGGTCGCCGTCACCCAGCCGTCCAGCCTCGGCATCATGACGTCGAGCGTGATCACGTCCGGCTGGATCTCAGTGACCCGGTCAAGGCAGTCCTGACCGTCAACCGCTGTGAACACCTCAAAGCCCTCAAGTTCCAGGTTTACGGCGATAAGCTGCCGGATGACCTCATCGTCATCGACAACCAGCACTCGCCCCAGGCCCTGTGTCACGGCGTGAGGCTACCGGCCCCACGCCCGTTCCCGCTCGCAGATCGGCTACGTGTCCTCCAGATCGTTGCGCAGGGGTCGAAGCGAGTCGTTGCGAGAGGTTGACGGCTGGTATCGTTACGTGGTCCCCGATCGGCTACCGGTCAGGGGATCAGTGCGCCAGCCCCCATAGCTCAGGGGATAGAGCAACGGCCTCCGGAGCCGTGTGCGCAGGTTCGAATCCTGCTGGGGGCGCACCGTAACTACCAGCGAAAACTCGGCGCTGACCAGCTACGGTGCTGACTACGCTACCTCGCCAATCGGTGCCACCGTACTACGCGGAGCGACGCGTTCTGTCGGCTTCCACTCCCTATCCGCTCCCGCTCGGGAGCGGATGAAACTCGTGCTCATGACGACGCTGGAGCACTGGCGCGAAGTGCCTTAGCCTCAGTTAGCCGCCCGACAACGTCGTAGAGGCCGGCGAGGTCGTTCCGCGAGACCAAGGTGTCCGGGTGCGACTCGCCCAACACCCGCTCCCGGTCAGCGAGCGTCCGCTCGAACAGCGGGATCGCCTCCCCCACCCGCCCCGCCGCCCGGTAAGCGGCGGCGAGGTTGTTCCGCGAAGCCAGGGTATCGGGGTGCGACTCGCCCAACACCCGCTCCCGATCAGCGAGCGTCCGCTCGAACAGCGGGATCGCCTCCCCCACCCGCCCCGCCGCCTGATAAGCGAGAGCAAGGTTGTTCCGCGAAGCCAGCGTGTCCGAGTCCGACTCACCCACCAATCGCGCCCGGTCGGACAGCGTCCGCTCAAGCAGCGGGATCGCCTCCCCAAGTCGCCCCGCCGCCTGATAGGCAAGAGCGAGGTTGTTTCGCCAGCCCAAGGTGCTTACATGGGATTCGCCCACCAACCGCACCCGGTTGGACAGCGTCCGCTCAAGCAGTGGGATCGCCTCTCCCACCCGCCCCCCATCGACGTAAGCATGTGCGAGGTTGTTCCGCGCGGCCTGGGTGTCCGGGTGCGACTCGCCCAGCATCCGCACGCTATCAGCGACGACCAGGCGGCCGAGGGCGATGGCCTGCTCGAAACTGTCGCCTAGTTCGTCCAGGCACTGAAGCGCCCACTGGCGCAGCCGCAGCAGATTTGCGGCACGGTCAGCGTCGCGTTTGGCGGGGTAGGGGCCTGCATGGTCATGCAGAGCTGTGATCTGCTGCACGGTGTCGCGGGCAGCGAGCCGGTTCTGCCACGGCTGCTCCAGGGATTCGGTGGCGGCCAGCAGCAGATCAGCTACCGCAGCGACCCGCCGCGACAGTTCACCGCGCGCGGCCAGCCGTTCTGTGACGATCCGCATCGTCAGCCGGTGCGCGAACACCGTCGTGTTGTCGACGCTGAAGCTCAGCAACGACGCGGCCGCCAGCCGACCCAGGGCAATGTCGACATCCTCAGCCGGAACCCGGCGTCTTCCCCGGCGAAGCTCCTTTCGACCTGCCTCCCGCAGCAACTCGCGCGGCACCCCGGCGACGGACAGCAGCGCCACTACCTCCAGCAATGGGACGCACAGCCCTGCCGGGTCGATATCAGCGACGGCCTCAACAGCCAGAGTTATCGCATCGGCCGCGCCGTGCGGGTACGGCTCGCCTTTGACCCGGTCCAGGTACTTTCCCGCCGGGCTGGATCGGAGGCGCGCGAGGTAGGCGGCGTAGTCCAGGTGCTGGGTGGCGATCACGGCACCGGCCTGAGCCATCGCGAGCGGGAGCCATCCCAGCTCGGTGCCGAGGTCGCGGGCCCCTGGCTCGTCGTCCAGTCCGGTGCGGTCGGCCAGGAACGCGAGTCCCTCTTCGGCAGTGAACACGTCGACTGGAAGAGCAGAACCGAAGGACGCGGCGTCGACATTGTTGCTGGTGAGAATGATCTGACTGCCGCCGGCCGCTGGCAGGTACGGCGCGAGGTGGTCTAGGTCGGCGACATTGTCGAAGACGACCAGGCACTCTTGTCCGTCTGCTTCCAGCCAGTGCCGCACCGCTTCGCCGGCGGACTCGACGCTGCCTCCCGGCTCGCCGAGGCCAAGTCGGGACGCGGTCTCGGCCAGCCCGTTCAGCAGGCCGACCGGGTCGGCGGCGTTGACCCAGGACACCAGGCGCCATTTCGTGTTGATCCGCGATCGTGCATAAGCAGCCGCGACCTGCGTTTTGCCCACTCCGCGCATTCCGGTCAGCGCATAGACCAGCACTGTCCCAGGCCCGCGGCCGGCAAGCGCAGAGGTCAGGTCGCCGCGGAGCTGGAATGCTGGCGGCGTCTGCGGTATCTCGCCGACAATGACCGGCTCGCCTAGTTGACCTACGGATACCTGGCCTTCAGCAGGTTTACGGTGACCGGTCAGCGTCTTGGGCTCGACTGGCTCAGTGTCGGCGCGTCGCACATCTCGGCGGCCCTGCCATAGGGGGATGACCCCGAAGATGATCGCCGCGACGGCAGCGACGACTCCGGCGGCCGACCCGGTCACTTCCCAGGCGAACGCGTCCATGTTGTGACCATACGCATTCGGCATGGGCGCAGATACCGAACCGGTTCGATCAATCCTGCCGGGAATTCCGCAGGCGCATTGCTGGAGTGGTTATTGTTCGCGGTCTTTGCGGAGGTGGAGGGTGTCGTTCATGCGGGTGATCCAGACGTCTTCGAGGCCGGTCATGCATTTGGCGTAGGCGCGCATGAGGACGTCGGCGCTGTGGCCAGCCCAGGCGGCTACCTCGGTGGGCGGGACGCCGGAGTTGAGGCGCCAGGTGACTCCGGAGTGGCGCAGGTCGTAGAGGCATTGCAGGAGGGGGCTGGCGAGCTGGGCCGGGGTGGTGGGGGAGAGGTCGCGGGTGCGTTGCCAGACGCGCCACCAGGTGGAGGGCTGGAGCGGGTTGCCGTTCTCGCTGCGGAACAACCGGCCGTCCGGGGCCCACCCCCGAGTCGCTTGATGTACTGGCGGAGCAGAATCACGAGCTCGGGCGGGATCGGGACACGGCGGGTGGCGCGGCGACCGCGGGAGGTGGTGTTGGGGCGGCCTTTGTTGCGGCCTTTGAGGCCGCGGTGCTCGTGGACCTGGCCGTCATCGGTGAATGCTTTCCCTGCGGCGGGGCTGGCGTCGGCGAAGGTGAGATGTCCCCAACCCTGCTCAGGCACGTAGCAGCCTTCTAGAGCGAGGGCGGCAACTTCGGAGGGGCGCATCATCGCGTAGTACCTGCAGCCGAAGAACGCCACGAATCCCGGTCCTTGGGTCGCGCCGATGTAGCTGCAGACGACGAGCATTCCGGCGATGAGTTCGGGGGTGCCGACGGAGCGGGGGTCGACGGCGTCTTCGGGGGCGTCGGGTGGCGTCCAGCTGTCGGGGAGGTTGGCGACGCTGAGGGGGTTGGTGTCGAGCCTTTTCTTGCGACGGCGTAGGCCAGGGCGCGGCGCAGGACGCGGCGGCGGCGCGAGAAGTAGTCGGGTGCGGAGCGGGTGCCATCGAGCTTGGTGGCCAGGGCATCGAGGACATCGGGCGTGGTCCAGGAATGACACGTCGGTGCTGACGCGGGGCGTGGGAGACGGGGCGGCCGGTCTCGGTGTCGAACGCTTCGCCCTGGCTGGCGGCGGTCATGAGGCTAGGAGCGGAACGGGTCGGCCAGGGCCTTGATAGGGAAGCTCTCGGTGAAGTGGCGTTTGCCGACGTACCAGTGGGCCCGGTAGGTGGTCTTGTTGGCCCAGGCGCGGGTCTCGATCTTCCAGAACTTGACGTCGTAGCTGACCTCGGTCACGCCACGCCCTGCTCTCCGGTCTCGGCCCAGGTCTCGAACCAGCTGCGGCGGCAGCGGAGTGGGCCGTGGCCGCCGAGCCGTTCGCACTTGGGGCCGGTGCCGGTGGCGCGCCAGCGGTCGAAGGTGCGGCGGGAGACTTTGAGCTCGGCGCAGATCTCCTCGACGGTCAGCCACTCGTCGCCGCAGCCGGAACTAAACCGACGGTGAGGAGTAAAATTAATGTGCTCGGTCACGCCTGCTCCACGCGTGGCCGCTCGGATTTGGATCGCTGCCAGGCGGGCTCAGCTCCAACCGAGCCAGGCTAGGGCGCCTGACCTAGGTGGGAGCCTAGTAACATTGCCCTTCGGAGCCGCACGAGGCTCCCTGGTTTTGCAAGGGACGCCGGTTTGACACTCCGGATAAGCCGGATATAACTTCGGGTTATGCGTAGTGCCGCGCCGGCGTTGCTGCCGGTTTTCCGGTCCCGGCTCCAAGCCGACATCCTCGCCGCGCTGCTGCTCGACCCGGACCGCTCCTACAGCATGACCGACCTGGCGAAGCGGTTCGGCGCCTCATTGAGCACAGTCCACGACGAGGCTCGGCGGCTGACCGACGCCGGGCTGATCACCCGCCGCAACGTCGGCCGGTCGGCCATGCTCCAGGCCAACTCCAGCAACCGACTCACCGGTCCGCTCACCGAACTGCTGCTCCTTTCCTGGGGACCGCAGCATGTCGTCGCCGATGAGTTCGCCGGACTGCACGGCGCCGATCATGTGCTGATCTTCGGCTCCTGGGCAGCCCGCTACCACCAGCAGCCCGGCCCCCCGCCCCGCGACCTCGACGTCCTGATCATCGGCAGCCCCGACCGCCAGGCCGTCTACGACGCCGCCGACCGCGCCGAACGCACCCTGGCCATGCCCGTCAACCCCGTCATCCGCACCGCTAGCGCCTGGCACTCGGCCGCCGACCCACTCCTGCAGCAGATCCTCGCCAGCCCCTACCTCACCGTCCTCCAACCAGACGACACCTACGACAGCGATAACGACCAGAAGGCGCGACCGTGACCAGATGGAACCGCGGCCAGGCCGAGATCGAGCAGCTCATTCACCGCCGCGAACTCGAGCACATCACCGGGGCCGCCGCTGACGGCAGCCCGCTGCTCCGCCAGGCCAAGACCACTGCAGCCACCGCTACTACCCTCGTCCAGGCCGACGCGTACAGCGCCTACATCCTGGCCTACGACGCCGCTCGGTTCGCCTGCACCGCTCTGCTCGCCCAGCAAGGACTGCGGCCCACTACCAACGGCGGCCACACGGCTGTCGCCACCGCCGTCCAAGCCCAGTTCGGCCCCGGCTTCCGCCCCTTCAGCACAATGCGCCGCCGCCGCAACGAACTCGAATACCCCCACGTCCCCGGCGAGATGGCCACCACCACCGAGGCTCAGCAAGCCATCAGCGACACCGCGAGCCTCATCGCCGCCGCCGAGCAACTAATCCACCAGCTCACCTTCTTCGGCCAGCTCTGACCCTAGCGCCAACCCACCCGGCCCATACACGGCCCAGGCCTTACGCCCAACCGCGTATCCCCAGGACAGCGGCATACACCGACATCCTCCCCGGAGCCGTGTGCACAGGTTCGAATCCTGCTGGGGGCGCACCTTGTGACCTGCGAAGACATCAACTCTGACCGCGCGACGGCTCTGTCGCGGGACGGTTCGCATATGCCATATGACGACACGAAACGACGCCCTCTGACGAGAGCTGCGGCCCATAGGCGGCCCAAAGATCACCGAGCAAGCGACCACTCTTGCGTCATGACCGCGCCAGCCCGATCGGTGAGTGGCTCGACGCCTGCGGTGTCTGAGCAGAGTCCGATCACGCGGGCCTGGTGGACGTCGTAGGCGGCCAGGTAGGCCAAGGCGCCGCCGCGGTAGTAGCCGTGGCTGCGCATGGTGCGGGACTTTCCCGGCGGGAGGGTGAGGCGGCAGCGGCAGCGGGCCTGGATGGGGTCTTCTCATCGGATGAGATCACGTACTCGTGGTCGCCAAACGGCTTGTCGTCCCAGACGCGGGAGTACAGGCCGAGAACCCGGCCGGCTTTGGCCGCGAAGTCCGGGTCGCGGGGAACAGCCAGGACCGGTATTGCCAGGGCTTGATGGCGTCGGCGGCCAGGATCCGGCGCATCGCCGTGGCCGATCGCGGCAGTGATGCCGCGGCTGACGGCGCGGGCGGCCAGGTCCTGGCAGCTCCACCTCGATAGCGGCGCTCCGGTCTCGGTCGGCAACTGGCAGGCCAGGGCCTTGATCTCGGCGACCTGCACCGGGGTGAAAGTCGCCGGCCGTCCGCTCCGGCTCCGGTCGGCCAGGCCCTCCCTGGCATACCGGCCGCGCCATAGCCGGACCGTGTCGGCGACCACGCTGCGGCGGTGGGCGATCTTGGCGTTGGAGTAGCCGTGCGCGGCGCCTGGCACGATCCGGACGCGGAAGACCTGCTGGCAAGGGGCTGTCTGGGAGTAAGCCAGTTTCTTCAGGCGGCGGCGCTCGGCGGCGCGCAGCACGATCTGGCATGCGGAGGGGACGGGCACGGGCGGGAGTGGCCTCCAGCCATCTGGCCCGACGACGGTCCCGCCGCCAGCAGATTCTCGACGCTGGGCCATGGGATGTCGTGCTCATGTAAGCCGTTCACGGACTCACCGCCGGTCTCGATCGTCTCGTGCAGCCACGCGGGCCAAGGCGGCCTGACCAAATCGCCTGCGTCGCGCTGCAGTTCGATGGCATTAAAGAGGCTGGGAAGCACCGCGGCGAACGACTCCGGCGTGGGCGGCATTCCCGGACCCGGTGCAGTATCTGGCCTGGTAGGCTCCGCTGGCTTGTGAAGATCATGCCGTCTGACTCCCCTGCACCGACGTGCTCGCGCGCTGGGTAGCTCCGGCGGCGCAGGCAGCGGACCATGCGTGTCAATCGACGCTGGTCATCCAAGGCCCGCTCGGCACCGTGGACCGGCTTGGCGACCAGTGCGTCATCGCCCGCGGCGACGACAAAACGGACGGGACTGTCAGTGCAGCCTCTCGTCCATGACCACAACGCGGTTGACGCCAGCCAGTCGCGCTACCGCGGGCCACGAGCTGCCGGTCGGGTTTAGCTGGCTCATGGTCGGCCATGGTGATCGAACTCCCTCTGGTGACAGGCACCTCGTCGTGATGTGGCGGCGCGAAGCACCGAGCGCGCTTGCCAGCCAGGGGGCATCGGTAACGCCCGGCCGGATCAGATGCGCAGGATCCGCAGCACTAGCCAGGTAGTGGCTTACGGCCGGTAGCGTGCTCGCGCCAGAGGTGACCGTAATCACCTGCTGGGCCCTCCGGCGGCCGACAGCGGAACTTGATGCGGTACGCCGAGCGAAGCGGACCGCTGCGGGCACAGCCCTAGGAGGATTCCCACTTAAAGATCTTTGACTTTTTGACAAAC
>DATKFV010000146.1:0-11440 GCA_035511035.1 Streptosporangiaceae bacterium
AGGCAGCGCGGCGGGGAGGGCGGAGTTGGAGGGGGGTGGCGGCTGCGGTGGGCAGCGCGGTGGGGGTGGGGCGGGTTTGGAGGGGGTGGCGGCTGCGGTGGGGGTGGGCGGGGTTGGTGCGGGTGGCGGCTGGGGGCCAACACCAGCGCAGCGGGGGCACTTCGGTGTCGTGTGAGCGGCACTAAAGTCCCCCCGCTGCGCGAAAGCTCCGATGTCGGAGGGCTGTCAGCCGCCCAGGGGCGGGAACGTGGATGGCGAAGAGGGCGAGGAACTCGCGGAGGCGGGCGGGTCGCCGGTGATCGTTACCCGGCCGGCGGCGACCCGTTCGCGTGGTCGGGGCCGGCCGGTACTGGCGCCCCGGCGATCGAGTGGCTTGTGGCCTTGCTCGGCTAGCCCGATGCCCGGCGTCCCGGCCGTAGAGGTCGGCGCCGTTGGGCCGGTGCATGGTCCAGTCGCTGTAGCGCAGGCCCTCGCCGCCAAGCAACTCAATCTGGAAGTCGGCGATCTCATAGTTGAGCCGGCCAGTGGCCCTTCTTTGGCTATAACGCGCACTTGTTAGTCGGGCCAGACCGGCGGGCTGAGGTTGAGCGCTGCTTCGAGGCGCTAAAATTCGGGTGAGGCGGCGACGTGAGCCACGGCGGAATGGCGCAGCCGGTGCTCGTGGTCATGTTCAGTGATGGCGGGCGTCTCAGCCTTGAGTTCGTCGCCGACGGGCCCGGCGATGACGAGCCCAGGCTCGGTTCCTCGCTGGAACCGCGGGCGAGTGCCCCCCGGCTGACCTGCTGGATAGGGCCGTCGAGGCCGGACTCACCAGAGTCGAGCGTCGCGGCATCCCTATTACTTCAGGCGGCCTGGCGGCCAGGTATTCACTATTGCGCCGACCGCGTCCGCGCTATACTGGCTTATCTGGCCAACGCCAATCGAAATCCGCGATGTAGGATTTACGACGCAATTGCGTTAACGTCGTGAATAGAATGAAACTTTGATTGTCGCCGCAATTGTCGGACCCTGCTGCTTGAATGGTGATCACCATGGATTCACCTAAGGAGGCGGCCCGTGTTCGTGGGTCCGACTATTCGCCGTCGCCGGCTTGGCGCGGACTTGAGGCGGCTTAGAGAGGAGAGATCACTTCGGCTTGAGGATGTCGCCGCGCGGCTCGGCGTGGCGCCATCGACGTTGTCAAGGATCGAGACTGGCAAGGCGCCGACCAGGACCAGTTACCTGACCCTGCTGCTCGACCTGTACGAGGTGCGCGACGCTGACGAGCGCCGGGCGATGGCTGACCTGGCCCGCGAAGGCCAGCGCAAGGGCTGGTGGGCGGACTTCGACGACCTGCTCGCCCCGCCGGTCCGCAGCTACCTCGGGCTCGAGGCCGAGGCGGCGGTGCTGCGCACCTTCGCGATCCAGGTGGTGCCTGACCTGCTGCAGACCGAGCAGTACGCATCCGCGGTCTACCGGGCCAGCCGGCCCGACCTGACGGCCGAGCAGGTCAAGCGACTGGTCCGGCTGCGGCTGCGGCAGCAGGAAATGCTGCGCAGCAGCGGCAACCGCGAGGTGCACCTGGTCATCGACGAGTCGGCGCTGCTGCGGTCGATCGGCTCGGCCTGGACGATGACCGGCCAGCTCAAGCACCTGCTCACGGTGAGCGGCCAGGCCCCGGTGACGGTCCAGGTGCTCAGCCTGACGACCGTGCGGCCGGTGCTGGCCGAGCCCTTCACCGTGCTGAGCTTCACCGACAAGTCCGATGCCGACGTGGCCTGCGCGACGACGATCAAAGGCCAGGTCACCTTCACCAAACGCGACACCGAGGTTCGCGCCATGCGGACCGCCTTCGCCGCGCTGACGAGGGCGGCGTTGTCGCCCGCCGAGTCAGCCGAGCGAATCTCCGACCTGCTCAAGCGATCCGGCACCTAGCCAGGGCTGGCGGCGTCTAGCCGCGCCGGGCCAGCACCCGCTCGCCGATGGCGGCGGTCCGCTCCGCCGGAGCGCTGCTGTCTAGCAACTGCCTCATCTTCAGGCGACGACGATCCACGTCAGCCGGCCGGTCGACGAAGGTCACGGCGAAGTACCGCCTTGTCTATGAGCCGCGCCAGCCTGGCGCCGCTCGCTACGCGCCGTCGCGGCGCTGGCCAGTTCGAGCAACTCGTCCCGCTGCGCGCGATCAGTGATGTCGTAGCGGTTGAGCAGGTCAACCACGTCGATCTCCCGGGCCGGATGACGGCCAAGCTCGATGCGGCTGATCTTGGAGCTGGAAGCGCCGATCGCCGCCGCGGCCTGCCGCACCGAGATGCCGGCGGACTCGCGGAGCTGCCGCAGCCGGGAGCCGAGGATCAGCCGGGCGGCGACCGGACCTGGCCGGGCCAAGGGGGCGCTAGCGGCGGCAGGGCCGTGGGCGGCGGCAGGGCCGGGGACAGCGCCAGTGGCAGGGCCGGGGGCAGCGACAGTGCTGGTGACAGCGACAGAGGCGGGCGACTGGGGCATGGCGGCTCCACCCTACCGTTGGCCGCCTCGATACGATCGGCATCGCGGCGTTGGATTCGAACCGGTACAGATCGCTGGTCGCGGACTACAAGTAAGGCGGATGAATGCGCTACCAACCACTCGGTAACAGCGGGCTGCTCGTATCTGTCGTGGGATTGGGCTGCAACAACTTCGGCGGCAGGCTGGACCTGGCCGGTACCCGCGCGGTGATCGACGCGGCTATCGACGTCGGCATCACGCTCCTCGACACGGCCGAGACCTACGGTGGCAGCGGAAGGTCGGAGGAGCTGATCGGCGAGGTCCTCGGTGCTCGCCGCGATCAGGTGCTGCTCGCGACCAAGTTCGGGCACCAGGGCGCCGACATGGGCTATGGCCCGGCGGTCGGCGCCAAGGGCGGGCGAGGCTACGTCAGGCGCGCGGTCGAGCACTCGCTGCGCCGGCTGCGCACCGACTACATCGACCTGTACCAGATCCACACGCCCGACCCGAAGACCCCGGTCGCGGAGACGCTGGCCGCGCTCGGTGACCTGGTGACCGAGGGCAAGGTGCGCTACGTCGGCCACTCCAACTTCGGCGGCTGGCAGATCGCCGAGGCCGCCGCCGTCGCTGACCGGGACGGCACCGCGCCGTTCGTGTCGGCGCAGAACCACTGGTCGCTGCTTGAGCGCGGTGCCGAGGCCGAGGTCGTGCCAGCCGCCCGGCACTTCGGGCTCGGCGTCCTGCCGTACTTCCCGCTCGCTAACGGCCTGCTGACCGGGAAGATCAGGCGCGGACAGCCTGCGGCCGAGGGGACCAGGCTGGCGAGCCGGGCCAGCTACGTCACCGAGGCGAAGCTGGACATCGTCGAGTCGCTCGCCGAGTGGGGCAAGGTGCACGACGTCTCGCTGCTGTCGATCGCGATGAGCGGCCTGCTCGCCCAGCCGGGCTGCGGCAGCGTGATCGCGGGCGCCATGACGCCCGAGCAGGTCAAGGCCAACGCCGCGACGGCCGACTGGGTTCCTTCGGCAGCCGAACTCGCCGAGATCGACGCGATCACGCTCGGCTTGTGAAGCTCGGCGGGCGGGTTCCTTGGGGTCCGCCCTAGCCGGCGACCCGCAGGACGTGCTGGTAGAGGGACTTGATGACGGCCGAGAACGCCGAAGAGTAGGAGATGCTCGGCGAGTCACCGCCCTGCTGGTAACCGCCGATCACGCCGATGATCGCGCCGGTGCCCGCTGCGTGGCTGAAGTCGCTCAGGAAGGGCCCGCCGCTGGTGCCGTCGGTGAAGCCGGGGCAGACGAACTTGACCTGATCGAGTGATCCGGGTCGGAAGGCGACGGCCATGGTCACGCAGGAGACCGGGGCGCCGCTGCCGTCCGGGTAACCGATCGCCCTGATCATGGTCGGCAGGGGCGCGTCGAACCTCAGCCGGTCCGCGCCGACCGCCCGCTGCAGCGTGGTGTCAGGCGGAACCTGGCTGGCCGGGACGCCTGGCCCGGTGAGCCGCCTGACCACGAGGAACGCGACGTCTTCATCGGCGTTCTGGTCGGCTGACCACTGCGCGGCGACGAAGCTCCTGGTCACGGCCCACAGGCCGGAAGGGAAGCGGCCGTCGGCATAGCCTGGCGCGAACACGATGCTGCCCGCCGGAGACAAGCTGACGCCGGTGACGCAGTGGGCGGCGGTGATGAGCACGTCCCCGTGCTTGCTCGCGACCACGCTGGCGGTGCAGAAATGCTGGTTCAGATGCCCGTCCGGCCTGGTGAAGAGCGCCCCGGTCGCTGCGCTCGGCACCGCCGGGTGCCGGGCGAGCGCACCGCTAGCGCCCGAGGGCCCAGTGCCCGACGGTACTGAGTTGTCCGCGACGGTCTGCGCGGTCAGCGACCTCGTCAGGGCGAACGCCGCCACGACGAGCACCGCGGTCGTCAGCACCAGCACCGGGCCTATCCACGCGGGCGGCTTCCGCACAGTCACCACGGGCACCAAGCTGGCGCCACGGGAAGAGCCGAGCACTGGACCTCCGGTATGGCATCGCATCGAGTGCCTGGCCGTCCCGTCATTGCCTCCCCCGAGCGCGACCACCGTTTCAGTCCTATCCTTATTCTGCCGATATAAGCGGGGCATGGCGAGAGCTTGCCGAACTGCCGGCCATTGACCGACGCGCTCGGTGCTTACCGGGGGTCTGCAGGGCCTACGGGGGGCCTGCCGGAGGTCTGCGAGGAGGTAGCCATGTGGGTCCGCGGTCGCGCGGGCAGCGCCGTCCTGGCCACTTCCATCATGGCAGCAGCGGCGCTGACCGTCGCGATGCTGGCCGGATGCGCCGCGGGATCGGACGCCAGTCAGGCCGCGGCAGGCCCGGCCGGGCCCGCGATCCCGCTCGGCGCCGGTTCGGCCGGGCCTGGCCTGCGATGGGCAATGGTGCGGACCGGCGGCCCGCAGGTAGGCGGCCGGTACTGGCAGCTGCTCGTCCAAGACCAGGCGACCGGCAAGTGGCGGCTGGTGACGCCGCCGGGAGTAGCCGATAACGCGGGCCTCGCCGTCGCGACCGCGTCCGCGGCGGCCATGACGGTCGGCTTCATCCCCAGCCAGTTGCTCAGGTTCAGCCCGCTCGCGATCACCACCGATGGCGGGGGGCACTGGACGCCAGGCTTGCTGCCGGCTGGCCTGGTCGGCGACCCTGGTGCCCTCGCCACCATGCCGAACGGCAGGCTGATCGCGGTCACGGCCAAGGGCGCCGAGGAGTCGGCGGCCGGCGCGAGCGGGTGGGTGCCGCTGGAGACGCTGCGCGCGCTGGCGGCGACCACCGCCGGGCGGAGCTGCGGCCTGACCGCCCTGACCGGGGCCGTCGCCGGGCCAGGAGGAGCCGCGATGCTGGCAGGCACCTGTCGCGAGGCCGGCATGGTCGGGCTGTTCATGAAGACCGCGGATGGCTGGCAATCGGCCGGGCTGAGGCTGCCGCGCTCGCTCGGCGCCCGCTCGGTGAGCGTGCTGCGCTTGACTGGGCTGCCGACCTCCGTGCTGGCCCTGCTCAGCGTCGCGACCGGTGGCGGCGACGTGGTCGTGCCTGCCCTCCTTTCCTCGGGCCGGTGGGCGGTCGGCGTCCCGAGCGTCAAGGTCTCCGGCATCGAGTCAGTCGCGACGACGAGTACCGGTGGCTGGGACGTGGTCTTCGGCGGCCGCTACGCCGCCCTGGGCGGCTTGCCATCGGGTCAGACCAGCTACTACAACCTGACTCGCAGGCTGAAGCTGCCGGCCTCCGGCGCCGCGCTGCTGCCCGTGTCCAGCATGTCTGGTCCAGGGGCGCGGCTGACCGTGCTCGTGCCGCACGTCACCACCGTGACGGTCGAGCAGCTGACGAGCTCGGGATGGCGAACGACCCAGGTGATCAAGGTTCCGGTCGCGCCGCAGGGTCAGCAGTCCTGAGCGCGCCGAATAGCCCGGCCGAGCTGACCGTCAGCCTCGACCACGGCGATGCCGGGCAGGATCTCCGGTCGGGCCTGACCTTCTCGCCTGGCCTGGCCACGCTCGCCGGGCTAGCGGCGCTCCTGCTGATCGGGTTCAGCGTCGCCATGTTCGCCGTCGTGATGGTGCTCGGCCCGTCCGCCGCGGTGCCAAGGATCGACTCGGCTGGCCCGCTGCTCTGGTTCGACGCGCACCCAAACGCTGGCCTGGTGATCGCGCTCGAGCGGCTCGGCGCGCTGGTCGGCGCGCTCGGGACAGCGACGGGCCTGGCGGCGGTCGCGGCCGGCTGGCGGCCCGCGCCGAGGCTGCTTGCGGCCGCCGGCGCGCTCACCGTCGTCGTGTTCGTGTTCCTGCCCCCGGCTGGTTCGACCGACGTGCTGAACTACGCGAGCTACGGCCGGATCGCGGCGCTCGGCCACAGCCCGTACCAGATGACGCCGGCTCAGCTATTCAGCTCAGGAGATCCGGTGGGCCTCCTCACGCCGCTGGCGTGGCGGACGGCGCCGACCATCTACGGGCCGGTGGCGACCATGCTGCAGTGGGCGGCGGCCGAACTCGGCGGCGGCTCGATGGCCAGGATCGTGTTCTGGATCAGGCTGAGCAAGGCGATCGCGTTCCTTGGCACCAGCGCCGCCCTGCTCAGGCTGGCCGATCACGACCAGGCCAGGCGCATCCGGGTGCACCTGCTGTGGACGATGAACCCCTTGATGGCGTTCTGGCTGGTGGGCAGCGGGCACGTGGACGTTAATATCGCCCTGCTCACAGTGGCGGCCTTGCTGGCGATCCGGCGGCCTGGAGTGCTCGCCGGGGTACTGGCGGGGGTGCTGGCCGGGGCCGCGATCGCGGTCAAGCTGACCTACGCGATCGTCGCCTGCGGGCTCATCTGGCCCGCCCGGCGATCGCTCCGCACGGTGCTGGCCGGAGTCGGCGCCGCCGCCGTGACGGTCGGCGCCAGCTATCTGTGGCCAGGGGCCGCGACCACCGTCACGCTCAGCCGCCGCCTGTCGGCCGGGGCCAGGTTCATCTTCTACCTGCCGCACGCGCTCGCGGCCCGGCCCGAGCTGCTCAGCGCGCTGGTCATGGTCGCCACCTTGGCCCTCGCCGCGCTGCTGCTCCACGGGCTGCCGGCCGAGGATCCGCGCTCGCCTGGGGTCAGGCTGCTGCTGGCGCTGGCGATCGGCTCGCTCGCGGTGCTCCCGGTGCAGACGCCCTGGTACGACGCCGTGATCTTCGCCTTGCTGGCCCTGATGCCCGCTAGCCGCTTCGACTACCTGCTGATCGCGCGCTGCTTGCTGCTCACCGAGCTCCTGCTGCCGGGGGCGGCGCCCGATACTGGCGCCGTCAGCCTCGCTGCTGCCTTGATCAGCCACGTCGGAATTTTTGTGATACTTGCCCTTATTATCGGAGCGTCACTGCGCGGACCGTGGCGATCCGGCCGGGTCCGGCCCGTCGCGGCGTAACTGGCGGTAGCAGCCGCCGCGGCCGGGCCGGACGATCCGGCCGGGCGCGCGCTCAGGGCGTGAGCCGGTGCAGGTCGCGCGGGAAGGCCGTGACCTGCCGGACGTTGGCCGCTCCGGTGAGCCTGGCGGTCCAGCGCTCGAGGCCGATCGCGAAGCCGCCGTGCGGTGGCATGCCGTGCGTGAACACTTGCAGGTAGCCGGAGTACTGCGCCGGGTTCTCGCCGCGAGCCGCGAGCGCGGCCAGGTAGTCGGCGTGGTTGTGCAGGCGCTGGCCGCCCGTGACGAGCTCGAGCCCGCGGAAGATGAGGTCGAAGCTACGGGTGTAGCCGGGGGCGGCCGGGTCGGGGTAGGTGTAGAACGGCCGCTTGGCCATCGGGAAGCCAGGCACGAACAAGAAGTCCGAGCCGTGCTCGCGCAGCGCCCAGTCGCCTAGCCAGCGCTCGTCGGCGGGGGACAGGTCAGGCTCGCCGCGCGGGTCCCAGCCCGCGTGGCTGGCGATTAGCTCCTGGGCCTGGGTGAACTGGAGCTCAGGTATGCGCTTTGGTATCTCGGGCAGCTTGATGCCGAGCAGGTCAACCTCGGCGGCGGCGTTGGCGGCCACCCCGGCCACCATGCCGGCGATCGCCTCCCGCAGCATCGCCATGACATCGTGGTGGTCGGTGATGAACCCGAACTCGGCGTCCAGGCTGGTGTACTGGGCCAGGTGCCTGGCGGTGTCGTGCGGCTCGGCCCTGAACACCGGGCCGACCTCGTGCACCCGCTCGAACACGCCGACCATGGCCTGCTTGTAGAACTGGGGCGACTGGGCCAGGTAAGCGGGCTGGCCGAAGTAGTCGATCGCGAAGACGTTCGCGCCTGACTCGGTCGCCGACTGGACGATCTTGGGCGTGTGGACCTCGGTGAACCCGCGGGCGTCGAGAGCCGCGCGGAAGCCGGCCTCGCTCGCGGCCGCGATCCGCAGGCCGGCCTTGAGCAGCGGGTGCCGCAACGTGGTCGGCGCATGGTCGAGGATCACCGGCAGGGTCGCCGTGACCGCCGGACGGTACAAGTCGAACGGCGGCGGCTGTGCCGGGTCGCTTAGCGCGGTGATCGTGGGCGCGGTCAGTTCGGCGCCGCCCGGTGCCTGAGCGCTGGCGGTGACGGTGCCGGTGACCTGGAGGACGGTTTCCTCGGTGAGGTCGGGTGGGTTGGTTGGGCTGGCTGGGTCGGCTGAGCTGGCTGGGTCGGCTGGGCCTTCTGGGCCTTCTGGCGGGCTAGGCAGGACTACCTGGGCCAGGCCGGTGCGGTCCCTGATGATGAGGAACGTGAGCGCTTTGAGCTCGCGCTTGCGGTGCAGCCAGCCTTCGATGGTGACCTGCTGGCCGATGTGATGGGGCAGGTCGGCGGCCAGTACTCGGGATGCTGGTCTGACTGGTGCGCAGGATGTTGCCGGTGTTCGAGAGGTTCCGGCTTGGGTCGTAGACATGAGGCACTCCTGGGCTCGTCGTGCCCCTTGGGAGTGCGGGCGAGAAGGGAACTCGCTGTGCCACCACACCTTCGCCGCGTCCGGGACGTTGCCAGTGAACTGGCCCGCCTTCGCCGTCGCGGCCTCTTCGGCCCGGTCACGGGGGCAGGCCGGCGGGGCATTGGACGAGCCGCTGGCCGCGGCCGTCGTTCCTCCCCGCACTCAGGAGGGTCTTCACGTCCCGGACGCGACGTCGCCTTCTCAGCTACCAGCGACTCTCTGTACTCGCGGCACCGGGCGCTACTCGTCTCCCTCAGCGCGTTGCCTTGAGTCTATCGCGGTCATCATCATGTGGACTATTCCGCAGCGGTTCCATGATCTTGTTATTCTGCCGGGCTATAGACCAGGCAAAATAACAAGATCATGGGATTGGAGCGAAAATTAACCAAGATCCTCTTGTGCAATCGATTGTTTAGTGTGGTGCGGCCTGAGCGCGTGGGTAGGGCGCGTGAGCGTGGTCGGCTTAGTGCTCACCGGTCGTTCCGCGATCAAGCTGGGACACAGCTGGGATTCGCCGGTCGGCTCAGTGAGTCGGGTCCTGGTCCATGGTTGCGCTATGCTCTGTTGGTCCGATAGGGCAACGGGACGTGGCCCAGCTTGATTAAGGCGCTGGTCTGGGGGACCAGAGAGCCCGGGTTCAAATCCCGGCGTCCCGACGAGCCGACTTCGCGTGCTCGCTGATCTTTGATCAGCTTCGCCGTGGGCCGGGGTGTTTTCCCGGGGGCCCGAGCCCCCGGACCCCCACGGCGGTGGCTGGGGTTGGCTCGGACGGGCGGGGGTTCTTGTGGTTGCTGGTCTTTGATCAGCTTCGCTGTGGGCCGGGGTGTTTTCCCGGGGGCACGAGCCCCCGGACCCCCGCGTCTGTGGCTGGGGTTGGCTCGGACGGGCGGGCTGCGGGTGCGTGGATCCGGGTGGGCCTGGCCTCGGGTGCTTGCTGGTCTTTGATCAGGTTCGGCCCGGAACCCTATGTCTGTGGCGCGGGTCGAGCCTCCTCGCCTCCTCGCCCTCCGCCTCCTCCGCCTCCTGTCGTGATGGTGAGTGGTCGGTTGGAGGTGGATCGACAGCGCCGTGCGACGGGGAATTGCCGGCACGCGGGGATGCTCCGCTGGGATGACGAGGATGCTCCGCACTGAGACGATGCTCGGTCAGGATGATCCCCGAGAGTACGGTGCTGGCCGGGTCTACGATGGGCGGCCGCTCGCGGGGATGGGTGTGGTGGGGCGGGGCACTATGTGCGGGGGCGGTACGTTGCCTGAGGGATGAGGGTCAGGGGCTGAGCGGGGTTGAGCCAGACTAGGCAATGGCGCTACGCGCCCGATCGGGACGAGGTACAAGGTGACGGGCGGGCCGGACGGAGGGGCATGCGGCGCTGGCTGCGGCGCTGCGTGACCGCTGTGTGCGTGTTGCTGGTCTTGGTGGTGCTTGCCTTCGGGGTGTTGCTGGTGGTGACGCCTTCGGTCGGGTCGGCCTGGTCGATCGCCAGGCACGAGGCGGTGTCGCACCACTCGGAGTTCCCAGGGCCGGCCGTGCCGCACAAGTTCTCGACGGCGCTGATCGCTACCGAGGATCATCGGTTCGCGTCCGAGCCTGGGGTTGACCCGTTCGCGATCGCGCGGGTGATCTTCTCCGGGATTACCGGCGGCGGCGATCAGGGTGGAGCGACCCTGTACCAGCAGTTGGCCAAGTTGCTTTACACGCCGAACCAGAGCGGCATCAAGGTCGAGATCAAGCAGGTGGCGCTGGCGATCAAGCTCAAGTACAGCTACAGCGACGAGCAGATCCTGCGCATGTACGCGGCCGTCGCCTACTTCGGGCACGGGTATTACGGGCTCTCGCAGGCGAGTTGCGGCTACTTCGGGCGGCCGCCAGACAAGCTGTCATGGCCGCAGGCGTCGTTGCTGGCGGGGCTCGTCCAGGCGCCCACCGACTATGACCCGCTCGAGCATCCGGCGCTGGCCCAGTCCAGGGAGCAGCACGTCTTCACGAGGCTCGTGGCGACCGGGGCACTTACCAGGCGGCAGGCGGCAGCGGCGCTCGCGGTTCCGATCGCGCGGCTGACCCGTGGCGCCGGTGGCTGCCCGGCGACTTAGTCCACGCGGGCAGAGGCCGAGCGCGGCGACGGCGCGGGACAGGCCGCCTAGTCGACCTGGTTGAGCTGAGTCTGCCGCGGCTGCCGGACCGGCAGCTGCACGACCTGCGCCGTGGCCCCTGCTGGCATCGCGGGAGCTGAGGCGCCACTGGCCGACGTCGCCGCCGGGTCAGTGTCAGGGATGGACGTGGCCCGGCCTTTGCGGTGCCGGCCACGGCGCAGCCTGGCCAGGTGAACCTCGGGCGGTACCCAGATCCACTTGCGGTAGGACCAGAACCTGAACAAGGTGCCCAGGCCAATGCCGATCAGGTTCGCCACCGTGTACCAGAGCCGGCTGGACAGGCCTGCGACATCGGTGACCAGGCCGAGGCAGGCGTACTGGATGAGCAGGCCGACGGCGTTGAGCACGAAGAACATGATCGTCTCGTGGCGGGCGCCGCTGCCCTGGCGGTGCCTGAAGCTCCA
>DATKFV010000147.1:0-5210 GCA_035511035.1 Streptosporangiaceae bacterium
CGCCGGCGACCGCATGATCGCCCCGAGCTCGGTCCGAAGGAACGTGTCCCCGGCCCTGATCCCGCACCCTTCCATGTCGTAGCAGTCGTCCGGACTCACCCAGGAGAACGTCGGCGTCGTCGAGGCGCGCGCGAGATCTCGCGGCAGCTCCTCCAGTGGCACCAAGTGCTCGGCGCAATATGCCGGCCGGTCCCTGACGTCGGCGAAGTAAAGCATCGGCAGGTCGTCGTTCCAGTATTGATCGTGAACCGTGTCGTCGCACGGCCCGTCCGCGCTCTGCAGGTAGCCTTTCCAGCTCTCATGCGCCGCGTCGATCAGGTCGCCGATGTTCCGCGCCCTGATCGTGTACCGCGGGTTCTCCTCGAGCGGATCATTGAGCGGAATCCCGAACGTGCTGCCGCCGGCCAGCGCCAGGTAGTTGCCGTCACTGGGATGCTCTTCGGCGTAGAAGTTGGCGAGCAGGCTTCCCTTGGGCAGCAGGCTGTTGAAGTAGGGCGCCTGCCGGGTGTTGCCGATGATCGACCGAAAGTCCTGGTTCTCGAAGTAGAACAAGAACACGTGCTGGAACCGGGGCACCCGGGCGACCGGGGGCCGGACCGGCGCAGGCGCTCGCGCCGCCGTGGTCACCGCCAGCCGCAGGTCGTCGGCGATCGCCCAGTCGTACCCGACCGCTGGCCCCTTCTCACCGTCCGCCCCGGTCAGCGACGTCGCCAGCCGCAGGTCGACCTGAGCCGACACGGTTCCGGCCGGCACCCGCTCCGTCACGGCCCGCCGGGCCAGCCCGCGAGCCCCGGCCGGGCCGACCTGGCCGACCGGCCCGATCGAGGCCGACCGAAGCATCCGGCCTGACGCCGAGTAGAACCGCACGGTCACCGACGCCCGGCTCGACTTAGTGCCGCCGAGCCACGCCGACAGCAGGAACTTCGTGCCGGCCCGCAGGTGCCCGCCGTCCGGCGCCCGCAACGCCACGCTTTGCCGCAGCACCGACGTTCCGCCGAGCCCGCCGCTGAACAGCTGCCCGCCCGGCCGCGCCGGGAACGGCCCGCCCACGCCCGGATACCCTCGCGTGCCGTACCTGACCACGGTCGGCAGCCCGCGCACGATCGTCCAGCCGGGAATGGTGACGCTGTCCCATCCCCGCGCGCTCGCCGTCCCTAGTTGCGCCCCAGAGTTCCCGAGCAGGTTGCTGCCCGGCCCGACTGAGGCGGCCCCGGCCGAGCCCGCCCCCACCGCTCCGGCAGCGGCCGCCACCGGGAACGCCAGCACGATCACGCTCGCACCGCCGAGAACGGTCGCCATGATCGTGCGCCCAGTTGCCCGCAGACGTACTGGAACTCGGCCCATCTCAGTCCTTGCGTCGTCGTTACTCGTCCGCGCCGCTCATCCATCTCGGTTAATCCGATTTCGGATATTCCGATATTGGGTTGTTCTGAGATCGGCCCGAGCAGCCCGCGCCTCATCGCCCGCGTCTCATCGCCTGCGACGCCGCCCAGCCCACCCGACCCGACCCGCCGAACGCGCACCGAGCGTCGCACGTCATCACGGGTTTCACTCGGCCCCGCCAGGACCGTCAGGTGAATTTTTCGGGTATTCTCGGTTAACTACACCGACCGCTGCCCGTAAGGACACCCCGTTGTCGACCGCTTTGCAAGTTATGTCAGAGCTGTCAGAACTTTCGCAACTATCACAGTTCATCCTTGCGGGCGAGTCGAGGCTACCGGAAACCGGCATACCGGATGTCGGCGATTCCCGCTTCAGCCTCACTTCGGCCAGCCGATCCCGGACCGTCCGCCGGACCTGGCTCGATACCTTCGACTGGCGGCTGTTCCGGGCTGGCCTCACGCTCGAGCAGGTGACCGGCGGCGGCACGTCCGAGCTGGTGCTGACCGGCCGGGGCGGTGAGCTCGTCGCGGCCGTGCCGACCGGGCCTGACCGGCTCCGCTGGCCGGGCCTGATCGACGACTTGCCCGTCGGCCCGCTGCGCGAGCGGCTCGCAACGGTCCTCGACGTGCGGGCGCTGCTCCCGGTCGCGAAGGCGACCAGCATCCTGACCCAGTTGCGGGCACTGAACAGCGACGAGAAGACGATCGCGATCCTCGCGCTTGACCGCATGACGGTAACCCCGGCGAACGGCGCCCACCGGGCCGGCGCGCACCGGGCCGGCGCCGCGGGTCAGCCTGACCAGCCTCCGGCCCGGCTGGCGATCGCGCCGTTGCGCGGCTACCAGGCCCAGGCGACGAGGCTGGCCGAGGTACTCCGCAACGCCGATGGCGTAGGCGCCGCGACGGCGTCGCCGTTCGAGTCGGCGCTGGCCGCGACCGGGCGCGCCCCCGGCGACTACTCCAGCAAGATCAGCGTGCGGCTGACCGGCGCGACGCCGGCCACGCAGTCGCTCGGCGTGGTGCTCAGCGCGCTCTTTGACACCGTCGAGGCCAACCTTCCCGGCACCATCGCCGACATCGACACCGAGTTCCTGCACGACCTGCGGGTCGCGGTCCGCCGGACCCGGTCAGTGCTGAAGTCAGGCAAGGCCGTGCTGCCCGCTTCGCTGCTGGCCAAGTACCGGCCCGAGTTCAAGTGGCTCGGCGACCTCACCACGCCGACCCGCGACTTCGACGTGTACCTGCTCGGCTATCCGGCAATGGCGGCCGGCTTGCTGGCCGCGAGCGAGGCCGAGTTGCTTCCCCTCCGCCAGTTCCTTGAGCACGGCCGGGCATCCTCCTACCGGCAACTGGTACGCGGCCTGCGATCACCTCGCTTCAAGGCCCTCACGAGCGACTGGCGGGGCGACGTCGAGCAGCTCGCCTCCGCCCCTGGCCGCCGTCCCTCGACCAGCACGTTCGCGGCGAGCCGGATCGGCAAGGCGCACCGGCTCGTGCTCAGCTCAGGCGCCGCGATCGGCCAGGACTCTCCCCCGCAGGCGCTGCACGACCTGCGCAAGCGCTGCAAGGAACTGCGCTACCTGCTTGAGGTCTTCGCCTCGTTGTACGACCAGTCCGAGCACTGGCGCGCGGTCAACGAGCTCAAGGCGCTGCAAGACTGCCTCGGCGAGTTCCAGGACATGGACGTGCAGCTCACCGAGCTTCGCGGCTTCGCCACGGCCATGCTCGCTGACCGCGGCACCCCGGCCGGGACGCTGCTGGCCATGGGCGAGATCGCCGCGGGGCTGGCGGCCAGGCAGGCAGCGGCCCGCCAGCAGTTCACCAGCCGGTTCGCCGGCTTCGCGAGCCCGCGAGGCCAGGCCAGGATCGACGCGCTCACCAAGGCGGCCGCATGAAAGTCATCGCCACCTACAACATCAAGGGCGGGGTAGGCAAAACGGCCACCGCAGTCAACATCGCCTACCTGGCTGCTAAAGACGGCTACCGGGTGCTTCTCTGGGATCTTGATCCCCAGGCGGCCGCGAGCTTCCTGTTGCGGGTCAGGCCCAAGGTCAAGGGCGGCAGCAAGGCCCTCATCGCGGGCAAGCGATTGGTGGACGACGCGATCAAGGCGACCGACTTCGACAACCTTGACCTGCTGCCGGCCGACTTCACGTACCGCAACCTCGACCTGCACCTGGACAGCGCCCGCAAGTCGGTGACAAGGCTGCGCAGCCTCCTGACGCCGTTGCGCCGTGAGTACGACGTCGTGGTGCTCGACTGCCCGCCTGGCATCTCACTGCTGTCCGAGAACGTGCTCCACGCCGCTGACCTGCTGCTCGTCCCGCTCATCCCGACCACGCTCTCGGTCCGCACGCTTGAGCAGCTCACCGACTTCATCGCCGACTTCGACGGACGGCGGCCGAAGGTGCTGGCCTTCTTCTCGATGCTCGACCGGCGCAAGCGGCTGCACCTGGAGATAGCCGACCGGCTGCCCGCCGAGCGCAAGGACGTGGCCGAGGTCGCCATCCCCTCGCTGTCAGCGATCGAGCGCATGTCGCTGGAGCGGGCCCCGGTCGCCGCCGTGTCCCCGCGCAGCATCGCCACCCGCGCCTACCGCGAGCTCTGGGCCGAGACCCGCGCGAAGGCCGGACTTCCTGACCCCGCCAAACGGGGCGGTGCCCGGCCCTTGGTGCCTAGCCCTGGCGCCTAGTCCAGGCCGCTCAGGAAGGCGATCATCGCCTCGTTGACCTCGGCGGGCCGCTCCTGCTGGGTCCAGTGCCCGCAACCGGGTAGCAGCCTGCATTCCCGCAGGTCGGTGATGATGTCGGCCAGGCCGTTCGTCCCGCCGGTGAAGCTAACCGCGAGGTCACGGTCCCCGGCCAGGTACAGCGCAGGCACGGTGACCTTCGCGTGCCACCAGGCGGCCGACAGCTCCCAGCTCAGGTCCAAGGTGCGGTACCAGTTCAACGGGCCGGTGAATCCGGAGCGGGCGAATTCCTCCACGAAGACGTCGATGTCCGACTCGGTGAGCCAGCCGGGCAGTTGCTCGGGCTCGGGGCAAAGGTCAAGGAAGCCGCCGCCCTCGGGCACCACCGGGATGCCGCCGAGCGGGCCGTCACCTGACGCCGCGACCAGCATCCGGCGGAACGTCGACCGCGGGTCGCGGCTCAGTTCGGCGTCGGCGACGCCTGGCTGCTGGAAGTAGCAAATATAGAAGCGGTCAGAAAATACCGCCCGCAGCAGCTCGAGCGGCGGCGTGCTGCCCCGCGGGGTGTAAGGCACGCTCAGCCCGACGACGCCCCTGATCCGGTCCGGCCGCAGCAACGCCGTGTTCCAGGCGACCGGAGCCCCCCAGTCGTGCCCGACGACGACCGCCTGCTCCTCGCCGAGCGCATCGATCAGCCCGATCACGTCGCCGACCAGGTGCAGCATCGTGTACTTGTCAACGCCGCCGTCCCCCGGTGCCCCAGTCCGGCCATATCCGCGCTGGTCAGGAGCCACCACGTGGTAGCCAGCCGCCGCCAGCGCGGGCAACTGGTGCCGCCAGGAGTACCAGCATTCAGGAAACCCGTGCAGCAGCAGGACCAGCGGCCCGCTCCCAGCCTCGGCGATGTGCATGGCGAGCGGCCCCACCTCCACCGACCGGTGAGTGATGCCGCTGCCGCTTGCTTCTCCGGCCGGGTGCTCAGTCAAGGACATGCCGGCAGAATAACCGCATCGCCCACCCCGTGCCCCATCACCCGCCTACGTCACACCAGATCCCCCCGATTTCGGATTATCCGAAATCGGGTAGCCCGGAATCGGGTAGCCCGGAATCGGATAGCCCGGAACCGGATAGCTCCTCTC
>DATKFV010000148.1:0-3410 GCA_035511035.1 Streptosporangiaceae bacterium
ATGTCCGCTAGAGACGGAAGTCCGCTGTCCGACGTTGACACCTCCACGGTGCCCGCGGCGCAGAGCAGCCGCCACCACTCCGGCTTTTGGGCCGCGGCGTTCGCCTTCCTGATCGTCATGGCGGTCGCGACGCTGCCGAGCCCGCTCTACGGCCTCTACCGGATCCGGGATCACCTCTCGGCCCTCACCATCACCGTGGTCTTCGCGATCTTCGCGGCCAGCACGATCGCCGTACTGCTACGGGACAGCGCCATCGCCGCGCGTATCGGGCGCCGGGGCACGATGCTCGCTTCCGTCGCGATGATGATGGTGGCCGTGGGGGTGCTCGCCGCGTGGAAGGACCTGCTGGGCCTGCTGATCGGGCGCGTGCTCACCGGGGTGTCGGTCGGGCTGGCCGCGGGCACCGCGATCACCTACCTCATCGAGTTGCGGCTGCGCGCGGATCCGAAGGCGTCGCCCGTCGTGGCCAGGCTCATCGGCACGTCAGTGACCGTCGGCGCGCTTGGCGTCGGCCCGCTGATCGCCGGCTGCCTCGCGCAATGGGTGACGCAGCCACTGACCGTGCCCTACCTGGTGTTCGTCGCTCTAGGGGCGATCGCGCTGATCGGCTTGCGGGCCGCGCCGGAGACGGGCGCGCCGACAACGGAGGCCAAGCCGGCCGGTTCGCAGCGCAAGGTCAGGCTTCCGGTCCCGGCGGCAGCCGGGACCCTTGCGGCCTTTTCCGCGAATGGCCTATTCGCAGGGCTGTCCGGACTCTTCCTCGCCACCACGCTGCACCATCCCTCGCACGCATTGTCCGGTGCCGCGCTCTTTCTTCTTTTTACCTGCGGAGTGGCATCCCAGTTGGCAACGCTGCAGGCATCGCGCGTGCTCGCACTTGGAATGATTTCTATGCTGGCGGGTCTGGTGCTGCTGGTCGTTTCCGTGCGCCTTTCCACACCGAGCCTCGCGCTGTTCCTGATCGCGGGTGCGCTGATCGGCGCGGGTTCCGGTGCTGTCTTCAAAGGGACCACCGGGCTCGTGCTCGAAGCAAGCCCGCCAGAAAGCCGCGTCGCGATGACGTCGGACCTGCTCATCGCGCTCTACGTAGGACTCTCGGTTCCGGTGATCGGAGCCGGAGTCGCCCTCGACCTAGGCGCAAGCGCACCCAACACCGTGCTCGGGTTCGCCATCCTCGTCGGGCTGGGCGTCGTCATCTCGGGTTGGGCCCTGCTGAGACGCCGACCTTAACCCAGCTGCTCTGGTAGCTGTTGTACAGATGTCAGATAGTCGGGAAGGGGCGTCAGCTGGAGCGAAACACGGCTGTCCGCGGCGTGACCGTTAGCCGGGAGGGCTGGGCCCGGCTGCGCCGCTCGCTGTGGCAGCCGCCGCGTCCGCACGGTGAGCAGCCGCGCGAGCGGGTGGTCGGGCCGCTCGAGCTCTTCTATGACCTGGCCGTGGTCGTGCTGGTCGCCCAGGCCGCGCACAGGCTGGCCGGGCACCTGACCTGGGCCGGGCTCGGCCAGTTCGCCGCGGTGTTCACGCTGGTGTGGATCGCCTGGGCCAACGGCAGCCTGCATCATGAGCTGCACGGTCACGAGGACGCCCGGGCTCGCAGCACGTTCCTGCTGCAGATCCTGGTGCTCGCCGCGATGGGCGCCTCGATCCCGCAGGCGGGCGGGGCGCGCGGAGCAGCCTTCGCCTTCGCCTCGGCGGTACTGTTCGCGGTGCTGGCCGTGCTGTGGCTGCTGGCCGCGCGCGGCGACCGCCCCGAATACCGCCGGGCGAGCCGGCTGTTCGTCGCCGGGACGGCGGCCTGCGCGGTGCTGCTGGCCGGCACCGCCCTGTTGCCGGCCGACGCCCGCGTACCCGCCTGGGGCGCGCTGGACGTCGCCTACCTGATCGGGTTCTCCGTCATCCTGCTCAGCACCGACCCGGCCGGCGCGCCCGGCATCATCATCACCGAAGCGCTGACCGAACGGTTCGGGGCGTTCATCATCATCGTCCTCGGCGAAACCCTCACCGGTGTCGTCACCGGGCTGTCCAGCCGGCCGCTCGGCGCGCTCACCCTGGCCGTGGGGCTGGCGGCGGTCGTGGTCGGCTTCGGCGCCTGGTGGACGTACTTCGATTTCGCCGGACAACGACAATCTCGAGCCGAACGGCCGGCCATCGTGCAGTGGATACTCGGTCACCTGCCGCTCACGGCCGCCGTCGCCGCGATGGGCGCCGCCATGGTCAGCCTCGTCGACCACGCCCACGACGGCCGCACCCCGGCCGCCACGGCCTGGGTACTGGGCGCGGGCGCCGCCGTCGTGCTGGTCGCGACGATGGTGCTGGCCGCGACCCTGCCGGCCTGGGACCGCGAACGCGGCCTGTACCGGCCGCTCGCCGGCACCTGTACCGTCTCCGCCGTGGCCTGCCTCGGCCTCGCCGCCGGCCCGGCCGGCGCCGCTTCTCCTGGCCCTCGGGCTCGTCCTCCTGCTCAGCATCCCCTGGATATACGCCGTCGCGCGCCGCCTGGCCGGGGGAGCTGACCGCGAGCCCGGTCCATCTGACGTGAAGGTTTCGGATGCCGCCCCGAGCTTAAGCAGCTCCGCTACGGCGGACCTTCGACGATCCGCTGTAGCAGCGGAACAGCCTGAGCAAGAATGCCTTGTTCGTCCTGATTGAACTCGTAGGTCAGTCGTTCGGCCAGCCAGTCCTGCTTCACGGCCCGGGCGTCGTCGAGCGCGATCCGGCCCGCGTCGCTGACGGTGATGATGCTCTGCCTGCCGTCGCGGGCGTCCGCCGCCCGGTCCACGAGTCCCTGCGCCTCAAGGCTGGCCACGATCGCGCCCATTGACTGCGACCGTGTTCCCTCAGCCCGCGCTAGCTGTGAGATGGTCTGCGGCCCGCCGGTCTCGAGCCTGAGCAAGGCAGACTCCTGCGACCACGTCAGATCGCCCGGACTGGCCGTGGACCGCAGCCGCCGGATGAGTCCGACGGTCACGGCCCGAAGCTGAGCTGCCACCGCGGCCTGGTCGACCGGTGACGAGTCGCCGTCAGTGCTCCCCTGCTCATCGTCTCCGGTTCTCCCACGCTCATCGTCTCCGGTTCTCACGTGCTCATCGTCTCCCAAACAGCGCCCCGCTCGCGCCAACAATATATGAAGCTTGTCTTCGAAGTTAACCTTCATATATCGTCGAACCGTCGCGACCATCCGGCCCCACGAAAGGTTGACCATGACGTCCCATACGACTATCTCGCCGCAGGAAGCGGCCGACCGGCTGGCCATCCGGGAACTGGTTGAGGCCTACGCCCATTGCGCCGACCGGCGCGACGCCAAGGGCCAGATGGCCCTGTTCACCGACGACACCCGCTTCCTGGTGTTCTATGACCTGACCTCGGAGGAACCGTCCCAGGAGCTACACGGCCGAGAGTCTCTGGCCCCG
>DATKFV010000149.1:0-2996 GCA_035511035.1 Streptosporangiaceae bacterium
CCCTCTCAACCACACGCTCAGCGACCGCGCGCGTCGATGAGCTGCGAGCGGCTGGATATCACCGCGTTGAGGGGATCTTCGTCGACATTCCGATCGAGACCAGCGTGACCAGGGCTGCCGAACGGCACCGACGCGGCCATGATCGGTATCTTAATGGCGACGGGCTCGGTGGCCGCTACGTATCGGCAGATATCATACGGTCGCAGGCTGATCCCGACTACGGGAGTGTTAATCGTAGGGCATTCGAGACTATTAAGGACCGGCTGAGCTATTGGGCCGTGTACGACAACTCGGTCTACGGCCAGCAGGCCGTCCTGGTCGGAGAGAGCGGGCGGCGCGATGACCTTCGGCGCCCGCACGACGAGAGGCGCGCAGATGACTGACGAAGTAAACGACCTGCTCAATGCCCTGAAGGACGGCTCACTGACCCTGGACGAGGTCGCCGCTCGATTTAGATCACGCTCGTGGCCGCGCCGGGATCCGTCGTCGACTTCGACCTATGCCGAGATCGCGACGGCCGAGCTCCAAGATCCAGATCCATACGTTCCCGGGTCGTTTGATGACGTCACCGCTGCATATCACCGTGGCGGGCTGTCGGACCAGCAGTATGAGGTTCTGGCCGCTGCGATGTCCGAGTCGATCGAGGCTGAGGATGACCGGGCCTGAGGATGACCGGGCCTGAGGTGAATGAGCTGGCCACGGCTGATTGTCGGTGGGGGTTGGTACGGTTGTCGTAGCTGGTAGAGAGATGGCATCGGCCGGGATGTAGCGAGGATCGACCCTTCAGGTTGCTGGTCTTTGTGGTGAGGATTTTCCCCGGTTGAGCGGCCCTCCGAGCGTGGTTCGGGTTGCCCGGCATTGAGTCCGGTTCACTAGTCGCGGGTCCGTCATGGACAAGCTTTTGGCTGCAAATTTCCGGTGCTTACTGTCGTGGGAGGTGATGCTCGATGTGCGGTGCTGGTCAAGGGTCGGCGGTGGCGTCTGGAGTGCCTTCCGGCGGGCCCGCGTCCGCTGACGAGGCGCTGGGCATGGTGATGGCCGGGTTGGGCTGGCTGGCTAAGGCGGACCTGGCCGAGGCGCCGGTGGCGGTGCAGGCCGAGTGCTTGCGGCAGCTGGAGCGGGCGCGGTCGGTGCAGACGGCGGCTCATGCCTCGATCTTGTCGGCGTTCGACCGGGCCGATGGGTATGCCGGGGACGGGCAGGGCACCGCCAGGGTCTGGCTGCAATGGCAGACGCAGATCACCAGGACCGCCGCGTCTGCCCTCGTCGGCTGGATGCGCCGGCTTCGCGATCATCCAGCGGTCGCCGAGGCCTTGCGGGAGGCCCGGATCTCGGCGTCGTGGGCGCAGGTGATCTGCGCGCTGAGCGACCGGCTGCCCGAGTGGGCGCGTGGCGACGCGGATGCGATCCTGCTCAGGGCGGCCGCCGATGGGGCCGAGCTGGCGGATCTGATCGCGCTGCTTGAGCAGATGCTGCAGCTGCTGGGATGCCGCGATGATGGGTCAGGTACGTTCGAGGACCGGCAGTTGCACCTGGGCGTGAGCATCGACGGCTCCGGTCGGCTAGAAGGCGATCTGACCCCGCAGTGCACCGAGGCGCTCGATGCCGTTCTGGACGCCCTGGGCAAGAAGCTGGGGCCGGAGGACACCAGGACCCGCGCCCAGCGTCGGCACGATGCCCTGTACGAGGCCTGCCGGCGCTTGATCGGAGCCAAGTGCCTGCCCGACCGAGCCGGCCAGCCGACCCAGCTCCAGGTCCACATCACCCTGGAAGAGCTCCTGCGCCGCTGGGGCGCCGCCGATTCCAGCGCGGCCGACGCTGCCGCCGCCGACGACGACGACGATCGTGCCGCTGACGGCCGATCCGGCGCCGATGAGGATCTTGCCGCCGCAGCTGAGCGCGTTGGCGTCGGCGGCCATGTCGGCCATGTCGGCCACGGAAGCAGCGCCGGCGACCCGGAGGCGGGCCAGTGGTCGTGGCTCGGCCTGGCGATGCGGGGGCGCGCGATCCCGGCGCCGCCGCCTGGCTGGCCGCTGGCGGGACCGGGTGATGACTGCGACGCGTCGATCGCGCCGATCGTGGCCGGGAGCCTGGACCAGGATCTGCTCGACAAGCTAGTCGCCCAGCTGACCGCGCCCGGGCGGATCGAGTCGGCCCGCCCGGATGGCACCGGGCAGTTCGTCTTGAACACCGACAGCGTCAGGGATCTGGTCGTCGCCAATGCGGCGGCGCTGTTCTCCGGGCCCCGTGGTCTCGCGTCCTGGTTGCGCCGCCGGGTGCTGACTGGCGCAGCCGCCTCGGTGAGCCTGCCGCTGGACACGGCCCAGAGCACCGAGACGATCCCGGCGCACCTGCGGCGGGCGGTGATCCTGCGGGACCAGCACTGTGCGGCCCCTGGATGTGACGTCCCGCCCGCGGCCTGCTCGGTCCACCACATCGAGCCTCGCCGCCGGGGCGGCATCACCAAGCTGGATAATTTGCTACTTTTGTGCAGTTTTCATCATTTGATCCTGGTGCACCGCTGGGGCTGGACGATCGCACTCAACTCCGACGGCACCACGACCATGACCAGCCCCGACGGCACGAAGGTCTTCCGCAGTCACGGGCCGCCGCCGGCCGCGGCGGCCTGAGCTAGCTACTCGTCCAGCCAGCAAAGGCCGTAGCCGAAGCCGATGCGCAGGCTCCGGTAGGTCACGCGGACTTCGCCGAAGCGGTCGGGAACCAGGGTGTCGCTCGGCGGCCGGCGCTCGTAGATGGTCGTGGTGGGCACGCCTGTCACCGACCAGAGGGCGGCCGGCGGGTGGTCCGGATCGAATCGGACCCGCAGTTCGAACGCGTCACTACGCCGGAACGGCACGTGCACGTAATGCGACGCCATCGGCTGACCAGGCGGCAACCGCAACCGCAGCGCGTACTCATGCCGGTCCCCCGCCCGCAACGGCACCGGCAACGCGATCACGTTACGGAAGAACGTCTCATACGGCTGCTCCCGCAGC
>DATKFV010000150.1:0-16600 GCA_035511035.1 Streptosporangiaceae bacterium
GCCCAGGGGCGGGTGCGCTGCCGACGACGGGTCCGCCGTGGGCGGCCGCCGAGCCGGGAAGATGGGGCCGCAGCCGCAATGTCTCCACCAGCCCGCCGTACAGGCAGATCCCGAGGCCGGTCACGGAGATCCGCCTCGTCGTGTAGGCGGCGAGCGTGTACAGCAGCACCAGGATGGCGACGTCGCCGACGAGTGGCCGGAAGCTGATAAGCACCTGGACCGCGCCCGCGAGTACGGCCACGCCGAACGCGCCGACTGGATGCTGGCGGCGGACCACGATCGGCGCGGTCAGCCCGAGCGCCATGAGGATGACCAGGTACTCATGGGTAACCACGACCTGGGCGATAGAGATCAGCCCGAGTGGGGCGGCGAGGGCGCCGTCCACGAGCCTCGGGTGGCGGCGCAGCCAGGCGTACACGGCGGTCACCGCTTCAGGCTAACCGCGCGCCCGGGCTGCGTCGTCATCCTGCGGGTTCGCGCCGGCGTCAGCCATTCGGATGACACGGCACTGGCGAGCCGGGCGACGCGGCGCAGGCCCGCGCCCGCCCACGATGAGGCCATGGCAAACTCCACCAGCGGGACCGCGCCCGCGATCCGGGTTCGCGGCCTGCGCAAGCAGTACCAGGGCAAGGCCGCCGTAGACGGCGTTGACCTCGACATCGCCCACGGCGAAGTGTTCGCGCTGCTCGGCCCCAACGGCGCGGGCAAGACCACGACGGTCGAGATCCTTGAAGGGCACCGGAGCCGCAGCGGCGGCGAGGTCAGCGTGCTCGGCGAGGATCCCGCCCGCGCGGGCCGGGCCTGGCGGGCCCGCATCGGCATCGTCCCCCAGTCCGACCTGGCCGCCGGCGAGCTGACCGTGCGGGAGATGGTGGCTCAGTTCAGCGCCTTCTACGCCAGCCCGCGCGACCCCGACGAGGTGATCGCCGCCGTCGGGCTGACCGCGCAGGCGGGCACCAGGCTGCGCCGGCTCTCCGGCGGCCAGCGCCGCCGGGTCGACGTCGCCATCGGCATCGTCGGCAGGCCCGAACTGCTGTTCCTCGACGAGCCGACGACCGGCTTTGACCCCGAGGCCCGCAGGCAGTTCTGGGAGCTGATCACCGAGCTCGCCCGCGACGGCACGACGATCCTGCTCACCACCCACTACCTGGAGGAGGCCGAGGCGCTGGCCGGCCGGGTCGGCGTGCTCGCGGCCGGCCGCGTCGTCGCGCTCGGGACGCCCGCCGACCTTGGCGGCTCCGACGACAACGCGACGGTCAGCTGGCTGGCCCAGGACGGCAGCCACCAATCCGTGCGCACACCGACCCCGACCCTTTGCATCAAAGAGCTTTCCCATCGATTCGCCGGGGAGATCACCGGCCTCCAGGTCACCAGGCCCTCGCTGGAAGACAGGTACCTGGAGCTGATCGCGGACGCCGGCCGCAGACAGTCCGAGATCGGACTATCGGAAATCGGACCATCGCGGAGAGGAGCAGGACGATGATCGCCGCCGCCCAGCCGGCCAGGCACACGAGAGACGAGACGGCCACCACGCGGCTGCCCGGGCTGTTCAAGCTGGCCGCGGTCCGCGGCAGGGTCGAGATCAAGCTGTTCTTCCGGCAACGGGAATCGGTCGTCTTCACCTTCGCCCTGCCGATTATCTTGCTCCTGCTGTTCGGGCAGATCTTCAAGGGCGAGATCGGCCATACCGGCGTCGACTTCCGCCAGTACTTCGTGGCCGGGATCATCGCCAGCGGCCTGATGTCGACGACCTTCGTGAACCTGGGAGTGGGCATCGCCGTCGATCGTGAGGACGGCACCTTGTCCAGGCTCGCCGGCACGCCGCTCACCCAGGCCGCCTATTTCGCCGGGAAGGCGATCGTGGCCTTCGTCGTGTGCGCGCTTGAGGTCATCGTGCTGCTCGCGATCGGCGTGCTCATGCTCGGCCTGCACCTGCCGGACAGCGCGGGACGGTGGTTCACCCTCGGCTGGGTGCTGCTGCTCGGGGCCGCGACCTGCTCCCTGCTCGGCATCGCGGTGAGCTGCCTGATCAAGAGCTCGCGGAGCGCGGTCGCGGTGATGAACCTGCCCTACCTGGTGCTCTCGTTCATCTCTGGGGTCTACTTCGTGTTCAGCGGCCTGCCCAAGAGCTTGCAGCAGATCGCGGCGATCTTCCCGCTGAAGTGGATCTGCCAGGGCCTGCGCTCGGCGTTCCTGCCGAACACGCTGCTGGTGACCGAGCCCGCCCACAGCTGGCAGCACGGGGAGACGGCACTGGTGCTCGGGGCCTGGTTGGTCGCAAGCTTGGTGATATGCATCAGAATGTTCCGGTGGCGAGGCCTGGGCGACCGGTGAGCTGCACTGTGTCAGCCAGTACGGCCGGGCCAGCCAGTACGGCCGGGCCAGCCAGTACGCCCGTGCCAGCCAGGCCAGGCAGCGCCGGCCAGTCCGACCGGCCGAACGCGTGGGATGACGGCGAGGGGCGCTGGAACCTGTACTTCGCCGTCGTCCTGGCCGGCACCCTGGTGGTCGTGCAGGCGGCGGGCGGGGCCAGCGAGCCGCGGCGGCTGATCGCGATTGGCGCCCTGCTCGCCATGGTGCCCTGGTACCTCGCGGTCGGACGGCCCGCGATGTACTCCCGCGACGACGGGCGGCATCCGGCCTGGACCGGCCTGGCTTACCTGCTCGGCCTCGTCCCGCTGCTCGCCGCGGCCGAGTACTGCGCGGGGATCGACACGTTCATCCTGCTCGCGCTGTGCCCGCAGGCCTTCATGGCGGTCTCGTCCTATCGCGTCTCGATCGGCGCGGTCGTCGCGCTCAACGGGATCGAGGTGGCCGTCGCGCTCGTCCGCGGCTATACCGCTGGCGAGATCTTGAGCACGGCGGGCATCGCCGTGCTTGGCATCACGTTCTCGGTCGCGTTCGGCACCTGGATCGTCAGCATCATCAACCAGAGCGCCGAGCGAGCCGAGCTCATCGCCCAGCTTGAGCAGACGAGAGCGGACCTGGCCGAGGCGAACCGCGAGGCCGGGGTGCTGGCCGAGCGGGACCGGCTCGCCAGCGAGATCCACGACACGATCGCGCAGGGGTTCACCAGCATCGTGATGCTGGTCCAGGCCGCCGAGGCGATGATGGAATCCGGCTGGCCGGCCGACGCCGCGCCGGTCCGCCGCCACCTCGCGCTGATCGACCGGACCGCCAGGGAGAACCTCAGCGAGGCCAGGGCGCTGGTCGCCGGGCTGGCCCCGGTCGCCTTGACCTCGGTGACGCTGGCGGACGCGCTCGCGCGGCTCACCGACCGGGTGGGTCAAGAGCTGGACATGGACGCAAAGTTCTCCGTGGCCGGAGCGCCGATGGCGCTCGGCACCAGCAAGGAGGTCGTGCTGCTCCGGGTGTGCCAGGAGGCCCTCGCTAACGTGCGCAAGCACGCCAAGGCCAGTTCGGTGCGGGTGCGGCTCGACTTCACCGGTGCCGGGGCGAGCGTTGAGGTCAGTGACGATGGCAGCGGATTCGACCCGGCCCTGACCACGCCGGGCTACGGGTCGCGGGGCATGCAGGCGAGGGTCGCCGAGATCGGCGGGGAGCTAGACGTGCGCAGTGCTCCCGGCGAGGGCACGACCGTCCGCGCGGAGGTGCGATGAGCATCAGGGTGCTGCTGGCTGATGATCACCCGGTGGTGCGGGAAGGGTTGTGCGGGATGCTGGCGGCCGAGCCCGACATCGAGGTGGTGGCGCAGGCGGCATCGGGGGGCGAGGCGACGGTGCTGGCGCTGGCCGAGCAGCCCGACGTGATCTTGATGGACCTGCGGATGCCGGGCGGTGACGGGGTCGACGCGATCACCAGGCTCCAGGCCGAGGGCTGCACCGCGCGGGTGATCGTGCTGACGACCTACGACACCGACGCTGACATCCTCCGCGCGGTCGAGGCCGGCGCGACCGGCTACCTGCTGAAGGACACCCCGCGCGCGGATCTGGTGCAGGCGATCAGGGCGGCCGCCAGGGGCGAGACCGTGCTCGCGCCGCTCGTCGCCGGGCGCCTGGTGACCCGCGTGCGCGGCCGAGGCCCGGCAACCGAGTCGCTATCGGCCAGGGAGACCGAGGTGCTTGCCCTGGTCGCCCGCGGGCTCACGAACGTCCAGATCGGCCGCGCCCTTTTCGTCAGCGAGGCGACCGTGAAGACCCACCTGACCAGGGCTTGCGCCAAGCTCGGGGTCGCGGGCCGGACAGCCGCGGTCACGAAGGCGATGCAGCTGGGAGCCCTGCCGTCGCCAGGTCAGCAGGCGTAGCCTGGTGCGCATGACCCAGGCCGGCGGCGGGTTCCCTGGCTGGCTCGAGCCCGAGCTGGCCAGCCTCACCAGCGAGCGGTTCTCCGAGCCATCCTGGATCTACGAGCGCAAGTTCGACGGCGAGCGCTGCCTGACCTACCGCACCGGCGGCCAGGTCAGGCTGCTGACCAGGAACCAGCTTGACGTCAGCGCGACCTATCCCGAGCTGCACGCGGCCATGGCCGCCCAGTCATCGGCCGACTTCGTGGTCGACGGCGAGATCGTGGCCTTCGACGGCGAGGCGACCAGCTTCAGCCGGCTGCAGCAGCGGCTCGGCGTCCACAGTCCTTCGCCCGAGCTGGTCAAGCGGGTGCCGGTCTGCTACTACCTGTTCGACGTACTGTCGGCCGGCGGCCGCGACGTCAGGTCGCTGCCGCTGCTCGAGCGCAAGCAGGTCCTCGCGGGGGTGCTCGCGTTCGACGGCCCGCTGCGGTTCGCCGAGCACCGCGACGGCGACGGCGAGCCGTTCTGGGAGGACGCCTGCGCCTGGGGCTGGGAGGGCCTGATCGCCAAGCGGGCCGACTCCCGATACCTGGCCGGCCGTACCAGGGACTGGCTGAAGTTCAAGTGCGTGAACAGCCAAGAATTCGTCGTCGGCGGTTACACGGACCCGCGCGGCGCCCGCGCCGGCTTCGGGGCGTTGCTCGTCGGCTACTACGACCAGCAGGGCCGGCTGGTATCGGCAGGGAAAGTCGGGACCGGGTTCACGCAGGCGGTGCTGCGGTCCCTGAGCCAGGAACTGGCCGGGATCGGGGTCCCCAGGTCACCGTTCGAGGCGGGTGAGGTGCCCAGGTCGGCGGTGCACTGGGTCCAGCCGAAGCTGGTCGCTCAGATCGGCTTCTCCGAATGGACCCCGGCCGGGCAGCTCAGGCACCCCAGGTACCTGGGCCTGCGCCAGGACAAGGATCCCGCCAGCGTGGTGCGCGAGATCCCGTCCTGACCCGGGCTAGGCGAGCGCAGGCCCGCCTCGGCTGGCTGAGTCGAAGTCGCCGGTGCCGTCGCGGACGGCGTCGGCTGCCCGCGACGGGTAGGCGGTGTGCCCTTCGACGGGCACGTTCTCCGGATGCATCCCGTGGCCCGACATCTGCTTGATCTTCAGGTACCGCTGGATATCGGTCCAGTTGGCCGCGACGGCCAGCCCGGCCGCGAAGACCGTGAAGCCTATTGCTTTTCTTATCATTGGCAATTCCTTCCCGGCTGGCGAGCGCTGAATCGCGAGGGGTGCGGCCCTGGCTAGGCGGCGATGCCCGCCGGCTGGCTGGCGGCCCGCACGACCTTCAGCGGCGTCACCGGCGGCGTCTTGGCGACGGCCTTCTCATAGACGACGGTGGTCTCGGCCGCGATGCGCTCCCAGGGATACCTGGACCGGGCGCGGTCGGCCGCGGCGACGCCGAACGCTGACAGCCGCATCGGGCTCGCGAGCAGCTCACGCAGTTTCCTCGCAAGAGCGGCAGGCCGCTCAGCGGGGATCAGGAGCCCGCAAGTGCCGTCGATCACGGCGTCGGCGTAGCTGCCGATCGCGGTGGCGACGACAGGGATGCCACAGGCCATGGCCCTGATCGCGATCCCGGCCTGCGGCTCGTAACGAGCAACGCTGACCAGCAGGTCGGCGGACTTGAGCAGGCGCGGCAGCGCCTGGTCGCTGACGTGCCCAGTGAACTGGACTCGTTCGGTGATGCCGAGGTGAGCGGCCAGCTTGGCCAGGATCCGGTAGCCGCGATCGGACTCCAGGTCATCGGCGGCCGGACCGCCGACGATCATGAGCTCGGCGCCCGGCAGCTCGGCGAGGCACCGCAGCAGCAGGTCCAGGCGCCGGTCCGGCGCCAGGGAGCCGATCGTGATCAGTCTGACCTGCTTCTTGCGCTTGGCGACGTACCCGTCAGGCCGGAACGCCTCGACGTCGACCCCGGTTGGCACGCAGGCGACCTGCGCGTTCGGCAAGCCCATCCGGGCCAGCTCGGCGACTTCGCCTGAAGTGGTGGCCAGCACCGAGGTCGCGGCCCTGGCGACGCACGACTCCATTCGCTGCCGGGCCGGCGAGCACTCGTCGGCGAGGCCGGCGCGGCGCTCGGCCGCGCCGAGCGAGCCGAAGGTCGAGATGACCGGCACCGGCACCTCGCGCGCGGCGGCGAGGGCGGCGAGGCCGCTGGTCCAGTGAAACGCGTGCACCACGTCGGGCCGGCTGACCCGCCAGCGAGCGGCCAGGTGACGGGCGATGTCGCTCGCGTACTGCGGCAGCTGGTCAGCTGGCACCGGCGCGAGCGGGCCCGCGGTGATGAACTCGGCTCTCAGCCCCGGCGCGATCAATCGGGAACCGGGCAGGTCCGCGCGATCCTTGCGCGCGTAGATCACGACGTCATGGCCCTGCGCGGCGAGCGCGCGGCCGAGACCGTTGACGTGCGCGGCCTGGTCGGCTGAATAAGGGTCGATGGCGTGGGTAGGCGGCGATGCATGCCGAGCGACGAGGGCGATCTTCATCCCTGGGCCTCCTTGCGGGTGTCCGGTGGATGTCACGGCTGGTCGCAAGGCGCCCGCACGGCAGGCTAGTGCCCGTTCACAAGCAAGCAAGGCACACCCGGAAACGTCACGCCGTGACGATGGGGTGTGCCTGCGTCGTAAGCACTGCCAACAACGCTAGCGCATTCCAGACGGTGCTGTCCAGACGTTCGTGTCCAGCCTCGACGCCTTGTCGGCGTTTGAGCGGATCGGTCCAGGGCAGCGAGGCCGGGACGCGCAGGCAAAGGAGGCATGCCATGAACACCCCCGTCCTGGCAGTCATCGCGATCGTCATCGTGCTGCTGGTCCTGGTGATCGGCTTCGGGCCGGTCGTTGCCCGGCGCCGTCGGCTCAGGCGGCGATTCGGCCCCGAGTACGATCGCGTGGTCGCCGAGCGGCCTAGCCGCAGGCAGGCCGAGGCCGAGCTCACCGAGCGGGAACGCCGGGTAGCCGAGCTCAAGCTGCGCGACCTGACCGAGCCCGAGCAGGGCAAATACCAGACGCGATGGGGTGAGCTGCAGGAGTCCTTCGTCGACTCGCCGGCCGAGGCGATCGCGGACGCTCAGCTTCTCCTCGATTCGGTCATGCGCGACCGCGGCTACCCGGTGCAGGAGTACGACGAGACCCTCGCCGACCTGTCGGTAGCTCACAGCCACGCCCTCGGCCCGTACCGGTCGGCGCGCGACGTCGGCGCGCAGGCCGTCAGCGGCCAGGTGTCGACCGAGGAACTGCGCGTGGCCATGCTCGGCTACCGGGGGCTCTTCGAGGAGCTCACGGGGGCAGCGCCCGCGCAGGCCACCCCCGCCCAGCCAGCCCGCGCCTAAGCAGGGAGCAAAGATGACCCACGAGTACGGAACCGGCAACGACCACCGCGATGACCCCGACGACGTGGTCATCGTCATCGACCCCGACGACATCGTCCCGCCCGACCGGCCCAACGCCGGGGTCGTAGCTGAGCTGGTCGTGGCTGAGCCCGAAGAAGCCGCCACGCCGGAGGCGGAGACCGAGTCCGAGATGCCCGCCGCTGCCGAGCCCTCCTGGGCGGATCAGGAACGCTGGCGCGAGGTCGTGTCGGGCTTCATCGATGATCCGCGCGGCTCGGTGCAGGCAGCCGCGGCGCTCGCGGAGACCGAGCTCGCCGCCTACATCGCCGGACTGAGACAGCGAGAGGATGCCCTGCGGCTGGCCTGGCGGGCGGAGGCCGATCCCTCGACTGAGGACCTGCGGATCGCGCTGCGCGACTACCGTGAGTTTGGCCGGCAGCTCCCCAGGCCCTCATAGCGCAAGACCGGGCGGCCGCGCATAACATATCGCTTGGCAGCAAACAAGTCCGGTCTTCGGGGCAGGTGCGCACTTGGCGGAGTTCCAGCTTTCCTGGCAGCCCGTGGACGCCGTCTGCGTCATCAAGGTGCTTGGTGAGCTTGACGTCGTCACGAGCCGCCAGCTGGATGACGCCCTGGCCCAGACGCGCAAGACACACCAGCAGATCGTGCTCGACCTGTCCGGGGTCGACTTCATGGACACCAGCGCGCTCGCGGTCATCGTCGGGCACTGGAAGAGCCTGGAAGGCGTCGGCGGCTCGCTGGCGCTGGCTGGTGCCAGGTACCAGAGCACGAAGTCGCTGTGGATCACCGGGCTGGCCGACCGGATACCGCTCTATCAGAGCGTTCAGCTCGCGATCGAGGCTGCGAGGTCGCCGGCCGGCGACTAAGGCGTTGCCTAGTGGCACGATGGAAGGCGACGGTGCTGCGAACGCGGAGGTGACGTGCCGGGCTCAGACCTGAGCGAGCTGCTTGACTTCGGCGCGGCCTCGGACGCGCGATCGCTCAACCAGCTCGCGGCGGCGGCCGCGGCGTCCGTGCCTGGCTGCGCGGGCGCGAACGTCGTGCTGTGGGCCGACGGCGAGCCGGCCCTGGTCGCCTCCACCCACCCCGACCTGCCGCGGCTGGTCGATGTCCAGGTCCAGTCGGGCGAGGGCCCGGTGCTGACCGCGATCGCGCGCCCTGGGGAGCTGGTGAGCTGTCCTGATACGCTCACCGACGAGCGCTGGCCGCGGTACGCGGCGGCCTGCCTGCTGGTCGGGGTGCGTTGCTCGCTCAGCTTCGCCTACCTGGCCAAGGCCGGGGCCATCTCGCTGACGCTGGTCGGCGCCAGGCCGCGGTGCATCGACCCCAGGCAGACCCAGATGGCCGAGCTGCTTGGCGCGCTCGGGAGCGCGGTGCTCGGCGCGGTTTCTGAGTACGACGCTGCCCGGCGTACCGCCAGGCAGCTCAAGGACGCGGCCGCGGCCCGGGCCATCGTCGACCAGGCCAAGGGCATCTTGATGCACGCGTTCGGCTGCAGCGCCGACGAGGCGCTGCGGCGCCTCCGCGAGACCTCGCAGCGCCGGAACGTCAAGGCGATCGACGTGGCCAGGGAGGTCGTCGCGTCAGCGAAGACCGATTAGCGATGAGGGAGTTCTCTTCTTGGCTACACGCCAGCCGAGCCGGCCCGACGCCGAGCCCCCCGATGGCCAGGGGGCCGGCTCTGACCGCAAGCTGCTGCACGCGATCTTCCAGCAGGTGCCGGTCGCGCTCTTCCTGCTTGGCCAGGATGGCACGATCAGGCGAGCCAACGCCGCCGCCGCCGCGCTGATCGGCGCCTCGCCCGGTTACGCGACCGGCCGGGGCTTCGTGTCCCTGGTTGAGCCGGCCGCCAGGGCAGCGGTCAAGTCGCTGCTGGCCGCGATGGGGCAGGCCGGAGGGACGCAGCCAGGGACGCAAACACTGAGCTGCGGTCTCTACGGGCCCGCCGGGGTCAGGCCGTGCCAGGTCACCATCAGCCCGGTCAGCGTGCGCGGCGACGATGATCTGCTGCTCGTCGTCGCGGCACCGCTTGATGGCCGGTCAGTCCCGGTCAAGCAGGGGGTTAACGGCGCGGCTCGTCGTCGGGCGACCGCTCGCGACGGCGACGTGGTAGCCGCGATGACCAGGCGGCTCGACGCCGTGAGCGCCGTCAACCGGCTGCTGCTCGAGAACGCGACCTCGAGCGAGGCCCAGACGCTGCAGCGATTCGGGCGCCTGCTCGCTGACACGGTCGCTAGCTGGGTGATCGTCGACGTGCTTGACCAGGACACGCTGCGGCGGCACACCGTGGCCGGACCTGACAGCAGGGACAGCGCCGCCAGGGCCCAGGCGGTGCTGGTGACCCAGCCGGACCCTGACTCCGTGCCGGGCCAGGTCCTCAGGTCGCAAAGCTCCGTCCTGATGGCCCATCCTGATGACGAGGCCGTCCTCGGCGTCACCGGGACCGGCGAGCCGCTGCTCCTGCTGCTCGGCGGGGCCTGCCTGCTTTCGACCCCGATCTCGGCCGCCGGGACGTGCTACGGGACGGTGACCCTGGTCCGCCCGGCGGAGGCGGGCACGTTCGAGCTCGCCGACGCTGGCCTGGCGGAGGAGGCCGCCGAGCAGCTAGCGCGGACGATCGCGGTGCAGCGCACGATGCGCCAGCGCCACGAGACCGCGCAGGCGCTGCAAGGGAGCTTGCTGCCCCGCGAGATCAAGCCGGTGCCAGGGGTCGACATCGCCGCCGCGCACTTGCCGCCGACGCTCGGCCGGGAGGTGGGCGGCGACTTCTACGACGTGTACCCGACCCCGGACGGCTGGGGGATCGCGATCGGCGACGTGGTCGGCAAGGACCAGGACGCGGCCGCCGTCACCGCCGCCGCCCGGCACGCGATCCGCGTGCTCGCGCACTGGAACGCGGATCCGGCCGGGGTGCTGCGCGACGCCAACGAGATCATGCTCGACGAGGGGTTCGGCGGGCGGTTCGTCACGGCCGACGCCGCTCACCTGCGCTGGACGGACGGCATCCTGCGGGTCGCGCTGGCCAGCGCCGGGCACCCAGGGCCGGTGCTGGTCATGGCCGACGGCCGGGTCCAGCTGATCGAGGGCGGCGGGATCCCGCTCGGCATCTTCCCCGACGGGGAGGCCAAGCTCACCGAGCTTGACCTGCGCCCAGGAGACACGCTGTTCTTCTGCACGGACGGGCTGACCGGCGCGAAGAGCCCGGATGACGGGTACTTCGGCGAGCGGCTCACGGACGCGCTGGCGGGCCTGGCCGGCCACAGCCCGGCTGACATCATCACGACCCTGCAGCGCACGCTGGCCGAGTTCAGCGGCAACGTCTTGCTCGACGACGTCACCATGCTCGCCCTGCGGGTCGGCAAGGCCCCGGACTGAGCCAGCCAGCTTAGTGGTCGAACTCCTCGACGGTCTCGGCCCGCTCGCGCTCGTTGTCCTCGCGGCTGGCCACCAGGTTCGCCGGGTCGCCGTCGGCGACGAAGCTGCCGGGGTTCAGCCTGATGTAAGGGGGGTACTGCCGTTCGTCGACCTCGGTGACCGGCCCGCCCGGATAGGCCCGGCGGCGCACGATCCGCCGCCTGACCGCCGCGTAGCCGCTACCGGGGATCAGCATCCCGGCCAGGCCGGTGAACATGATCACCCAGCCAACGACCTGGATGTTCAGCCAGGAAGGGTGGCCGTTGACCGCGAAGGCGAGGATGGCGCCTAATGCGATCAGCGTGAGGCCGGTGGCCGTCTTCACGTGGTCCTGCCTTTCAGTCGTCCTCGGTTAGTAGTCCTCGGCGGTGCCGAGCAGCCGGTCGCGCAGGTAGCCGAGCGCGTGCGTGAGCAGCCTGGACACGTGCATCTGGGAGATGCCAAGCTCGTCGCCGATCTCGGTCTGGGTCATGTTGCCGTAGAAGCGCATCACCACCAGGTTCTGCTCTCGCTCCGGCAGCTCGCCGAGGTGGGCCCACACGGCGTCCATCTCGAGCGTCGTTTCCAGCTGCGGATCCTCGCAGCCGAGCACGTCGGCGAGCGTGCCCGCGTCATTGCTCCCCGACAGCGGCGCGTCCAGGGACGAGGCCTGGAAGGCCAGGTCAGCGCGCTGGGCGTCGAGCAGGTCAGCGGCGCTGATGCCGAGGTGCTCGGCCAGCTCGGCATCGGTGGGCGTCCTTGACAGCTCCTGGGCTAGCTCGGCCCGCGCCTTGCGCGTCTCCAGCCGCAGTTCCTGCGCGGACCGGCGGACGTGCACCTGCCAGCGCTTGTCCCTGAAATGCCGCTTGATCTCGCCGCTGATGCATGGCTGCGCGTAGGCCGCAAGGCTGCCGCCGAAGGCGGCGTCGAAGTTGTTGATCGCCTTCAGCAGGCCCACGTAGCCGACCTGCATCAGCTCCTCCGTCGGCTCGGGGCTGTCCTTGTAGCGCAGCACGCACGACCGGACCAGGCCCTGGTACCGCCCGATCAGCACCGCGCACGCGTCCTGCCGCGCGCTGCTTTGCAGTGGCTGCGACTGGACCATGGTGAGCAGGTCGGCATCCGAGCACTCGGCCAGCTCGCCGCGATCCGGGCGCTTGGTGCCTTTTTTGTGTAGCTCTATGACTGGTGCCACAGTTTGTCGCCTCCGTCCAGGGTCACGCTTGGGTATCCCCCCTGAGGGAGGTCTAAACATCGCGGCGGATGAGAGTATCGGTGTCATGGCCGAAGCCAGCCCGGAGCAGCGGCTCCGCACCTACCAGGCCAAGCGCGACTTCGCCAAGACCCCCGAGCCGGCCGGCCAGTCCGGGCCAACACCGTCGGCCCCGGTCGGCGCGCTGCGCTTCGTGGTGCAAAGGCACCGGGCCAGGCGGCCGCACTACGACCTGAGGTTCGAGATGGCCGGGGTGCTGGCCAGCTGGGCGGTGCCCAAGGGCCCGACGCTCGATCCGACCGTGAAACGCCTAGCCGTGCACGTCGAGGACCACCCGATCGAGTACCTGGACTTCGAGGGCGTGATCCCGTCCGGCGAGTACGGCGGCGGCGACGTGATCGTCTGGGACATCGGCACCTGGGCCCCGCACCCCGACGAGGATCCGGTCGCCTCCGTCGCCGCGGGACAGCTGCACGCCGAGGTCACCGGGCACAAGCTGCGCGGCACCTTCGTGCTGGTCAAGAGCGGCGGCCGCCGGGATTCTCACGATGAACAAGACCAGTGGCTATTGCTGAAGAAGGACGACGAGTTCGCGGTCAAGGGCTGGGATCCCGACGACCACCCCGCGTCCGTGCTCAGCGGGCGGACTAATGACGAGGTCAAGGCTCACCCCGACCGCATCTGGCGCTCCGACCTGCCGCCGGACCAGGCGAGCATCGACCTGCGGCCCGCGCGGCCCGAGCCGGGCGTCAGCGAGGATGAGCTAGCCGCGCTCGACGCGCTGGACGCTGGCGGCCGGTGGGACGTGTTCGGCCGCCAGCTCAAGCTGACCAACCTGGACAAGGAGCTGTTCCCAGGCCGCGACGGCGAGCCCGGCGTGACCAAGCGGGAGCTGGTCAGCTACGCGGCCCAGATCGCCCCGGTCGTGCTCCCTTACCTGCGCGGCCGGCCGCTGAACATGAACAGGTTCCCCGGCGGGGCGACGAAGCCGGGCTTCTGGAACAAGCAGCTTCCCGACTACGTACCTGACTGGCTGCCCCGGTGGGACAATCCCGAGGCCAAGCAGGACCGCACCACGACCTACCTGGTGGTCGACGAGCCCGCGGCGCTGGTCTGGGCCGCGAACTACGGCGCGCTTGAATGGCACGCCTGGACGGCCACGGCCGCCGACCCGCACCATCCGACCTACGCGCTGATCGACATCGATCCCGGCCCGGCCACCTCCTGGGAGGAAGTGCTGGTGCTCGCCCGGCTGCACCGGACCGCGCTCGACCACGTCGGGGTCAAGGGCCAGCCCAAGGTCACCGGCAGGCGCGGGATCCAGGTCTGGATCCCGGTGCGGCCCGGCCTTACCTACGAGGACACGAGGGTCTGGGTCGAGCAGCTGTCGAAGGCGATCGGCGCCGTCGTCCCCGACCTGGTCAGCTGGAAGTGGGACGTGCACTCCCGCGGCGGCCTCGCCCGCCTCGACTACACCCAGAACGTGTCCAACAAGACCCTGGTCGCCCCCTACAGCCCGCGGCCGGCGCCGGGCGCCCCGGTCTCAGCGCCGATCGCCTGGGACGAGCTCGACGACCCTGACCTGCGCCCCGATGGCATCACGATCAGGACGGTACTCGACCGGGTCGCCCGAGACGGCGACCTGTTCGCCCCCGTGCTCGGCCCCGGCCAGGACCTCCCGCCGCTGCAGTAGCTCAAGCTCGTCGACGCGGACCAGCGCGACCCCGGCCACGATCAGCGCGCCGCCGGCGAACTGCAGGTCAGAGGGAAGCTGGCCGAGCAGCAGCCAGGCGAACACGATCGCGAACAGCACCTCGGCCATCCCGACGAACGACGCGACCTTGGCGCCGAGCCTGCGCGCCGCCCCGATGCCGGTCACGTAGGGGATCACCGAGGACACCAGCGCGAGCCCGGTGATCGGCACGATCCAGCTGACCCGGTGGCCGGCCATCGGCACGTGGCTGGCGCCAGCGACGAGCGGCAGCACGCGGGCCAGGCCGAGTACCGCCAGCCCGGCGGCCCCGACCGCCATGCTCGCCCAGGCCATGACGACGGGCGGCAGCGGCTCGCTGTCCTGCTTGGCCGAGAGCACGAAGTAGGTCGCCAGGCCGGTCGCGGCCAGCAAGGCGAACAGCGCGCCCACCGGGTTGATGCCGGCCGAGCCGGTCAGGTCGAGCACCAGCGCGAGGCCGGCGATCGCGCAGGCCGCGCCGGCCACGGTCAGCCGCCGAGGTCGCTGGCCGTGCCTGGCCCACATCCAGATCACGACCATCACCGCGCCCAGGTACTCGAGCATCAGCGCCACCCCGACCGGCATCCGCTCGATCGCGTTGAAGTAGCACAACTGGCAGCCGGCCACCGCGATCAGCCCGAACGCGATCACCCGCCAGGCGTGCCTGCGCAGCAGCGCCCACCGGCCGCGCAGCGCCAGCAGCGCGGGCACGGTCAGCAACGCCGCCGCCAGCGCGGTCCTGGCCAGAACGGCCGCGGCCGGGCTCCAATGCCCGTCGATCATCGAGGACGCGAATGTTCCCGAAGTACCGAAGCTGGCCGCGGAAATCAGGGCTAGGGTCAGGCCCAGGCTGCCGGCCGCTGAGCGCGTCGTGGTCGTCATGAGGTCTCCGCCAAGGAATCTGTAAGAGGTAAAATCTGTTACGTCTATGACGTTACCTGGCGGGACCGAAAGGAGTCAAATGCTTTTTGCCCATGACACCGAGGTCGCGCTGGCGGGCGCGGCCGCCCTGGTCAACACCGGCCGCGGCCCGGAGGACCTGCTGCCCGACCCCGCCGCCCTGGACGAGTTCGTGCGGGACTGGGGCTGGACCGGTCACCGGACCCACGATCAGGTCGAGCTCGACGCGGTGCTGGCACTGCGGCCGAGGCTCGAACGGCTGTGGGAGCTGACCGAGGACGATGCCGCCGACCTGGTGAACACGCTGCTCAGGGAGTCGAACGCGCTGCCGCAGCTGGTCAAGCACGATAGCTGGGACTACCACCTGCACGCGACGCCGAGCGACGCCCCGCTCGCCGACCGGATGGCGGTCGAGGCGGCGATGGCCTTCACCGACGTGATCAGGACCGGGCAGCTGGACCGGTTGCGGCTCTGCGCGGCGCAGGACTGCAAGGACGTCCACGTGGACCTGTCCAAGAACCGGTCCAGGCGGTTCTGCAGCACCTCCTGCTCGAATCGGACCAACGTCGCGGCCTACCGCACCAGGCAGGCGGCCAAGAACTAGAACGCGTTACAGTTTCTGCTGTGTCACAACCATCACAGGAGATTGAGACCGACGTCGTCGTGATCGGGTTCGGCGCGGCCGGCGCCTGCGCGGCCATCGAAGCGGTCGCTGGCGGCGCCCGGGTGCTGGTGCTCGACCGGTTCAGCGGCGGCGGGGCGACCGAGTTGTCCGGCGGCATCGTCTACGCGGGCGGCGGCACGATCCAGCAGCTGGTGGCCGGGGTGGCGGACTCGCCCGAGGCGATGTTCGACTACCTCAGCGTCGAGGTCGCCGACGCGGTGAGCCCAGCGACGCTGCGCGAGTTCTGCGACGGCAGCGCTGCCATGATCGCCTGGCTGGTCGATCACGGCGTCCCGTTCGAGGGCAGCCTGTGCCCGGACAAGACCTCGTACCCGACCAACCGCCACTACCTGTACTACTCAGGCAGCGAGCTGTCGTTCGCCGACGTCGCGCCCCCGGCCCCGCGCGGGCACCGCGCGGTCGGCCGGGGCACGTCAGGCCAGGTGCTGTTCGCGAGGCTGGCCGAGGCGGTCAGGGCATCGGGAGCCCAGGTGCTGCCGGGCACCCGCGCCGTCGACCTGCTGACCGACGAGGCCGGCCGGGTGACCGGTGTCTCCTGCCTGAGCCTGCGGGACGCGCCCGCCTGGGCCAGGAAGGCCCACGCGGCCGTGCACAAGCTGGGCAAGAAGCCGTTCCTGTACGCAGGCAGCCTCGGCCGCCGGATGCACCGCCCGGTCGCCTGGCTAGAACGCAAGTACGCCAGGCCGCTTCAGGTCACCGCCGGGGGTGGCGTGGTCATCGCGGCCGGCGGCTTCATCGCGAACCGGGCCATGGCGCGCGAGCACGCTCCGGCCTACCGGGGCGGGCTCGCGCTCGGCACCGTCGCCGACGACGGCAGCGGCATCAAGCTCGGCGTGGCGGCGGGCGGCGAGACCGGGTTCCTTGACCGGATCTCCTGCTGGCGGTTCATCACCCCGCCGCCCGAGTTCCTGCGCGGGATCATCGTCGACCAGGCGGGCCAGCGGATCGGCGACGAGTCCAGGTACGGCGCCGCGATCGGCGAGGCCATCGTTACCAAGCACGACCGCCGGGCCTGGCTGGTGCTCGACCAGCC
>DATKFV010000151.1:0-3750 GCA_035511035.1 Streptosporangiaceae bacterium
TCAGGTACATGACCGGCGGCCAGGTCACGGTCCCCCTGGTGGTGCGGACCGCCAACGGCGGCGGGCTCGGCTTCGGCGCCCAGCACTCGCAAGCGGTCGAGAACTGGGCGCTCGCCGTCCCCGGGCTGAAGATCGTCGCCCCGTCCACGCCGGCCGACGTCGTCGGCCTGATGGCCGCGGCGATCCGCTCCGACGACCCGGTGATCTTCTTCGAGCACAAGGGCCTGTTCGCGTCCAAGGGCGAGCCCGCCCCCGAGGGCCACGTCGTGGAGCTGGGCCAGGCGGCGATCGCCCGGCCAGGCAGCGACCTCACCCTCGTGGCCCTCGCCTCGACCGTGCCGGTCGCGCTCGCGGCCGCGGAGCAACTCGCCGCCGACGGCGTCAGCGCCGAGGTCATCGACCTGCGCTGCCTGGTGCCGCTCGACATGGCGACCGTGCTCGAGTCGGTGGGCCGTACGTCCCGGCTGCTCACCGTCGAGGAGAACCCTTACCAGGGCGGCTGGGGCGGCACCGTCGTCTCGATCGTGGCCGAGGAAGGCTTCGAGCTCCTGGACGCGCCCGTGCGGCGGGTCGCCTCTGAGTGCGTGCCGCTGCCGTTCGCGAACTTGCTCGAAGACCAGGTCATCCCGACCGCGGCCAAGGTCGTGGCCGCCGCCCGCCGCACCCTGGAATACTGACGTGCCCAGCAGGCATCTGGTCCGCCGGGCTGCTGACGCCGATTACGCGGTGCTGGGCGCCCGTGCTGCAAACACAGGCGCTGCAGACACGTGGACGGTGGGCGCGGAAGGCTACCGGTACTGGCCGGTCGTCGGCGAGCACACCGGATCGCCGAGCACGGGGTTCGGGATCTGCGTGCTCGACGGCGGCGGCTCGCTGCCCGCGCACGTCCACTCCTTCGAGGAGACCTTCTACGTGCTGGAAGGCACCGGCGTGATCGACCTGCCTGAAGGCTCCTTCACGGTCGGCCCAGGGGACTACGGGCTGCTCCCTGTCGGTACCCCGCACGCCTGGCGCAACGTCGGCGGCGAGCTGGTGCGCTTGGCCCAGATGCAGGGACCGGCGCCGCGAGCCAAGTTCGGCGACGACACGTTCGCGGTGCCGCTCGCGGCCCGTGACCCGGCGCCGGTCGACGTCCGCGACCCCCGCAACCGCCTGTTCGGCAACATCACCGCCGGCCACATGGACCCCCGCAAGCAGGGCCAGGAACTGCTCGCCCTCTCCGCCAGCATGCGCACCGCGCTCCTGGTCTACAGCGGGATCGGCGTCAAGATGATGGTCGACTCCGACCTCGGCGCCGACCTGACCACCATGTTCATGGTCAAGTACGACCCCGACGGCAAGGCCGGCCAGCACGATCACCCGTTCGACGAGACGTACCTAATCCTTGAGGGCGCGACCGACGCCGAGTTCGACGGTGAGCGTTACCGGCTCGAGGTCGGCGACATCGCGTGGGCGGGCGTCGGCTGCGTGCACGGCTTCGCCAACGCTGGCGACGGCCAGGTCCGCTGGCTGGAGACGCAGTCGCCGCAGCCGCCAGGCCGGCACTCCTACCGGTTCGCGCGCGACTGGCAGTACCTCGGCGACCTGCTCAGCAACCCGAACGGGGAAGGCAATGGCTGACCGCAAGTCCCTGGTCGTGATCGGCGGCACCTCGGGCCTTGGCCTGGAGATCGCCCGGCGCGCCGTCGCCAGGGGAGAGGTGGTGACGATCTCGGGCCGGGACGCCGCCCGGGCCAGCGCGGTCGCCGCCGAGCTAGGCGGTGATGCCACCGGGATCGCCGTGAACATCGCAGACCCTATGCAAATAACTCGCAGCCTCGCGGACGTTGGAGAGGTAGACCACCTGGTACTGAGCGCCATCGAGCGTGACCAGAACACGGTCGCCGACTACGACGTCACCCGCGCGATCTACCTCAGCACGCTCAAGCTGGTCGGCTACATCGAGGTCGTGCACGCGCTGCACTCCCGGCTCACGCCGACCGGGTCGATCGTGCTGTTCGGCGGCCTGGCCAAGGAACGCCCCTACCCAGGCTCCACGACCGTCTCCACCATCAACGGCGGCGTCACCGGCATGGTCAAGACGCTGGCGGTCGAGATGGCCCCGGTCCGGGTCAACGCCATCCATCCCGGCATCGTCGGCGACACCTGGTACTGGGCCAGGCAACCCGCCGAGGTGCTTGACCGGGTCAGGGCGCGGACCCCGACCGGCGATCTCCCGACCACCGCCGACGTCGCCGACGCCGTCGAGTTCCTGCTAAGGAACCGCTCGGTCAACGGCGTCGACCTCTACGTCGACAGCGGCTGGATCCTGACCTGAGCACCGGAGCCTGGCGCATGAGCGAGCAGCCGTGAGCGAGCAGCCAACAGGGGCGCTGCCGGCCGTCGAGCGGTCGGCGCGCGAGCGGTCGGCGCGCGGGCTGCCAGCCGTCGCGGTCATCGGCACCGGGCGGATGGGCGCGGCGATGGTCGGCCGGTTGCGCTCGGCGGGCGCCGAGGTCGTCGTGTACAACCGGACCGCGAGCCGGGCGCAGGAGGTCGCGGCGGCGACCGGGGCAACCGTAGCCGCCAGCGCGGCGGAGGCGGCGAGCGCGGCACCGGTCGTGCTGGTGTCGCTGGCCGATGACCAGGCGGTCATGGCGGCCTACGGCGGGCCTGAAGGGATCGCGGCCGGGGTGTCGGCCAGGACGGTCGTCGCCGATACCAGCACGGTCGACCCGAGGACGGTCGCCAGGGCCGCCGAACTGCTGGCCGGACGCGGCGGCCGGCTGCTCGACACGCCCGTCTCTGGCAGCGTGCCGGCTGTGCAACAGGGCACGCTGATCGTGCTGGCCGGCGGCGAAGCGGCCGACCTTGAGCAGGCCAGGCCCGTCCTTGACGTGCTGGCCAGGCAGATCTTCCACCTCGGCCACTCGGGCGCGGGCGCGGTCATGAAGCTGGCGGTGAACACGCTGGTGCACGCGCTCAATCAGGCGCTCTCCGAGGCGCTCGTGCTGGCCGAGAAGGCCGGAATCGACCGGGGCCTCGCCTACGACGTGATCACCGCCAGCGCCGCTGGCGCGCCGTTCGTTCAGTACAAGCGGACGCACTTCGAGTACCCCGAGCAGGCGCCGGTGGCGTTCACGCTCGAACTAGTCGCCAAGGACCTGGCCCTCGCGCTCGCGCTGGCTGAGCGGGTTGGCGTGGGACTTCCGCAAGCCCAGGTCAACCACGAGACCGCCAGCCAGGCGATCCGCGCCGGCCTCGGCCAGCGCGACATGGCCGAACTAGCGACCCTGATCCGCGGCTCCGGCCTCGCGATCCCCGATTCCGGACAATCCTCCTCCCGGTAGCGTTAAGCGATTGTGTACGATTGGTCCGGGGAGGTTAACGAACCCGTGACTATCCAGCCGCAGGTGCCGCAGGAAGCGCCGCCCGACCCGCCGATCGGACAGCGCATCAGGGAAGAGCGGCTGCGGCGCGGCTTCAACCTCCGCTCGCTGGCTCGCGCGGTCAACGTATCGGCCAGCCACATCTCTCAGATCGAGACCGGCAAGTGCCGTCCGTCGGTGAGCACGTTGTACGCGATCACGACGGTGCTCGGCGTCTCGGTCGACGACATCTTCGAAGGCTCAACTCCGTCCGCCGATGCTAGTGCTGCCTCCGCTGCTGTAACCGGACTGGCCGCTGCTCCGGCCGTGGTGACGGGGGCTCCGGTGGCCGTCGGTAGGGCTAGGTCCACTGGGTTGCCCGGGGTGACTGGGTTCCCTCCCC
>DATKFV010000152.1:0-37676 GCA_035511035.1 Streptosporangiaceae bacterium
GAGCACCTGCGCGTAGTCGGCCGACGGAAGCATTCGGCGAACAGGTGCAAAGTAGGTCCACATGGTGATTGCAAAGCCATCATGCACAAAGACGCGTGGCTCGACTCGAGGGTCGAGTCCAGCAACCGGGCTGTCGTTCTCCGTGAGCCGTTTCACGACTTCAACTTCCGTCGCCAACCTCGCTTGATACGCCTCCCCGCTGAGCCAACTCGCCCTGGCAGTCACGGGTGCCAGAGCCTCAGGAGGCGTGACCCGCGCAACGACATCGCATGGCATCAGGCGGACGACAAGGCGGTTGGAGTCGTTGAGAACGACCGTGGCGTCGACCGGCAAGTCCAACGTCGAGGCGGTCGACCTCGCTGCAGCCACCGCACGCTGCGCTACCGATGCTTGCACCTCCGTGTACCCTCCTCCACGCGGGACCCGCACGGCTGCATAACGCTACACCGTCGGCGACGCAGCGCCGTGTCCGTGACCAACTGGCCGCCGCTGGTGTCATCGCGGTCGTCATGCGCCCACCGCTGGCCGCCCTCCTGGGCCGAGCAGTCGCCGGTGCTCCGCTGTTGCTGACACTGCTGCCAAGCCGGTAGCCGGCGGCCGATGCGGGCCGACAGAACTGGAAGGCCGACCCAGCAGGTGGCTAGTAGTGGACAGTGAACCGTCCATTGTCGATCGACCCGGACAGCAGGCCACTCGCCGGACGTGCGCAACCATCGTTTCGCCTGCAGAACCAGTGCCGGACTCGATAGTCAGCCACCCCGGATGCGAGGCTCGCCGGGCTCGGGGGTGAAGCACGCTAAGTGACACTGTTGCCAGTTAGGCTGTCAGCGTGGGATTACGAACTCGACGATTGTCGTGATGGCTAGGTGGCCGATGACTCTGGACAGTGCCCGCGGTAGCAGTCACCTGGCGACCCTGGATGACCCGCACTACACGGTCCCGCTGTACCAGAAGGCGGAGGCTGCCCGCATCATCAGGGTTCCCCGCGGGACGTTGCGTGACTGGGCCATCCCGGTCAGCAGCCCTTACGGGCTCGCGGCGGTCCGGGCAGCGCTCGCCGCGGCAGACTCACCCGAGGCTGATCGGGCTGCGCGAATGCTGGCCGGCCGCGACAACTGGACTGACAGCGAACTGCGCGCCATCATCGATCGTCTTCCGGCAGCCGACCGAGTGGCCATCAGGTGGCCTGCCCTGGCTCTGGTCACTACAGGCGAGCCGGCGACGCCGCGCGGGCCGACTGTTCCATTCGTCGGACTGACCGAGGCCTATGTGCTGGCGGCTTTCCGCAGTGCCGGGGTGCCCATGCAGCGGATCCGCCCGGCCATCCGGGTGCTGGAACAGCGGATGGGCCTGCGGCAGGCCCTGGCCAGCGAGCGGCTCACGACGGACGGCGCCGAGGTGCTCTGGGACTACGGGCAGCTCACCGATGACGCCGCCGAACGCGACGCCGTCGGAGACCTCGTCGTCGTCCGCAACGGCCAAGGAGTCTTCAAGGCCATCGTCGCCGATCGTCTGCGCCGGGTCACCTACCAGGACGGCTGGGCCCGGGTCATCAACGTGGGCGCTGGCAAGGTCGACGTCACCGTCGATCCCTGGGTGAACGGCGGCAGGCCGACGCTCCCCAGCCGGGGTGTAGCAGCCGATGACGTGCTGAGCCGCATCCGCGGCGGCGAGACCTCGAAGGCTGTCGCGGCCGATTACGGGCTGCGGCTCGCCGAGGTCACGGCGCTGCTAGAACTGGCCGCATAGCCCGTGACCGGCCGGTCGGCGACCGCTGCTGGGCCAGCGTTAGCCTTCTTCGCGGACCGGAGCCTGGGCTCGTTCGTCGTCCCAGGCGCCCTGCGAGCGGCCGGCTGGACGGTGGAGACCATGGACGAGCGCTACGGCCCCGACAAGTCCCCGGCGATCAAGGACGTCCAGTGGATCGAGGACGCCGCCGGTCATGGTGACGTGATCCTGTGCAAGGATCTGCGGATCGCTTCCAACCCGCTGGAGGCGGCCGCCGTCCACCGCACGTCCGCGCGAGCGTTCGGGCTAGCCCGCCGTGATGTCGACGGCCCGACGATGATCAGCTACTTCCTCAGTCACCAGCAGCAGATCTTCCACATGGCCACCCGCGCTGAGGGCCCATACGTGGTCTCAATCAGCCAGAACGGGCTGCGTCGAGTCCGGTTGAACCTCGCCTCGCCGACCGGCTGATCATCGCGCAGGCAGGCGTAAACCAGGCCTGCCGCTGTGCCCGGCACTCGCCTGGTCAAAGCGTTTCATGCCAACGACCGGTCGGCCGCACGCGTCGGATCGCTCCCTCGGCATCGTCGAGTAACGGTTCGTTCCGCGGCCACCGTCGGCGGGGGGCAGCGAGGTAAGGATATTGCTGGTGTTCGACCCGTGGCGGTCCGCGATCTTGCTGGTCGCCGGGACAAGTCGGGGCAGTGGAAGCAGTGGTACCGCGCGGCGATCCCGATGGCCGAGCAGTTGTATGACGACTACCTGGCTGAGCGGGAGAAGGAGATGGACCGATGAGCAGCGTGTCGCGCTGGCGCGATTCCGGTCACCTGGAGCGGGCCGTGGAAACCGCGGGCGGCCCCGAAGCGGTCGATGCCGCCGTCAGCGCGATGCTGGACGAGGCCCGCGGCTGGCGGCTTGCCGAACTGCGCAAGCGGCGCGGGATGACCCAGGAGCAAGTCGCCACCCGGATGGGTGTTTCGATAGCCAGGGTCTCCCAGATCGAAAGCGGCGACGTGTCCACCCAGGACGTCCTGAACCGGTTCGTCGCCGCCGTCGGCGGGACGCTCAAGCTCATCGCCGACTTCGGCGACGAGCAACTCAAAATCGCGTGAAGCTGTGACAACGGCCGGCGACCGGGCTGAGTGCGGCCTGATAACTGCCGCTGCTGGCTCCCGGTTTGGCTCTCACCGATGAGTACGGGCAACCCATCGACGTCACCGCGCGGCCCGGCACCTATCCGGAAAGTACCAGAGCGACTAGACTGCCGGCAGTTGTCCCCGGACCCCGGCAGCCTCCGACTCGCCCGGCTTTCCAGGGACGGACAGACATGCTCGGTTACATCGCCGCCGCCCTCTTCATCATCGCGTTCATCCTTAACGCGACATCCGCCTCCACCCCCGCCATCTTCGCGCCGCTGAGCCTGCTCCTGCTCGGCCTCGCCTGCCTCGCCTTGCACTTGGCCGGCGTCGGCACGGGCTGGTCGATTCCCGGACGACGGCGTCGTCGCTGACAGCCCCGGCCGCCGACCGGCCGGACCGGGTCATCAGACCTCTGACCTGTGCTCCAACAGCGACTCGAACGCGGGATCCCAGCGCTTAGGAGGCGACTTCACAGCGTAGCCGGAAGATGCCTGACGCCGCCAGAAGTGGCCGTGACCTGCGCTTTTGATCGCGTGGTGCTGCTGGGCATCGCCCTGCGTCATCTGGCCGTTGGGTGTCAGTTTGGCTGACTGCTGTCCGGGCCAGCCGCAGGCACCGGGATCGCGACGACGTTAAGTCCGTCGATGGCTGCGAAGTCGGATGGGTTGCAGGTATAGACGGGAAGACCCTTCGACATGGCGGTGGCGGCGATCATGGCATCGTAGGCCCGGGCTGAGGGCTTACGGCCAGCCTGGCGGAGCGAGGCCGCGACCCGGCCGAACGCCCGCGCCGCAGGCGCATCGAAAGGCAACGGATCGAAGTCGGCCTCGGCCTGCTGGACGTGCGCCTGGCGTGCCGCCCGCTCCTCGTCGGTCGTCGCGACGAGCGGGCCAACGGTCAGTTCCGCCAGGGTCACCGTCGTGATCAGGGGCTCAGCCGGAAGGACCGCCGGATCAGCGATCCGCGACAGCATGATGACCGTGCTGGTGTCGAGCACCCCGCGCAGGTGCCGAACCACTGGCCCCGTCACAGCGCCGGATCCAGCAGGTCATCAATGTCCGCGCGCAGCTTCACCGGGTCGACCGCAGGCAAGACATGCCACCGCTCGAGCAGCAAGCTCGCCTGCAACGGCCGGCGGGGCAGCGGCCTCAGCTCAGCTATCGGATGGCCGTCCCTGGTCACCGTCATCGCCTCACCGCCCGCAACCCGGTCAAGGATCTCCCCGCCATGGTTACGCAAATCCCGGACCGAAACCTCGCTCATGCCTCGAATGTATCACGCGTGAGACAAGCAGAGGTGACGTCCGCAGCCGACCGCCGCACGGTTTCAACATCGCCCGTCCGACAAGGAGAAGTCCCACTTGGTGAAGGGCGCGGCCAGGCCTTCGGCCATCAGCTCATCGAACGACGTCATCGCGGTCAGTCTGACGCACGGAAACCGCATCACCAGCGATCTCCGTCATGGGTTCCGCAGTTGCACGTAACTGCGTCCCGCGGCCGCGTTTTCGCCGCCGCGGGACGCACGTCTTCGAATCAGTAGTTTGAGGTCACCTTCTGCGCCGTGGAGCAGACGACGAACACCTTGAAGACCTGCGTTGAGTCGGTGTCGTTACGCAGACTCACGGTCCATTCATCCGGATGGGGCGCCGATGGGGTCGAGCGGTCCGGATCAGTCCAGTGCAGCGTCCAGAATGCGCTGGGGCTGCTCGGCCCGCCGCCGATCGGGTACATGCCGCTGGGGCACTTGGTCGCGTTCTCGCCGACAGCGCCGGCGGCCACGGAGACGTCGGTCCCATCGATGTAACGCAGGGTCGCCGAATAGGCGCTCGCCGGGTGCGCGGTCGCGGCGTGATTTCCGCTCGCGGCGTGCACGCCGACGCCGAACGCTGGGGTCATCGCCATGGCCAGGATCGCGGCGAGCGTGCCCGCTGCACCGAACCCGATCGCGAGCCGGTTCATCTTGCTGGTGGTCATTGGAACCTCTCTGATTAGATCCATTGCCTACCTGACGGTAGGAGCCGGAGGCTTATCCGGACGTCCGGCGCGAGAGTGAATCTTCAGAACCCGGATTCACTCGGGAGGACTAAGCCGAGATGATCTCCGTCATCCTTACGGGCGAGCCGCCTAGCACCAGGAAGGCTCACGGACGACCGTCACGGCGGCATGGCGAGCAACCGCGGAGCTATGGCGTGTTTCGCCGTTACCGCATGGACTTCAACTGATCACGAGCCTCTTGGTGGCGGAGACCGAAGGCCGCTTGATGGGTCCTGGGCCACCATTCAGTCCAGCCAAATGGACCAGATCGGCGTGTCTGTTATGTACTCGGCAATCTCGTCGACGTACCGGAACGCCGTACCGGGCTGGTCGATGGGCCAGAACTCGCCGCACATCGCCCACAGTTCGGCGGCTACGGCCTGGATATCTGGCAAGGTTCGCAGCGGGCGGCGGGCCAGCAGCCGGATGTGGGCGAAGCCGACCTCGACCAGTACTGCGCCGAACCGGTCCTCCCAGGACCGCAGGACTGCGGCCGGCAGGGCCGGGTCGACATTCCGGTTGACGTCGTTAAGCCCGATGACCGCCAGCACGTCGGCTGGGCGGGACGCAGGCACCAGGCCGATCCGGGCCAGCTTGAACCAGTCAAGCGCTCGCGCCAGCTCGGCCTCGGTCAGCGCCTGGTCCTGGCCAGTGGCCAGGCCGGGAAAGTCCCAGCCGAACGGGGCGATCGTCTCCGCCATCTCGGCGTCGCGCTCATCGGGGTCGACGGGAACCTTGAGGTCCCAGTTGTCGGCCAGCACCCTGGCGGCATCCACGCCGTGCAAGGACATCAGGTCGCACCGGTCATCGAACTCGCCTTCGTCCCACGGCCGACCCGCATGACCGCCCCCCAAGAACGCCAGCGTGATCGGCACCAGACCGGTCTCAGGGCGCAGGTCCACCAGTGCCTGCCACACCCGGCCGGCATCGGGCACAGGCTCCGAAGACGCCCAAAGGCGCGGCACGTCATCGTTCCACCCGAAGATTTGCCTGCCAGCAGGGAGCCGTACCGGCCCGACTCGGACCTGGCCGCAGTACTACACCGATGACTACTTGCGGACCCGGAAGCGAAGGATGGTGACGGCGCCCGCCCTCGTGCTGTCGAGCGGTTCCAGGTCTATCCTCGCGAGACCCTGGGAGGAGTAGAACCGGATACCGTCGCCGAGCAGCACCGGAATGACGTACACCAGGATCTCGTCCACGAGTCCCCGCCGCAGGCACTGACCGGCCACGTCGGAGCCGAGGAGCTCCAGGTTCTTGCCGCCCGCAGCCGCCAGTGCCGTGGCGACCGCTTCCCCGATATCACCGGTGAGGTACGTGACATCCGGGTCGGGCGGGTCCGGCGGCTTATGGGTGAGGACGAACGTGGGCCCGGAGAAGGGGTAGCCTTCGTCGCCCGATGGTGCCCCCCGCTCCTTGTCGGCGTCCATCCTGTTGCCTACCTCATCGGTCCGCCGGCCGACGAGCATGGCGCCGGTTGCCGCCGCGATCTCCGTCAACCAGGCCGAGTCCGGGGCCACGAAGTCGAAGATCCAGTCCATCGCGTCACCGGGACCGGCGATGAAGCCGTCAAGCGACATCGACCTGTTCACCACCACTTTGCCGCTCATCTCACGACCTCCAGCCGTCGAACTCGATTGCCACAGCCGAGTCTCCATCCTTTGTCGCTGGCTTGCCACCGCGGCCCTGACGCTCCTTACTCCCAAGGCGTAACGTCCATCCGCTGTGCATAAAGCTGCTCGTAAAAGGGCCGGTGATGGGCGGCGTACCGTGCGAGCTTCGCACAGTTCTCGACGGTGTACAGGTACGTCCGTTCGCGCCGCTCGAAACCGGAACTGTTGCTAGCGTCCGTGTGCCAACGAGCGGTCCGCTGCCACTCGGCCTGTTCACCTCGCTCCCAGGTAAGCGCCCGCGAATTGAAGGGCAGCCCGACGGCTGCGCAGTACGCCGCCATCGTCGCAGCCGGGCGGGCCACGAGGTCATCCGAGTCAATGACAATAGGCGGATTCCCGCCAGCATCGCTGATAGCGGTCTGCATCTCGCACAGCCGCTCCATCCCGATCGCGTTGATGGTCATCGGAGGGAACAGGGCGTAATAGGACGCTGCAATTTCCTCAGGACGGCGGATGAGGAACGCATGGTGGGCTTCGGCGAGGAACCGCCGGTCGGCCAGGACCTCGTCGTGCTGGTGGTCCATCGTGTCCTTGACGAACACGTCCCGGTCGTGCGCCTCGGCACGTAGCCAGGCGAGCAGCTGGGCGGCCGAATCGAACCTCCGCCCGCCAGCATCAGTCTCGCCGTAGTCCTTCAGGTTGCAGAACGGTTCGTGAAGTACGGTCAAATCGCCGCGCTCGGCCATCGACCGAAAGAAAGCCGTTGATCGCGCTCGTGGTGCGCTCCACAATGCGAATACCGCCATAGCCGAAACATAACCTGCGCTACCGCGTCCAGGACGGTGCCGACAAGCTGCTGATAGGCAGGCGAGGTACCAGGATGATCTCCCGTCGCTGGACAGGCCCGCGAGAGTGCCGCAGTGAGCTAGGTCGGCAATGTGCGCCGGCCGTGCGTGAGGTCGCGGGAAATCCACTGGCGTTATGGGGTGCCGTCACCCGATAATCGCCTGTCAGGTCAGCGGCATCGATGGCGTCGGCTACGTCTACTCCGGCCTGACCGGGCGACAGGGAGGGTCATCAGTGTCGAACCGGGTCGAGACCAGGATCATATCGGCTGGCGGCGGGCGTGAGCTGTGCGTGGAGCTGGCCGGTGATCCTGGCGGGAAGCCGGTCCTGGTCTGCGCTGGCGAGCCGATGTCGCGGCGCCTGTACGGCGGGTGGGTCGCAGATGCGCAGGAGAAGGGCATCCGGCTGATCGGCTATGACCGCCCTGGCTACGGCGGCTCGACCGCGCGTCCTGGTCGTGCCGTGGCGTCGGGAGCAGCAGATGCCCGCGCCATCGCCGGGGCGCTCGGGCATGACCGGCTCGGCATCTGGGGCATATCCGGGGGCGGCCCGTACGCCTTGGCCTGCGCGGCCTTGCTGCCCGGCGTGGCGGTCGCGGTCGCGGTGGTGGCGTCGATCGCGCCCTACGGCATCGAGGGCTTCGACTACTTCGCCCGGATGGGCCAGGCCAACGCCGAGGGCACTAAGTCGTTCTTCTCCGACCCGGACGCATCTCGCCGCGAGCTGGCCGCGGACCGGGAGCAGATCCTCGCGGCCACGCCGGAGCAGTTCGCCGAGGCGTTCGAGAGCCTCCTGTCCCCCGCCGACGCCGGGGTGCTGACCGGTGACCTGGCCCGGTGGCTCGCCGAGACCCAGCAGGTCGCCCTCGCCCCCGGCGACCAGGGCTGGTGGGATGACGGCGCGGCGAGCCTGGCTAGCTGGGGATTCGACCTCGGCGACATCCGGGTGCCCGTCAAGATCTGGCACGGCCACCAGGACTGGTTCGTGCCCGTGCAGCACGGCCAGTGGCTCGCCGCCAGCGTCCCCGGCGCCGAGGCCGACATCAGCGACCACGACGGCCACCTGACCATGATCGGCCGCATCGGCGAGATCCACGACTGGCTCCTCCAGCACTTCTAGGCCGCTAAGCACGCAGCGCCAGTACGCTCGGCTGCCTGGCCGAAGTCGTGACCTACACCTCGACGGGGCGCGACGCGTCGAACGTTTGTGCGATCAGTCCTGGAAGTTGATCAACGCGCCCTATAGAGTCCCGACACATGAGCACGCACGTGAGGGCCATGCAGCCCGACGTGGCTGATACGGCTCCCGTGCGCCAGCTAACCTGCGTCGAGATCTGCGCCGGCGGTGGCGGCCAATCACTTGGTCTACACCAGGCAGGCTTTAGACATCTAGCTGCTGTAGAGATAGACCCTGACGCCTGCGCCACCTTGGAATACAATAAACCTCAGTGGAATGTAAAGCGGCTCGATATCCACGATTTTGATGGCACCGTTTATCGTGGTGTAGATCTATTGGCAGGCGGCGTGCCGTGTCCGCCGTTCTCTATAGCGGGCAAGCAGCTTGGCGCTGATGATGAACGGGATCTCTTCCCGCGCGCGTTGGAACTGGTTGAAGAATGCGAACCTACGGCCATTATGCTGGAGAACGTTCGAGGACTGTCCACTCCAAGGTTCGCCGATTACCGGGAACAAATCCTTCATAAGCTTCGCGACCTTAACTATGCTACGAAATGGCAAGTATTGAACGCCTACGAATTCGGTGTTCCGCAGCTTCGTCCCCGATTCATTCTTGTCGCGATGAAGGTGGAGGTCTTTAAGCACTTTGAGTGGCCGCAGCCGGTACGCTCGCCGCCAACTGTTGGAGAAACGTTGCGCGAGGCTATGGCGAGCAACGGTTGGCCTGGCGCGAGTGATTGGGCACGCAAGGCCAATGGCATCGGTCCCACCCTCGTGGGTGGCTCACGTAAACATGGTGGCCCTGACCTTGGCCCTACTCGCGCGCGCCAGGCATGGCGGAAACTGCACGTCGATGGACGTGGCCTGGCAGACGCGGCTCCCTGTGCCAAGGAGGCCGCAGATTACATGCCAAGGCTCACGATACCTATGACCGCCGCCTTGCAGGGCTTCAGGGACGACTGGACATTTCTAGGCCGAAAAACGGCAGCATACCGCCAAGTCGGGAACGCCTTCCCGCCACCGGTGGCCGAAGCGGTCGGGAGGAGCATCATGACGGCAATTGAGGTAGCGGAGCGAGAGACTCCCGCTCAGCGGCCGCACCTCCTGCGCGCGGTCTAACCTTCCGAGCCGTGTATCCGTGTCTGGCGGGGGTCCTCCGGCCGGCGTCATGATGCATGGATGACCTCTGGCGTGATGACCCTTCCTGACGGCAGGCGACTGTACTGGCATGAGTTCGGCGACCCGGACGGGTCACCGGTGATCTACACAGCGGGGACGCCGGTGTCGGGCCTGGGCGGACGTAGCTATGACGAGGCGGCCCGGGCCGCTGGCCTGCGGTGGATCTCACCGGACAAGCCCGGCTACGGCGGCTCTGATTACCACCGGGATCGCAGCCTGGTCAGCTGGGGTGATGACCTCTCCGCGCTGGCTGGTCAGCTCGGCCTAGACCAGTTCGCGCTGGCGGGCGAGTCCGGCGGTGGCCCGTTCACGCTGGCCGCTGCCCTCCGGCTCGCCGACCGGGTGAGCGTTGCCGCCCTCATCGCGGGGGCGGGCGCGCCGATGGACCCGGCCGAGCGCGCGGGCCAGCAGGCCAGGAACCGGCTCTACCACTGGCTCGCCAGGAACGTGCCGGCGCTGAACTCGGTCCCGCTCACGGTGATGAGGTGGTCGCTGGCAATCCCGGCGTGGCGGGAGCGTTCCCTGCGCCGCGAGCTGGCCGCCGCGCCGGAGGCCAAGCACGCCGGCCTGCGGATCGAATTCGAGGCCGTCGCTGACGCGCTCCGGCAAGGAACGCGCGGCGCGGTGCAGGAACTCGCCGTGAGCAGGCCCCCGTGGCCGTTCCCGCTCAGCGAGATCAACACGCCGGTGCACCTGTGGCACGGTGCCCGTGACACGAGCGCGCCGATCGCCACCGCGCGCCGCCTCGCCCGCGAACTGCCGGACGCGACCATGCACGTCAGCGACTCCTCAGGCCACGATGTCGGCCACGACCGCAGCGACGAGATCATGTCCGTGCTCGCTACCTGCGCGAGATAGAGCGCGCGTCACGGATCGCTGTTGTCCGCGGATCGTTCTCCCGTGACGGGTGACCGGCCCGACGGTCGGCGTGCCGAGGCAGCTCGCCGCTTCGCTTAGGGCCGAGGTGCCTGGGTATGGCAGGTCGCGACGGTGATTCAGGCCAAGCCGGGCAGCCGGGGTTGCTGGTCGGCGCGGGGCTCGGCATGTCGGGCCGGCCGGTTACCGTATGCGATTGGCCCTCCGCAACGACCTCCGCACTCTCATGGAGGCGGAGATAGGCGAGGCGCTCCGCTTACTGTGCCCAGCGAGGAGGTTGTCATGAGCACCACTGCCGACACCGCCAGCGAACTCCGGCCCTTCAGGGTCGACATGGCTGATGAAGCGATCGCCGACCTGCAGGGGCGTGTCGCCGCGACGCGCCGACCTTCAAGGGAGCTCGTCGCCGATCGGTCGCAAGGCGTGCAGCTAGCGACGATTCAGGAGCTGGCCCGTTACTGGACGACCGACTACGACTGGCACGCGTGCGAGGCGAAGCTGAACGCCCTGCCTCAGTTCAAGACCGAGATCGACGGCGTGGACATCCACTTCATCCACGTCAAGTCACCGGAGGCGGGCGCGCTGCCACTGATCATGACGCACGGCTGGCCGGGCTCGGTCATCGAACTGCTCGATGTCGTCGGCCCGCTCACCGGCCCGACCGCGCGCAGGGCTGACCGGAATCCACATGAACTTGCTGGTGACGGCGCTGGGCGGCGGCGCCTTGCCAGCGGAAACCGAGAAGGAACGCGCGGCGCTCGAGCAGACCAAGACATTCCGGACGAGCGGCTTCGGTTACTTCCTTGAGCAGGCCACGCGACCTCAGACGATCGGCTACGCCCTGCTGGACTCACCCGTCGCGCTGGCGGCCTGGATGCTCGACCATGACACGGACGCCTACGAGAAGATCTCCCACGCCTTCGTCGACGGGCGGCCGTCGGGGGGCCTCACCAGGGACCACATCCTGGACAACATCACCGTGTACTGGCTGACCGGCACTGGGGCCTCGGCAGCCCGGTCGTACTGGGAAAACGGACGAGCTCAAGCTGAGGCGGCCGGCCAGGCTCTGCCGGTGGTCAAGCTCCCGGTCGGCTTCACCACCTTCCCCGGCGAGATCTTCCAGGCCCCGCGCAGCTGGGTCGAGAACGCTTACCCCAGCCTCAGCTACTTCAATGAGGCCGACCGGGGCGGCCATTTCGCCGCCTGGGAGGAACCTGAGCTGTTCGCGACGGAGATCCGGGCCGCGTTCCGGCCGCTCCGGCACGCGGCAGCGGCAAACTAAACGGACCGGCCTGCCACCTCAGCCACTCACGATCGCGGTTACCCGTCGGATCCGGTGGCGAACGCGTCGGCCGCGGCTTGAACCTGGGCGAGGTATTCGCGCCACGTCGCTTCGTCGATGGCGTCCTGATCCGGGCCGCCCTTGCCGTCGATAAGTTCCCTGACGATGTCCGCGTGGCCGGCGTGCTGGGCCGTTTCAGCGACCATCCGGATGAGCAGGACGCCCAAGGTCGTATCCCGCCGGTCCTCAGGCCAGTGCGCCACCGACCCAGGTGCCGCCAAGTCGAGCGCCGCTACGACGCCGTCGGTATGGGCGCAGGCACGCCGGTAGAGACCGGTGATGTACTCGCTGGACTCATCGGGCTTGGCCCACATGTCGGCGCCGTGCCAGATGGAGCCATCCTCGATCCATGACATGCGCTCAGGGACCGGGTAGCCGAACGGTTCACCCAGGTACGCATACTCAAGCCCGGCCAGGTGCTTCACCAAGCCAAGCAGGTTGGTACCGGTCGGCGTCATCGGGCGGCGGCGATCGTATTCGCTCAGGTCGTCCAGCTTGGCCAACAGGACGGCCCGGCTGGCCTGAAGCTGGCGGTGCAATTCCTCTTTCAGATCAGGCATCGCAGTCCCCTACCTCGCGTCCGCCAATGCACACTAGGTACAGCCAAGCACCAGCCACCGACAGTGGTACGGCGCGGGGTAGCTACTCCGAGGGCACTACGAAGGCGCCCGAGCCTTGCAATGCGGTCACCAGTTCTCGCAACTCCGGACCCCAGGACCAGAGAACAGAAAGGCACAAGGGCCGGTTCCAACCCGGATATGCCAGCCGCAAGGTGTACCAAGCGTGCCTGCCCCTCCAGCGACCAGAGACCCGCACGTTCTGCGGTGACTCACGGAAGAGCACGTACAGTGGCCGGTTTCCTGATCGGCTGAGCCGATAGCCGATCACCGAGTCCCTGGTCACGGCGATGAACACGGTCTTGCGCCCGATATTCCGCAACCCTGCGACACACGTCGCGAGCCCCATCAGGGTCGCCACGCCGCCAACCTCCTGACCGACGGCCAGGCCAGCGAGCCCGAGAGAGGAGACGACGATCGTCGCCGCGGCCATGATCAAGGTGAGCACGAATTCGGGCCCGCGAGTCTTACCTGTGCCAGTCTCGGTCAGCACTCCAGCGACGACCGTGTCGCCTGGCGCCATGACTCCGGCGAGCGCCGGGGCTACCTTGGCCTTGATTTTGTCGCGCCGCCTCGCCCGTCGCGCCTGCCTTCGCGAGGGCGATTGGTCCGGCACGACGACGATTCCGGCGCCGAGAGCGGGTTCGCCGCCAATAGTCACGCAACGCAGGATAGCGAGGCCCTAGAGCCCACCGTGCAAGGTCGTCGGAGCTTCACTGAGTCCGCGCTGCCGGCCGCCCAGTGCCTAGAATAGAGTTATTTATAATGATTGTGGGTGTTGCGTAATGCGCCGAATTCGCAGAGTGACCACGCTCATCGTGGGGGCAATCGCGTTCGCCGGCCTCGTCGTTCCCGCGCAGTCGATGGCGGCCAGCTCGTCGACGGCGGCCATGCCCAAGCTCACGCTGACCGGGCTGAACCGAGCCGCCAAGGTCGTCGGCGTCCCTGAGGCGACGCTGCTCAGCGTCGCCAACGACGCTGAGTACAGCTACAACGGCGCACCGTTGGAACTGCCGGGTGGCACGTACCTGATCGCGGCCGAGGTGCCGACGTACTCAGGCAAGGCGATGACCAGCGCGACGCTGGTGTTCGCCAGGGAAAGGGTCAGGCGCACCGAGACGATCAAGCTGAACGGGAGCGACGGCCGGCGGCTGAGCGTGACCCTGGCCGGAGCCTCCGCCACGGTCGACCAGCTGTCAGCGAACGTGTGCATGTCGATCTATGCGGGCGGCCAAGGCACGGTCGTGGGCAGCGCCTGGGCGGGATCAGGCGTGCCCGTCTATGCGGTCCCGGTGAAATCGGGCAACATCACGTTCGAGTACTCCGACATCCTGACGTCAGCGACCGGCGCCACCTATTACCTCATCGGGTCAGCGCCAGGGGAGATCCCGCGGCACCTCGCCTACACCCAGCGAGCCTCCCACCTGGCCAAGCTCACGATGGCGCTGCGCAGCCGAGCGTACGGCTCAAGCGAGTTTGATTGGTCGATTCAGTCCGGCACCAGCCAGTCCTTCTGCGGCGTCGGCCAGGAGACCAACACGTACTCCGTGCAGAGCTGGGTGAACTACCTCACCCCGGGGCCGTGGACGACCTCGGTGACCGCCTACTCGCAGGACGGTGAAGGCAACTTCGACCGGAACGCGTACTTCTTCACCGACGGGACCTACAGGGCTGACGCCAGCTATGCCAATACCTACGGCGGCGCGGTCGTCGGCCCTGGTGCGAGCTTCCCCCAGAGCTCGAAGCCTGACCAGGCCGGCCAGACGGGGACCCTGATCTCTTATGGCCCTTACCTATTCGTCAGTCCGCTCGCCCACGGCGGGCAGATCTGCTGTGACCGGAGTACCGTCAGCCTGCGGCTCGGCGGCCGCGTCGTCAAGACCAGGCAGGCCGGCACGGGCCACGTCTTCTACGCTGACATCCACCAGTCCGGCTGGTACACCCTGAACGTCGATGACCACCGGTACTTCCAAGGCGGCGGCACGCCCGCCGATTTGCTATCCCCGCGGGTCGCGGTCAGCTTCAGGTTCCATGCCTTCGCTCACCCGGCCGGCGACGGCGACTACCAGAACCTGCCGCTCACCGACGCGCGCTACGACGCGCTCGACCTGAACAGCGACAACGAGGCGAGGGCGGGCGGGACGACGACCCTGGACGTCACGATCGCCCGGCCCGGCAACGCCGGGGTCGCCACCCCGGTCTACCGGCTAAAGACCGTGAAGTTCTACGCCTCGTTCAACGACGGCTCCACCTGGCTGGCGCTGAAGACCCGTCAGCATCACGGCACCTGGCTGGTCAGTGTCCCTGACCCGGCCTCCGGTTACGTCAGCATCCGCTCGATCGTCACCGACGTCCACGGCGACCGCACCGAGCAGACGGTGTACCAGGCCTATGGAATCACGGGCTGAACCGGCCGCTCGCGGGCGAACCTGGCTAGCCAACCGACGCCGAGGAAGCCGGGCTCGGCTTGCGTCTGCCTCCTGGGCCACCAGGCTTGCGGCCGGACTGGACTGGCGTCCCCGATGCCGCGGCGAGCAGTTCGGGCAGCTTGCTCAGCTCCCTGGCGAACGCGGCCTTGTACTGCCCGACCGCGACGTTCAGCGCCTGCTGGTTGGCGGTGACGAACTGCTGCTCGTAGCTGGCCTGCACGGCGAAGTAGATGCCGGCCAGGTCCGAGGCCTGGGTGCACTGGGCGTCGGTCACGGCCATCGCGGTCTCCGCGGTCTTCTGAGCGTGCGTCGGTCCGGTGTCACCGGGGGTTACCGCCTGCACTCCAATGGACCTCGCCTCGTCCAGCGCGAACCCGTCGGGATCCCCTGACAGGTACCCGTTCTTCGCCATGCAAGCGGACCAGGCCTTCGTCGCCTTCTTGACGTCAGGGTCAGCGATCACGTCGGCGGCGATCTCGTTGTTCATCGTCTCGATCCCGGCCATCGAGTGGGCGACCTGCGCGTCGTCGAAGCCAAGGACGATGTTGAGGCACTTGTTGCCAGCGGCCGCCGCAGCAACGGGCAAGCTAGGCGAGCTCGCGGGCGGTCCCCCGCTGCCAAAAGGACCGTCCGGGTTGGCGAAGCCGTACTGCTCGGCCAGCGAGACCCCCACATACCCCCAGGGCCCGAAGGCCTGAGAGAACGCCAGGCCCCCAGTCATGCGGATGTTGTACGGCGCGCTAGCCGCGTACTGGCCGTAGCCGCCTGCGGTCATGCACGCCGTGTGCAGGGCAGCAAACGTGTCGCCAGGCGCGAGCCCGTCACTGGCGACCACGCCGAGCCCGGCGTATGAGGTGAAGGCCTCGCTCGACAAGGCGGCCTGCACGGAAGCTGGTGCGGGCGGGCGGCCGATCGCGGGTACGGTCACGTTCGCGTCTGGCCCCCTGGGCGTGGCGGCGGTACACGCGGCGACGGCCAGGCCGCAGCAAGCCAGCAGCCCCAAGCCCATTCGGATGCGCATCGGTCTAACTCGCCGGCTTCGACGCAGCGCTGCTCGGTGCACGTCCGCCGTGGGGTCCGGTGAGCCTGCCGCCGGGCTGGGTTGACGTCGCCGAGGTCGACTTCAGCAACTCGGGGAGCCTCTTCAGTTCCCTGGCGAACGCGGCCTTGTACTCCCGGACGGCGACGTTCAGCGCCTGCTGGTTAGCGTTGACGAACTGCTGCTCGTAGCTGCCCTGAACAGCGAAGTAGATCCCGCCCAGATCGCTCTTCAGCGTGCAGTCGGCGTCGGTCACGGCCATCGCGATCTGATCCCTGTTCTGCGCGGCCGTCGGAGTCGACGGCCCGCCAGACCCGGGGGTTATATCCCGAAGTCCAAGGGCGTCAAGCTCGTCGAGCGCGAAGTCGTCCGCGTTCGGGGCGGTGTACCCGTTCTTGGCCATGCAGGCCGACCAAGCCACCATCGCCTTCTTGAAGTCGGCGTCGTTCACCACGTCGTTGCTGATCTCGTTGTTCATCGTCTCGATCCCGGCCAGCGCCCCGGCGAACATCGCATCGTTGAAGTCGCTGACGATGTTCACGCACTTGCCTTGCGCGATCTCCGTCCCGGTCGGCGGGCCGCCCCCAACCGGACCCGGTTGAAGCGAGAAGGTTCCACCGGGGCCGCCGGTCGGCGCGAGGAAGCCGTACTGCTGGGCCGCCCCGATCCCGATGTACCCCCAAGGTCCATACGGCTGAGGGAACCCGAGGCCGCGGTTGGCCCGGAAACCGAATCCCGTGCTGTTCGCGTACTGACCGTAGCCAGCCGCGTTCAGGCACGCGGTACCCAGAGCCTGGTAGGTATCGCCGAGCGCCAGCCCGTCGCTGGCGGTGGCGCCTATGTCGGCGTAGGGCGTGAACGCTTCGCTGTCCAGGGCCGCGCCCTCAGAGACCGGGGACGGCGGCCGGCCGACCGCTGGCACGGTGACGGTCGCGTCCGGTCCCTTGGGCGGTGCGGCGGTGCACGCGGTAATAACCGCACAGCAGGCCAGGATCCACCAACCGGAGCGGATGCGCATATAGCCGCTTTCCTTTCAGCCCGCTGACCGGGTCGGAGAAGGGGTGGCAGTCACGCCTGGCTTCACGATCTGGCCATGCGGTGGCTTGCCTCCCTTAAACCCCGGCAGAGCGGGCGTGGCCGAGACGGTCCGCAGCAGGGCGGGGAGCTTGCTCAGTTCCTTGGCGAAGGCCGCCTTGTACTCCCGGACCGCGACGTTCAGCGCCTGCTGGTTGGCGTTGACGAACTGCTGCTCGTAGTTGCCCTGCACGGCGAAGTAGATCCCGCCCAGGTCGCTAGACAGCGTGCAGTCGGCATCGGTGACGGCCATCGCGATCTGCTCCCTGGTCTGCGCGGCGGTCGGAGTCGACGGGCCGGAAGAACCGGGGGTTATCCCGCGAAGTCCGAGGGCGTCGAGCTCGTCGAGTGCGAAGTCGTCCGCGTTCGGTGCGGTGTACCCGTTCTTGGCCATGCAAGCCGACCAGGTCACCATCGTCTTCTTGAAGTCTGCGTCGTTCACCACGTCATTGCTGATCTCGTTGTTCATTGTCTCGATGCCAGCCAGCGCCCCGGCGAACATCGCATTGTTGAAGTCGCTGACGATGTTGCCGCACTTACCCTCGGCTGTCTGCGCCCCGGTCGGCAAGCTGGACGGCGACGGGCCGCCAGGCCCGCCGAGGAGGATCTGCCTGCCCGGCGGCACGAAACCGTACTGCTGCGCCGCTGAGAGCCCGATATAGCCCCACGGCCCATAGCTTTGCGGGAACCCGAGGCCGTTGTTAGCCCGAAAAAAGAACGACGTGTCGTTCGCGTACTGGCCGTAACCGGCGGCGGTCATGCACGCCGTGCCCAGCGCCTGATACGTGTCGCCGAGCGCCAGCCCGTCGGATGAGCTCGCGCCGATGTCCGCGTACGGCGTGAAGGCCTCGCTGTCCAGGGCCGCCCCCTCGGAAGCCGGGGGCGCCGGGTGGCCGACCGCGGGGGTCGTCACGCTGGCGTCTGGCCCTTTAGGGGGTGCGGCGGTGCAGGCGGTCAGGACCGCGCAACCGCACACCACGAGCCATAGGCCGGTCTTGATGCGCATGGCGCTGATTCCTTTCTTAGATCCGCTCAGCCGTGCCGCAGCGCCGCGAGCGGGCTGGTCCGAGCGGCGCGCAGCGCGGGATAGGCGCCGGCGAGCAAGCCGACGGCGCTGCCGATCAGCGGCGCGGGCAAGGTATAGAACGGGTTCAGCACCGCGGTCCAGTCTTTCGCCGCGGCGAAGATCACGACAACCACGACAGCCAGGCACGTGCCGACCAGCCCGCCGAGCGTGCCGAGCGTCACCGACTCGGCGAGGAACTGCGCGGCTATGTGCCGCGGCCGGGCGCCGACGGCGCGGCGCAGGCCGATCTCCTCGGTGCGCTCGAGCACGGCGACCAGCGTCGTGTTCGCGATGCCGACCGTCCCGATCAGCAGGCTGATCAGCGCCAGGATCAGGAACAGGGTCGTCAGGTCGCCGGTCACCTCGCTTTGCAGGCTCTGCGGGTTGGGGGGATGCGTCACGACCAGCCGGCTCGGGTCAGTCGGCAGTTCGGCGGCGGCGATCTGGCTCGCCACCGTCTCGGCGGCCCCGATCTTGGTCGCTATGACCATCTGGGCCTCTTCCTCGCCGCCAATGCCGGGCGTCGGGTTGCCGTAGTCGGCCAGCGCCGTGTTCTCGGGGATCAGCATCGCGCTCTCGTCGCTCACGACCCGCTGCGCGGAGCTGTAGACGCCGATCACCGTGTAGGCGATGCCGTCCACGAAGACAGCCGGATGGCTGGGCAGCCGGGCCGGCGAGATGCCGAGCGCCGCGGCCGTGGTGGTGTCGATCATCGCGACGTGCTGGTCGGTGTCGTTCTCGAAGGTGCTCAGCGTCGAGCCCGCGACCAGCTTCAGCCCCATCGCCCTTATCGCGCCTGGCGAGGCGGCCAGCAGGTCGATCGTCTGGGAGGACGCGCCGGACAGCGCGAGCGAGCCGCTGAAGCTCGCGTTCTCCGGCAGGGACACTGGCCACCAGACACCGCCTGCGACCACGCCCCCGACGTGGTCCGCGATCGCGTCGGCGTCGGCCGGGAACCCGATCGTGGGGTTGGTGCCAGGCGGCGCGACGTTGTTGGCCGGGCCGTTGTCTTCGACGGTCACGGTGGTGTCCTCGAGGACCGAGAACTGCCGCGAGATCTGGCCCGCGCCGGTCGCGGTCAATCCGAGCACGGCCACGAACGCGCCGACGCCGAGAACGGTGCCGAGCATGGTCAGGACGGTGCGGCCCGGTCGCTGCACGATCCCGGCGACCGCCTCGGCGGCCGCGTCCCGCGCCGCCAGCCGAGACGACGGCAGGCCAGTGGCTGAGCTAGGCATGGTCGGCCTCGACTCGCTCGGCTAGCACTCCGTCGCTGATCGCGATCGTCCGCCTGGCGTGCGCCGCCACGCCAGCGTCATGGGTGATCACCACGATCGTGAAGCCCTCGACGTTCAGCTCGTCGAGCAATTCCATGAGCGCGGCGGCGTTGCGTGAGTCGAGGTTCCCTGTCGGCTCGTCGCACAGCAGCAGGCTGGGCCGGTTCACTAGCGCCCGCGCGATCGCGACCCGCTGGCACTCGCCGCCTGACAGCGTGGTGGGCAGCGCCTCCAGCCGGTGCCCGAGACCGACCGCCTTGAGTGCCTCGACGGCGGCGGTGAGCCGGTGAGCGCGAGGCGTCTGGTTGTAGAGCTCGGCGAGCATCACGTTCTCCAGCGCCGTTCGGTAAGGCAGCAGGTGGAAGGCCTGGAAGACGAATCCGATCCGGCGGCCGCGCAGCGCCGAGCGTTCCCGGTCATGAAGGGCGGAGGTGTCGAGGCCGTCCAGCAAGTAGCGACCCGCCGTCGGCGTGTCGAGCAACCCGAGCAGGTGCAGCAGGGTCGACTTGCCCGAGCCTGACGCCCCGGTCACCGCGACGTAGTCGCCCTCGGAGATCACCAGGTCAGTCGGACGCAAGGCGAGAACGGGCGGCGAGGCAGGGTAGGTGCGCGCCAGGCCGCGCAGCTCGATTACCGGAGCGGTCATCAGCCGCTCACCACGACGTGATCGCCTGCGGCGAGCGACCCTGAGGCTGCCGGCGTCACCTCGACGTAGCCGTTCTCTGAGATGCCCGGTGTCACCGCGACGTCGACCTGCTTCCCGGCCGCGCCCACGACCGTCACGTAGCTCCTGCCGCTCGCAGTGCTCACGACCGCGGCGACCGGCACGGTCAGCACCGGGCCCTCGGTCTGTCCTGTCTCCACCGTGACCAGCACGTTCTCGCCGTTCAGGGCCGTCGCGAGCGGCTTGGAAGGACGCACGGTCAGCGGCACGAACGGCGCCGCGCCAGAGCTGCCCGAACTACCCGAGCTGCCCGTGCTGCCCGATCCGGTCGCGGTCGAGCCAGCTGAGCCCGAGCTGGCCGATCCGGCCGAACTCGCGCCGCTCCCGACGTCCACGACCGTTCCGATCGGCGTCGTCGTGGTCGCCGGCTCCACGCTCGCCACGGTCCCGGTCGCGTGAATGCCGGTCACCTCGTCGTAGATCAGCACCTTAAGGCCCGTCTTCACCTGGCCGGCGTAGGCCGGCGGCAGCTCACCGGTCAGCGCCAGCGACCCGCGCGGCGCCAGTTCAAGGAAAGGCTGGCCCGCCTGGTCGCCGGCGGCGCCGTTCACCGCGACGACCGTCGCCGGCAGCGACGCGAGGAACACGACGTCCGTCATGGGCACGCCGCCCGTGGACGGCGGGGTGTAGCCAAGGTGCTCGTAGTACAGCGCCACGGCGTCCTCCGTCGCCGAACCGTAGTAGCCGGGGATGTCGCCGCCGTAGTAGTAGCCCAGGGACGTGAGTGCTTTCTGCAGTTCGGTGACGTCGGGACCGCTCTCGCCGGGAAGAAGATCCCGCCAGGCCGGCACCGAGCCGGTGAGCGCGAACAGCGGCTCGCCGTCGAGCTCGGCCAGCTGCTCGCCGTTCCTGATCGTCGAACCCGTGGCGACGTCGAGCTTCGTGATGTAGACGGGCTCGCTTCCGGTGCTGCTCGGCGCGCCGGAACTGGACGACCCCGCCGACGAGGACGAGGACGAGCCCGCCTCGGGGGCGCTCGCGTACACGTCGTACTCGGTGGACGGGTACACCAGGCCGCGCATCTGAACCGAGGATGTCAGCACCTGGGAAACCACCTTGGCCGTGGTCGCGGTCGGCGGCGGCGGCGCCGTGTCAGCGGCCAGTTGCTGCGGCGACTTCACGAACGAGGCGCCGATCAGCCCGCCGATCGCCAGCAAGGCGGCCGCGATGCCGACGCCGAGCAGCACCCGGCGCCGCCGGGTAAGCCGTGATCTCGGCACCGCGTGGGTCCGGCCGCCATGGTCGTGATCGCTCTCGGTGGCCGGGGAACCAAGTTGCGTCACTAGATCCTCCGATAGTTCGCCTGTCGCCGTTCCGCGGGAAGGGAACCAGGACCAGGCCTGCGCAAGAAGTATGAGCACCACCTTCCACATTGGTTCTTAGGAATCCGCTTGATCTCTTTGTGAGTTTCATGTCAGCCGCGCCAGACTGGGCACCATGGCGTTGTCAACCGCGTTCACCCGGCTGTTCTCGGTCCGCCACCCGATCGCGCTGGCCCCGATGGGCGGATCAGCTGGCGGTGCGCTCGCCGCGGCGGTCAGCGATGGCGGCGGCCTCGGCCTGATCGGCGGCGGCCGGGCGCACAGGGACTGGCTCGACCGCGAGCTCAGCATCGTCGCCGAGCGGACGGCCAGGCCCTGGGGCGTCGGCTTCTTGTCCTGGGCCACCGAACTGGCGACCGTCGAGCTAGCCCTGCGCTGGCGACCCGCGGCCGTCATGCTGTCCTTCGGCGACCCAGTGCCGTTCATCCCGGCCATCCGCGACGCCGGCGTTCCCCTGATCCTGCAGGTCACCGACATGAACGAGGCCAGGCAGGCGATCGAGGCCGGAGCCGACGTCATCGTGGCCCAGGGCACGGCGGCGGGCGGCCACGGCGGCCATCCCGGCCGGTCGACGCTGACGTTCGTGCCCGTCGTGGCCGATCTCGCCGCGCCGACCCCGGTCCTAGCGGCGGGCGGCATCGCCGACGGGCGCGGCCTCGCCGCCGCGCTGGTACTCGGCGCGGCCGGGGCGCTGGTCGGAACTCGTTTCCTCGCGACCCCCGAGGCCCTCACCGACCCGTCGGTCACCAAGGCGATCGTCGAGGGACGCGGCGAGGACACCGAGCGGAGCACCGTGCTCGACATCGCCAGGGGCGCCCCGTGGCCGCGCCGGTACCCGGCCCGGACCCTGCGCCATCCTTACGTCAGCCAGTGGCAGGGCCGGGACGACGAACTCGCCGCTGACAGCGAGGCCAAGCGGGCGTACGCCGAGGCGATCGCCGCCGGTCAGCTGCCCGCCGACCCGGTCTGGGCCAGCGAGGCGATCGACCTCATCACCGACATCAGGCCAGCCGCCGACCTGGTCGAGGCCCTCGCGGCGCAAGCGGAGCAGGCGCTGGCGAAGGCTCAGGACAGCCACGTCGGCTAAGGCTGGCGCTACTGCCGCCGAAGTGAGTACCGTTCCTTGATGTTCGCCTGGCCATCAGAGGGAGAGACCACGCCGTGCCGCGCTATCGCAGGGTTCTCATCAAGCTCAGCGGTGAGGCCCTGGCTGGCCCGGCCCGGACCGGCGCCGACCCGGCCAGCCTGAACCAGGTCGCCGAGGATCTTCTCGCCGTCCACCGGCTCGGCGTCCAGGTCGCGGTGGTAGTCGGCGGCGGCAACTACTTCAGGGGCCGGATGGCCGACGGCTGGGGCATTAGCCGGGCCGAGGCCGACAACATCGGGATGCTCGGCACGGTGATGAACGCGCTCATGCTGCGCGGGGTGCTCACCGCGAAGACCGCGACCGACATCCGGGTCATGACCGCGATACCGATCCAGAGCGTGGCCGAGCCGTTCATCCGGTTGCGGGCGATCCGGCACCTGGAGCGCGGGCTCATCGTGCTGCTGGCCGGCGGCATCGGCCAGCCGTACGTGACGACCGACTACCCGGCGGTGCAGCGGGCGCTTGAGCTGGAGGCCGATACCTTGCTGGTGGCCAAGCACGGCGTTGACGGGGTGTACGACAGCGACCCGGCCATTAATCCAGCCGCAAAAATGTACAGCCAGCTCACCTACGACGAGGCGCTCGCGCTCGGGGTGCGCGTGATGGACACCAGCGCCCTTGTGCTCGCGGGCGAGCAGGGTATCTCCATGCACGTGTTCGACGTCGCCGCCGCCGGCGCGATGCGCGACATCTGCGAGGGCGCCGACCTCGGCACCCGCATTAGCCCGAGGGTGTAACTGATGGGATCAAAGGGGCAGGTAATCAAGGCGATGGCGCTGGTGCGGCGGCCGCGTGACGGCGCGCAACTGGTGTCGCAGTCCTACAGTCCGTCCGGCGAGCTGTTCAACCGGCCGCTCGGCGGTCACGTCGAGTTCGGCGAGTACGCCGAGCAGACGGTCAGGCGCGAGTTCGCCGAGGAGATCGGGCAGGCCCTGACCGGCGTGCGGCTCGCGGGCGTGGTCGAGAACATCTTCGCCTGGGGCGGGGCGACCGATCACGAGATCGTCTTCATCTTCACCGCCGCCTTCGCCGACCCGGCCGCCTACGAGATCGAGGAGCAGTCGATACGGGACCAGAGCGAGAACAACCGCGTCGTCTGGCGCGCGGCTAGCGCGACCAGCCCGCCCTTCTACCCGACCGGCGTCGCCGACCTGGCCGCGGCATGATCTTCGGCCGCCCGAGCGCGTCCGACCTGGATCAGGTGCTGCCGCTCTTCGCGGCGGACGCGGCCTGCGACGTGACCGCCGAGCTGTTCATGACCAGGGTCACCAGCGGGGAGTACCGGCCGGAGTGGACCTGGGTCGGGCGAGAGTTCGCCGGCGCCAAGCCGGCCGCGATCGCCTTCTGGTGGGCGACCCCGCGTGCCGCCGAGCCAGCGGCCCTGGACGGCATTTACGTGGACGAGTCCGCTGGCGGGCCGGCCGAGCGCCCGGGAATAGCGGCCGACTTGCTGGTCGCGGCGCACGCCGCCTTCGCTCGCGCGGGCCTGGTCAGGCCGCCTGCCTACCACATCTTCCTGCCGCCCGACTGGCGGGACCGGCCCGCCGCGGTCGCCGCGCTCTCCTGGCGGAAGGAGGCGGCGAGGCGTGCGGGCCTGACCGCGACCCTGGAACGGCTGCGCTACGAGTGGACCCCGCAGGCCGGCCTCCCGTCGCCGCTGACCAGGCTGCGCCTGGTGGCCGAACCCGACGACGAGGTCTTCGTCGACCTGTTCCGCCGGGTGCTGACCGGAACCTTGGACGCGACCTCACGCGAGCAGGCTGGCCTCGCCGGCGCGGCCGCCCAGGCCAGGAAGGACGTCGCCTTCTACCGCGGCCAGATGCAAGGTGACCGCGCCTGGTGGCGGGTCGCGCTGGCACCCGACGGCCAGCTGGCCGGCTTCGGGATCCCTTCTCGCAATACCGAGTTCCCCGTGGTCGGCTACCTGGGCGTGCTGCCCGAGTACCGCGGCCGCGGCTACGTCGATGAGATCCTCGCCGAGGTCACCCGCATCCTCGCCATCGAGGCGGGCGCGGCCGCGATCCACGCCGACACCGACCTCGGCAACCAGCCGATGGCCGCTGCCTTCGAGCGCCTCGGCTACCGCAACTTCGGCCGCCGCCTCGTACTCTCAGCGTCCCTGGCGCCGGAGGACACCAGCGGCTGATGCGAACCGGGCCGATCCTGATGCTCTGGAGCGCACCGCGTAGCCGGTCAACCGCCTTCTTCCGGATGATGATCGAGCGCGGCGACTTCGTCTGCGTGCACGAGCCGTTCTCCTATCTGGCCGAGTTCGGTCACGTCGACCTCGAGGGCACGCGCTACACCTCGGCACCGTTCTACGAGCGGCTCTATTCCCACCGCCTCGTTGCCTGAGCGAAGATCTTGGTATTCCTCCGGCGAATGGACCGGCGAGAATGACGCGATCTGCCGCGCGCCCGCTCAGTTCTCCGCGATCACGCCTGGCACCATGATCGCGGAGATCCCGGGCGTGCCGGCGGTACTTGGCGGTGAGCTAGGTGCCCCGCCGATAGCCCGTGATCATGCCCGGCACCGGATCACGGAGGATCGTGCCGGTGATCACGCCCCGAACTACCGTGATGATGGAGAATCCATGATCACGGTGGTTTCTGTGGTCCGGACCTGCGGTCCAGCCACCGCCAGGGCTAGCTGACGTGCGCGCTAGGGCGCGCCGACTCGGGGTCTGACATTTGTCATGGCGAAGTGGTGATCGGCGGCACTGCAGGGCGGACCGGCCGCGGGCCAGGCTGGTGCCATGACGAATCACAACTCCGCGGGCGGCGGCATCGTCTTGTCGCGCCTGTCCAAGTCCTATGGCCGCACCCCGGCCGTCAGGGAGATCGACCTGCACATCGCCCCCGGCGAGACGGTCGCGCTGCTAGGCCCGAAAAGGCGCGGGCAAGACGACCACCATCGAGATGGTGCTCGGCCTCACCCGGCCGGACTCCGGCACGATCTCCCTGTTCGGGATGCCACCGGAACGCGCCATCGCGGCGGGCGTCGGCTTCCTCGAGGTAATGCGTCGCGAAGATCACCGTCTTGCCGCTGGCCGCGACCGACCTGGCCGATACCCAGAACTCGCGCCGCGCTTCGACATCGAGCGCCGCTGTGCACCGTGGCCGAGATCGCCGAGAAGCTGTTCTTGTCCGAGGGGACGGTGCGGAACTACCTGTCGGCGGCGATCGCCAAGGCGGGCGCGCGGAACCGGACCGAGGCGGTCAGGACGGCGGATGAGAAGGGCTGGCTGTAGGGCGGCCGGGCCGGGCTCGCCGGCTGGCCTGCTCAGGACTCGAGGTAGCGGAGCACGGCAAGCACCCGGCGATGGTCGGCGTCTGATGGCGCCAGGCCCAGCTTGCTGAAGATGTTCGCGACGTGCTTCTCGACCGCCCGCTCGGTGACCACGAGCGCGCGCGCGATCGCGCCGTTGGATCGTCCCTCGGCCATCAGCGCGAGCACCTCGCGCTCCCTGGCCGTCAGCTCGGCGAGCCCGCCGGCGCGGCGGCTGGCGCCGAACAGCTGGGAGACGACGTCGGGATCGAGCGCGGTGCCGCCCGCCGCGACCCGGTTGAGCGCGTCGATGAACTCGCCGACATCGGCGACCCGGTCCTTCAGCAGGTAGCCGACCCCGGCCGCGCCGCGCCGCTGGCCCGCTCCCGACCCGAGCAGCTCGGCCGCGTACCTGGTCTCCACGTACTGGGAGAACACCAGGACGCCGACGGCCGGGTGGTCGCGCCGGATCGTCACCGCGGCCCTGATGCCCTCGTCGGTGTACCCAGGCGGCATCCGCACGTCGATCACGCAGACATCAGGGTCATGCTCGTCGACCGCAGACCGCAGCGAGTCGGCATCGCCGACGGCGGCGACGACGTCATGACCGCGGTCGGCGAGCAGCTCGACCAGGCCAGCCCTGACCACGGCCGAGTCCTCGGCGATCACAATTCGCATCGGCGGCGCTCCGGATCTGTCAGGCATGCGAGGGCATCGCCGCGGTCACCACCGTAGGGCCTCCTGGCGGGCTGGCGATTTCGATCGTGCCGTCCACGGTCCGCAGCCGCTCGCAGAGCCCGGCTAGTCCGCCGCCCGCCCCGATCAGGGCTCCGCCGCTCCCGTCGTCGCTGACCGTGATCCGCAGCGAACCGGGCTCGTGCACGGCCGCCAGGGTGGCGCGCCTGGCCGCGCTGTGCTTGGCCACGTTCGCGAGCAGCTCGGCGGCGCAGAAGTACGCGATGGTCTCGATCGCGGGCGAAGGCCGTTCCGGCAGGTCGACGGTCAGGTCGACCGGCACGGCGCTGTTCGCGGCCAGGGTCGCCAGGGCGGTGCCGAGGCCGTGGTCGAGGGCCGGAGGGTGGATGCCACGGGCGAGATCGCGGAGCTCGATGATCGCGGCCTTGGCGCCGCGGTGCGCGGCATCGACGAGCTCGGCCACCCGCTCGAGGTCGGACTGGCCGGGCGGGCCTGGCTGGCCGGGCTGGCCGGTGGTGCCGCTCAGCTTCTCCCTGGCCAGGCCTAGCTTCATGGCGACGGCGACCAGCTGGGCCTGGGCGCCGTCGTGCAGGTCGCGCTCGATCTGGCGCAGCCGGGCGGCCGAGTCGTCGACGGCGCGGGCCCTGGCCTGCTCCAGGTCCCGCACTCGCTGCGCAGGCGGCGGGCCGAGCAGGGAGCTGACCAGGCTCGCGTCGACCGCGTTGATTGCCCTGGTGAGCCAAGGACCGCCGAGCAGCACCACCGCTCCGACCGGGATGAGCGCGAACGAGCCGGCGAACGACTTGACCGAGTAGGCGACCACCAGCGGGTCGTCCGTCCACCAGCGGATCCAAGAACCGAAGTGGATCACGTGTCCATGGGCGGCGAAGTAGTGGATCACCGCCCACCAGAGCGGGAACGTCAGGTAGGGGATGCCGTACAGCACGAACGCGGTCGCGGCGCTGTAGGCGAGGACCGTCACCGGCAGCTTGAAGAGCAGGTACACGCACGCGCGCCAGCCGGCCGGATCGGTCAGGCTCGCCTTGATCCAGCCGATGGGCCCTGGCTCCCGGCGCGGGGCCGGCGGCGGCGCTACCCGCATGCCGAGCAGCCACCCGGCTAGCCGCCGGTTGACCGCGCCGAACTTCCTGGCCCCGAGCAAGGCCGCGGCCAGCACCGGCAGGCCGGCGAAGCTCAGGGACAGGCAGAGGCCGATGGCGACGGGGACGACGAAGGCGAAGCCCGCGATCGCGAGCAGGAAGCTGAACAGCGCGTAGCGCCGCTGGCGGCCGGCCCCGCGGGTGAAAGGCTCCCGGATCAGCCTCCGCACGACCTGCTTGAACGCCGCCTGATCGCGGGGCACCTCCGAGCGGGCAGGGGGCGGCGCCAGCAGATCGCCGACTGCGCTGGCCCGGTCCATAACGCCATTGTCCGGCTCAGATCGCCGCCCGGCCAGCGCGGCACCACCCAGGCTTTCGGTACGGCTAGCACGAGCCCGCTGGGCCTTCGTGCCTCCCGTCATAGAAAAAGCCTTCTCGCCGGCACGAGCCGGGACGAGAAGGCCTGGAGTCAAAGCCAATTATACCAAGGCGGTCGGTTAGCCCTCGGACGGACTTCCCACGGTCGCCGAAAGCGCCTGGTCCACGCTGCTGACGAAGACGTGCGGGCTGATCACGTGCAGGTCGTTGAGCAGCGCGCCGAGGCGGTCATCGCGCGGCAGCTCGATGATGACGTCCCCGGTGGTGTCGGTGTCGCCTGGCGGCGGCACCAGCGCCCAGACCCGCTGGTCAGCGAGGGCGGCCGTGAGCAACGCCTGGCTGTGCGGATCGTCGGGCATGGTGATCCGGATTCTCCACAGTGACATCGGTGGCTCCTTGCTGTAGCTGACCCTGCATCTACTGTGCGACCATCGCGTTGCCTGCGTGCTGCGCGCTGGTAACGACGGCGTTAACCGTGCGTAGGCAGGCGGCTGCGCTGGCAAGCAATGGCGCCGACTGGCACCTGGGCGGGCAAACAGCGCTGTCCAGGTGCTTAGGATCGGTAAACGTGCCAGCTGATGATCACGTTCCCAGGCTGGCGAGCACGGCCTGCTCTTGCTCGGGGGTGAATCCTCGGGTCAGGGGCGGCTCGCCCCGCTCGCGATCCCAGGCGAGCACGTCGGCCGCGGTGACGATGAGCGGAGTCGCTGGCATGCCCGCGGCCCTGGCTCGGGCCGGGCTGCGCTGCTGCGACGTCCAGACGGGCCGGATCAGCGGGAACAGTGACGGCGCGGTTTCCGGTGGGACTGGGACGATCTCCACCTGGGTGCCGGCCGCCTGCGCGCAGGTGCCGATGAGGCCGCTGAGCGTGACCGGCTCGGCCGGGCCGACGGCGTGGAAGGCGCCGGGACAATCGTCGGTCAGCAGCTGGACGACTAGGCGGGCCAGGTCCCGCGAGTCGATGACCTGGACCGGCTGGGCCGGGTCGGTTGGCACCGCCACTGGGCCGCCTCGGGCCGCCCGCCGCACCCAGTAAGTCAGGCCGTCCTGCCAGTCGTGCGGCCCGGCGACCTTGCCAGGGCGGACGATCGTCGCTCGGTCCGCGTACCTGGCCGTGACGTCGTCTTCGCACGCCACCTTGCTCGGGCCGTAGGTCTTGTCGTCAAGTTCCTCGGTGTCCTGCACCGACCGCACCGGCGGGCGCCTGGGCGCGTCTTCGTCCGAATCTGGCGGCAGGCCTTCATGCTGGTAGACCGCGTGGCTGGAGATGAAGAGGTACCGTCCCACCCGGTCACCCAGAGCGTCCATGGCCTGGCCGACATGGCGCGGGACATACCCGCTGACATCGATCACGGCATCCCAGTCGCCCTGGCGCAGCGCCTCGTAGTCGCCCGTATCGCGGTCGCCGGTGAGCCTGGTCAACTGGGGGAAGAGGGCCGTGCCCGTCCTACCCCGGCCGAACAGCGTGACCTCGGCGCCGTTCGCGAGCGCGGCTTCGGTAATGGCGCGGCCGACGAACGAGGTACCGCCGAGGATGAGGATGCGCATGATTCCCCACGATACTGTCGCTGAAATCAAGTTGGGCTCGCGGTTCCCGGCTGGGATCATGCGGTAATGACCTGGAGAGCCCCTGAAGTCACGCGAGTCGACGAGCCCTTCACTGGCGATGAGCGAGCCACGCTGGACGGCTTTCTTGAGTGGTACCGAGGTACGTTGCTCTACAAGTGCCAGGGCCTGGACGGCGAGCAGCTCGCGCGGCGGGCCGTGCCGCCGTCGAACCTGTCGCTGCTCGGCCTGATCAGGCACATGGCCAAGGTGGAGCGTAGCTGGTTCAGGCGTCGGCTGGACGGCGAGGACGTCCTGCCGATCTACGCCAGCGAGCCGGATCCGGACGCTGACTTCGACGAGGCGTCCGCTGCCAGCGCCGAGTCGGACTACGAGACGTTCAGTGCCGAACTGGAGCTTTGCCGGCTCGCCGCCGCCAGGCACGGGCTTGATGAAACGTTCGTGCCGGCTGGACGCGACATCGAGCTGAGCCTGCGCTGGCTCTACGTGCACATGATCGAGGAGTACAGCCGCCATTGCGGGCACGCCGACCTACTCAGGGAGCGCATCGACGGCTCGACCGGTTCATGATCGTGGCCAGGATCCTCCGGTCGCGATGAGTGCTGCCGTCCGGGTCCGTCTGACCTAGGCAGAACCGCAACAAGCAGATACGGAGCATCCATGTCCCAGCCGGAGAGCACTGAGCGTGCCACCCTTCAGCGCTCGCTGGACAACCAGCGCGAGCACGTACTCGGGATCCTCGACGGCCTGTCCGATGAGGCGCTCAGGCGCCCGGTCCTGCCCTCCGGCTGGACCTGCCTCGGGCTGGTCCAGCACCTCACCTACGACGTCGAGCAGTTCTGGTTCCGCAAGGTCCTGGCGGGCGACCCGATCGACCCGGCGCAGGCCGCGCCCGAGGGCGACGCCTGGCAGGTGGGGCCGGACGTGCCGGCTCGGCAGGTGCTCGATGCCTACCGGCGGGAGATAGCCCGCGCGAACGAGGTGATCGCCGCTACCGCGCTGGACTCCGAGCCCGCCTGGTGGCCGGACTTCTTCCCCAGGTTCCTCGACGACCGGCGGGCGATCATCATGCACGTCATCACCGAGACGGCCTGCCACGCCGGTCATCTCGACGCCGCCCGCGAGCTCATCGACGGCAGGACCTGGCTCGTACTCACCGGCTGAGCCCTCGCGAGGCCCGGCTGATCTCAAGCTAGGCTCACGCGGGGGCGACCCGGTAGTGGTAGCCGTGGTGGTCGGTGAACCCGGCCTGGCGGTAGAGCGCGCGGGCGGGGGCGTTGTCGTCCCCGACCTGCAGGTAGACTCCGGTCGCTCCGCGACTGGTCGCCGCGGTCACCAGGGCGGCGGTGATGGCCTGGCCGTGTCCCCGGCGCCGGTGCCGCGGATCGACCTCGACGGCGGTGAGGCCGGCCCAGTCCCCGGCGACGGCGACCCGGCCGATGGCGACCGTCACTCCGTTCTCGCGGACCGAGGCGAAAGCCTGCCACGGCGCGGACATGAGCAGCTGCCGAGAGATCGGCGGTGGCGTGGTGCCCCGGTAGCGGTAAAGGGCCAGCCAGCCTTCGTCTGGCTGGGGCTCGACGGCAACGTCCACGGCTTCGGCGGCGGCGGTGCCCGTGACGGTCGCTGCATCGGCGGTCATCACGATCGCGCCGCGGGCGACCGGCCAGCCGCGCTCGTCGAGGTAACGATCGACCGGGCTGGCCTGCGGCTGCCCGACGGGAAAGGGCACGGCGACCATGGCCGGCAGGCCACGCTCGGCGTACCAATCGCTCACGTGCTCGATCGCCGCCGCGAGCGGAACCCCAGGATCACCGATCGCCAGGGCGCTGTTGGCGCGCCCGGTGAACCCGGCCGCCGCCCGGAGCAGCCAGTCCCCGAGCGAGGTCTCCTCCGGTGCCTGCCATCCGGCAGCGGCAGCTCGTTCCAGTTCGGAGGTCGATATCGCCATGCTCGGCAAGCATGCCAGCTCACCGGGACGAATCAGTCAGCTGGGCCCGGCCCGGTGCGCCGCTCAGCCGGAGCCAGCCGATAGATCACGGACGATCACGTCGAGGACCGGCGATCCAGGACCTGGGTCGTGCTTGCGCGCCAGCTTGCGCCAGCCCCACGTCTTGAAGGCGCTCTGGGCGGGACCAGCCGTGGGCAGGATCGCTGCCACCGCCCGTTCCTCGGGCCTGCCCGCGATTATCTGGTCGTGCAGCGTCTCGCCGATTCGCTGCCGCCGCCACGGCGCCCGCACCAGCAATTCGGCGAGCGCGAAGCTGCGCCCCGAGTACTCGGTGGTGATCTCGGCGGACAGCGGGACAGTCAGGCCGCGCCACCAGTCAGTGGAGGACCGGAGCGGCAGTCCGAACGCGTATCCGACCAGGTAGTCGCCATTGCGGGCCTGCACGAGCACGAAGCCGGGCTGGCGGCACTGCACCGCGAGCCGGCGGCCGAAGAAGGCCACCCGATCGGCGCCCCAGCCGTAGGGCGGATCTGCGTATACCTCTGCATAGAGTCCGCAGAACTCGTCCGCGCTGGTCGCGGCCTGGTTCCCGTCGAGCAGGCTGAAGCTGATCTCCACCGGTGCCTAAGTGTAGGAGAGCGCCCGCTAGCGAGCGGAGCTACCGTGGCCAGATGAGTCAGGGCGCGCCGGAGACGATCACGCGGCTGCCCGCACTCCCTGGCGTGTACCGGTTCAGGGCCACCGGCGGCACCGTCCTTTACATCGGCCGGGCCGCCCGGCTACGCAACCGGGTCGCTTCCTACTGGTCCGACTTGCGCGAACGGGAACATTTGCGGCCGATGGTACGCCAGGTGACGCAGATCGAGGCACTCGTGTGCGACTCACCGCACGAGGCGGCCTGGCTGGAGCGGAACCTGCTTGAGGCATCGCTGCCGCCCTGGAACCGGACCAAGGGCGGCCAGGAGAGCGTCGTCTACATCCGGATGGACCCACGGCCGCCCAAGCCAGGGCTATCCGTCGAGCACGTGATCAGGGCCGCTGACGGGGTAGCGCACTTCGGGCCTTACCTCGGTGGCCTGCGAGCACGCCAGGCAGTCACTGGCCTTGGCCGGATCCTGCCGCTGTCTTATACGAGCACGCGCCTGGACGGGGCCCGGCTGGACATGGCGCGGGCCAGGGGTTACCTGCGGGCCGACCGGGAGGGCGTCATCGAGGCCATCGAGGCGATCCTGCGCCGCGACCCGGTCGCCGTGACCTGGGCCAGGGCCGAACTCGAAGAGCTACGCGGCCGGGCCGCGCAGGCGATGGCCTTCGAGTTGGCGGGCCGCATCAACGACGAGATAGCCGCGCTGGCCTGGGTGACGAGCCCGCAGAAAGTGACCACGACCGACGGCGGCGACTTCGAGGTCTTCGGCTGGTCAGCCGACGTGCTCATCGGCCTGGCAGTCCGCGACGGGCAGCTCAAGGACTGGTCGCGAACCCAGTGCAGCCGCCCAGACGCCACGACCCGACTGGCCGCGACCCCGCCGGACTGGGTGCAGTTCGCCCAGCGCAACGCCGACCTAGCCGCCGCCCTCACCTGACACCTACGGGGCTGCCACCGCTGGGACAGTTAGGCTAATTCTCATGATGCAAGCGGTTGAGCCTGGCTCCTGGTCGTCCTCCGATACCGAGATGTTCGTCAAGTACGGCGACGCCTGCGTGCCGCGCCGGGCCGAGCAGATCGCCACGGTCTGCGACCTGCTGACTGACCTTCCGGTCGACCACGTGCTTGACCTGTGCTGCGGGCCTGGGCTGCTATCGGCCGAGTACCTGCGGCGGCATCCGGCCGGCCAGGTCACGCTGCTCGATGGCTCGGCCGAGATGCTGAGCGAGGCGGCGGCGCGCCTGGCCCGCTTCGGCGACCGCTTCACCGTCGTTCGCGGGGACATCGCGGACAGCGACTGGCGGGCCGCCGGGCGCTACGGCGGGGTCATGACGTCGCTGGCCGTGCATCACCTCGACGCCGCCGGGAAGCAGGCGCTGTACCGCGATCTGCACGCCATGCTGGAGCCTGGGGGCGTGTTCGCGATGGCTGACCTCGTCGAGCCGACCGGAGCCCGCTCCAGGAGCATCGCCGCGAACGCGTGGGAGGACTCGGTCGCGGCGGAGTCGAAGCGGCTCTTCGGCACCGACGAAGCCCTCACCGCCTTCGTCGAGACCGACTGGAACTACTTCCGGCTACCCGGCCCCGACGACTTCGACATGCCGTCGTCAGTCGCCGAGCACCTGTCCTGGCTCACCGCCGCCGGCTTCACTGAGGTGGACGTGGTCTGGCTGTATGCCGGGCACGCCATCTTCACCGCGCGCCGCCCCTGACCACGCGGGCAGCCTGAGCTCGGCAAACACCGCCCGATGGTCGGTGCCAGGCAGCCGGTGCACGGACGTGCGAAGAACGGCACAGCGAGCGTCGGCCAGTACGTGGTCAAGGGCCAGCAGCGCGCCCCGGCCACCGGGCAGCGGCCCCCAGGTCGGCACCAGCCCGTTCCCTGACTGGCTGGCCGCGTCGACGTAGCCCCGGCGGAGCAGGTCGCGAAAGCCCGCGTGGTCCATGGTGCTGTTGAAGTCGCCGGCCAGGATCACCGGCAGGTCGCCGGGCCAGGCGGGCCAGGGCAGCGCGGCCGTCTGCGCCAGGTCATCGCGCCAGCGCGAGACGCCCGATGCCTGCCACGGCCGCTTGGGCGGGCGCAAGTGCACGCAGCCGAGCCGGACCGGCGCGCCGGGCTGGTCAAGCACCGCGACCGGCCGGACCGGCGCGAGCTCGGTGTAGCTGCCGGTCACGGTCAGCCGGTGGCGGGCGTAGATGGCGTTGCCGCACGGCTCGCCAGCGGCCACGGCCGTGACCACATGGGGTAGCAGGTCGTCCAGCCCGGCCTGACGCAACCGCCGGGCGCAATCACCGGTCAGTTCCTGGACGAAGAACACGTCGGGTTGAGCGCGGCGGACGAGGTCGACGACCGGTTCCGCCTCGGCCCGGCCGATCAGCAGGTTCGCGGTCAGCACGCGCAGCACCGGTCCGCTGGCCGAAGGCTGCTGGCGCGGGATCGCTCGCGGCGCTACCACGGTGGTGAGCACGATCGCGGCTGAGGCCGTCGCGGTGCGGGCACGGCCTGGCGGCAGCAGCGACGCGGTCAACCAGGCGGCGGCACCAGCTAGCGGCGTGAACGGAAGAAGGGTCGCCGCCGGAGCGCCGACAGCCCCCAGCCGGTCAGCGCCTGCCAGTCTTCCGGCCGCCCAGGCGGCGAAACCCCCTGCGACTACCCAGCCCAGTCTCCGCGCGTAGAGGTCGGCAGCCATGAGGTCAGACGCTAGCAAGCGAGTCGATCGTGCTCCCGTCCGCGCGCCCGACCCGGCGAATAGGTCCGGTAACGCGAAGAACGCACCAATAAGTGAAGCCTTAATCCGATGTCCCCACCGGGCGCAGGGGGAACTACTCTCGGAAGAGGAGGAGTCGGCAGACCGATCCGGGGGGCGTTACCCCTGGGCACCGGCAGCGGTAACCGGGAGATGATCACAATGCTGAGCTGGCGTACTGGCCAAGACGACGCGAGTCCTGAGGTTGAAGTGCTTCGCGAGGTGTGGTCCGCTCAGGGCCAGACCGAGACCGACCTCGAAGACGTTTTCGGCGCGCAGAAGTCTTGCAAGCGGATGGCCGACGTGGGCTTCGATGACATGGTGAGCGAGGGCCAGGATCTGCGTTCGGCCTGGCGGACGACGCTTGAGCGGGACGGCAAGCTCAAGCCAGGTACCGGCAGCGTGGCGGATCTCGTGCTCGGGCCGCGGGCGGACCTGCCGAGCTGAATGAACGCACCGAAGAGCGTTGGCGAGCTCACGCAGACCCTGCGCGACGGCGGGTACATCGCCGACCGGGGGCTGGCCACCGCTTTGTTCGTGGCGATCGGCATGCGCCGCCCGATCCTGCTCGAAGGCGAGGTCGGCGTCGGCAAGACTGAGGTGGCCAAGGTGCTGGCCGCCGCCTTCGGGCGGCGGCTGATCAGGTTGCAGTGCTACGAGGGCATCGACACGAACCAGGCGTTGTACGAGTGGGACTACGCCCGCCAGATGCTCTATGTCCGGGCGCTGTCCGAGCGCCAGCTGGCCGACACCGGCGCGGTCGACGCGCTCTTCGGCCCCAGGTTCCTGCTCGAGCGTCCGTTGCTTGACGCGATCAGGGCGGGCGATCAGGCGGTGCTGCTCATCGACGAGATCGACCGGGCCGACGACGAGTTCGAGGCATTCCTCCTTGAGATGCTCTCGGACTTCCAGATCAGCATCCCTGAGATCGGCACGATCAAGGCCGAGCAGCCGCCGCTGGTCATCTTGACCTCGAACCGGACCCGTGAGCTGCACGACGCGCTCAAGCGACGGTGCCTCTACCACTGGATCGGCTATCCGCCTGCCGAGCGCGAGGTCGAGATCGTCCTGACCCGCGCCCCTGGCGTCTCCGAGCTGCTGACCAGGAAGGTGGTCGCGGCGGTGCAGCGGCTGCGAGAACTGGACCTCGCCAAGCCGCCTGGTGTCGCCGAGACGATCGACTGGGCTACCACCTTGCACTTCCTTGGCGAGACCGACCTTGACCCGGCGGTCGCCGCCGACACCCTCGGGGCGGTGGTGAAAGAGCGTGACGACCTCGACCTGGTCAGGGAGAACCTAGCCGCGATCACCTCCGGTGCCTGAGCTCGACCGTCCCGGACCCGGTCACGCCGGCCGCAGGCCTCCGGCCTTCACCACGACGCTGGTCGACTTCGGGCGCGAGCTCCGTGCGGCCGGGATCAGCCTTGGCTCGGGTGACGTGCTGACCTACTGCACGGCCGCCTCGCTGCTTGACCCCTCCGATCTGGTCGACCTGTACTGGGCGGGGCGCAGCACGCTCGTCACCAGGCACGACCAGATCGCGGTCTACGACCGGGTCTTCAGGCGCTTCTTCCTCGGATCTGGGCAGCTGATACCCGAACTGCTGCAGCTCAGCGCGCCATCGGCCGCTCAGACGCAGGGCGTGCTCCAGGTACCCGATACCGAGCAGTCAGGCGACGAGCCTGGCGATGAGGCCATGCTCGGTCTGATGGCCTCCGACGCGGAGGCCCTGCGGCACAAGTCGTTCACCGCGTGCACCGTCGAGGAACTCGCCGCCATCCGGCGGATCATGGCCAGCGTCAGGCTCACCCCGCCGAAACGGCGGACCAGGCGGACCGTACCTGCCAGCCACGGAACGACCCCGGACCTGCGCAAGACCGTCAGGGAAGCGATGCGGACCGGCGGCGAGCCCGCCGCGCTCTACTGGCAGCGCCGCCGGACGCGGCTACGCCCGCTGATCCTCATCCTCGACGTCTCCGGCTCGATGGCGGACTACTCGCGGCATCTGCTGCAGTTCGCCTACTCGGCCAAGCGAGCCACCAGCCGGGTCGAGGTGTTCTGCTTCGGCACCAGGCTGACCAGGATCACCAAGGCACTGGATCATCGCAAGCCCGATGACGCGCTGCGGCAGGCGGCGGCCACCGTATTCGACTGGGAGGGCGGCACCAGGATCGGCGCCAGCCTGGACACGTTCGTGCGGCGCTGGGGGCGCCGGGGACTCGCCCGGGGCGGCATCGTGGTGATCTGCTCGGACGGCCTGGACCGAGGTGACCCGGCCGTGCTCGCCGACGCGATGGAGCGCCTGTCCCGGCTCTGCTACCGGGTGGTCTGGATGAACCCGCACAAGGGCAGCGATCCGGGCTTCCGGCCGAGCACGCTCGGGATGATGGTCGTGGCGCCGCACGTCGACCTGCTGCTGTCTGGCCACGACCTGCACAGCCTCGAAGAGCTCGCCGAGCTGCTACCGGTGCTTAACTAGTGTCCGTGAGATGGAGCGTGGGCATCGCGGCGCAAGCTGACCGGGTGCTGTCCAGGGAAGAGGTCGTGGAGCTGGCCGACGCGGTCGCCGCGTTCGACGGCATCGCGTCAGGTATCGGCACCGATCGTTACGGCGCGCGGCTGATCGTCGAGGCAGACAGCCGACGAGAGGCGATCGAGGCCGCCACGCGGCGATTCACCTCGGCGGTGGCCCAGGCGGG
>DATKFV010000153.1:0-17284 GCA_035511035.1 Streptosporangiaceae bacterium
AGGCTCCTGGGTGGCCAGACCGACAACTGCCGCGAAACATGCCAGTCCTGTTTTGCGCAATGTCGGCGGTAGCCTGCGTAGCCGGCGCACAATTGCCGCAGGGCCGCGTTGTCCGCGGCCGGTGCCGGCATCAGGGTGAGATGACAGCAGTGAGGTAGTGACCTGGTTGGATGGGTGCTTCGACCAGCAATGCGTCTAGCGGAGGCCCGGAGGCATGAAAGAGGGTCAGGGAGTAGTTCCCTCGTCGTTGCGCTGGGGTGGGGAGCCCGACGGCGGAAAACACGACGCTGTGTCGGCTAGCGAGCCGGCCGCAGGACCAGCTCGGGTGCCGGCCAGTGAGCCGGTCACCGGATTGGCTCGTGACCAGGAGGATCCAGACGAGCTGCATAGCCGGGTGGACGCGCGCAAGCTGCAGTCCGCGCTGAGCGAGCTACGGGACACGGTCGGGCGAGTCTCGCTGCTGTTCGATTACACCGGCATCGAGGCGACGCGGGCCGAGCGGCAGCAGCTGATCAACCAGATCGACGACTACCTGCTGCCGAGGCTGCGGCACGCCCAGTCGCCGATCCTGATCGCCCTGGTCGGGTCGACCGGCGCGGGCAAGTCCACGCTGCTGAACAGCATCGTGGGCGCCCCCGTGAGCGCGACCGGGATCAGGCGGCCGACCACGAACAGCCCGGTCCTGGCGTGCCACCCCGAGGACGAGAAGTGGTTCGCCGAGAACATCTTCCTGCCGACGCTGCCGCGGGTACGGCAGCAGGGGCTGGCCAGGCCGGGCCGGGACGGGTTGCTCGTGCTCGCGACCAGCGAGGGGATACCGCAGGGAGTCGCGCTGCTCGACACCCCCGACATCGACTCGGTGGTGGCCGCGCACCGGCAGTTCGCCAAGCAGTTCCTCGATGCCTCTGACCTTTGGCTGTTCGTGACGACGGCGCGGCGGTACGCCGACGCGGTGGTCTGGGAGCTGCTGAAGGACGCGCGGGACCGCGGTGCCTCGCTCGGCATCGTGCTGTCCAGGGTGCCGCCCGCGGCCAGGGACCAGCTGACCGGCCATTTCGACGCCATGCTGACCGCCAACGGGCTCGGTGAGGTTCAGCGGTTCGTCATCGGCGAGACGACCGTTACCAACGCGATGCTGCCGCCCGAGGTGTCCGAGCCGATCAGGCTCTGGCTGGTGGACACGGCGAGGCGGGACGAGCGGCGGACCGCGATCTTGACCCAGACCATGTCAGGGGTGCTCGACACGTTCGAGACGCGGGTGCCGGCCCTGGCTGCCCAGGCCCAGTCCCAGGTCGCGCTGCGGACCGAGCTGAACTCCGGCGCGGAGGCGGCCTACCTGGCCGCGCTGGCCGAGTTCGACGAGGCGATCAGGAACGGCTCGCTGCTGCGCGGCGAGGTGCTCGCCCGCTGGCAGGACTTCGCCGGAACCGGTGACCTGCTGCGCACGCTGGAGATGCGCAAGGGGCGGCAGCCGGGCCGGCCGCCAGGCCGGCGGTCGAAGCGGCACGCGGCCATCACCACTCCGGCGCGGGTGACGGCGCTTAAGACGGCGCTGCGGACCAGCCTGGAGGCGCTGGCGGTGTCACTCGCCGACCGCGCCGCCGAGGACGCGATGGAGCGCTGGCACTCGAGCCCGCCCGGAGCCGGCCTGCTCGACCGGGCCATGGCGGCCGCCGAGGGTAACGGCGGGGGCGGCGGCGTCTCGTACACCTCGCTGCGCAAGTGGGAAGGTGAGCTGAAGTGGGGACTGCCAGGCGGGCAGTCCGAGCTGGCGGCGGCGTTGCCGGCCGGCGGAGTCGACGCGCTCGCCAAGTCGTCGGCTGACCTGCCCGCGCGGGCAGGCCAGGCGATCGCGGCGTGGCAGGAGCACCTGCTGCGATTGGTGCAGACCGAGAACATCACCAAGCGGTCGATCTCTCGGGTCGCCTCGTTCGACTCCGAGTCGCTCGCGATCGTGCTCACCATCGGAGCGCTCGGGTACGGGGCCGGGGACGTCACGGTCAGCGAGGGGGCGAGCGCGGTGCCGCAGCAGTTGCTGACCTCGCTGTTCGGCGCCGGACTGCTGCGCGATATCGGGGGGCAGGCCAGGCAGGATCTGCACGAGCGGATTGGCGCGCTCTACTCGCAGGAGGCGCTACGGTTCACTGCACTGGTCGATGCTGTCGGCACCCTGGACGAGGGCGTGTCGGCCGACCTTTATCAGGCGAACTACTCGTTGGAGTCTGCGCGATGAGTCCACGAAGCCAGCCGGTGCCCGGCCGGGTTGGCGGGGCAGCCGGGGCGGACGGAGGTCTGGGTGCCGCCGGCGTGGCGGCTGCCGGTGGCGGTGGCGCCGGGGCGGCCGGCCAGGCTGGCCAAGGCGGGAACGGCGGTTCTGGTAACGGCGGTTCTGGCAATGGCGGTTCTGGCAATGGCGGTTCTGGCAACGGCGGTGGGAAGCGGTCGTTGCCGACGCGGGTGCCAGCTAACCCGGCCCTGAGCAGCCAGCCCGGTCGGCCTCAGGGCCGGGCGAAGTCGACGGCGGCGCGGAGTCGCACGGCCGTAGCGGCGTCAGCCGGCGGCCCCGACGAGTCGTGGTCCGCCGACGCCGACAGTGCCTCGGCCCGGCAGGGTCCTGGGCTCTCGGCCCGGTTGATGGCGCTGGCGCGGATGATCCAGATCGGCACGGCCCGCAGCGGCAGGGACGGGTTCAGCAAGAAGCTGCTCGGCCAGGCTGAGGACGTGCTCGGCCGGGCCGGCGAGCGGATGAAGCTGTCGTCGGCGCACACCGTGGTCGTGCTCGCGGGCGGGACCGGGAGCGGGAAGTCGTCGCTGTTCAACCGGCTGGCCGGGGCGGACTTCTCGACCGTCGGCGTGACCCGCCCGGTCACCAGGGACGCGCACGCCTGCATCTGGGATGACGCCGGGTCAGGGGCGCTGCTCGAATGGCTTGGCGTCGCGCAGCGGAACCGGTATTCGCGGGCGAGCGCGCTCGGCGGCGGGGAGTCTGGGCTGGCCGGCCTCGTGCTGCTCGACCTGCCCGATCACGACTCGGTCATGGGCCACGCCACCGGCCAGGTCGACCGGCTGGTCAGCCTGGCCGACGTGATGATCTGGGTGCTCGACCCGCAGAAGTACGCGGACGCGTCGGTGCACGAGCGCTTCCTGATCCCGCTCGCCGGGCATGCCGAGGTCCAGGCGGTCGTGCTGAACCAGGCCGACCTGCTCACCGCGGCTCAGATCGAGGACTGCGTCGGGGACCTGCGGCGACTGCTCGACGCCGAGAACCTGCACGACGTCCCGATCCTGGCCACCTCAGCCGTCACGGGCAGCGGCCTGGAGGAGCTTCGCCTGCTGCTGGCCCAGGGCGTGGTGGCGAGGCAGTCAGCGGCCGCCAGGATCGCGGCCGACGTGGACACCGTCGTAGCGCGGTTCGCGCCCTACGCGGGTGACCTGAGCGAGCCCCCTGCGGCGGCGGTGCCGGCCGTGGCCGGGATACCGGCGGATGGCGTCACGAAGCTGGTGGACCAGTTCTACGCCGCCGCCGGGGTGAGCGCGGTTGCCGACTCGCTGCGCAGCGCGCGTGAGCTGCGGGCGGCCGACTTCGTCGGCTGGCCGGTCGTCTGGCTGCTGCAACGTCTCACCGGTCGCGACCCGCTGCGCAAGGAGCGGCTCGGCCTGCTATGGAACGACCTGCGCGCGGTCTCGGCTGGCCCGGCGGGGGCCCAGCAGGCCGCGATCGACAACGCCCTGACCGAGTTCGGTGACCGCGTCGCCGGGTCGCTGCCCAAGCCGTGGTCGCAGACGGTGAAGGTGGCGGCGAGGTCACGGGCCGATGCCATCCCCGCCGCGGTCGGGGAGGCGATCGGAGCGGCCCTGCCGGGCGAGGACAGCGTGGTCAGGTGGTGGCGGCTCGCGGGAATGGCCCAGGGCGTGCTGCTCGGTGCCGTCGCGGTCGCGCTCGCTTGGCTGGTCGCCGTGCTCGTCTTTGGCGTCTTCGGTGCCGTGCACGGGCTGCCTGCCCTGCTGGGGAGCCCGCTGAGCCTGCTGTGGGCGCTGCTGCTCGCGGCGGTGGCGCTTGGGATCGGGGCGCTGCTGGCCTCGCAGGCAATGTCGGTGGTCAAGCAGCGGGCGCTGACCGAGAACGCCGAGATCACCGCCGACATCAGGAAGCGGATCGCGAGCGCGGCCCAGGAGATGGCGGTCATGCCGGTCGAGCAGGAGCTGTCCGAGTTCGGCCGCTACCGCGAGGAGTTCTTGACCGCATCCAAGCCCCAGGCGTAGCTGCCGGCGGCGTCACGGCGCTCGGCTGGGCTGGCGTCGGCTCGGCTCGCCCTATACCGCGGATTCGGTCGCAGTGGGGGTCTTTCACAGGTACTTCGGCCCGGCCGTGAGGTTGTCCACAGGCAAGACGTGAGCCAGCGCATCGGCGGGCCGACGCTGCGATCTTAGGTGCAGCAGATCGGCGGCAAGGGCCGTCGGCACCAGGGAGGATCGCACATGTACTTGAACGAGGCGCAGATCAGCCTGACCGGCTACGTAGCAACCCAGCCCGTCGTCAGGACGGTGACCTCAGGCGCCAGCAACGTGACGATGCGGGTCGGATGGACGCCGCGCAGGCAGGACCGGGTCACCGGGGAGTGGACTGACGGCAACACGTCTTACGTGACGGTGATCTGCTGGCGCAAGCTCGGCACCAACGCGGCTGTCTGCCTGCGCAAGGGCGACCCCGTCATCGTGAAGGGCCGACTGTCGGTCAGGACGTACGAGGACCGGCAGGGGATGCAGCGAACGGCGGTCGAGGTCGAGGCGGCCACGGTCGGGCACGACCTGTCGCATGGCGTAGCGGAATTCCACCGGGTCAGGCCGCGGACCGGCCTGACCGCGGCGCAGTACGCGGCGACCAGCTCCGAGGGCAACGGCAGCGGACCGGGCGCGGCCGGCGCCGCGGCTGCTGGCAGCGCTGGTGAGGCCGGTGGCGCGGCCGGCGAGGGCTACGCCGGCGAGGACAGGACCGGCGACCCAGAAGGCCAGCCCGGACTTCAGGGCGAGGCCGGACTCGGCGACGCCGACCTGCCGCTGCCCAGCGAGCCCATGGACGCCGGCGACCAGTTCGGTGACGGCGAGCCGGCCAGGGCCGACGAGCCGGCCCGCGCCGACGAGCCTGAGCTTGAGCCGGTCGGGGCCGGGGCGCCGTTCTAGCCGACGAGCCGCCTTGTCGGGTGCCTGGCGTCCTGGCCCTCGGCTGGTTCACCGAGCCGCCCTGGCCGCCAGGCTCCCGATGTGCAAAGTGCGCGTGCGCTGCCCCTACGCTTGACCCATGCCTGAGTTCATCTATCAGATGCACGCTGTGCGCAAGGCGCACGGCGACAAGGTCATACTCGACAACGTCACGCTCGCGTTCTTGCCGGGAGCGAAGATCGGCGTCGTGGGCCCCAACGGTACGGGCAAGTCGACCCTGTTGCGGATGATGGCAGGCGTGGAGCAGCCGTCGAACGGGGAAGCGCGGCTGATGCCGGGATTCAGCGTCGGCCTGCTCGATCAAGAGCCAAAGCTTGACGAGACCAAGACCGTGCTCGGGAACGTCGAAGAGGGCGTGGCTGAGACCAAGGCGCTGCTTAACCGCTACAACGAGATCGCCGAGCAAATGGCGACCGACTACTCAGACGAGCTGCTCGAAGAGATGGGCACGCTGCAGGAGCAGCTTGATCACCGAGATGCCTGGGATCTGGAGAGCCAGCTGGAGCAGGCGATGGACGCGCTGCGCTGCCCGCCCCCCGATGCCGACGTCAGCGTGCTGTCCGGCGGTGAGAAGCGCCGGGTCGCCCTGTGCAAGCTGCTGCTGTCCCAGCCTGACCTGCTGCTGCTTGACGAGCCTACGAACCACCTGGACGCGGAGAGCGTGCAGTGGCTCGAGCAGCACCTGGAGAAGTATCCGGGCACCGTCGTGGCGGTCACCCACGACCGGTACTTCCTTGACAACGTCGCCGGCTGGATCCTCGAGCTCGACCGCGGCCACGCTTACCCCTACGAGGGCAACTACTCCACCTACCTGGAGACCAAGGCCTCGCGGCTGAAGATCGAAGGCCAGAAGGACGTGAAGCGGCGCCGGCGGCTCGAGGACGAGCTCGAGTGGGTGCGGTCAAGCCCGCGAGCCAGGCAGGCCAAGAGCCGGTCCCGGCTGCAGCGCTACGAGGAGATGGCGGCTGAGGCCGACCAGAACAAGAAGCTCGACTTCGAGGAGATCCAGATCCCGCCTGGCCCCCGGCTCGGCACGCTGATCGTCGAGGTGGACAAGCTCAGCAAGGGCTTCGGCGACCGGATGCTGATCGAGGACCTGAGCTTCAGCCTGCCCCCGAACGGGATCGTCGGCGTCATCGGCCCCAACGGAGTCGGCAAGACGACCTTGTTCAAGATGATCGTCGGCGAGGAGGCCCCTGACGGCGGCACGATCAAGATCGGCGACACGGTCAAGATCGCCTACGTCGACCAGGACAGGGCCAGGATCGACCCGGGCAAGAACGTCTGGGAGGTGATCTCGGACGGCGAGTCCTACATCAAGGCGGGCAAGTCGGAGATCCCCAGCCGCGCCTACGTGGCCGCGTTCGGCTTCAAGGGCGGTGACCAGCAGAAGCTGGCCGGGGTCATGTCCGGCGGCGAGCGCAACCGGGTGAACCTCGCGCTCACCCTGAAGCAGGGGGGCAACCTGCTCCTGCTCGACGAGCCGACGAACGACCTCGATGTCGAGACGCTGTCGTCGCTGGAGAACGCGCTGCTCGAGTTCCCTGGCTGCGCGGTCATCACGAGCCACGACCGCTGGTTCCTTGACCGGATCGCGACGCACATCCTGGCCTGGGAGGGCGGGTCAAGCTGGTTCTGGTTCGAGGGCAACTTCGAGTCGTACGAGAAGAACAAGGTCGAGCGCCTCGGCGCCGAGGCCGCGCGGCCGCACCGCGTCACCTACCGCAAGCTCACCCGCAGCTAGCGAGTTCGCTAGGTCGGACCCTGCGTGCTCCTGGCGCCGCGGCTCGCGCTGTCTGCCTGATTTAGCGTCATGTCGGTCATTTTGCATACCTTTCGCTTGTCCGGAGCCTGCACTGTGGTTACTCCCATGCCTCGGACGGGCCTATGCATGCGCTGGCTGGTGATCTCTGGCATATGCTCGGCGGGCTGACCAGGACGAACCGGGAATCGAGGTGCAGGTGTGATGACCACGGGTGAAGTAGTCTCCGCAGGCGGACCCCGAGGCGGCCCGTTGCCGGCCAGGGCCAGGGTCGTCGTGGTCGGCGGCGGCGTCATCGGCACCTCGGTCGCGTACCACCTGGCTCACCTGGGCTGGACGGACGTGCTGCTGCTCGAGCGGGACCGGCTGACCTCAGGTACCACCTGGCACGCGGCCGGGCTGATGGCGACCTTCGGCTCGACCTCGCAGACCTCAACCGAGCTGCGCCGGTACACCTGGGACCTGTACAGCCGGCTTGAGGCCGAGACTGGCCTTGCGACCGGCCTCAAGCAGTGCGGCCTGATCGAGCTCGCGATCGAGCCAGGACGGCTGGAGGAGTACCGGCGCACGGCGGCGTTCAACCGGTACCTGGGCGTCGAGGTGCACGAGATCTCGCCGCGCGAGGTCGCTGAGCTCTGGCCGCTGGCGAGGACCGACGACGTGCTGGCCGGCTTCTACATCCCGGCCGACGGCCGGGTCAACCCGGTCGACGTCACGATGTCGCTGGCCAAGGGGGCGCGAATGCGCGGGGTCACGATCATCGAGGGCGTGCCGGTGACCGGCTTCGAGCGCCGGCGGGGAACGGTGACCGGGGTTCGCACGCCCTACGGCGACGTCGAGGCCGAGTACGTGGTGAACTGCGCCGGCATGTGGGCCCGTCAGCTCGGCGAGCTGGCGGGAGTGTCGATACCGCTCCAGGCGGCCGAGCATTACTACCTGCTGACCGAGCCGATCGATGGCGTGGACAGCTCCTGGCCCGTGCTCGAGGATCCGGCCAGCTACGGTTACTACCGCGAGGAGGGCGGCGGGCTGATGCTCGGCCTGTTCGAGCCGGTCTGCGCGCCGTGGCGGGTCGACGGCATCCCGCCCGGCTTCTCCTTCGGCGAGCTGCCGCCGGACTGGGACCGGATGGGTCCTTACCTGGAGACCACGATGTCGCGGGTGCCGGTCACCGAGCAGGCCGGGATCAGGAAGTTCTTCTGCGGCCCTGAGAGCTTCACTCCCGATCTGCAGCCGATCGTCGGCGAGGCGCCCGAGCTGAAGAACTTCTTCGTCGCGGCCGGGCTGAACTCGATCGGCATCCTGACCGGCGGCGGCATCGGCGCCGCGGTCGCGCGCTGGGTGGTGGACGGCCGCCCCGACATCGACGTGACCGGCATCAACATTGACCGGCTGCATTCATACCAGGCGAATCCGGCCTACCGGGCTACCCGGACGGTCGAGTCGCTCGGGCTGGTCTACGCGACGCATTACCCGCACCGGCCGGCCAAGACCGCGCGTGGCGCCAGGCTCTCGCCGGTGCACGCCAGGCTGGTGGCGCAGCGGGCCTGCTTCAGGGACGTCAGCGGCTGGGAAGGCGCCGACTGGTACGCGCCGGCCGGCACCGAACCTGATCCCGGCGAGCTGAGCTGGGGACGGCCGCGCTGGTTTGAGTACTGGGCCGCTGAGCACAACGCCACGAGGAACGGCGTGATCCTCATGGACATGTCGTTCATGGCCAAGTTCGAGGTCCAGGGCCGGGACGCGGCCAGGGAGCTTGAGCGAATCTCGGCCAACGAGGTCGCGGCCGAGGCCGGCCGGATCACTTACACCCAGTGGCTGAACGAGCGCGGGACACTCGAGGCCGACCTGACCGTGACGATGCTCGACGACGAGCAGTTCTTCGTGGTCGCCTCCGACACCGCGCACCGGCACGCGCACACCTGGATGCGCCGCCACTTCGGCGACTCCCATGCCTTCGTCAGCGACGTGACCTCGGGCTACGCCCAGCTCAACGTGCAGGGCCCGCTCGCTCGCGACCTGCTCGCCAAGGTCACGAGCGCGGACCTGTCCAACGACGCCTTCCCGTTCCGCGCGGCGCGCTTCATCGACATCGGCTACGCCCGGGTGCTGTGCATCAGGATCACCTACCTCGGCGAGCTGGGCTACGAGCTGCACATCCCGGCCGAGCAAGCCGTCGCCGTCTACGACCAGCTAGTGGCGGCGGGGGAACCGCTGGGCCTGCGACACGCCGGGTTGAAGGCGCTGGCGAGCCTGCGCATGGAGAAGGCCTACCGCGATTACGGCCACGACATCGACAACACCGACTCGGTGCTTGAGGCCGGCCTCGGCTTCGCGGTCGCGCTCGACAAGCCGGGCGGCTTTATCGGCCAGGACGCCGTGCTCGCCCAGAAGGCGGCAGGCCCGCTGAAGCGCAGGCTGGTCCAGGTCCTGGTGAGCGATCCGCGGCCGCAGCTCTTCCACGCTGAGGTGGTCAGCAGGAACGGTCAGCCGGCCGGCTACATCAGGTCCGCGTCCTACGGTTTCACGCTCGGCGGCGCGGTCGGGCTGGCCATGGTGGAGGCGGAGGAGCCGGTCACTCAGCGCTATCTGGACTCGGGGGAGTGGACGGTCCAGATTGGCGAGGCGAGTCACCCGGCCGTGGCCTCCTTGCGGCCGCTGTACGATCCGTCCAGCAAACGGGTGCATGGGTAGCGCGGGAATGAGGAGGGCCGATGGCTGAGCTGGCTGACTTCGAGGCGCTTGTGGCCGGGGACCACGGCCTGGCGGTGATGACGGTCCTGAGCAGGGACGGGCAGCTGCGTCCCTCGGTCGTCAACGTGGGCGTGCTCGACCATCCGATCAGCGGCGCTCGGGTGGTCGGGGCCGTGATCCATGGCCGGGCCCGCAAGCTCGTCGACCTGCGCGAGCGACCCGATATCAGCGTCGTCCTGCGGGTCGGCTGGCAGTGGGCGGGCGTCAACGGCCGGGCCGAGATCATCGGACCCGATGACCCGGCGCCTGGCATCGGGCCCGAGCGGCTGCGGCTGCTGCTGCGCGAGGTATTCGCCGCCGCCGGCGGGGCGCACGATGACTTCGACGAATACGACCGGGTCATGGCGGACGACCGGCGGGCCGCGGTGCTGATCGCGCCGGAGCGCGTCTTCGCCAACCGCTGACCGCCGTGGCGGCCAGGCGGCGGCCTCAGGCGGGGACAGGGGCCTCAGGCGGGGACAGGGGCCTCAGGCGGGGGACAGGCCGAGGTCGGGGCGATGCGCGCCTGGCTGGGGTCCGGCGGGCGGCCCTGAATTGCCTGGCCCCGTGTTGACCGGCCCGGTGTTGACCAGGCTGTGCGCGGCCATCACGAGGTACTGCCAGAGCTGGTCGTCGTAGCCGGGGTCAAGGCCAAGCTCGTCGAGCGCCGTGCGCATGTGCCTGAGCCAGGCGTCCCTCTCGGCCTCGCCGATCGCGAAGTGGGCGTGCCGCATCCGCAGCCGCGGGTGCCCGCGCTGCTCGCCGTAGGTACCAGGGCCGCCCCAGTACTGCATCAGGAACAGCCGAAGGTGCTCCTGCGCCGGGCCTAGGTCCTTGCTCGGGTAGACCGCCCGCAACTGCGGGTCGGCCGCGACCTCGGCATAGAACCGGCCGACAAGGCGAGTGAAGGCCTCCTCGCCGCCGACCGCCTCGTAGAAGCTCAGGTCGGGCTCGGCGCTCGGACCGGCATCGGTTCCGCCGCCGGCGCCCTGGCCGGATTCGGTTCCTGTGACTTGTGGGTGCGTTGGGCTCTCCATGACGCGTTCCAGGGTACTTGTGCTGCGGCGACACACCGCGACCGGCTGCGACGTCACCCATGATTCGCCTGACGTTCGATAAACCGAGAGCTACTAGGTGGCTATTTGGTGTTGGCGGTCAGGGCGTCGTCCGGTCACACTGGTCACGGGTGCCCCGCAGCCAGCGGGCAGCCCAGCCTGGGAGGTGGGCATTGCGCAGGGTATTGCTGCTCAACATCACGTATGAGCCGCTGACCACCGTCTGCCTGCACCGGGCCGTTAGCCTCGTACTAGCTGACAAAGCAGAGATCTTGCATGACGAAGCCTCAGGGCTTGTGCTTCACTCAGCCTCGGTCCAGCTGGCGGTCCCTTCGGTGATCAGGTTGCGTCGCTATGTCAGGGTGCCGCACCGCAACCGCGTTCCGCTGACCCGCGCTGCGCTCATGCGCAGGGACGGTTACCTGTGCGCCTACTGCGGTGCCACCGCTGACACGATCGACCACGTCGTGCCCCGCAGCCGCGGTGGCGCGCACGCCTGGGAGAATTGCGTCGCGTCCTGCACCAAGTGCAACCATCGCAAGGCAGATCGGCTCATCGAGGAGCTTGGCTGGACGCTGCGCTGGGATCCGCTAGCGCCGCGTGGCTCGCACTGGCGACTCATCGGCGCCGCCCACGACGGCGACCCTCAGTGGGCTACCTACCTGGCCTCCAGCGCTGCCTGACGCCGGGGAGGACGGGGGTCAATGAAGCGGGACATCTTCACGGCCGATCACGATGCGTTCAGGGACGCGGTGCGGGCCTTCATCGCCAAGGAGGTCACGCCCTACCACGACCAGTGGGAGCGCGACGGCAAGGTCTCACGTGACGTGTGGCTGGCGGCTGGCTCGGCCGGCCTGCTCGGCATCGACGTCGACGAGAAGTACGGTGGCGGCGGCAACGATGATTACCGCTTCTACCTCGTGCTTAACGAGGAGATGATGCGGGCGGGAGCGTCCGGTCCTGGATTCTCCGTCCACAACGACATCAACGGCCAGTACTTCAAGCGGCTGATGACCGACGAGCAGGCCGACCGCTGGATGCCCGGTTACTGCAGTGGCGAGCTGATCACGGCGATCGCGATGAGCGAGCCAGGAGCCGGCAGCGACCTGCAGGGGATCAGGACCAGCGCGGTGCTCGACGGCGACAGTTACGTGCTGACCGGGCAGAAGACGTTCATCTCCAACGGGCAGCTCGCTGACCTGGTGATCGTCGTCGCCCGCACCGATCTAGAGGCCGGGCACCGCGGGATCAGCCTGCTGGTCGTCGAGCGTGACATGGCGGGCTTCGAGCGCGGCCGAAACTTGGAGAAGGTCGGCATGCACGCGCAGGACACCTCTGAGCTGTTCTTCAGCGACGTGCGGGTACCGGTCGCTAACCTGCTCGGCGAGCCGGGCGGCGGCTTCATCGCGCTCATGCAGAACCTGCCCAGGGAGCGGGTCGCGATCGGCGCGGCGGCCTTGGCCGGGGCTGAGGGGATCTTTGCCAAGACCCTCGAGTACTGCAAGCAACGACAGGCCTTCGGCCGGCCGATCGGCACGTTCCAGTACAACCGGTTCGTCCTCGCTGAGATGGCGACTGAGCTCGCGGTGGCCCGCGCTTTCACCGACAAGGCGATCATCGAGCATAACGCTGGCACCTTGACCAACGAGGACGCCTCGATGGTCAAGTGGTGGGACACCGAGCTATGCAACCGCGTCGTCGACCGCTGCGTGCAGCTGCACGGCGGCTACGGCTACATGCTCGAGTACCCGGTCGCCAGGGCGTTCATCGACGGCCGGGTCCAGAGCATCTTCGGCGGCACCACCGAGATCATGAAGGAGATCATCGGCCGCGGCCTAGGCGTCTAAGGCTCGGTCGGCGGGCGCGGGGCTTCAGATGCGCTCGACGTAGGCGGCGCGGTCGGGCCTGGGTTCCTCCGAGCCTGGGCTGGTCCAGTACTCCGTGCCGGCGACGATCTGGCCGTCCCTGACCGTCCACAGCGAGACGGCCCGGAACAGGCCAAGCGTCTCGTGCGGAATCTCGACCTCGGACACCGCCTCATCGCCTGAGCCGAAGACCCGCAAGATCCTGATCTCCCAGCCCTCTGGATAGGTGCTGTTTAGCGCGACGTAGTTGTCACGGCCGACGATGCGCTCGCCGCTGACCGGCCACTCGACGACCGCGTCGGGGGCAATCAGCTCACCGACGCCATCCCAGTCCCGCGCCTGCGTTCGGGTCCACAACTGCCTGGCTACCATTGCTGCGTCCATAGCCCGAGCATGCCGCAGGGTGCTGACAGTGCCCGAGGACCGGCCGCATGCCCGCCCTCGGCGCGGCGGAGTTCCGTGATCACGGTGGCGTTCTTGATCACGGATGCTTGCGGGCGCGGCGCGCCCGCGCGGAGTTCCGTGATCACGGTCGGACTCTTGATCACGGAGATTTGTGGCCGCTGTGCGCCCGCGCGGAGTTCCGTGATCACGGTCGTGTCTTTGATCACGGAGGATTGTGGGCGCGGCGCGCCCAGGCGAGGTTCCGTGATCACGGTTACGTTCATGATCAGGGCAATTTGTCCGTGTGATCACACCGCAGACTGCCGTGATCATGATACTTCCATGATCAGGGAGGTATTGGGTGGTACGCCTCTAGCGCGCGTATTGCCGTGATCAAGAAAATGTCAGTGAGAATTCAGCTTCCCAGCGACTTCTCAGCTTCTGACGGCCCTTCTCTCAGTGACTCTCCGCACGCTCGTACCCAACCTTGCGTGAGCGGCTATCCGCCCACTGAGAGCAAAAGGAGAGCCTATGTCCCGAAATACGTTGTTGCGGCATTGGCTGCCGGCAACACCCGTGAGGGCGACGCTGGCTATTGGCGCCGCCATTGCCTGTGCGGCTGGTGCTGGCCTGGCCTTTGCCGTGGCGCCCGCGTCATCGGCTGCGCCTGCGGCCGCTGGCAGTCACGTTCATGGTCCGGCGGTCCGATCCGGCGCGGCCGCCTTGACTAAGGTCAATCATCAGCTGTGCTACACGGCCGAAGGCAAGTACCAGATACCGAGGAATCTCCTGCTGATCAATCAGTTCAGCCCGAAGGGCTTTGCCCCGAAGGTCGGTCCTGTCGCCATCCACTGCAACCCGGTCGTGAAAATTTTGCCTAGTGGCAAGAAGTTTCCGGTGACCAACCCCGCGGCCCATCTGCTCTGCTTCAAGATGAGCGCGGCCACGCAGCCAACCCCTGCGGTCGTAGTCACCAATCAGTTCGGCTCGGCCACGCTGATTCCCGGACAGCCGAACTTGCTATGCCTGCCGTCGTGGAAGGGGCTGAAAGGCCCGCCCAAGAAGAAGGCACCGCAGCCGCCGGGCCTGAGCCATTTCACCTGCTATCCGGTGACGGTCGCGCCAGGAACCGCCGGATACACGAACGTGCCGAAGTATGTGCTGCTGCGTGACGAATTCACGGCCAAGCCGGTGCGGGCCAAGGTGTCCAACGTGCCGGCGGAACTGTGCCTGCCGACCGAGAAGGTCGTCAATGGCAAGGTAACCAAGATCGTCAATCCGAAGACGCACCTGCTGTGCTTCTCCGTCTCGCAGACGCCGAAGGTGGCCCGGGTCTGGGACCAGAACCAGTTCGGCACCTCGGTGATCGACATCGGCAAGACCAAGTGGCTGTGCTTGCCATCGACCAAGACGGTGCTGGTGCCGGTGGACCACCAGTTGTGTTACACAGCCGAGGGCAAGTACCAGATACCGCCGAGGGTCACGCTGATCAACCAGTTCGACCCGCAGGGATTCAACCCCAAGATCGGCTCGGTCGCCTACCACTGCAACCCGGTGGTCAAGACGCTGCTGACGGGGGCGAGCTTCCCGATCACGAATCCGGCGGCGCATCTTCTGTGCTTTAACATCGCGGCGCCGTCAACAGTCCCAGACGAGACCTTCACCGTGCGAGTGACGAACCAGTTCGGCTCCGGGCTGCTCAAGACCGGAGCCCAACTGGCGAACCTGCTCTGCCTGCCGTCGTGGAAGAGCCTCAAGGCCCCGCCCAACCAGAAGGTCGTGCAGCCGCCTGGTCTTAGTCACTTCACCTGCTATCCGGTGACGCCGGTGGCTGGGACCGTCGGGTTCAAGCCTCCGCCGGCCGTCTTCCTGCAGGACGAGTTCGCGCCCAAGGCGGTCGAGGTCAAGGTGTCGGTGACGCCGCAGGAATTGTGCCTGCCGACCGAGAAGATAACCCCGACCGGCACCACCCCGATCGTCAACCCGGTCACGCACCTGCTCTGCTTCAGCGTCACGAAGACGCCGATCATCCCCAACGTCTGGGATGAGAACCAGTTCGGCACGTCGGAGATCCACATTGTCGCGACGAAGTGGCTCTGCCTGCCGTCCACCAAGGAGGTCATCAGCACGACCGGCTAGCCGCTAGCCGATCAGTTCGCGGGTGGCTCGGGCTCGTTCTCGTCCTCGATGAGCGGGCCCAAGCCACCCGCCCGCGCTACTTCCGCGCAGCCAGCAATGGTGAATGGCCTGTGGATGAGGCAGTGGATAAGCCCCTGCTCTGTGGATAACCACCGGGCTTTGGTGGAAGGCGCGGTGGATGGCAAAGAATCTTGAAATAGCTCGCCAGATGGCCTTGTGCAATCGGCGGCTTGTGGCGTAAAACTTCTCTACCAGCGAAAACGGGTACTACCCGGAGGTAACTCTGGGGCTTCAGTGATGCCGGGCAACCGGGGTCTTTGAGGTGCGGGATGACCGGGCAACCGGGAATCTTGCGACGGTGCTCTGGACCGGTGGCGGACGGACTGAGTGTGGATCGCTGATTGCCCCAGCGGACCAGGCTTGCCGGGGCAATCGGCGGGTTCAGCTCGGAACGGCCAAGACGAGGCCCCTGCATCTCATACGTGCAGGGGCCTCGCCGTTTTCAGCGTACCGTCGCAATTCTGTCACCCCGGCCGTCGCGCGAGCCCGGTCGCGCTCGCCCGGGCCCGGCCCCCCGCCGTGGACCGCGTCCTGTCTGGCGACCGCGCGGTCGGCGACGTCTAGGACCATTGTGTCGACGCCGCTCAGATCACCGTGATCATGATCTACGGCATGATCACGGTGATCTGAGCGGCTGACAGCGGCACCCGCCAAGTCCCCGTGATCATGGAAAGCCCGTGATCATGGTAGTTGACACGCGTGATCACGCAGCGAACTACCGTGATCACCAGTCGGGCGATGATCACGGAACTGCGGCGGGGTGAGCTGGGCCCAGCTGGGTTCCGCGATCCGTGCTCGGTCATGATCGGGGAAGTCAGGGCGGGGCTACGGAGGCTGTCGCCTAGCTCGAGCTTGCTATGTCACAAGCGGCCGGCCCCTAACCCGCATGCTCGTTTCCGTCACCAGCAGGCCAGCCATGATCACGGCGAATTGCACCCCGGAATCCGCATGCTAGTTTCCGTGAGAGCCGGACAGCCAGCTCCCGCACCGCCAAAACCGCCTCCCGGCCTGGTCCAGCCCGGCTCGCAATCGTTTGCCGAAAAAGGGCTGTCCTACTCGGCTAAAGAGGGCTGTCCTACTCGCCAGCCCGTACCGGCCCGCCGCCGACTCTCCGCGATCATGTCCGGGCAGGGTCACGGAAAATCGCACGGGTCTACGCGCCCTGGCGAAGTTCCGGGATCATGCCTGGGACCATGATTACGGGCCATCAATCGGGTGATCACCCGGCCATTCTCCGAGATCACGAGCCCGGCAATGATCACGGAGACCTGTCCGCGGCACGAGCAATTCGACAGCCTCTAAGGCGGCAGGGAAGCCCTGGCTGGGCGAGGGGCGGGTGCGGCACCAAGGCGGGCGCCAAGGCACGAGTGGCGCGAGGGCAGGAGCGGCGCCGCGGGGGCAGGGAGTGACGCAGGGGGCAGGGAGCGGCGCGAGGGCAGGGAGTGGTGCCAACGCACGAGTGGCCGAAAGCGCGAATGGCGCAGAGGGCAGGTGCGGCGCAAGGGGCAGGTGCGGCACCAAGGCACGAGTGGCCGAAAGCATGAATGGTGCGGCGCGGGGCCGGAGTGGGCCGCGTCGGGCTCCCGCCGAGAGCAGCAGGGGCACATTGGTGTCGCGTGAGCAGCAGCAAAGTGCCCCCGCCGTCGGGTGGGCGGCGGCAGGGTGCCCCCGCCGTCAAGTGGGCGGCGGCGGAGTGGCCCCGGGGTCGGGTGGGCGGCGGCGGAGTGGCCCCGGGGTCGGGTGGGCGGCGGGGCGGCAGCAGAGTGCTGCCGCTGTCGCGGCCAGTCGCGCGAACGATGTCGATCGCGGACGCCGGGATCGAGGTCGTCGTAGCGAGTTGTGCATAAGGTTGTGGTTCGAGTTGTGGATAGGGCAGTGGATAACGCGCAGTTCTGTGGATAACTGAGGGGTTCCCGGTGGACGGTGCGGTGGATGGGTAAAGAATCTTGAAATAGCTGGTCAGAAGGTCTTGTGCTGGCCGATTTTGTGGCGTAGAACTTCCCTACCAGCGAAAACGGGTACCCCCCAGAGGCAACTCAGGGGAACGCAGGAGGACCGGGCAACCG